>NZ_JBIBXG010000002.1:0-665175 GCF_043082085.1 Streptomyces sp. NPDC014801 | reverse complement strand
AAACGCCCGGTTACATTCCGAACCCGGAAGCTAAGCCTTACAGCGCCGATGGTACTGCAGGGGGGACCCTGTGGGAGAGTAGGACGCCGCCGAACTCCTTTTACAGCTCCGGCTCTTGGGCATACAGCCCGAGAGCCGGAGCTTTTTTGCGTTGAGGTAAGGTCAGGGGGCATCGTCGGTACTTTTCCCCTCTGGAGGCCCCCGGGTGGAGGTCCAGGAGACCCGCGTCCAGACAGACCGGGTCCTCACCATCCCCAACATCCTCAGCATGGCGCGGCTCGTCGGCGTGCCCCTGTTCCTGTGGCTCATCCTGCGGCCCGAGTTCGGTGGGCCGAAGAGCGACGGCTGGGCACTTCTCGTGCTGGCCCTGAGCGGTGTCAGTGACTATCTGGACGGGAAGCTCGCGCGGCGCTGGAACCAGATCAGCAGCCTCGGCCGGCTCCTCGATCCGGCGGCCGACCGGCTCTATATCCTCTCCACTCTGGTGGGCCTCACCTGGCGCGAGATTCTGCCTCTGTGGTTGACCGCTGTACTGCTTGCGCGTGAGCTGGTTCTGCTCGTGATGGTGGGCATCCTGCGCCGCCACGGGTATCCGCCGCCCCAGGTCAACTTCCTCGGCAAGGCCGCGACCTTCAACCTGATGTATGCCTTCCCGCTCCTGCTGCTCAGTGACGGAACGGGATGGATCTCGTCACTCGCTGCTATTTTCGGATGGGCGTTCGCCGGATGGGGTACAACCCTCTATTGGTGGGCAGGAGTCTTGTACGTAGTACAAGTCCGCCGCCTTGTTCGTGCGGACGCCATGGCCGACTGACCCCCTCCGCCCGTTGGTGCTAACCGCGGTCCGATGGCCCGCCCGGGAAAAGTACGGGAGAATTTGGACGGGTGTAGTCGGCTAGACCGTCGTCTCTTCGAGGAGGACGCTTCCGACATGAAGGCCGTCGTGATGGCCGGAGGCGAAGGCACTCGCCTTCGGCCCATGACCTCTAGCATGCCCAAGCCGCTCCTGCCGGTCGCCAACCGGCCGATCATGGAGCACGTGCTGCGGCTGCTCAAAAGGCATGGGCTCAATGAGACCGTCGTCACAGTGCAGTTCCTGGCGTCACTGGTCAAGAACTACTTCGGTGACGGCGAAGAGCTCGGCATGGAGCTCACCTATGCCAACGAGGAGAAGCCCCTCGGTACCGCCGGAAGCGTCAAGAACGCCGAAGAAGCATTGAAGGACGATGCCTTCCTCGTCATCTCCGGTGACGCCCTGACCGACTTCGACCTCACCGAGCTGATCAATTTCCACAAGGAAAAGGGTGCTCTGGTCACGGTCTGCCTGACCCGCGTGCCCAACCCGCTGGAATTCGGCATCACCATCGTCGACGAGGAAGGCAAGGTCGAGCGCTTCCTGGAGAAGCCGACCTGGGGCCAGGTCTTCTCGGACACCGTCAACACGGGCATCTATGTCATGGAGCCCGAGGTGTTCAACTACGTCGAGGCCGACGTGCCCGTCGACTGGTCCGGCGATGTGTTCCCGCAGCTCATGAAGGAAGGCAAGCCGATCTACGGCTATGTCGCCGAGGGCTACTGGGAGGACGTGGGCACCCACGAGAGCTATGTGAAGGCCCAGGCCGACGTCCTGGAGGGCAAGGTCGACGTCGAGATCGACGGCTTCGAGATCTCGCCGGGCGTATGGGTGGCGGAGGGTGCCGAAGTGCATCCGGACGCCGTGCTGCGCGGGCCGCTGTACATCGGTGACTACGCCAAGGTCGAGGCCGGCGCCGAGATCCGGGAGCACACCGTGGTGGGCTCCAACGTCGTCGTCAAGAGCGGGGCCTTCCTGCACAAGGCCGTGGTGCACGACAACGTCTACGTCGGGCAACACAGCAATCTGCGCGGATGCGTCGTCGGCAAGAACACCGACATCATGCGGGCCGCGCGGATCGAGGACGGCGCCGTCATCGGCGACGAGTGCCTGATCGGCGAAGAGTCGATCGTGCAGGGCAATGTGCGGGTCTACCCGTTCAAGACGATCGAGGCCGGCGCCTTCGTCAACCAGTCGGTCATCTGGGAGTCCCGCGGACAGGCTCACCTGTTCGGCGCCCGCGGTGTGTCCGGCATCCTCAACGTCGAGATCACGCCGGAGCTCGCCGTGCGCCTGGCCGGCGCGTACGCCACCACCCTGAAGAAGGGCTCGACCGTCACCACCGCCCGTGACCACTCCCGTGGTGCCCGGGCGCTGAAGCGGGCGGTGATCTCCGCGCTGCAGGCCAGCGCCATCGACGTACGCGACCTGGAGAACGTGCCGCTGCCGGTGGCGCGCCAGCAGACCGCCCGGGGCAGCGCCGGCGGCATCATGATCCGGACGACGCCCGGGGTGCCGGACTCGGTCGACATCATGTTCTTCGACGGCAACGGCGCCGACTTGTCGCAGGGCGGCCAGCGCAAGCTGGACCGGGTGTTCGCGCGGCAGGAGTACCGGCGTGCGTTCCCCGGCGAGATCGGTGACTTGCACTTCCCGGCCAGCGTGTTCGACTCGTACACCGGGTCGCTGCTGCGGAACGTCGACACGACCGGGATCGCCGAGTCGGGTCTCAAGGTCGTCGTCGACGCCTCCAACGGCAGCGCCGGCCTGGTCCTGCCCAGCCTGCTGGGCAAGCTCGGCGTGGACTCGCTGACGATCAACCCCGGCCTCGACGAGTCCCGGCCGACGGAGACCACCGAGATGCGCCGGGCGGGGCTGGTGCGGCTCGGTGAGATCGTGGCGTCCTCGGGTGCCGCGTTCGGTGTGCGCTTCGACCCGGTCGGCGAGCGGCTGTCGCTCGTGGACGAGAAGGGGCGGATCATCGAGGACGACCGGGCCCTGCTGGTGATGCTCGACCTGATCGCGGCGGAGCGGCGCAGCGGCCGGGTGGCCCTTCCGGTGACCACCACGCGGATCGCCGAGCAGGTGGCGGCGTACCACGGCACCCAGGTGGAGTGGACGACCACCTCGCCGGACGACCTGACGCGGGTCGGCGGCGAGGAGGGCACCATCTTCGGCGGTGACGGCAAGGGCGGCTTCATCGTCCCCGAGTTCAGCAGCGTCTACGACGGTACGGCCGCGTTCGTGCGGCTGATCGGTCTGGTGGCGCGTACGCAGCTCACGCTCAGCCAGATCGACGCGCGCATTCCGCGGGCGCATGTCCTCAAGCGGGATCTGGCGACCCCGTGGGCCGTCAAGGGCCTGGTGATGCGGCGGGTCGTCGAGGCGGCCGGAGACCGCCACGTGGACACCACCGACGGCGTGCGGGTGGTGGAGAGCGACGGGCGCTGGGTGATGGTGCTGCCCGACCCGGCGGAGGCCGTCACCCACCTGTGGGCGGAGGGGCCCGACGACGCCTCCGCGCAGGCCCTGCTGGACGAGTGGTCGGCCGTCGTGGACAGCGCCGGACGGTAAGCGTCCCTGCACACGTGCGTGCCGGACAGATGTCCCCAAGGGGGGCCTGTCCGGCACGCCGGTGGGGCCATTCGGAGGAACCCGTCGCGGCGTGCGACGATGTGCGGCATGCCGCAGCAGCCCCCCGTTCGGAGCACACGTACGCCACCGTCGCGTCCGGACGCGTCCATGTCGCTGCTCACCAACGTCATGGACCACAGCCTCGACGACGGCTATGCGGAGGCCGCCGCACGCAAGCAGGCGACCGGTGCGCAGGGCCTGCCCAAGACGCTCAGAGCGAAGCTGGGGCTCGCCGCCGGGCTCGTGCTCGCGGCGCTCGTGGTCACCGTCGGAGCGGCCCAGGCGCGGGTGGCGGCACCGGTCGTCGCCAAGGAGCGCCAGGAGCTGATCGACCGGATCGACCGGGAGACCGAGACGGCCGACGGCCTCGAGGGCACCGTCGACAAGCTGCGCGCGGACGTGGGCGCGCGGCAGCGCGAGGCGCTGAAGTCCACCGGCGGCGGTAGCCAGGCCGAGTTGGTCGGCATCCTGTCGGGGGCGACCGCGGTGCACGGGCCGGGGGTCAAACTGGTCGTCGACGACGCGCAGGAAGCCTCTTCCGGCCAGGCCGGCAACCCGCGGGAGACCAGTGGGTTCTCCGACACGGGCCGTGTCCGCGACCGGGACATGCAGCGGGTGGTCAACGGCCTGTGGGCGTCCGGCGCCGAGGCCGTCGCGATCAACGGGCAGCGGCTGACGGCACTGTCCGCGATCAGGGCCGCGGGGGACGCGATACTGGTCGACAACAAGCCGCTGGTGCCGCCGTACACGGTGCTGGCGGTGGGGGAGGGCGAGCAGCTGAGCACGCGCTTCCAGGACAGCGCGGACGGGCTGTATCTGAACGCCCTGCAGGAGAACTACGGCATCCGGACCAGCATCTCCGTGCAGAGCGACCTCCGGCTGCCCGCCGCACCGAGTGTGATCGTACGTACCGCACAGCCGAGCGCGGGAAAGACTGAGAAGGGCACATCGTGATCGCCGTACTGGGCCTCGTCGTGGGAGTCGTGGCCGGCCTGTTGGTCCGGCCGGAGGTTCCGGCGGTCGTCGAGCCGTATCTGCCGATCGCCGTCGTGGCGGCGCTGGACGCCGTCTTCGGTGGTCTGCGGGCCATGCTGGACGGCATCTTCGACGACAAGGTCTTCGTGGTCTCGTTCCTGTCGAACGTGGTGGTGGCCGCGCTGATCGTCTTCCTCGGCGACAAGCTGGGCGTGGGCGCGCAGCTGTCCACCGGCGTCGTCGTCGTGCTCGGCATCCGGATCTTCTCCAACGCCGCGGCGATCCGACGGCATGTGTTCCGGGCGTGAGGACGATGAGCGACAAGGACGACGAGAAGCCCGAGAACACGCCGCTGCGCCGGGAGCTGCCCGAGGAGGTGCCGGCGCAGGCCTCGGAGGGGCAGGCGCAGGAGCAGGCCCAGGAGCGTGCCGGCGGGGCGCCGGAGCCGGGGCTGACCGGCCGGCAGCGGCTGGTCAAGGGGCTGTGGCCGCCGCGCATCACCCGGGCCCAACTCATCGTGGCGGTGCTGCTGTTCGGCCTGGGCTTCGGCCTCGCCGTGCAGGTCGCGTCCAACAGTGACAGCGACAGCGCGCTGCGCGGTGCCCGCCAAGAAGATCTTGTCCGCATCCTCGATGAACTCGACGACCGCACTCAGCGTCTTGAGGACGAGAAGCAGGGACTCGACAAGCAGCGGCAGGAGCTGGAGAACAGCTCCGACCAGGCCGAGGAGGCCCGCAAGCAGACGGTCGAGAAGGAACGGCAACTCGGCATTCTGGCGGGCACGGTGGCCGCGCAGGGTCCCGGCATCACCATGACCATCGACGACACGAAGGGGACGGTCGAGGCGGACATGCTGCTCGACGCGATCCAGGAGCTGCGCGCCGCGGGCGCGGAGGCGATCCAGGTCAACGATGTGCGCGTGGTCGCCGGCACCTATCTCACGGACTCCGGCAAGTCGGTGAGCGTCGACGGGAACAAGATCACCGCGCCGTATCGTTTCAAGGTCATCGGCAAGCCGCAGGACCTGGAACCGGCGCTCAACATCCCTGGAGGCGTGGTGCAGACTCTGGAGAAGGAGCAGGCCACCGTGACCGTGGAGCGATCGAGCAAGATCGTCGTGGACGCCTTGCGACCGGCGAAGCAGCCTGACTACGCTCGGTCGTCCTCCCAGTGAACCGAGGGTGCATGGGGGGCGTCCGACGAGGGCATGAGGTTGCGGGGGGTCGGCGCACCGAAGGCGTGGTGCGTGGTGGAAACTGTCTGGTGGATACGGACGTTGTGAAGGTGTCCGGGTCGACCGGTGTGTTCAGTCAGGGTTCGTCCTGCCCCACGGGCGGGTCTGTTTCGGTCAAGGGGAATCGCCCGTGAAGTTGTTTGCGAGGTTGTTCGGCAAGAGCGCGCGAGAGGGCAGCGACAGCAACGCGACCGCTCGCCATCGCGCCCAGCCCGACGAAGAGGCGCAGCGTCCGCTGTTCCGGGACCAGGTGGCTGGTCCGGGCGGTGGCATTTCCGGTGGTCAGGGCGCGCCGTCTGTTGACCCTGCCCAGGCCGGCGGCATAGGTTTCGGACAACCGTCAACCTCAGGTACGGGTGGAGGGTTTACGCCCGACCCGTACGCGTCCCATGCCCCGGCGGGGCAGCCGCGGCAGGAGGATCCGTCCATGTCGGCCCTGGTCTGCACGAGGTGCGGTCACCGCAACGCGGAGAACAGCCGCTTCTGCTCCAACTGCGGTGCGCCGCTGCGCGCCGGGGCGGTGCCGGAGCGCTCGTCCGAGACGACGTCCACGATCTCCATCTCCGGTATCGAGGCCTACGACGCCGAGGTCACCGGTCAGACGCAGCTTCCGGCGCTCTCCCCGGAGGCGCAGGCGGCCGTGGACGCGCTGCCGCTGGGCTCCGCGCTCCTGGTCGTGCGCCGTGGCCCCAACCAGGGCAGCCGCTTCCTGCTGGACGGTGAGCTGACGACGGCCGGCCGCCACCCGCAGAGCGACATCTTCCTGGACGACGTCACGGTCTCGCGCCGCCACGTGGAGTTCCGGCGCAGCCCGGACGGCACGTTCACGGTCGCCGACGTGGGCAGCCTCAACGGCACCTACGTCAACCGCGAGCGCATCGACCAGGTCGCCCTGCACAACGGTGACGAGGTGCAGATCGGCAAGTACCGGCTGGTCTTCTACGCGAGCCAGCGGGGCTACTGACCCTCCCTCGGACTGCGTCCGGGGGACACACCCCCAGGGAAGGTCCATGCTTCGAACACCGGGCGGCGGTGCCGGCCACGGCACCGCCGCGGCGGACAGTGGGCTGATGAGCATCGGCACGGTCCTGAACGTGCTGCGCGAGGAGTTCCCCGAGGTCACGATCTCCAAGATCCGCTTCCTGGAGTCGGAGGGGCTGATCGAGCCGCGGCGGACCCCCTCGGGGTATCGCAAGTTCAGTGCTCAGGACGTCGAGCGGCTCGCCCGGGTGCTGCGGATGCAGCGGGACCACTATCTGCCGCTGAAGGTGATCCGGGAGCATCTGGACGCCATGGAGCGGGGCGAGCCGGTGCGGGTGCCGACGCTGGGCCGGCAGCGGGACGGCGAGCAGATGCCCGAGCTGTCCGATGAACCCACGGTCGCCCGTGTGGGCCGCTCCGAGCTGCTCTCCGCCGCCGGCATCGGCGAGCCGGAACTTCAGGAGTGGGAGTCGTACGGCCTGATCGCGCCCATCGAGGAGGGCGTGTACGACGCGGAGGCGGTCACCGTGGCCTCGCTGATCGCCCAGCTCGGCCGGTTCGGGATCGAGCCGCGCCATCTGCGGGTGATGAAGGCCGCCGCGGAGCGGGAGGCCGGGCTGGTCGAGCAGGTGGTGGCCCCGCTCAGGCGTCACCGCAATCCGCAGACCAGGGCGCATGCCGAGGACCGCACCAGGGAGCTCGCGGACCTGACCGTCAAGCTGCACGCCGCACTGGTGCAGACCGCGCTCGGGGTGCGGCTGCGCTGATCCGGCCGGATGCCGGGCGGGGTGTACGAGCGGGCGGCTCGTGAGGTGGCCGGGCGCGCGACATGCGGTGTCCGCACGGGCGCCGGAGGTGACATCCGGGCGGTCCGTGAATGTGATGATCATCCATGCGTTCCGGGCTCGACTACCCAAACGTAGCGGGCACGGCCTAGGGTTGCTGTGTGAACGAGCTCGATGTCGTAGGTGTCCGGGTCGAAATGCCCTCCAACCAACCGATCGTGCTCCTGCGCGAAGTGGGAGGCGACCGCTACCTCCCCATCTGGATCGGGCCGGGGGAGGCGACGGCGATCGCCTTCGCCCAGCAGGGCATGGCCCCCGCGCGGCCGCTGACCCACGACCTGTTCAAGGACGTGCTGGAGGCCGTCGGTCAGGAACTCACCGAAGTGCGCATCACGGACCTGCGTGACGGCGTCTTCTACGCCGAGCTGGTCTTCGCCAGTGGCGTCGAGGTGAGCGCCCGCCCGTCCGATGCCATAGCGCTGGCCCTGCGCACCGGCACGCCGATCTACGGCAGTGACACGGTGCTGGACGACGCGGGCATCGCGATTCCGGACGAGCAGGAGGACGAGGTGGAGAAGTTCCGCGAGTTCCTCGACCAGATCTCGCCGGAGGACTTCGGCACCAGCAGCCAGTAGCCGCAGCGGGCGGGGCGACGAGCGGGGGCCGGCGAGACCGGTCCGCGCCGGTCGCGCCGCGTGGTGCGGCGGTCGACTGCGGCGGCATGTGCCGATGGCGCGTGAGAGCGTCCTACGCTGTGCGCCGAGCGCATTCGGCTAGCCTTTCCCCGCGGTGGGGTACGGGAAACCACTCTTAGGGTGATTATCACTCGGCGTGCCGAGTGTGGCGGTCGTTGACGCACCCCTGGTGGCTGCCTACCTTCGAGAAGGCAGGACGAGGACGGAGGTCGGCGTGGGAAGCAGCGGCGGCGGTAGGGCTGGGGGCGCCCCCGGACGCGGTTTCGGGGGAAGCGCTCCGTATCCGCTTCACAGCAGCGCGGCCGATCACGCTCCGCAGCGACCGACGGCCGTGCCGAGCGGCGGAGAGGCGACGTCCATGGCGTCCGAGCAGATCGGCTACCGCGGTCCGACGGCCTGCGCGGCCGCCGGCATCACCTACCGGCAACTCGACTACTGGGCCCGCACCGGCCTCGTCGAGCCGAGCGTGCGGCCCGCCTACGGGTCGGGGACGCAGCGTCTGTACAGCTTCCGGGACGTCGTCGTCCTCAAGATCGTCAAGCGGTTCCTCGACACCGGGGTGTCGCTGCAGAACATCCGCACCGCCGTCCAGCATCTGCGCGAGCGGGGCTTTCGCGACCTGGAGCGCATGACGCTGCTCAGCGACGGCGCGACCGTGTACGAGTGCACCTCGCCGGACGAGGTGCACGCCCTGCTGCAGGGCGGCCAGGGCATCTTCGGCATCGCCGTCGGCGTGGTGTGGCGGGACGTGGAGCACGCGCTCTCCCAGCTGCACGGGGAGCGAGTGGACACCGGCGAGACCCTCGTCGGCCACAACCCCGGGGACGAGCTGGCGCGCCGGCGCAACCGGGCGGTCTAGCCCGGGGCACGCCCCCGACGGGCACCGGCGTCGGCCGGTCGCCGGGGGGCGTTGTCAGTGGTGTGGTGCAGGATCGGATGTGTGAGGACCGCGCCCACGATTCTGCATCTGGACATGGATGCCTTCTTCGCGTCGGCGGAGCAGGCGTCCAAGCCCAGCCTGCGGGGAAAAGCCGTCGTCGTGGGCGGGCTCGGGCCGCGCGGGGTGGTGGCCACCGCCTCCTACGAGGCGCGGGTCTTCGGGGTCCATTCCGCGATGCCCACGGCTCAGGCGCGCCGGCTGGCGCCGAACGCCGCGTACCTCACCCCCCGTTTCGGCTTCTACCGGGCGATCAGCGACCAGGTGATGACGCTGCTGCGGGCGCTGTCCCCTCTGGTGGAGCCGCTGAGCCTGGACGAGGCGTTCGTGGACCTGGAGGCCGGTGGGGTCGCCTGGGACAGCGATTCCGCGCAGCGGGCGGGGCTGAAGCTGCGCGCGGACATCCGGGAGGTCACCGGACTGACCGGGTCGGTGGGGCTCGCCGCCTCCAAGATGCTCGCCAAGATCGCCTCCGAGCAGGCCAAGCCGGACGGCCTGGTGCTGATCGAGCCGGGCACCGAGCGGGCGCTGCTCGGACCGATGTCGGTGCGGACGCTGCCCGGCGTCGGCCCGGCGACCGGTGACCATCTGCGCCGGGCCGGCATCACCACGGTCGACGAGATCGTGGAGGCCGGTGAGGACGAGCTGGTGCGGCTGCTGGGCAAGGCCCATGGACACGGGCTGTACGCGATGGCACTGGCACACGACGACCGGCCCGTGGTCGCCGAGCGGGAGGCCAAGTCCGTCTCCGTCGAGGACACCTACGACGTGGACATCCACGACCGGCTGCGGATCGGCCTGGAGGTGCAGCGGCTGGCCGACCGGTGCGTGCGGCGGCTGCGCGGCGCCGGGCTGTCCGGGCGGACCATCGTGCTGAAGGTGCGGCGCTACGACTTCTCGACGCTGACCCGGTCGGAGACGCTGCGCGGGCCCACGGACGACCCCGCGGTGGTCCGCGAGGCGGCGCTGCGGCTGCTGGACGCGGTGGACACCACGGGCGGGGTGCGGCTGCTCGGCGTGGGCGTCAGCGGACTCGCCGACTACACGCAGGAGGACCTGTTCGCACAGGCGGCCGGGGAGCGGGCGCGGGCCGAGGCCTTGGAACGGCCGGAGGGGCCGGAGGAGGACGGCGGCGGTCACCTGGGCGGCGGTCGACCGGCGCCGGTCCCTCAGGAGCCGGAGCCGGCCGAGCGGCGCTGGTATCCGGGGCACGACGTGCGGCACGCGCGGTACGGACACGGCTGGGTCCAGGGCAGCGGCCTCGGCCGGGTCACGGTCCGCTTCGAGACGCCGGACTCACCGCCCGGCCGGGTGCGCACGTTCCGCACGGACGATCCGGATCTGGAGCCGGCGGAGCCGTTGCCGCTGGTGCGGCGAAGACCGGGGGAGGAGAGCGCCCAGAGCGCCGAGGGCGCGTGGGAAGCGGAGGGGGTGGCTTCCGGGGCGGAGTCGGGGGGACCGGCCTCGGCGGCGTCAGGGGGGCCGGACTCCCTGGTGCGGGACGAGGGGACAGTCGCGGAGCGGTTGGACCCGCCGGTACGGGCGGAACAGGCGGGCGATGGTCCCCCTGCGCCGGCGGGTGGTCCGACGGGCCAGGCCGACGGCGCGGTGCTCGGGGCGCCGCCGTGGTGAGGGACGGCATCCGGGCCGACGCACTGGGGCGCGCCGGCCGGGCCGTGTCGGACGGCGTCCTCCTCCGGGCGGCGTCCTCCTTCGCACGGCCTCCGTCCGCGCCGCCCGAAACGCTGGCCCGAGCCGGCCTTCCCGGCGGAGGGAGGCTCGGGTTCCGGACGCTGCCGCGCTCGCGTGGTCGCCGTAGCGGAGCCAGGGGCGCGGCAGGGGGAGGCCGGGGTTCCGCGGAAGCTTGGGTTCCGGTGGGGGTGACGGTCGGGTTCCGGTGGGGTCAGGGCTCGTCCGTGCCGGCCACCTTGCCGAAGTCGCGGTCCTGGAGCGGGGGCGGTGCGGCGATGTCGAGACCGTAGTGGTGGTAGAGCTGGAGCTCCTGCTCGGGGGAGAGATGGCGGCCCACCCCGAAGTCCGGGGCGTCCTTGATCAGGGCCCGGTCGAAGGGGACGTGCAGCGCGCCCTCGACCAGCTCGCTCGGCTCCAGCGGGACGAACGCGTCCCTGCTGAACAGGCCCGTTCGTATGGCGGCCCATTCCGGTACGCCCGTGGCGTCGTCGAGGTAGACCTCGTCGACGGTACCGATCTTGACGCCGTTGCGGTCGAACGCCTTGCGGCCGATCAGGTTGCGCGGATCGATCTCGGTCTGCACGGGCCCTCCACTTGGTCGCAACACATCCGTAAGCACTACAAAAGAGCACAATCGAGACGGCGGCCACTCGAAGGCCCGGCGTTGACCTCGCTGGTAGGCTGACAACGGCTGCTGACCCCGTGCGGGAGAGTCCTCCAGACACCATCGGAGGCGCCGAAGGAGCAAATCCTCCCCGGAATCTCTCAGGCCCACGTACCGCACGGACGAGGTCACTCTGGAAAGCAGGGCGGGCGTCACGGCTCCCGCTCTCACCGACGGTGAAAGCCGGGTGCCCTCGGGCGCTCCGGTGAAGCTCTCAGGTCGAGATGACAGAGGGGGAGGCCGTCCGGGTACCCGCGCCGTGGTGCCCCACGAAGGTCGCGTCAGACCAGGAGGCCTCCGCAATGACCGCCCACCGCATTCCGCTCGCCGAGCTCGAGCAGGGGATCCCCTTCGAGCAGCGTCACATCGGCCCCGACCACGAGGCGCGGGCCAAGATGCTCGCCCAGGTCGGGTACGGCTCGCTGGACGAGCTCACCGCCGCCGCGGTGCCGGATGTGATCAAGAACGCCGACGCCCTGGACCTGCCGGGCGCCCGCAGCGAGGCCGAGGTGCTCGCCGAGCTGCGTTCGCTGGCCGACCGCAACCAGGTCCTCGGGTCGATGATCGGCCTCGGCTACTACGGCACGTTCACCCCGCCGGTCATCCTGCGCAACGTCATGGAGAACCCGGCCTGGTACACGGCGTACACGCCCTACCAGCCGGAGATCTCCCAGGGCCGCCTCGAGGCGCTGCTGAACTTCCAGACCATGGTCGCCGACCTGACCGGTCTGCCCACCTCCGGCGCCTCCCTGCTCGACGAGGGCACGGCCGCGGCCGAGGCGATGGCGCTGTCCCGGCGCATGGGCAAGAACAAGAAGGGCCTGTTCCTGGTCGACGCGGACGCGCTGCCGCAGACCATCGCCGTGATCGAGACCCGCGCCGAGCCGACCGGTGTCGAGGTCGTCGTCGCCGACCTGAGCGAGGGCATCCCGGCCGACATCGCCGCCCGTGAGATCAACGGCGTGCTGATCCAGTACCCGGGCGCCTCCGGTGCCGTACGCGACATCAAGCCGGTCATCGACCAGGCGCACGAGCTCGGCGCGCTCGTGACGGTCGCCGCCGACCTGCTGGCGCTGACCCTGCTGAAGTCGCCGGGCGAACTGGGCGCGGACATCGCGGTCGGCACCACCCAGCGGTTCGGCGTGCCGATGGGCTTCGGCGGCCCGCACGCCGGCTACATGGCCGTCCACGAGAAGTTCGCGCGCAGCCTGCCCGGGCGGCTCGTGGGCGTGTCCGTGGACGCGGACGGCAACAAGGCCTACCGCCTGGCGCTGCAGACGCGCGAGCAGCACATCCGCCGTGAGAAGGCCACCAGCAACATCTGCACCGCCCAGGTGCTGCTCGCGGTGATGGCCGGCATGTATGCCGTCTACCACGGTCCCGACGGCCTCAAGGGGATCGCGCAGCGCACGCACCGCTACGCCGCGATCCTGGCCGAGGGCCTGAAGGCCGGCGGCGCCGAGGTGGTGCACGGCTCCTACTTCGACACCCTGACCGTGCGCGTGCCCGGCCGGGCCGACGAGGTCGTGGCCGCCGCCCGGGACAACGGGGTCAACCTGTACCGCGCGGACGCCGACCACGTCTCGATCGCCTGTGACGAGACCACCACCCGCGAACAGCTCACCGCCGTGTGGAACGCCTTCGGTGTCGAGGGCGACGTCGAGGCCCTGCACGCCGTCGCCGGTGAGGCGCTGCCGCAGGACCTGCTGCGCACCGACGCCTACCTGACCCACCCGGTCTTCCACCAGCACCGCTCCGAGACGGCGATGCTGCGCTACCTGCGCAAGCTGTCCGACCGTGACTACGCGCTCGACCGCGGCATGATCCCGCTGGGCTCCTGCACGATGAAGCTCAACGCGACCACCGAGATGGAGCCGGTCACCTGGCCCGAGTTCGGCCAGCTGCACCCCTTCGCGCCCGCCGAGCAGGCCGAGGGCTACCTCACGCTCATCCACGAGCTGGAGGACCGTCTCGCCGAGGTCACCGGCTACGACAAGGTCTCCCTGCAGCCCAACGCCGGTTCGCAGGGCGAGCTCGCCGGTCTGCTGGCCGTGCGCGGCTACCACCGCGCCAACGGCGACGACCAGCGCACCGTCTGCCTCATCCCCTCCTCGGCGCACGGCACCAACGCCGCCAGCGCCGTGATGGCCGGCATGAAGGTCGTCGTCGTCAAGACCGCCGAGGACGGCGAGATCGACGTCGAGGACCTGCGGGCCAAGATCGAGCAGTACCGCGACGAGCTCGCGGTGCTGATGATCACCTACCCGTCCACGCACGGTGTGTTCGAGGAGCACGTCGCCGACATCTGCGCCCAGGTCCACGAGGCGGGCGGCCAGGTCTACGTCGACGGCGCCAACCTCAACGCGCTCGTCGGCCTCGCCAAGCCGGGCCACTTCGGCGGCGACGTCTCCCACCTGAACCTGCACAAGACGTTCTGCATCCCGCACGGCGGCGGCGGCCCCGGCGTCGGCCCGGTCGCGGTGCGCGAGCACCTCGCGCCGTATCTGCCGAACCACCCGCTGCAGCCCACCGCCGGCCCGGAGACGGGTGTCGGCCCGATCTCGGCGGCCCCCTGGGGCAGCGCGGGCATCCTGCCGATCTCGTGGGCGTACGTCCGCCTGATGGGCGGCGAGGGCCTCAAGCGCGCCACCCAGGTGGCCGTGCTGTCCGCGAACTACATCGCCAAGCGCCTCGAGCCGCACTACCCGGTGCTCTACACCGGCCCCGGCGGCCTGGTCGCGCACGAGTGCATCATCGACCTGCGCCCGCTGACCAAGGCGACCGGCGTGAGCGTGGACGACGTGGCCAAGCGCCTCATCGACTACGGCTTCCACGCGCCGACGATGTCCTTCCCGGTGGCCGGCACGCTGATGATCGAGCCGACCGAGTCCGAGGACCTGGCCGAGCTGGACCGGTTCTGCGAGGCGATGATCGCCATCCGTGCGGAGATCGAGAAGGTCGGCTCCGGCGAGTGGCCCGCCGAGGACAACCCGCTGAGCAACGCCCCGCACACCGCGGCCGCGCTCGTCGGTGAGTGGAAGCACGCCTACAGCCGCGAGGAGGCCGTCTTCCCGGGCGATGTCTCGCCCGCGGAGAAGTACTGGCCGCCGGTGCGCCGTATCGACCAGGCGTTCGGTGACCGGAACCTGGTCTGCTCCTGCCCGCCGCTGGACGCGTACGAGGACTGAGCGCGCCGCAGGGCCGTGTGAGCCGTGGCCGAGGGCCCCGTCCGGTTGTCCGGGCGGGGCCCTCGCCCCTGTCACGCCGGGATCGCGAGTGATCCCGCCGGGCTACGCCGTCGCCAGCGCCACCTCCGTCGCCTTGATCAGGGCGATCACGTCCGAGCCGACGAAGAGGCCGAGGTCCCTCGCCGCGTCCCGGGTGATCGCCGCCGTCAGTTCGCCTCCGGGGACGGAGATCCTCACCGACGCCATGGCGGCGCCGGTCGTGAGGCCGATCACCGCGCCGGGGAGCTGGTTGCGGATCGACAGGCCCTCCACCCGGTGGGTGGCGACGGAGACCTCGGTCGACTTCACCAGGGCGCGGACCGCGGAACCGGGGGCGAGACCGAGGTCCTCGGCGGCCTCCGTGGTGATGGCCGCGGTGAGTTCCTGCCCGCCGACGAGGCGCAGTTTGACCATCGCCATGGCCTCGCCGGGGTGTACGGCGGTGACGGTGCCGGGGAGCTGGTTGCGGATGCTCAGGGTCATGGCGCCTCACCGTAGCGCCGCGGCCCGCTCAAGCCGGGTATGCGTGGGTCTGCGTCGCTTTGACCGTCGCCCAGACCGGCGCACCCGGATGCAAGTCGAGTTCGGCCGCCGCGACCGTGGTGAGGTCGGCGGCCAGCGCCAGCTCGCCGCCCAGGTCGGCGCGGATCTGGTCGCCGTGCGTCTCCAGACCGGCCACCTCGCAGCGCCACAGGTTGCGGGCGCTGGCACCGGTCGGGCGGTCCCGGTGCAGGGTGACCGCGCCGGGCGGGAAGGCGACGAAGACGTCACCGGTGAGGTCCTCGGTGGTGGTGATCCGCGGGCCCGCCTCCAGCGTGACCGTGTGGCCCGCGGCCCGGCCGCGGTAGAGGTTCAGGCCGACCAGCTGGGCGATGTAGTCGGTGCGCGGATGACGGGCGATGTCGGCCGGCGTGCCCTCCTGCACCACCCGGCCGTGCTCGATGACGACCAGCCGGTCGGCGAGCACCATCGCGTCCAGCGGGTCGTGCGTGACGAGGACGGCCACCGCCTCGAACCCGGCGAGGTGGCGGCGCAGCTGGGCGCGCACCTCCAGCCGGGTACGGGCGTCCAGCGCGGCCAGCGGTTCGTCCAGCAGGAGCAGCCGGGGACGGGTGGCGAGCGCGCGGGCGAGGGCGACGCGCTGCGCCTGGCCCCCGGACAGCCGGCGCGGCTTGGCGCCCGCGTGGCCGACCAGGCCCATCCGGTCCAGCCAGACGGCGGCCTCGGCGCGGGCCTGCGCCTTGCTCGCACCCCGGCAGCGCGGCCCGAACGCCACGTTGTCCAGGGCCGTCAGGTGCGGGAAGAGCAGGTAGTCCTGGAAGACGACGCCGACCGGCCGGGACTCGGGCGGCGTTCGATCCAGGTCGGCGCCGTCGAGCCGGAGGCGGCCCCCGGTGAGCGGGACGAGGCCGGCGAGGGCGCGCAGGGCGGTGGTCTTGCCGGCGCCGTTGGGACCGAGCAGGGCGACGACGTCTCCGGGCGCCGCGCTCAGGGCCACGTCGAGGCGGAAGGAGCCGCGGTCGACGACCAGACGGGCGTCCAGGCCCTCGGTGCTGCGGGCGCCGGCGGCGGTCGCCGGCTGTGCGGTGTCGGTCATGAGGCGGTCATCCATCGGTCGCGCAGCCCCGCCAGGACGGCCACGGACACCGCGAGCAGGACCAGGCTGAGCGCGATGGCCGCCGCCGGGTCGTTCTGCAGCGCGAGGTAGACCGCGAGGGGCATGGTCTGGGTACGGCCGGGGAAGTTGCCGGCGAAGGTGATCGTGGCGCCGAACTCGCCGAGCGCCCGCGCCCAGGCCAGCACCGCGCCCGCCGCGACGCCCGGCGCGATCATCGGCAGGGTGACCCGGCGGAAGGCGGTGAACCGCGAGGCGCCCAGGGTCTGCGCGGCCTCCTCGTAGCGTCGGTCGGCGGCCCGCAGGGTGCCCTCGACGCTGATGACGAGGAACGGCATCGCCACGAACGTCTCCGCGAGGACGACGCCCGTCGTGGTGAACGGCAGCGTCACTCCGAACCAGGAGTCCAGCCACTGCCCGATGACGCCGTTGCGCCCGAGGGCGAGCAGCAGCGCGACACCGCCGACCACCGGCGGCAGGACCAGCGGCAGGGTCACCAGCGCACGGACCAGGCCGCGGCCGGGGAACTCGGTGCGGGCCAGCAGCCAGGCCAGGGGCACGCCGACGAGCAGACTCAGCGCCGTCGCCGCGGTGGCGCAGATCAGGGACAGCTGGAGCGCCTGCCACACCTGGGCGCTGGTGAGCTGGTCGGGCAGGGTGCTCCAGGGGGCGCGGATCAGCAGCGCGACCAGCGGCAGCACCAGGAACGCCAGCCCCAGCAGGGCGGGCAGCAGCAGCGGCAGCGGAACGCCCGTGCGGGCGCGGGGGCGCCGCGGACCGCCCTCGAGGGTGTCCGCGGCGCCGGTCTTGCCCAGGGAGGTCACGGCTTCAGGAACCCGGCCCCGGTCAGCACCTTCTGCCCCTCGGGGGACTTCACCAGGTCGATGAAGGCCTGGGCCGCGGCGGCGTTGGGGGCGTCCTTCAGCAGGGCGATCGGATAGTCGTTGACGGCCTTGGCGGACTCGGGGAACTCCACGCCCTGCACCTTCTCACCCGCGGCCTTCACGTCCGTCCGGTACACGACGGCGGCGTCGGCCTCCTTCAGCTCGACCTTCGTCAGGGCGCTCTTGACGTCCTGCTCGTAGGAGACCGGGGTGAGGGCGAGACCGCTCGCCTTCAGGGCCTTCTGCGCGGCGGCGCCGCACGGCACCGTCTTGTCGCACAGCACGACCTTGAGGCCGGACTGGGTGAGGTCCTTCAGGGAGGCGATCTTGTCGGGGTTGCCCGGCAGGGTGGCGATCTCCAGCTGGTTGCGCACGAAGGTGACCGGCGCGGCGGCCGTGTCCCCGGCGTCCGAGACGATCTTCATCGTCTTCGGGCTGGCGGCGGCGAACACGTCGGCGGGGGCGCCGCCGGTGATGCTGGCGGCGAGGGAGTCGCTGCCGCCGAAGTTGAAGCTGACCTTGGCGCCCGGGTGGGCCTTCTCGAACTCCTGGCCGAGGGCCGTGAAGCTCTCCTTGAGGGAGGCGGCCGCGAAGACGGTGACCGTGCCGTCCACCTTCGGCGCGGACGAGGCGCCGGACGTGGCCGTCGCGCCGGAGCCCGTGGAGCCCGAGGCGTCGGAGGTGCCGGAGGACGAGGAGCAGGCGCTCAGGGCCAGCAGGGCGGCGGCCGACGCGCCGACGATCGACAGGCTCCGGCGGGCGGGACGGGTGATCACGAGTTGACTCCCTCGGTGCTCAGGGGGGAGGCAGCCCGCAGGCCCCTCCCATGCGCCGATCATACTGACGCATCTGCCAGGGGGAAGTCTGCTGTCTCATCGCATGAGCCAAGGCCCGTCGCCGTGCGGGTGGCATGTGCGTTCGTACGGTGCCCGGCTCCCGTGTCTGCTGCGAGCGCCCCGTCCGTACGGCGTCGGCGCCCCCGGCGGGCGGCGTCGGCGTCAGGTTCTGTCGATGTGTACGTTTGTCGACTTCACGCGGGCCGTGGCCTCCATGCCGACCTCCAGGCCCAGCTCCTCGACGGCCTCGCGGGTGAGCAGGGAGACCAGCCGGTGGGGGCCCGCCTGGATCTCCACCTGCGCGGCGACGTCACCGAGCTTGATGGCCGTGACGATGCCGGGGAAGGCGTTGCGCGCGGAGGTGTACGGCGTCTCCTCCTCGCCGGTGCCCGCCTTGGCGAGCTCCACGGAGAACGCCGCGAGGTCCCGTCCGTCGATCAGCCGCCGTCCGCTCTCGTCGCGGTGGGTCGTCACGCGCCCGGCGTCCGCCCAGCGGCGTGCGGTGTCGGGGCTCACGCCGAGGAGCCGGGCTGCCTGGCCGATGGTGTAGGACTGCATGCCGGTCACGATAAGGGCGCCGGCGGGGCGCACCCCGCGCGGGGCGGCCGGTGTCAGCCCGTGTGGACGCGGGGACGTCGCACACGGTTCGGCTCCGCCTCGCGCAGCACCTCGCGGGTGACCGGTGCGACCTCGCCCTGCCCGAAGAGGAAGAACCGCAGGAAGTTGCGGAACGGATTGCCCTCGGTCCACTCGAAGTAGATGTGCGGGGTGCAGCCGGTGGCGTCCCGGACGTGCAGCAGCAGCGCCGCCAGGGCGTTGGGCACGGAGGGCGACTCCAAGGTGAGGACGCGGTAGCGGCCGTGCAGAACCTCGCCGCGCACGGTGAGGCCGCCCTCGAACTCGGAGGGGTCGGTGACCGTGACCTCGGCGAAGACGAAGTCGTCCTGCTCCGGCATGTCGTTGTCGGCGCGGATCTGCTCGATCTTGTCGCGGTACTCGGCCTTGTCGCGCCGGTCGGGTTCGTTGGCGATGAAGCGCATCTTCCGGCTGGCCATGTCCCGTATGAACCGCTCGGCCATCGGGTCGAGCGTCACGCTGGTCACGCGCAGCTCGAAGGCGCGCAGCAGGCGCGACAGCAGGGAGATCAGGATGATGCCGGCGATGAAGCAGGCACCGATCTTCACGCCGTCCGGGCGCTCGATGACGTTGACGACGGTGGTGTAGAGGAACACCGCGGAGATCACCCCGAAGGCGATCGTCCAGCCGTGCTGGCCGGCCTTGCGCGCGGCGATGGTCACTGCGATCGCGGCCGAGCTGATCAGCACCAGCACACCGGTCGCGTAGGCGCCGCCCTGCTTGTCCACGTTGGCGTCGAAGATCCAGGTGACCAGGAAGGCGACCAGCGTGAAGACGAGGACCATCGGGCGGACGGCCCGGGCCCAGTGCGGGGCCATGCCGTAGCGCGGCAGGTAGCGCGGCATCAGGTTGAGCAGGCCGGCCATCGCGGAGGCGCCGGCGAACCACAGGATGGCGATGGTCGAGATGTCGTAGACCGTGCCGAAGGCGCCGCCCAGGTACTCGTGCGCGAGGTAGGCGAGCGCGCGGCCGTTGGCCTGGCCGCCGGGTTCGAACTCGTTCTTCGGGATGAGCAGGGTCGTGATGAAGCTGGTCGCGATCAGGAAGCAGCTCATGATCACGGCGGCCGTGGTCAGCAGCTTCCTGGTGTCCCGGATCCGGCCGGCCGGGTGGGCCTCGGTGTCGCCGGCGTCGCCCTTGACGTGCGGCATGACCGCGACGCCGGTCTCGAAGCCGGACAGGCCGAGGGCCAGCTTGGGGAAGACGACCAGGGCCACGCCGACCATCGCAAAAACGTTTCCGTGCTCGGCGGTCAGGGCGTGGGCCCAGTCGGTGACGACATGTTCGGCGGTGAGGACGTGCCAGAAGCCGACGATGACGACGACCACGTTGAGCAGCAGATAGGTGCCGACCAGTGCCACCGCGACGCCGATCGCCTCCAGGAAGCCCTTGAGGAAGACCGCGCCGAGCAGGGCCACCAGCAGCAGCGTGATCAGCATCTGCTTGTCGTGCAGCGCGCTGGTCAGGTGCGGGTTCTCCACCAGGTGGGTGGAGGCGTCGGCCGCCGACAGGGTGATCGTGATCAAGAAGTCGGTGGCGGCGAAGCCGAGCAGGGTGAGCACGAAGAGTTTGCCCTGCCAGAACGACAGCAGCCGCTCCAGCATCGCGATCGAGCCCTCGCCGTGCGGGCTCTCCTTCGCCACCCGGCGGTAGACGGGCAGTGCGCCCGCGAGGGTGACGATCACCAGCACGATGGTCGCGATGGGGGAGAGCAGGCCGGCCGCCAGCGCGGCGATGCCGGGCTGGTAGCCGAGGGTGGAGAAGTAGTCGACACCGGTCAGGCACATCACCCGGTACCAGCGCTGCCCCTTGTGCGGGGGCTCCGGCGTGGCGTGCGGGCCGGTATGGCTGCCGCCCTTGCCCATGTCGGAGAGGCCCTCCAGCATCCACGCCCGCAGGCGGCTGGGAGGAGGGTGCTCGGTGGTGGCCATCGGGGTTGCTCCTGAGGTGCGGCTCAGCGTGAGGTTCGGCCATCACGCGGTCAGCGGCACCAGCGTATGCACAGCGTGAGGTGCGGGCCCTCGGATCAGGGGCCGGGGAGCGTCAAT
Organism: Streptomyces sp. NPDC014801; assembly: GCF_043082085.1. NCBI lineage: Bacteria > Bacillati > Actinomycetota > Actinomycetes > Kitasatosporales > Streptomycetaceae > Streptomyces > Streptomyces sp. NPDC014801. The sequence continues at coordinate 644,479 of NZ_JBIBXG010000002.1, read as the reverse complement.
CTTGCGTTAAGACTGGCCGCGTCGGCGGGGGATGTGCCGCCGGTCACACATTGGGCCGGACGGGGGAGGCGCCCGTGGAGCGGGCCGGGACGGCAGCCCTTCGGCGGAGGGCGTCCGAGGTCCTGGGCTCGGCAGGCCGCGGCGGAACGACGGTGGCGGCGCGCCCGCGCCTGCCGGCAGGGCGGGGGCTTGGGCGAGGGACGCCGGGATGGGCTCGCGGCGCCCCTCGGGCCCGGAACGCGCGTCGACGGGGAGGCCGGCGTGTCCGGGAGCGCCGCGGCCGAGCCTGCCCGCGACGCCGGTCGGTCGGGGTGCCGGGCGCTGTGCCCGCCGCTCATGCAAGCCGCCGGTGGGGGCGGGGACAAGTCCCGCGGCGCCTTCTCTTACGGCCTTCTGACGCGGACGGGGCCGCGTCGCTGCCGTACGGCACGCCCCTGGGCCACGCCTCTGGCGTCTGCGCCAGGCCGGTCAGTCGAGGCCGGAGAGGTGGAAGACGGTGCGGGCGTTCTCGCCGTCGACGCGCTCGGTGAGCCGGCGCAGGGCCTCGCCCCCGCACCGCAGGAAGCCGCCGGCCCGCGCCCCGAGGGCGTCCTGCTCGACGCGGTACCAGAGGTCGGGGTTGTCCACGAAGACAGCGGGGTCGAGTTCGACGCGGCCGCCCAGCGCGTCGTTCAGGATCAGCCGGTGGGAGACGCCGTCGTGCCACCGCACGGACACCAGCAGGTCGGTGCGCACGCTGCGGGTGCCGAGCAGCCGGCGGGTGGTGAGCCAGCCTTCGCCGGCCGTGACGCGGACCGGGTACAGCACGACGAACAGCAGCACGGCCAGCGCGAGCCAGAAGACCCCCCGCCACGGGGTGAGCGTGCCGGCCGCCCCGTCGACGAGGAGCAGCAGGGCCAGCAGGGCGGTGGCGCAGCGGACGGCCCTGCGCGCGTCGGCCCGCCAGCTGCGGTCGCACACCGGGCCACCGTGCCCGCGGTCCGGTTCCCGGGCCCGGTCCCGGGTGTTCCCGGTGTCGTCACGAGGTCCCATAAGGCCGACGGTAAGCGCTCCCGGGCCCGGTGCATCCCGCCTTGACAGGACGCTGACGGCAGGGACCGCCGTTTTGACGCGGTGACTGCGCACGGGCCGGTGACTGCGCCCCGGGCACCGCGGGAGCGTCGCAGCAGCTTTGCGCACTGCCGGGCCGTCGGGGCAGCGTTCCGCATTCGCCGGGCCGTCGGCGCAGCATTCCGGCCGCTCGGGCCGTAAGAGAGCCGTCAACGGCGAGCCGGGCCGCGTCAGGGAGATGTCAACGCAGGTCGGAAGCGGTCGGGGAGGGGCTTTTCTCGAACCGTTCCTGTCCGCCCCACCTCACCTGGAGTCCACGATGGCCGACCTGGCCTTCGTCCTCGCCACGCTCGCGGCCTTCGCGCTGGTGGCCCTCGTCGCCAAGGGGGTGACGAAGCTGTGACCGCCGAGAACGTCGTCGGCCTGGTCGTGGCCGTCGCCCTGCTGGGCTATCTCGTGCTCGCCCTGATCTTCCCGGAGAGGTTCTGACGGTGCCCTCAGCTGCGTTCGCGGCGGGCACCATGGGTCCGGTGCTCGCGGGCGTGCTCCAGTCGCTCGCCCTCCTCGGCGCCCTGGCGCTCGCCTACATCCCGCTCGGCGGCTACCTCGCCCGGGTCTACTCCTCCACCCGGCATCTGCGGGTCGAGCGGTGGATCTACCGGGCCGTGGGCGCCGACCCGGACGCCCGGATGCGCTGGCCCGCGTACCTGCGCGCGGTGCTCGCCTTCTCGGCGGCCGGGGTGCTCCTGCTGTACCTGCTGCAGCGGTTGCAGGGGGTGCTGCCCCTCTCGCTCGGCTTCCGCTCGATCGACCCGGACCAGGCGTTCAACACCGCGGTGTCCTTCGTGACCAACACCAACTGGCAGTCGTACGCCGGTGAACAGGCCATGGGGCACGTGGTGCAGACCGCGGGCCTCACCGTGCAGAACTTCGTCTCCGCCGCCGTCGGCATGGCCGTCGCCGTCGCCCTGGTGCGCGGATTCTCCCGGTCGGGCGACGGCGAACTGGGCAACTTCTGGGCCGATCTGGTGCGGGGCGTCGTCCGCGTGCTGGTGCCGCTGGCCGCCGTCGCCGCGGTCGTGCTCGTCGCCTGCGGCGCGATCCAGAACTTCTCCGGGATCCACGCGGTCGGTCAGTTCATGGGCGGCTCACAGCAGTTCAACGGCGGCGCGGTCGCCTCCCAGGAGGCCATCAAGGAGCTCGGCACCAACGGCGGCGGCTACTTCAACGCCAACTCCGCCCACCCGTTCGAGAATCCCACCCCGTTCACGAACCTCTTCGAGATCTTCCTGATCCTGGTCGTCCCGTTCGCGCTCACCCGCGCCTTCGGCCTGATGGTCGGCAACGTGCGGCAGGGCTACGCGCTGCTCGCCACCATGGTCACCATCTGGCTGGGCTTCGTCGCCCTGATGATGTGGACCGAGTTCGCCCACCACGGCCCGGCCCTCCAGGCGGCGGGCGCGGCGATGGAGGGCAAGGAGGTCCGCTTCGGCGTCGGCGGCTCGTCGCTCTTCGCGGTCTCGACCACGCTCACCTCGACGGGCGCGGTGGACTCCTTCCACTCCTCCTTCACCGGCCTGGGCGGCGGCATCACCCTGCTCGGCATGATGCTCGGCGAGATCGCGCCCGGCGGTGTCGGCTCCGGCCTCTACGGCATGCTGATCATGGCGGTCATCGCCGTCTTCCTCGCCGGGCTGATGGTGGGCCGTACGCCCGAGTACCTGGGCAAGAAGATCGGCCCCCGGGAGATCAAGCTGGCGGCCTGCTACCTCCTGGTCACACCGGCGCTCGTGCTCGTCTTCACGGCGTTCGCGCTGGCCCTGCCGACGCCGCCGCACTCGATGGCCAACGGGGGAGCGCACGGCTTCTCCGAGATCCTGTACGCCTACACCTCCGGTGCCAACAACAACGGCTCCGCCTTCGCCGGGCTGAGCGCCGACACGCAGTGGTTCAACACCACGATCGGTCTCGCGATGCTCTTCGGCCGCTTCCTGCCGATGGTGTCCGTGCTGGCCCTGGCCGGTTCGCTCGGCGCGCAGCAGCCGGTCCCCGTCACGGCCGGCACCCTGCGCACCGAGAAACCGCTCTTCGCGGGCCTCCTGGTGGGGGCCGTCCTGATCGTCACCGGTCTCACGTACTTCCCGGCGCTCGCGCTGGGCCCGCTCGCCGAGGGGCTGGCGTGATGACCACCCGTACGCACACCTCAGAGGACTCGATGCCCACCGTCACTCCCACCCGGGCGCCGCACGACGACGCCCCGCAGGGACACCAGCGCGCCGGGGGCCGTGTCGGCGCGGGCCTGTTCGACCCCCGGCAACTGGTCGCCTCCCTGCCGGTCGCCTTCCGCAAGCTCGACCCGCGGGTGATGGTGAAGTCCCCCGTGATGTTCGTGGTGTGGATCGGCTCGGTGCTGACCACGGCCTTCTCCTTCACCGACCCGGCCGACTGGTTCGGCTGGACCATCAGCGCCTGGCTGTGGCTGACCGTCGTCTTCGCCAATCTGGCGGAGGCGGTCGCCGAGGGCCGCGGCAAGGCCCAGGCCGACACCCTGCGCAGGGCGAGGACCGACACGGTGGCCCGCAGGGCCGACGGATCGGTGGTCCCGGGGACGCAGTTGCGGGTCGGCGACCTGGTGGTCTGCGAGGCCGGGGACGTCATCCCGGGCGACGGCGACGTCGTCGAGGGCGTGGCCAGCGTCGACGAATCGGCGATCACCGGGGAGTCCGCACCGGTGATCCGCGAGTCCGGCGGCGACCGGTCGGCCGTCACCGGTGGCACGAAGGTGCTCTCCGACCGCATCGTCGTGAAGATCACGACGAAGCCCGGCGAGACCTTCATCGACCGGATGATCGGCCTCGTCGAGGGCGCGGCCCGGCAGAAGACGCCCAACGAGATCGCCCTGAACATCCTGCTGGCCTCGCTGACGATCGTCTTCCTGCTGGCGTGCGCCACGCTGCCCCCGTTCGCGCACTACGCCGGCACCCGTCTGACCATGGTGGTGCTGGTCGCCCTGCTGGTCTGCCTGATCCCCACGACCATCGGCGCGCTGCTCTCCGCGATCGGCATCGCCGGCATGGACCGGCTGGTGCAGCGCAACGTCCTGGCACTGTCGGGCCGGGCGGTGGAGGCCGCCGGGGACGTCTCCACGCTGCTGCTCGACAAGACCGGCACCATCACGCTGGGCAACCGGCAGGCCGCCGCGTTCGTGCCGGTGAACGGGACGACGGAGGCGGAGGTCGCCGACGCCGCCCAGCTGTCCTCGCTCGCCGACGAGACGCCCGAGGGCCGCTCCGTCGTCGTCCTGGCGAAGGAGAGGTACGGGCTGCGCGAGCGCCGGCAGGGCGAGTTGGCGCACGCCGAGTGGATCCCCTTCACCGCCCAGACCCGTATGTCGGGCGTCGACGTCGACGGCCGCAGGGTCCGCAAGGGCGCCACGGCCTCCGTCCTCGCCTGGGTGAGGCAGCGGGGCGGCGAAGTCGCCGCGGACGCGCAGGCGTTGACCGACCGGATAGCCGAGGAAGGCGGCACCCCGCTGCTCGTCGCGGTCGAAGACGCCGACGGGGCACGGGTGCTGGGCGTCATCCATCTCAAGGACGTCGTCAAGCACGGCATGCGGGAGCGGTTCGAGGAGCTGCGCCGCATGGGCATCAGGACCGTCATGATCACGGGTGACAACCCGCTGACCGCGAAGGCGATCGCCGAGGAGGCGGGTGTCGACGACTTCCTCGCCGAGGCCACCCCCGAGGACAAGATGGCCCTCATCAAGAGGGAGCAGGCCGGCGGCAAGCTCGTGGCGATGACCGGCGACGGCACCAACGACGCCCCCGCGCTCGCCCAGGCCGACGTCGGCGTGGCCATGAACACCGGCACGTCGGCCGCCAAGGAGGCCGGCAACATGGTCGACCTCGACTCGGATCCGACCAAGCTCATCGAGATCGTCGAGATCGGCAAGCAACTCCTCATCACCCGGGGCGCGTTGACGACGTTCTCCCTCGCCAACGACGTCGCCAAGTACTTCGCGATCATCCCGGCGCTGTTCGCGGCCGTCTACCCGGGTCTGGACAAGCTGAACATCATGCACCTGTCCTCGCCGAGCTCCGCGATCCTCTCGGCGGTCGTCTTCAACGCGCTGATCATCGTCGCGCTGGTGCCGCTCGCGCTGAAGGGCGTGCGCTACCGGCCGACGGGCGCGGACCGGATGCTGCGGCGCAACCTCGGGATCTACGGTCTCGGCGGCCTGCTCGCGCCCTTCGCCGGCATCAAGCTCATCGACATGATCGTCTCTCTGCTCCCCGGGATCGGCTGATCACCATGAACAATTCCGTGACCGACACCGCCCGTCTGCTCGGCGCGGGCCTGCGCGCCCTCCTCGTACTCACCCTGGTGACCGGCGTGCTCTACCCGCTCGCCGTGACCGGCGTCGCACAGGGGCTGTTCCCCCACCAGGCGAACGGCTCCGAGGTGCGGGCGGACGGCAGGGTCGTCGGCTCCTCGCTGATCGGGCAGCAGGACTACGGCCAGAACTTCTTCCAGCCGCGCCCCGCGCGGGGGCTGGGCGAGAACTCCGTCAACACCCGGTACCGGCTGCTGGTGTCCGGGGCGACGAACCGCGCCGCCGACAGCCCGGAACTGGTGGCCTGGGTGAGGGAGGCGAAGGCGCGGGTGGTGCGGGAGAACTCGACCGCCGACTACACCGTGCGGCCCGCCGACGTCCCGGCCGACGCGGTGACCTCCTCGGGTTCCGGGCTGGACCCGGACATCTCCCCGCAGTACGCGGCCCTTCAGGTGCACCGGGTCGCCGAGCGCAACGGCCTCTCCGTGGCCCGGGTCGAGCGGCTCGTCCGGGACCACACCGAGGGGCGCACCCTCGGCTTCGTCGGCGAACCCCGGGTCAACGTCCTGGAGCTCAACATCGCGCTGCGGGAACTGGCCGCGCGGAGCTGACCACGTGCGGGCGAGGAGCCCGCGCACGTGCGAGGGGCCCGCGCACGTGCGAGGGGCCCGCGCACGTGCGAGGGGCCGGCGCACGTGCGAGGGGCCGGTGCGCAGCGTGGGCTGCGGCCGGCCCCGGAGAGGTGGTGGTTCAGGCGGCCGTCACCACCCGGCCGGCGTCCAGCGGGCGGTGCGGGGCGATGATCTTGCCGTTCGGCAGGAGTTCGCCGGTGTCCTCGAAGAGGAGTACGCCGTTGCACAGCAGGCTCCAGCCCTGCTCCGGGTGGTGCGCCACGAGGCGGGCGGACTCCCGGTCGGCGGAATCGGCTGACGGGCACGGCGGCTGGTGCTGGCACATGGTGGGTGGGATCTTTCGCTCTGATGTGGTCATGTCGGCCCCCGTTTCAGAAGTCGGTCGGGTTCCAGTGTTGCCCCACGGGCGTCAATCCGCAGGCATTTCGCAGCACCGCTTCCACAGAGAGGTATACGCATCACCCGGGCGGCTGGTTCATCCCAACTGACCTGCACGTTCGGGTGATTCACGATGGCCGAGCGTGACGGGGCCGGATGGGTCATACGGCATGGAAGTGACTCTTCCGAGCGTCGAATTGCTCGTACGAGCGAATACGGCCGGGAAGGTGCCGGAGGGCCCGGCCGGGAAGGTACCGGAGGGCCGCCGGGCACACGGGCGGGCCCTGCTTCGGCAAAGGACGCGAGCCCCGCTTCGGGAAAGGACGCGGGCCCGCTTCCGCAAAGGACCCGGGCCCCGCTTCCGGCAGGAAACGGGGCCCGGTCGTGCGGCCGAAGGTCAGGCGGGCTGGCCGAGCAGCGGGGTGGGCGGCGCCGGGGTCGCGGGGGCCACCGGGGTCGCGGGGGTCGCCCGCAGCGTGAGCACCGGCAGCAGGTCGGAGACCCGGTGCGGGAGGTGGGCGGCGATCCCGGGCGGGGCCGGCGCCAGCGGCACCAGCAGGTCCGTGGCCTGCGGATGCCCCTCCGCCCCGTCGGCCGTGACGTCCTCGTGCAGCCACAGCGTGAGCATGTACAGGCCGGGCACCGACAGCAGCCGCGCCTGGTACGGCTGAGGCAGCGACTCGGCCTGACGCAGCGCGCGCTCGGTGGAGGTGACGTACGGGCCCTCGAAGAAGTGCGAGAAGGCCCAGCCGTCGGGGGTCAGCCGGGTCTCGGCCGCCGCCACCGCGCGGTCGCCGCAGCGGATCAGGAACCGCCAGCCGGCCAGCCGGGTGGCCTGTACTCCCTCGGGAGTGATCGCGTCCAGCACATGCACGGGCAGGGGCAGCTCGGGGGTCACCGGCCCCTCGGCGTTCCGCAGCGACGGAGTGGGCGCCTGGCGGACCGCGGTCGGGGAACCGAGTGCCATCACCACGGAGCGAAGTGCAGGCGCGGGAGCCGGGGGTACATGCAGCGGCATGGTGGGTCGCCTCTCATTCGGCAGGCACGGTGGCGTGAGGGCGGGGCGTGGGCGGACGACGCTGTCAGCTCTCGGGATCAGGGCTCGGCGAGGCAGGGGCCGGGGTCGGAGGAAAGGAGAGTGCACTGGTGGCCCGTCGTCCGTCTCCCCGACGACAGGCCTTCGACCGCGGGCGCCAACCTGCTGCCCTGTCCCGCGAGTTTATACGACACGTGTTCAGCCTGTGTTTCGTGTAGCGGTTTCCGGAGCACTCGGCAAGAGTCTATTCGGTCGCCGATTCGCGGGAATCCTCCCGATTCCGGAGGGGCTGAACGGCGGTGACCTCGGGAAGTGCAGGTCCAGCGGTCGGCCAATTCTCGTCGGCGTTTTTTACGAGATCCATTCCCGGGGAAACCGCCCGCCGCCGCATGCCCCGCGAATGTGCCAATGGACAACCCGCCGGACAACCCGGCAAGCCTAGTCGTTCGCGGCCCGGCGCGCATGCGTTACGGATCGCTTCGGCTGGGCATCATCCCCCCTGCACCAGACACCGGCGGCCCGGTCACGGGCCCGCCACCAGCCGAGGAAGGGACGCTTCGATGGGCGAGAAGGTCGTGGCAGGCTCGTTCGACCTGTCCGATCGCCAGCGCTACCGCGACAAGCTGCGCCAGTGCCTGACGGGACTGGAGCGGCTTCTGGCCCAGCAGCGGTTCGACCGCCCGAAGAACCTGATGGGGCTGGAGATCGAATTGAATCTGGTGGGCTCCGACGGCCTGCCGAAAATGCTCAACGCGGAGGTGCTGGAACGCATCGCGAGCCGCGACTTCCAGACGGAACTCGCCATGTTCAACCTGGAAGTGAACATAGCCCCGCACCGGCTCGGCGGGCGGGTTTTCGACCGGCTCGCCGAGGAACTCCGCATCGCCCTGGCCTATGCCGACCGCAAGGCCGGCGAGGTCGACGCGGGAATCGCGATGATCGGCATTCTGCCCACGCTGGACCGTGACGACCTGGTCTCGTCCAATCTTTCCGACGTAGACCGCTACACCCTGCTCAACGACCAGATCGTCGCCGCCCGCGGGGAGGACTTCACGCTGGACATCGAGGGCGTGGAGCACCTGCGCTGCACCTCCGGGTCGATCACCCCGGAGGCGGCCTGCACCTCGGTGCAGCTGCACCTCCAGGTCACCCCCGGCCGCTTCGCCGACGTGTGGAACGCCGCCCAGGCCATCGCCGCCCCGCAGGTGGCACTCGGTGCCAATTCGCCGTTCCTCTTCGGCCACGAACTGTGGCGCGAGTCCCGCCCCCCGCTCTTCCAGCAGTCCACGGACACCCGCCCGCCCGAGCTCCAGGCCCAGGGCGTGCGGCCACGCACCTGGTTCGGCGAGCGGTGGATCACCTCGGCCTACGACCTGTTCGAGGAGAACCTGCGCTACTTCCCGGCCCTGCTGCCGATCTGCGACGAGGAGGACCCGCTCGCGGTGATCGAGGCGGGCGGCACACCCAAGCTCGCCGAACTCGTCCTGCACAACGGCACGGTCTACCGCTGGAACCGGCCCGTCTACGGCGTCGCCGACGGCGTCCCGCACCTGCGCGTGGAGAACCGCGTCCTGCCGGCCGGGCCGAGCGTCACCGACGTGGTGGCCAACGCCGCCTTCTACTACGGCGTCGTCCGCGCCCTCGCCGAGGACGCGCGGCCCGTGTGGACGCGGATGCCGTTCGAGGCGGCCGCCGCCAACTTCGACGCCGCGTGCCGCTACGGCATCGACGCCCGCCTGGAGTGGCCGCGGCGCGGCCGGCTGGGCGGCACGACCACCGTCGACGCCGTCACCCTGGTCCGCGACGAGCTGCTGCCGCTGGCGGCGGCCGGGCTGGACGCGTGGGGCATCGAGCCCGCCGACCGCGATCTCTACCTCGGAGTGATCGACGAGCGGTGCCGCCGCCGCGCCAACGGGGCGACCTGGCAGGCGGCCACCTTCCACCAGGCGCTGGAGAAGGGGCTGTCCCGCGACGCGGCGCTGGCGGCGACCACCCGGCGCTACCGGGAGCTGATGCAGCACGGCGACCCCGTGCACAGCTGGCCGGTGGGCCTGCCGGAGCCGGTCCCGATGACCTGAGACGCGCGCCGGGCGCGGGGGCGGCCGTCCGCCTTCCGGGATGATCGGGCATGCTGTGACCTCCGACGGAGCGCAGGCGGAGGCGGGTTCAGGTGACCGAGACTTTTCCCGAACAGCGGCTGTCGCGGCGGCTCTGCCGCGACGAGACCCTGCTCGTTCTGGGGCTTTCGCTCGGCGCGAGCGGCGTCTCCGCACTGATCAGCTTCATCGGCTCGGTCACCAAGCCCGGCGGGCTGAAGGATCAGGCCGCCACGCTCAACGCCTCCGCCGCGCCGGGCCGCCCCTGGCTGGACCTCGCCTGGCAGCTGTTCGGCATCGCCAGCGCGCTGGTGCCGGTCGCGCTCGTCGCGCACCTGCTGATGCGGGAGGGCCGCAGCCTGCGCACCCTCGGCTTCGACCGCACGCGGCCCTGGTTCGACCTCGGCCGCGGCGCCGCGATCGCCGCGGTGATCGGCAGCACCGGCATCGCCTTCTACCTGGCCGCCCGCGGTCTCGGCTTCAACCTGACCGTCGTGCCCGAGGCCCTGCCCGATGTGTGGTGGAAGTACCCGGTTCTCATCCTGTCGGCGGTGCAGAACGCGGTCCTCGAAGAGGTCGTGGTCGTCGGCTATCTGCTGCGCCGGCTGGGCCAGCTGGGCTGGACGCCGGGCACCGCGCTCGTGGCCAGCGCGGTGCTGCGCGGCTCCTACCACCTCTACCAGGGCATCGGCGGGTTCATCGGCAACATGGTGATGGGCGTCGTCTTCGTGTACCTCTACCGCCGCTGGGGCCGGGTCGGGCCGCTGGTGGTGGCGCACTCGCTGCTCGACATCGGCGCGTTCGTCGGCTACGCGCTGCTGGCCGGCAAGGTGGGCTGGCTGCCGACGGCGTGAACCGCCGGCAGCGCGCACTCAGCGCCGTGTGACCCTCACGGCCGGGCGAGCAGGTCGCCCTCGATCACCGTCACCGCCCGGCCGCTCAGCAGCGTGCGCTCGCCGCGCAGTTCGACGCGCACCCGGCCGGAACGCGGCGACGCCTGGAGCCCGGTGAGGTCCGGGCGGTCCAGACGCCCGGCCCAGAACGGGGTCAGCGCGGTGTGCGCGCTGCCGGTGACCGGGTCCTCGTCGATGCCGACGTTGGGGAAGAAGCAGCGGGAGACGAAGTCGTAGCCGTGCGCCGGGTCCTCGGCGCGGGCGGTGGCGATGACACCCCGCGCGGAGAAGGCGGCCAGGGCCTTGTGGTCCGGGGTGAGGGCGCGCACGGTCTGCTCGTCGGCGAGCTCCACCAGCAGGTCGCCGACCTGCGGGCCGGTGTCGAAGGCGGCGCGCGGCTCGGCGCCCAGGGCCTTGGCGACCCCCGCCGGAAGCTCCACCTCGGTCAGCGGCGCGGTGGGGAAGTCCAGCGTGATCGAGCCGTCCTGGCGTGGCGTGGCGATCAGCACGCCGCTGCGGGTGGCGAACCGCACGGGTCCCTCGTGCGCGCCGGTGGTGTGCAGGACGTGGGCCGTGGCGAGGGTGGCGTGCCCGCACATGGCGACCTCGGCGGCCGGCGTGAACCAGCGCAGCGCCCAGTCGGCCTCGCCGCCCTCGGGGAGACGGTGGGCGAAGGCGGTCTCGGCGTGGTTGACCTCCAGCGCCACGTTCTGCAGCCAGGCGTCGTCCGGGAAGGAGTCCAGCAGGAGGACGCCGGCCGGGTTGCCGGAGAAGGGGCGGTCGGTGAAGGCGTCGACGATTCGGATGCGCATGGCCCGACGGTAGTGCGGCGCCGAAGGCGCAGGCCAAGGCCAATTCGGGGCGGCTGGACCGCTCGGCGTACCGGACCGGCGGGCGGCAGGGTCTTGTCGTAGCCCTTCTTCCGATATATCGTTGAGACATCGCGAAGGATCGCGAGTGGTCGACGATCGGATGATGATCGGATCGCGCCGGACATACAGTGAAAGAGAGTGATCGCAATGCGTACGCATGGTTTCGAGCACGGACATCGGCACGGCGGCCCCGGGCGCGGCTTCCCGGGCTTCGGCGGATTCGGCGGCGACGGCCGACGCGCCGCCTTCGGTCCCTTCGGCCCGGGCGGCCCCGGCTTCGGTCCCGGCGGTCCCGGTTTCGGCCCGGGTTTCGGGCCCGGACCCTGGGGCGGACGAGGGCGCGGCGGACCGCGCGGACGGGCCCGGCGCGGTGACGTGCGGGCATCGATCCTGGCCCTGCTCAAGGACCGGCCGATGCACGGCTACGAGATGATCCAGGAGATCGCCGAACGCAGCGGCGGCGCCTGGAAGCCGAGCCCCGGCTCGGTGTACCCCACCCTCCAGCTGCTGGAGGACGAGGGGCTGATCAGCAGTGAGTCCGAGGGCGGCAAGAAGCTGTTCTCGCTCACCGAGGAGGGCCGCGCCGCGGCCGACCAGGGGCCCGAGGCGCCGTGGGAGGAGGCCTCCCGCGGGATCGACTTCGAGGCGCTGGGCGAGATCCGTCAGGCCGGCTTCGGGCTGATGGAGGCCTTCGGCCAGGTCTGGAAGACCGGCACCAAGGAACAGCGCGAGAAGGCCCTGGCCGTCCTCAACGACGCCCGCAAGAAGCTGTACCTGATCCTCGCCGACGAGGACTGATACGCAGGCACCCGAAGGCGCCCCACGCGATCGTGCGCGGGGCGCCTTCGGCCGCTCGCCCGGCCCCGGCGTGGGCCCATCACCCCACGCGCCGTATCTCCGCCGCGTCGAACAGGTCCCAGGCGCGCGGGAACGGCCCCTCGTCGTGGCAGTGCCACGCCTCCCAGAACAGGTCGGCGAGCAGCGCGTCCTCCGGAGCGTAGACCCGGTACACGTAACTCCGGCCGTCGACAGCGGGCAGCGCCACCAGCCAGCAATCGCTCTCCATGTCCGTGTGGGACGAACGGCGGCGCGACGTGGTTGCCCCAGGGGGCGCAAGGCAAGGCGGCGCGCGCCTGCCGGGGAGAATCGGCGTGATCTCATCCGTGAGGAGGAGATCGCGCCGACCGCCGTCCACTCCTCGTGGGACGCGCGAATGGTTCGCGCCGTGGATGCCCGCGCGCCCCGGGACTGATGGGGTAGGGGGTGTGCACCCCCGTATACCGCCGCAAGTCACCCCTGACCAGGGCGTCCGCCGCCTCGACGACGACCGGCTGGGCGCGGGGCTCGGCGCCGTGGTCGCCGGAGCCCGGCGCCGCGCGGTGCGGGACGGGGACCGGCACATCGACACCGCGCATCTGCTGCACTCGCTGCTGGAGTCCGACCCCGAGGTGCGGGCCGCCTTCGCGCCGGCGCAGGTCGCCCGGCTGCTCGGCTACCTCGTGCAGCGCAGCATCGGCTACGGGCTGCGCTGGCAGGGCTCCGTCGAGGACTCCGGCGCGGTGCCCGTGGTGAGCCCGGCCGAGGGCTGCTCGCCCCTGGCCTCGCTCGCCCTGCACGCCGCCCTGGACCGCGCGGCGCGGCACGGGCGGGCCCCGCGCGGCGGCGACCTGCTCGCCGGGCTCGTCGCCGAGCCCTCGGCACGCGCCGTCCAGGTGCTGGAGCGCGCCGGGATCGACGCACGGGAGCTGGCCGCGCGCCTCGACCGGGAGCCGTCCACCGACCTCCCGGAGCCGTCCACCGACCTCCCGGAACCGTCCACCGACCTCGGAGCGTCCAGCCGCTGAGACAGGTGCCATAAGGGGTGACGGTCCTGTCATCGCCTGTCATCATGGGTTGGTGCACACGTCTGGGAGCAATCAGGACCGTCGCGGCAAGGGCGCCGGGCTGTCCCTCGCGCTGGTGTCGGCCCTCGCCTTCGGTGGCTCCGGTGTCGCCGCCAAGCCGCTGATCGAGGCAGGGCTGGACCCGCTGCACGTGGTGTGGCTGCGGGTGGCCGGCGCGGCCCTGGTGATGCTGCCGCTCGCCGTCCGCCATCGCGCGCTGCCGCGCCGCCGCCCGGCGCTGCTCGCCGGGTTCGGGCTGCTGGCCGTCGCCGGAGTCCAGGCATGCTACTTCGCCGCGCTCTCCCGGATCCCGGTCGGGGTCGCGCTGCTCGTCGAGTACCTCGCCCCGGCCCTGGTGCTGGGCTGGGTGCGGTTCGTGCAGCGGCGGCCGGTGACCCGCGCCGCCGCACTCGGTGTGGTGCTCGCCGCCGGCGGCCTCGCCTGTGTGGTGGAGGTGTGGTCCGGGCTGAGCTTCGACGCCCTCGGCCTGCTGCTCGCGCTGGGCGCCGCCTGCTGCCAGGTCGGCTACTTCGTCCTGGCCGACCAGGGCAGCGACTCCGGCGCCGACGCCCCCGATCCGCTCGGCGTCATCGCCTACGGCCTGCTGATCGGTGCCACCGTGCTGACCGCGCTCGCCCGCCCCTGGGAGATGGACTGGTCGGTGCTCGCGGGCACCGCCCGGATGGACGGCACCCCCGTCGCCGGCTGGCTGCTGCTGGCCTGGATCGTGCTGATCGCCACGGTCGTCGCCTACGTCACCGGGGTGCTCTCCGTGCGCCGCCTGTCCCCGCAGGTCGCGGGCGTCGTCGCCTGCCTGGAGGCGGTCATCGCGACCGTCCTGGCGTGGGTGCTGCTCGGGGAGCACCTGTCCGCCCCGCAGATCGCCGGCGGCGCGGTGGTCCTGGTGGGCGCGTTCATCGCCCAGTCGTCGACGCCCGCGAAGGGCTCCGCGGAGCCGGTGGCGGGCGGGTCCGCGGAAAGGGAGTTGTCGGCCCGCGGAACGGCCGCATAAAGTGCTGATCATGCCGTTCGACGCACTCGTTCTTCCGCCTCCGGCCGCCTGAGGCGGGCCCTCCGGTGACCTCCGCCCGGCGCATGCCGCCGGGCCGAACGGTGCTGCCCGCAGAAGAGTTCAGCGGATCCCGCACGGACGGGATCCCTCTGTCGAATCCCGAACTTCTGCCTTCTGCGGAGAGAACGCGTGTCCACTCCTGCTTCCGGCCTGCCCGTCGGGCGAGGCCTGCTCTACCTGATCGTCGCCGGTGCCGCCTGGGGCACCGCCGGCGCGGCCGCCTCCCTGGTCTACCGGGCCAGCGACATGAGCGCCGTCACCCTGTCCTTCTGGCGCTGCGCGGCCGGGCTCGTCCTGCTGCTCGCCGCCCGCCGCTTCGGCCCCCGCCCGGCGGCCGCCGCCACCCCCGAGCCGGTGCGCCGCCGGCTGCTGCGCGCCGGGGCCACGGGTGTCGGGCTCGCGGTGTTCCAGACGGCGTACTTCGCTGCCGTCTCCGCCACCGGGCTGGCCGTGGCGACCGTCGTCACGCTCGGCGCCGGTCCCGTCCTCATCGCGCTCGGCGCCCGGCTGACCCTCGGCGAGCGGCTGGGCCGCGGCGGACTGGCCGCGGTCGGGGGCGCCCTCGCGGGGCTGGGCGTGCTGGTCCTCGGCGGGGGAGCGACGACGGTACGGCCGTGGGGCGTCGCCCTGGCCCTGCTGTCCGCCGCCGGCTACAGCGCGATGACGCTGCTGACCCGCCGGTGGGGCCGGGACGGCGGCGTGGATGCCGGCAGCACCTCCGTCGGGGCCTTCGCGGTCACCAGCCTGTGCCTGCTGCCGTTCGCCCTGGCCGACGGGCTGATCCCGCACACCGCGGACCCGGCGCGGACGGTGTGGCTGCTGGCGTACATCGCCGCCGTGCCCACCGCGCTCGCCTACGCCCTGTACTTCGCGGGCGCGGCCGTGGTCCGGTCGGCGACCGTGTCGGTGATCATGCTGCTGGAGCCGGTGAGCGCCGCGGTCCTCGCCGTCGCCCTCCTCGGTGAACGCCTCACGGCCGCCACCTGCGCCGGTACGGTCCTGATGCTGGCCTCGGTGACCGGCCTGGCCCTGACGGAGGCGCGGACGCCGGCGCCCGCCTGACCGGGGCGGGAGGCCTCAGGGGGTGCGCCCCGCCGGGCCGCTCCTGCCCTGTGACGTCGTCGTGGCCGCGTACGGGGGGCGGCCCGGCGTCACAGCGCCGCCAGGTAGTCGGGCAGGGGGGTGCCGGCGGCGAGCTGCGGGTCGGCCACGGCGGCGTCGTAGCCCTTGCGGAGCGGGACCAGGCCGGCCCAGTGGGGCAGGGCGAGGTCCTCGGGCTCGTCGTTGACGCCGCCGGTGCGCAGCTTGGCGGAGACCTCGTTCAGGTCGAGCCGGATGACGGCCGTGGCGGCGAGCTCCTTCTTGTTGGCCGGGCGGGAGTCGGCGGCGCGGCCCGGAACGACGTGGTCGACCAGTGCGTCGAGCGCGCGCCGCTTCTCCTCGGGGTCCGTCACGTCGTGGGCGACGCCGTGCACCACGACGGAGCGGTAGTTGATCGAGTGGTGGAAGGCGGACCGGGCGAGCACCAGCGCGTCGACGTGGGTGACCGTCAGGCACACCGGGAGCCCCGGGTCGGCCTGGCCGGTCATGCGCAGCGGCCGCGAGCCGGTCGAGCCGTGCACGTAGAGCCGGTCGCCGACCCGGCCGTACAGCGTCGGCAGCACCACTGGGGCGCCGTCGCGGACGAAGCCGAGGTGGCAGACGTAGCCCTCGTCGAGTATCGCGTGCACCAGCTCCTTGTCGTACCGCGCGCGGTCGGCGGAGCGGGTGGGGACGGTGCGGTCGGTCGGGGTGTAGGCGGCGGGCTGGGTCGTCGTGGTCCCCGGCATGGTGCTCTCCCTGAGATGGCGGTGCGCCGCGCGCGCCGCGGTGGTGGTGTGCCCCAGTGGCTTTTCTTATTGCACTAGTGCATAATCTGGTTTGTGCTAGGAGAATATCCGATCAAAGGGCGGCGCGCAGCAGAGATTGCCGCCGACGTCGAGCGCGCGGTGGCCGACGGGGCCCTGAAACCCGGCGAACTCCTGCCGCCGATGCGGGAGTTGGCCGAACGGCTCGGGGTGAACCCGAACACGGTCGCCGCCGCGTACCGCACCCTGCGCGAGCGCGGGGTCATCGAGACCGCCGGGCGGCGGGGCAGCCGGGTGCGTCCCCGTCCGGCCACGACCGGACGCGAGTACATCGGCGTGGACATCCCCGAGGGGGTGCGGGACCTGTCGAACGGCAACCCCGATCCGGCGCTGCTCCCGCCGCTGGCCCCCGCCTTCGCCGCGGCCGCCGCCCAGAGCGACCGCGAACCCGTGCTGTACGGCGAGGCCCCCGTCGAGCCCGGGCTGGAGCGGCAGGCGCGCGCCGCGCTGAGCGCCGACGGGGTGCCCGACGGGCCGCTGGCCGTCTGCTCCGGCTCCCTCGACGCGATCGAACGCGTCCTCGCCGCGCACCTCAAGCCGGGCGACACCGTCGCCGTGGAGGATCCCGGCTGGGGCAGCCTGCTCGACCTCGTCCCCGCACTGGGGCTGCGCACCGCGCCGGTCGGCGTCGACGACGAGGGTCCGCTGCCCGACGACGTCCGCGGCGCGCTCGCGGCCGGCGCCCGCGCGGTGATCGTCACCGACCGCGCGCAGAACCCCACCGGTGCCGCGGTGAGCGCCGCACGCGCGCGTGCCCTGCGGGCCGTCCTGCGCGCGCACCCGCAGACACTGCTCGTCGAGGACGACCACGGGCACGCCATCGTCGACCTGCCCCTGCATCCGCTCGCCGGTGTCACCCGGCACTGGGCCCTCGTCCGCTCCGCCGCCAAGGCCTACGGCCCCGACCTGCGGCTCGCCGTCCTCACCGGCGACGACGTCACCCTGGACCGGGTGCGCGGCCGGCAGCGGCTCGGCCCCGGCTGGGTCAGCCGCATCACCCAGCGCGCGGTGGCCCGGCTGTGGTCCGAGGGCGCGGTGGACGTGCCGGCCGTCGCCGGCGCCTACGGCCGGCGCCGGGACGCGCTGATCGGTGCGCTCGCCGAGCGGGGAGTGCGGGCCTACGGGCGCAGCGGCCTGAACGTGTGGATCCCCGTGCCCGACGAGACGGGAGCCGTCGCCCGGCTGCTCCAGGGAGGCTGGGCGGTCGCCCCGGGCGCCCGCTTCCGCATGGGCGCGGCCCCCGGCATCCGCGTCACCGTCTCGGCGCTCCCGGAGGAGGAGGCCGGTCCGCTGGCGCACGCGATCGCCACGGCTCTGGGGGCGGGGGGAGTGGGACGGCCGGTGTAGGGCGGGCGGGCTCCCCCCGAGGCTCGCTCTACCGCTTCGGCCGCGCCTGGGTCAGCGCCGCACCCGCCAGGACGATCGCCGCGCCCACCGGGGTCGACCAGTGCAGGGACTCGCCCAGCACGGCGACGCCGGCGGCCGTGGCGATGACCGGGATGAAGTACGTGACCATCTGCGCCGTCGTCGGGCCGACCTCGTCGACCAGGCCGTACTGGATGAGGACCGCGAGGCCCGTGCCCAGGGCGCCCAGGGCGGCGATCGCGAGCAGCGGCAGGGCGTGCACGTGGGTCGGCAGGGAGGTGAAGAGCGGGGTGACCAGGGCCAGTTGCAGCGTGGCCAGCAGCAGCTGCGCGCCGGTCAGGGACAGGTGCGAGTGGCCGCCGCCGGCCAGGGTGCGGCGGACGTAGATCCAGCCGACCGGGTAGCTGAGCGACGCCAGCAGGGCCAGCGCGGTGCCCCGGGCGTCCAGGCCGCTGAAGCCCTGCCAGGCGCCGAGCACGGTCAGGACGCCGAGGAAGCCGAGGCCGAGCCCGGCGACCCGCAGCCGCGTCGGACGGTCCTCGGACAGCGCCACCAGCGACAGCGCCATGCCCCACAGCGGGGAGGTGGCGTTGCAGATACCGGCCAGGGTGGACGGGATGGTCAGCTCCGCGTAGGCGAAGAGCGAGAAGGGCAGCGCGTTCAGCAGGAACGCGGCGACCGTCAGATGCGCCCAGGTGCGCGCCCCGCGCGGCAGTCGCTCCCGCTTCACCGCCATCGCCGCCGCCAGCACCGCCGTACCGAACACCAGGCGGCCCAGGGTGACCTGGAAGGGCGCGTAGCCTTCCGTGCCGACCTTGATGAGCAGGAAGCTGAAGCCCCAGATCAGCGACAGCGCGGCGAAGCGCAGGCGCCAGTCGAGGCGGGGCGTGCGGGACGGCGGGGCGCCGGTGCGCGACCGGGGGCGGGTGACGGAGACGGTGCTCATGCAGGCACTATGCGGGGTGACGATCTCGTAGCACAATCGAGAATTCGCACCCGGTATCTCGTAGCATCGCTAATGTATCGGCCGCGCCGGTCCCGGCCCGGGCCCCGGCCCACCCCCGCCCTGCCTCACGCGCACCCTCGCCCCCCCGGTACGAGCCCGTCCCCCCGTCGTCCGTCATCCGTCGTCGAAGGAGCCCCCCGCATGCTGAACCTGGAGCGCCTGCGCACCCTCGACGCCGTCGCCCGGCACGGCTCGGTGAGCGGGGCGGCCGAGGGCCTGCACATCACCACCTCCGCCGTGTCGCAGCAGCTGGCCAAGCTGGAGCGCGAGGTCGGCCAGCAACTGCTCGCCAAGCACGGCCGGGGCGTCCGGCTCACCGACGCCGGCCGGCTGCTCGCCGAACACGCCGGGCGCATCCTCTCCCAAGTGCAGCTCGCCCAGTCCGATCTCGAGGCGCAGCGCGGCCGGGTGGCCGGCGAGCTGCGGCTGTCCGCGTTCCCCACGGCCGCGCGCGGGCTCTTCCCCGCCGCCCTCGCCGCGCTGCGCGCCGAGCATCCCGCGCTGCGGATCCGCTCCTGCGAACTGGAGCCCGAGGCGGGCATCCGGGGCGTGGTGCGCGGCGACCTCGACCTCGCCGTCGTCCTCGACTGGTACAACAAGCCGATGCCGCTGCCCGACGGGCTGGTCAAGGCCTCCGTCCTGGACGACCCCGCCGACGTCGCCCTGCCCGCCGGGCATCCGCTGGCCGGCCGCGCCGAGGTGGACCTGGGCGAGTTCGCCGAGGACGAGTGGATCACCTGGGGCGAGGGCGAGTTCTGCCACGAGTGGCTGATGTACACGCTGCGCTCGCGCGGCATCGAGCCGATCGTCGGCCATCGCGCGGGCGAGACCCACACCCAGCTCGGGCTGGTCGCCGCGGGCCTCGGCGTGTGCATCGCGCCGCTGCTCGGCCGGCACCCGGTGCCCGAGGGGGTCGTGACCGTGCCGCTGAGGCAGCGGGTGCGCCGCCATGTGTACGTCGTCTGGCGCGCGGACGCCGACCGCCGCCCCTCGATCCGCGCGGCGGTCGAGGCCCTGAGGACGGCGGCCGAACGCGTCGAGGGGGCGGCGGCCACCGCCGGCTGAGTCGGCGCCACGGCCACCACGGGCGCCCTGCGATGTCACCGGACCGGGCAGCGGCTACTGCGGGCCGAGCTTGCGGAAGTCCCAGGAGACGACCTTGTCCGGGGTGAGCCTCAGCCACGCGTGCCGGCCGTCGTGCGGCAGCATGTCCAGGCCGAAGTACTTGCGCGCGAACCGCGTCTCCACGGCGTCCAGTTCGGCGCACAGTTCCCCGGTGCGCGGCACCTCGCCGACCACCTCCACGGCGCCGGACAGCTCCACGCCGCGCAGCTCGCCGTAGTCCTCGCCGGTGTCGACCGCGATCGCCACCCGTGGATCGCGCCGCAGGTCGGCCCACCGCCTGCTGCGCACCACCGAGTACAGCCACAGGGCCGTGCCGTCCCACAGGAACCACAGGGCGCTCACATGCGGGGCGCCGTCGGCGGAGACCGTGGCGACCCGGCAGGTGCGCTGCTCGGCGAGGAACGCGTCCAGCTCGCCGGGCGTCATCATGATCTTCCGGCCCCGACGCTGCGTGGCGGTCATCCGGCCCCCTCCGCTCGGCTGACGTGACGTCAGGAATCATGGTGCGCCGGCCGCCGCCGCGCAACGGTGGCCGGCGACGATCACGACAGGGTGATGTCGGACCCGGACACGGTGATCGGCACCTCCGGCAGCGGGCGGGTCGCGGGCGCCTTCTTCACACTGCCGTCGGCGATGGAGAACTCGCTGTGGTGGCAAGGGCAGGTGATCACGCCGTCCCGGATGCCGCTCACCGCGCAGCCCTGGTGGGTGCACTTGGCGGAGAACGCCTTGAAGGAGCCCGCCGTCGGCTGGGTCACCACCACCTGGTGCTCGGTGAGGATCTTCCCGCCGCCCTCGGGGATGTCCGAGGTCTTGGCGACCACGGTCCCCTTCGCGGACGTGTCACCGCCGCCGCCCGAACCGCACGCGGTCAGCGCCACCGCGGCTCCCGCCACGCCCACCGCCGCGACGACGGTGCGGCGGGTGGGTCCCGAAGCCGCCTGGAGCGATTCGCTGGTCATGCCGACGTCCCTTCGCCGAATACGCTGCATACGCTGCACGCCCGGACACCGTTCGTCCGGGACTTCGCAGAGCAGTACGGCGCCGGGGGACGGGCCGTTCACCGAGCGGCCCCAAGTAACCTGGGGCGATGCTCAAGGAAGTCACCGCGACCCGCTACATCACGCCTCTGCGGGAGGGCGGCTCGCTGCCGGGACTCGTCGAGGCCGACGACTTCGGGACGTACGTCATGAAGTTCACCGGAGCCGGGCAGGGCCGCAAGACGCTGGTCGCCGAGGTGGTGTGCGGGGAGCTCGCCCGGCGGCTCGGGTTCCGGGTGCCGCGCCTGGTCGCCCTCGCCCTCGACCCCGTGCTGGGCCTCGGGGAGCCCGACGCCGAGGTGCAGGGGCTGCTGCGCTCCAGCGGCGGCACCAACCTCGGCATGGACTTCCTCTCCGGGGCGCTCGGCTTCGACCCGCTCGCCTTCGCGGTCACCCCCGAGGAGGCGGGCCGGATCGTCTGGTTCGACGCACTGATCAACAACGTCGACCGGTCCTGGCGCAACCCCAACCTGCTGGTGCGGCGCGGTGAACTGTGGCTGATCGACCACGGCGCGACCATGATCTGGCACCACAACTGGCCCGGCGCGGAGGCCTCCGCGGCGCGCCCCTACGACGCCGGGGACCACGCCCTGCGCAGCTTCGGCCCCGATGTCGCGGGCGCCGCCGCCGAGCTGGCCCCGCTCGTCACCGAGGACCTCCTCGCCGAGGTCACCGCCGAGGTGCCGGACGCCTGGCTGGCCGGCGAGCCCGGCTTCGACCACCCCGACGACCTGCGGCGGGCCTACGCCCGGCCGCTGCTGGCGCGGGCCGCGGTCGTCCACGAGCGCATCACGGGGATCGAGGGGGACAAGTGAGCGAGCAGCACATCCAGGTGGCCGGCGGGCTCGCCGAGCGGCACATCACCCGGGCCGGGCAGGGCGGCGGACGGGACGTCTACGAGTACGCCCTGCTGCGCGTGGTGCCGCGCGTGGAGCGCGGCGAGTGCATCAACGCGGGCGTGCTGGTCTACTGCCGGGCCCGGGCCTACCTCGGTGCCCGCACCCACCTCGACGAGGCGCGGCTGCTCGCCCTGGACCCGGACGCGGACGTGCCCGGCGTCCGGGCGGCCCTGCGGGCGGTTCAGGAGGTCTGCGGCGGTGGCGCGGGCGCGGGCCAGGCCGCCGGGGACGACTCCGGCCGCCGTTTCCGCTGGCTGATCGCCCCCCGCTCCACGATCGTCCAGCCGGGCCCGGTCCACACCGGGCTCACCTCGGACCCGGCGGCCGAGACGGACCGGCTGCTGGAGCTGCTCGTGCGCTGAGCGGGGCGCGGGCGCGTGCGCGCGGGGCGGGAACGGGCCGGTGACGGCTCGATCCCGCCCTTCGTCGTCCGGTTGCCGTCCGGCAGGGGAGGGAAAGGCCCATCGGGCGGTTCCCCGCCTCCGCCAGAGGTAATGGATCACACCGGGCCGTGTGCCGTTGACACCGGGTGCCGACGCTTCTAGCGTCACCCCTGCTGGAGGTACTAAGCGGTCGCTCACCTGTCGGGCGTACCGTGGGAGCCACACCACGCCGGCAGGCGTTCAGGCTTTCTCGAGGGCGAGGAGAAACAACATGTCCACCACTGAGCAGCGGGTCGCCGTAGTCACCGGTGCCGCGCGCGGCATCGGCGCGGCCACCGCCGTACGACTGGCCGCCGAGGGCCGCGCCGTCGCGGTGATCGACCTCGACGAGGCCGCCTGCAAGGACACCGTGGAGAAGATCACCGCGGCCGGTGGCAGGGCCATCGCCGTCGGCGCGGACGTCTCCGACGAGGCGCAGGTCGAGGCCGCGATCGCGCGCGTCGCCGAGGAGCTCGGCGCCCCGACGATCCTCGTCAACAACGCGGGCGTCCTGCGCGACAACCTGCTGTTCAAGATGAGCGTCTCCGACTGGGACACCGTCATGAACGTGCACCTGCGCGGCTCCTTCCTGATGACCCGGGCCTGCCAGAAGCACATGGTCGACGCCGGCTTCGGCCGGATCGTGAACCTGTCGTCGTCCTCCGCCCTCGGCAACCGCGGCCAGGTCAACTACTCGGCCGCCAAGGCCGGTCTGCAGGGCTTCACCAAGACCCTCGCCAAGGAGCTCGGCAAGTTCGGCATCACCGCCAACGCCGTCGCCCCCGGCTTCATCGCCACGGAGATGACCAAGGCCACCGCCGAGCGCGTCGGCATGGGCTTCGAGGACTTCAAGGCCGCGGCCGCCACCCAGATCCCCGTGCAGCGCGTCGGCGAGCCCGAGGACATCGCCAACGCCGTCGCCTTCTTCACGGGCGAGGCAGCCGGCTTCGTCTCCGGCCAGGTCCTGTACGTCGCCGGCGGACCGCTCAACTAAGGGACAGCGCACATGACTTCCGAACTCCCCGAGCTCTCGGGCAAGGTCGCCCTGGTCACCGGCGCGAGCCGCGGCATCGGCTACGGCGTCGCCGAGGCCCTCGTCGCCCGCGGCGACCGGGTCTGCATCACCGGCCGCAACGAGGAAGCCCTGAAGGAGGCCGTCGAGAGGCTCGGCGCCGACCGCGTCATCGGCGTCGCCGGCAAGGCCCACGACGAGGCCCACCAGGCCGAGGCCGTCGAGCGCACGATGGAGGCGTTCGGCCGCGTCGACCACCTGGTCAACAACGCGGGCACCAACCCGGTCTTCGGCCCGATCGCCGACCTCGACCTGAACGTGGCCCGCAAGGTGTTCGAGACCAACGTGATCTCGGCGCTCGGCTTCGCCCAGCGGACCTGGCACGCCTGGCAGAAGGACAACGGCGGCGCGATCGTCAACATCGCCTCGGTCGCCGGTCTCGCCCCCTCGCCGTTCATCGGCGCCTACGGCGTGAGCAAGGCCGCGATGATCAACCTGACGATCCAGCTGGCGCACGAGTTCGCGCCCAAGGTGCGGGTCAACGCCATCGCCCCGGCCGTGGTGAAGACCAAGTTCGCCCAGGCCCTCTACGAGGGCCGCGAGGAGGAGGCCGCGGCGGCCTACCCGCTCAAGCGGCTCGGCGTGCCCTCGGACATCGGCGGTGCGGCCGCGTTCCTGACGTCGGAGCAGTCCGACTGGATCACCGGCCAGACCCTCGTCGTCGACGGCGGCATCTTCCTCAACGCCGGCGTCGCCTGACCCGGGACGCCCCCGAGGCCGTATGACGATTCGGGCGCCGTTTCCGTCGACCCCTTGACGGAAACGGCGCCCGGATGCGTCCCGATGCCCGCGAGGGGCCGATGACAACGTCGTCATCAACAGGGTGTTCAAAGCGCGGACGAACCAGGTTCAACACCCGTGGCCCTGCGGTATGGTCTGCCGACCCTTGGTATGGCAGATCGAGGAGCGTGCGCGTGTTCAACCGGAACCGATGCCTGCGGCAAGTGGCGGCGATCGCTTCCATAACGTCCCTGATGACCGGCTGCGGCCTGGTGTCGGGCGACGATTCGAAGGACGCGGGACCCATCGTCGTGGGCACCACGAGCGCACCCAGCACGCTCGACCCGGCCGCCTCGTGGGACGGCTCCTGGGAGCTCTTCCGCAACATCTACCAGACGCTCCTGGCGTACCCGAACGGCGCGACCGCGCCGCAGCCGGACGCCGCCCAGGAGTGCTCCTTCACCGACAGCTCCAACCGCACCTACCGGTGCCGGCTGCGCGGCGGCATGAAGTTCGCCGACGGCGACCCGCTGGACGCCAAGGCGGTGGCCTACTCCATCGAGCGCATCCGGCGCATCAACGTCCCCGGCGGCCCCGCCGGACTCCTCGGCAGCCTGGAGAGCGTGAAGGCGACCGGCGAGGACGAGGTGGTCTTCCACCTCAACAAGCCGGACGCGACCTTCCCGTTCGTGCTCGCCACCCCGGCGATGTCCATCGTCGACCCCGACGACTACCCGGCCGACGCGCTGCGCAAGGACGGCAAGGTCTTCGGCTCCGGCCCGTACGTCCTGAAGTCCTACGAGGAGGGCAAGGAGGCCCGGCTCGAGCGCAACGACCAGTACCAGGGGTACGCCAAGCGCAAGAACGACGCGGTGACGATCCGCTACTTCCAGGACTCCGCCGTCATGGTCAAGGCGCTGCGCGACAAGCAGATCGACGTCACCTACCGCGGTCTGGCCGCCGACGACATCGTCGCCCTGCAGCGCAAGGACAACGCGCAGAACCTGCAGCTGGTCGAGAGCACCGGCGCGGACATCAACTACCTGGTGTTCAACCCCAAGGACAAGTGGGCCGGCAAGGGCGCGGTGCGCCGGGCCGTCGCCCAGGTCGTGGACCGCGGGGCCATCGCGCACAAGATCTACAAGGACACCGTGGACCCGCTGTACTCCATGGTCCCCAAGGGCCTGACCGGCCACACCACGGGCTTCTTCGACGACTTCGGCGAGCCCGACCCGGCCAAGGCCCGCAAGATCCTTTCCGCGGCGAACATCCCCACGCCCGTGCCGCTCACCCTCTGGTACACCACCGACCGCTACGGCTCCGAGACCGCCCTGGAGTTCCAGGAGCTCAAGCGGCAGCTGGACGCCTCCGGACTGTTCGACATCACGCTGAAGAGCCGGCCCTGGAAGACCTACGTCGAGGGCTACCAGAAGGGCGAGTACCCGGTGTTCGGACGCGGCTGGTTCCCGGACTTCCCCGACCCGGAGAACTTCATCGCGCCCTTCGTCGGCGACCAGAACGCGCTCGGCACGCCCTACCCGCAGCCCGAGATCACCGGCATCCTGCTGCCGCGCTCGCGCCGTGAGAGCGACCGCGCCAACGTGGTGAAGGACTTCGAGGAAGCCCAGAAGATCATGGTCGAGGACGCCCGGCTGCTGCCGCTGTGGCAGGGCAAGCAGTACCTGGCCGCCAGTGAGGACGTCGCCGGGCCCGAGCGGGCCCTGGACCCCTCGACGATCATGATGATGTGGGAGCTGTCCCGCAAGACCAGCTGGTAGGACCGCGCGGACGGCGTTGTCAGTGGGTGCCGGTAGGTTCTGAGTACTGGAAGCGACCGTACGAACCCGAGGACGTTGACGTGACCGACATCGCCATGCTGCCCGAGTCCTGGCGCGGGGTACTGGGCGAGGAACTGCAGCAGCCCTACTTCAAGGAGCTGATGGAGTTCGTCGAGGAGGAGCGGGCGAACGGTCCCGTCTACCCGCCGCGCGAGCAGGTCTTCGCCGCGCTGGAGGCGACGCCGTACGACCAGGTGAAGGTCCTGATCCTCGGTCAGGACCCGTACCACGGCGAGGGGCAGGGCCACGGCCTGTGCTTCTCGGTGCGGCCCGGGGTGAAGATCCCGCCCTCGCTGCGCAACATCTACAAGGAGATGCACGAGGAGCTGGGCACGCCCATTCCCGACAACGGCTACCTGATGCCGTGGGCCCGGCAGGGCGTGCTGCTGCTCAACGCGGTGCTCACGGTGCGCGGCGGCGAGGCCAACTCGCACAAGGGCCGCGGCTGGGAGAAGTTCACCGACGCGGTGATCCGCGCGGTGGCCGGCCGGCCCGACCCCGCGGTCTTCGTCCTGTGGGGCAACTACGCGCAGAAGAAGCTCCCGCTGATCGACGTCAGCCGCCACGCCGTGGTCAAGGGCGCGCACCCCTCGCCGCTGTCGGCGAAGAAGTTCTTCGGCTCCCGCCCCTTCACCCAGATCAACGAGGCGGTGGCCCGCCAGGGCCACCAGCCGATCGACTGGACCGTGCCGAACCTGGGCTGAGCCGCCGCCGGGCCGGTTCCGCGCGAACCGGCCCGGTGCCGCCTGAGCGGGATCGCCGGTGCCGGCGGCTAGCGTCGGGGGCAAGCAGCGGGACGGCCGACGGAGGGCGCGGTGGCGGAGCGACAGGAGCGAACGGCGTCGGACGCCGTGCTGACCCGGATCGGGCAGGTGGTGATGCTGCTCCACGGCGGGGACCGCGAGGAGGCCCGGCAGCGCTTTTTGGCCCTGTGGGCGGAGATCGGGGAGCACGGCGACGCGCTGCACCGCTGCACCCTCGCCCACTACCTGGCCGACACCCAGGACGACCCGGCCGACGAACTGGCCTGGGACCTGCGGGCGCTCACCGCCGCGGAGGAACTCACCGGCGACCGGCTGGACCGGCACGAGGGCGCGCCCGCGGCCAGGGCGCTGTACCCCTCGCTCCAGCTGAACCTGGCGGCCGACTACGTCCGCCTCGGCCACCCGGACGCCGCGCGCACCCATCTCGCCCGGGCCCGCGCCGCGGCCGACGCCCTGGCCGACGACAGCTACGGCGACGGGGTGCGCGCGGCGATCCGGCGGATGGAGCTGCGGCTGGGGGAGTGATCCCCGCCCGCCCATCCGCTCGCGGCACGGCGATCGGCCGTCCTCGCCTCAGTGGCCGTACGTCTGCTTGCAGATCCGCGCCTGGGGGCTGTCCGGGCGCCAGCCGCCGTACTGCTCGCCGAGTGCGCAGACGTCGGTGGTGCGGCGGCCAGGCCCGTCCGGGACCCGCACGCGCGGGGGCTGCGGACGGCGGTGTTCCGGGTGGGCGGGGTGCGGGTGCGGCTGCGGGACTTCCGGGCGCCGGTGCTGGGGCTGCGCGGGTGCCGGGTGCCCGGCCGCCGCGGGCCTGCGGGGGCGGGGCGGCTCGGACTCCGGGCGCCGGGACGGTCCGACCATCTCCAGGGCCTCACGGGCCGGCGCCTGCACGACCCGCTGCTCCGCCTGCCCGTCCGGACGCGGGACGGACGGCGAGGCCGGCCGGACCGGTGCGGCCGACGGCCCGGGCGCGGGCGGACGCTGGACCGTCACACAGCCGGAGAGGGCCGAGACAGCCACGGTGACCAGGAGCGTTGCGGTGGTCGTCGTTCGATGCACCCGCGTCACTCTGCTGGTTCGGCGCCGCGGACGGGCGGCGGACGAGGCCAGGATGCCCCGCACGGGTGATCTCCGGCCCCGTACGGAGGTCCCGCGTGTGCCCCGGCTGACGTCAGTCGCCGGTCGCGCCGTCGATGCTCTCCCGGATCAGATCGGCGTGGCCGTTGTGCCGGGCGTACTCCTCGATCATGTGCGTGTAGATCCAGCGCAGACTGACCGCTCGGCCGCCGACGACCCGTCCGGCACCCTTCGACATGTCGTCCAGCGCGAACGCGGCCGCGTGCCGGCGGGCGGCGTCGATCTCCGCCTGCCACGTCGCGTACGCCTCCTGCCAGGTGTCCGCCTCGCCCACGTGGAAGTCCCCGTCCGGGTCCTCCTCGCTGTACCAGATCGGCTCGGCGCCGTCCCCGGCGAGCACCCTGCGGAACCAGCTCCGCTCGACCTCCGCCATGTGGCGCACCAGTCCCATCAGGGACAGGTCGGAGGGTGCGACGGACGCGGTCCTCAGCTGCGCGTCGGTCAGGCCCTCGCACTTGAGGGCGAGGGTCCGGCGGTGGAACTCCAGCCAGCCCTCCAGCATGGTGCGTTCGTCGGCGTCCACGGCGGGCATACGGCGCTCAGTCGTCATGCCCGCATCCTCCCGCAGGCGGCACCCGGCCGACCAGCGGATTCACGGTCGGCGGCCGCGGTCGTCCCCCTCGCCGAGCATGCCGGTCAGCAGCTCCCGCAGTCCCTGGCGTACCGCGTCCAGGCCCGGGGCCCGGTACGCGCCGGCCACGCAGGAGAACATCAGGCCGTCCGCCCAGGCGACCAGGGAGAGCGCGTGGCGGTCGGGGTCGGGTGAGCCCAGGGCGGTGACCAGGGCGGTCAGCTGGTCGCGGAAGCGGGCGCCGGTGGTGTCGTAGGCGGTGCGCAGTTCGGGGCGGCGGGTGGCCTCCAGGGCCAGTTCGTAGCGGGCGAGCGTGAGGTCGCGGTTGCGGGTCAGCGCGCGGTGCAGTGCCAGGGCCAGCGCGCCCACCACGGCGTCGGTGCCCGCGTCCGGGCCGGGCATCTCGTGCAGCGCCAGCACCCGGGCCTCGCGGTCGGCGAGCCGGCGCACCGCCAGCTCCAGCAGCGCCTGCCGGGTGCGCGCCACGTTCGACGTCGAGCCCTGGGCGAGCCCGGCCGCCTCGTCGACCGCCCGGTGGGTGAGCCCGCGCATCCCGCGCTCGGCGAGCAG
Source organism: Streptomyces sp. NPDC014801 (assembly GCF_043082085.1). Lineage (NCBI taxonomy): Bacteria > Bacillati > Actinomycetota > Actinomycetes > Kitasatosporales > Streptomycetaceae > Streptomyces > Streptomyces sp. NPDC014801. The sequence goes on along the minus strand of NZ_JBIBXG010000002.1, from coordinate 615,798 downwards.
GGCCAGGGCGGTGTCGGCGACGAGGTCGGCGCGAGCGGCGCCTGCGGTGCGAACGGACATGGAGGTCACGCTACCCGGCCAACTACACCTGTAGTACAGTCGACGCGTACTACAGATGTAGTGACGGGCAAGCGTCAGGAGGCGTCATGAGCGAGGCACGGCACGCCGTCGTCATCGGCGGCGGCATCGGCGGACTGACCGCGGCCGCCGCCCTGCACGTGACGGTGCTGGAGCGGGCCCGCTCCCTCGAACCGGTCGGCGCGGCCATCTCCCTCGCCCCCAACTCCCTGCGCGCCCTGGACGTCATCGGCCTCGGCGAGGAGATCCGCGCGCTCGCCGCCTGGCAGGGCGACGGCGGACTGCGCACCCCGGGCGGCCGCTGGCTCTGCCGTACCGACGCCTCCGCGGCCGCCGCGCGGTTCGGCGGCCCCCTGGTCCTGGTGCACCGCGCCTCCCTCGTCGACCGCCTCGCCGCGCAGCTCCCGCCCGGCACCGTGCGCACCGCCGCCGAGGCGACCGTCGCCGACCCCGGCGACGCCCGCCGCCCGGCCGTCGTGCGCACCGCCGACGGCGCACTGGAGGCCGACCTGGTCGTGGCCGCCGACGGCATCCACTCCGCCGTACGCCGCACGCTCTTCCCCGAGCACCCGGGGACCGTCTACTCCGGGTTCACCACCTGGCGGGTCGTCGTCCCGCTGCCCGGCGTGGCCTTCGCCTCGCACGAGACCTGGGGGCGCGGCCGCATCTGGGGCACGCACCCCCTCCAGGACGGCCGCGTCTACGCCTACGCCGCGGCCCAGGCCCCGGCCGGCGAGCGCGCCCCCGACGGCGACGAACGCGCCGAACTGCTGCGCCGCTTCGGCGACTGGCACGACCCGATCCCCGCCGTCCTCGCCGCCGTACGCCCCGAGGACGTGCTCCGCCACGACGTCCACCACATCGCCCAGCCGCTGCCGGCCTGTCACCGCGGCCGTGTCGCCCTCCTCGGGGACGCCGCGCACGCCATGCCGCCCACCCTCGGGCAGGGCGGCAACCAGGCCGTCGAGGACGCCGTCGTGCTCGCCCACCACTGCGACGACCTCGCCGCCTACACCGCCGCCCGGCTGCCCCGCACGACCGCGATCGCCCGCCAGGCGGTGCGGGTCTCCCGTCTCAACCTCACCGCCAACCGGGCCGTGATCGCCGTACGCAACGCGGCGCTCGCCTCCCTTTCCAAGGCGGCACCGGCCCTGTTCCTGCGGAGCTTCGACGGGATCGCCGACTGGCGGCCGCCGCAGGCCCCGTATGCTGCCGTGCAGTCAGCGGATACGCAGTGAAGGAGCCCCGGGTGAAGGTCGGCTGCATCGGACTCGGCGACATCGCGCAGAAGGCCTATCTGCCGGTGCTCGCCTTCCAGCCCGGGGTGGAGCTGCACCTGCAGACCCGCACCCCGGCCACCCTGGAACGCGTCGCCGACAGCCTGCACCTGCCGGCCGGCCGCCGCCACCGCGACCTGGACGCCCTGCTGGCCGAGGGCCTGGACGCGGCCTTCGTGCACGCGCCGACCGCCGCCCACCCCGAGATCGTCACCCGGCTGCTGGAAGCGGGCGTCCCCACCTACGTCGACAAGCCGCTCGCCTACGAACTCGCCGACTCCACGCGGCTGGTGGAGCTGGCCGAGCAGCGCGGCGTCACGCTCGCCGTCGGCTTCAACCGCCGCTTCGCGCCCGGGTACGCGCAGTGCCTGGAGCACCCGCGCGAGCTGATCCTCCTGCAGAAGAACCGGATCGGGCTGCCCGAGGAACCGCGCGGCATGATCCTGGACGACTTCATCCACGTCGTGGACACCCTGCGGTTCCTGGTGCCCGGCCAGATCGACGACGTCACCGTGCGGGCCCGTGTCGAGGACGGACTGCTCCACCACGTCGTCCTCCAGCTCGCCGGCGACGGCTTCACCGCCCTCGGCGTGATGAACCGGCTCAGCGGCTCCAACGAGGAGATCCTGGAGGTGTCCGGGCAGGACACCAAGCGCCAGGTCGTCAACCTCGCCGAGACCATCGACCACAAGGGCCAGCCCACCGTGCGCCGGCGCGGCGACTGGGTGCCGGTGGCCCGCCAGCGCGGCATCGAACAGGCCGTGCTGTCCTTCCTGGACGCGGTGCGCGCGGGCCGCCTGCTCAGCGCCCGTGACGCACTGGAGACTCACGAACTGTGCGAGCGGGTGGTACGTGCGGTGCGGGAGCGCTCCGGCGCAGCCTGACCGCGCGTACGCCCTCCGTCAGCGCGAGCGCCGCCAGCACCAGCAGCGCCACGTCCACCGGCCAGTCGCCGTAGCGGACGTACGGCGTGACGCCGTCGGCCAGCGGCACCTCGTACGCCTGCGCCCGGCTCGCGCCGGTGCCGAGCCAGGAGCCGACGCGCTCACCGCTCGGGCCGTACACCGCCGACACGCCCGTCAGCGTGGCGTGCACCATCGGCCGGCCGGTCTCGGCGGAGCGCAGCGCGGCGAGCGAGGCGTGCTGCCCGGGCGCCCAGCTGTGCTGGAACGACGACGTCGAGGACTGGCCGACCAGCACGTCCGCGCCGTCCTGGGCGAGCCGGCGGCTCATGTCGGGGAACGCCGTCTCGAAGCAGATCAGCGGGCCGAGCCGCAGCCCGTGCCCGGCGTGCATCACGACCTGCCCGGAACCGCGCCGGCGGTCCTCACCGGCCGCCTTGCCCACGGAGGTCGCCCAGCCCAGCAGCGACCGCGCCGGGACGTACTCGCCGAACGGCACCAGCCGCATCTTGTCGTAGCGGTCGCCGGTGAGCCCGTCGGGCCCCACCAGCACCGAACTCTTGTAGATGCCGGGCCGGTCGGAGCGGCGCGCGTCCACGTTGACCAGGATGTCGGCGCCGGTCTCCCGGGACAGCGCCGCGATCCGCCGGGCCAGGTCGGGCCGCGCCGTCAGGTCGAAGCCCACGCTGGACTCGCCCCACACGATCAGATCGACCTGCCGCCCGGCCAGCTGCCGGGTCAGCCGCTCCTCGACGGCGAACCTCCGGTCACCGCTGTCGGCGCCGTCCACGACCCCCGGCTGGACCACGGCGATGCGCGCCTGCCCGTCCACGTGCGGGCGCGGCGACCACACCCAGGCGGCCGAGGTGGCCGCGGCGGTCGCGACCAGACCCGCCACCGCGGGCACCCGCGCCTCCCGCACCGTGAGCAGCACCGCCGCGGCCACGTTGACCGCGACCACCAGGAAGCTGAGCAGCCACACGCCGCCCACCGAGGCGAGCCGCAGCGCGGGCGTCACCTGCCACTGGCTGGCGCCCAGCATCCCCCACGGGCCGCCGAGCCCCTGCCAGGAGCGCACGAGTTCCACCATCAGCCACGCGGACGGCAGCACGAGCAGCGCCGCCGCGACCCGGCCCCGGGACGGCACACCCGCGAGGAAGCGGTGCACCAGCCATGCCCAGGGCGCCCACAGCGCGCCCAGCAGGGCGGCCAGCACCAGCGTGAACACATGCAGGTCCGGCAGCAGCCAGTGGTGCATGCCCAGCATGAAGCCGAAGCCGCCGCACCAGCCGTCGTACGCGGCGCGCCGCTGGGTCGGGGCGCCCCGTGCGAGCAGGATCCACGGCACCAGGGCGACGTAGGCGAACCACCAGGCGGCGGGCGCGGGGAAGGCGAGCACGGGCAGGGCGCCGGCCAGCGCGCCGAGCGCGGCGCGACGCCAGGTGGAGGCGAGCCAACTGCTGAGCGTCTTCATATGCCGCCCTCCTACCCGGTGCGGGCTCCAGTGTGCGCGCCGGACGGGAACCGGCGACAGGGGGCCCGGCTCAGCAGGCCGGGCGGCGCCCCACCGGCTCGCTCAGCCGGGCGGCGTCCCACCCGGCTCACCCAGCCGGGCGGCGGTCTCCCAGCTCAGCCGGCCGGGCGGCGGTCTCCCAGCTCAGCCGGCCGGGCGGCGCCACTTCTCCTGGACCACCACCCGGTCGAGCCGCCAGCCGTCGGCGGTGCGCACGGCGCCGAAGACGTACCGGCCGCCGCACACGACGTCCGGTGCGGTGGAGGCGCCGTCGGCCCCGGCCGTCAGCAGCAGCGGGCTGACGTAGTCGGCCCGGACCTCGGCCGTGTCCCCGGTCTCGTGGTCCAGGGCCCCGAAGCGCACGCGGCGGTTGACGAGAAGGTGCTGGCGCGTCGCGAACGGCCGCATGCTCTCGGCGAGCCACTCGGCGATCCGCTCCACGTCCGCCTCGATGCCGCCGGCCGAGCGGTAGTCGGCCCGCCCGTCCGGGGCGAACAGCTCCTGGTACGCCGCCCAGTCGCCGTCGTCCACCGCGGCCGCGTAGTCGGTGACCAGGGCGTCCACGGCGAGCCGGTCTCTTACGGTGGCGAGCTCCATACGCTGCGTCATCGGCCCAGTGTTGGGCATGGCGGGGGCGCAGCCAAGGGGGCGCGGGCCTCCGCGCCCGGGGCGTCGCGATATTCGGTGGCCGGTGCGGGCGGCGCCGGGCACCCTGACGGACGTGAATGATCAGAATGTCCAACCGGAACCCCGATTCCGGATCCGCGCCCGGTACACCGACACCACGGTCACCGTCTACCAGGCGTACCGCCCGCAGATCGGCCTCCCCGCGGCCCGCACCGGACGCTTCCCGTCCTCCTGGAAGCGCGACCGGATGACCTGGATCAAGCCCTCGTTCCTGTGGATGATGTACCGCTGCGGCTGGGGCACGAAGGAGGACCAGGAGACCGTCCTCGCCGTCGAGATCACCCGCGAGGGCTTCGAGTGGGCGCTGCGCCACGCCTGCCTGTCCCACCATGTGCCCGAGCTGCACGGCGACCGGGACGCCTGGAAGCGGCAGTTGCGCGAGGCGTCGGCGCGCGTGCAGTGGGACCCGGAGCGGGACCTGCACTTCAGCCCGCTGCCGTACCGCTCGCTGCAGCTGGGCCTCGGCGGCGAGGCCACCGCGCGCTTTGCCGACGAGTGGATCGTCGGCATCGAGGACGTGACCCCGCTGGCCACGGAGATCCATGCGCTCGTACGGGCGGGCGAACTCGACGCGGCGACCGGCAAGCTACCGGTGGAGCGGCCGTATCCGCTGGAAGGGGAGGCGCTCGCGCACCTCTGCGCCTAGAGTGATCGATGATCGATCATTTCGGCTCCCGGAGGTTCACGTGGTCCGACCCCTCACCGTCGTCACCGGCGGCAGCCGCGGCATCGGCGCCGCGACCTGCCTCAGGCTCGCGGCCGACGGGCACGACGTGGCCGTCGGCTATGTGCGGGACGCCGACGCCGCCGAGCAGGTCGTGGACGCCGTCCGCGCGGCCGGCCGGCGCGGCCTCGCGGTCCGCGTGGACACCTCCGTCGAGGAGGACGTCGACGAGCTCTTCGGCACGGTGGAGCGGGAGTTGGGGCCGGTGACGGGGCTGGTGAACAACGCGGCCGTCACCGGACCGCTGGGCCGGCTCGCCGACACCGGCACGGCCGATCTGCGCCGGGTGGTCGACGTCAACCTGTTCGGCGTCCTGCTGTGCGCGCGACGCGCCGCGCAGTCGATGACCGCGCGGGGGAGCGGGGCGATCGTCAACGTGTCCTCGGCCGCCGCGACGCTCGGCAGTCCCGGCGAGTACGTCCACTACGCCGCCACCAAGGCCGCCGTGGACGCCCTCACGGTGGGGCTGGCCAAGGAACTCGGCCCGGACGGCGTCCGGGTCAACGCCGTGGCTCCCGGGGTGATCGACACGCAGATCCACGCAGCGATGGGCGACCCCGAGCGGGCGCACCGCGCGGCGGCCACGATTCCGCTGCGCCGCCCGGGCCGGGCCGAGGAAGTCGCCGCTGCCGTCGCCTGGCTGCTGTCCCCGGACGCCGCCTACACGACGGGTGCGGTGCTGCGCGTGGCGGGCGGACGCTGACGCGGGCCGCGCCGGCGACCGCAGGCCGGGCCGTGTCTCAGGCCGCCTCGACGACCTCGCCCCGTACCGCCGCCGCCCACTGCACGACCAACAGTTCGTACTCCGCGCGCTCCTGCGCCGACAACGTGCCGCGGGCGCGCAGCCACAGCGCGCGGATCCGCTCGTTGACCTCGGCAGCGGACCGCGCGGAACCGGAGGGGAGGGAATCGGGGGACATGCGCATCAGCCTAGGGGCAAGAACTGACACTGCGCTACCGATTGGCTACGCATCCCGTATGGAGTCGGTCACGAACGGTTTCCGGACGGTCGCGGGAGCTCCGGGTCAGTCGATCCAGACCACGACGCACAGGCCACGCCGCGCGGCACCGGCGTAGAACTCCCGCAGCGCCACGAAGTGTTGGGTCAGATACGCGCCGACGTCCCCGTCGAAGCCGTCCGTGTGCCCACAGGCGGCCGCGGCCCGCATCGGATCGGCGGGCAGGCCGGCGAGCAGCGCGGCCACGTCGACGTCCCGCAGTTCCCGGGCGATCTTCTCGACCTCGGCCGGGTCGAGCACCCGCGGCGGGTCGGTGAAACCGTCGTAGACCTCGTCGTGGTCGAGGAAACCCGCGGTGTGGCCGTATGTGGCCGAAACCGCGCGGTCGAGCAGCTCCGCCACCGCCGGCGCGGCACCCGTGGAACGGCAGTAGGCGGCGAGCCCCCAGTTCGCCCAGCCGGTGTCCAGCAGATCCGCGGCGGGCGGGTCCCAGCCGGGAGCGGCGCCCGGCGAGTCGAGCGCCGACTGCCGGCAGCGTTCCAGGTACTCGGGGGTCACACGGGCGAAGCGCTGGGTGAGTGCCATGGCTTCATACCTCCCCCCTCCGCCGGGCCGTGACTCAGCCCGAGGACTCCGCGGCGTGCGGGCTCAGCACTCCCGCGGACACGAGCGCGATGATCACGGCCCCGAGGACGATCCGGTACCAGACGAACGGCATGAAGGACTTGCTGGAGATGTACTTCATGAACCAGGCGATGACCGCGTACCCGGACCCGAAGGCGATCACCGTCGCGAAGATCGTCGGCCCCCAGGAGACGTGGTCGCTCTCCATCGCGTCCTTCAGCTCGAAGAGCCCGGAGGCGAGCACGGCCGGAATGGCGAGGAGGAAGGAGTAGCGGGCCGCGGCCTCGCGCCGGTAGCCCATGAACAGGCCGCCGCTGATGGTCGCGCCCGAGCGGGAGACACCCGGGATCAGGGCGCACGCCTGGCACAGGCCGAAGATCAGGCCGTCCTTCACGCCCAGGTCCCGCAGCGTCTTGCGCTGCTTCGGTGCCCGGTGCCGGCCGCCCGTCTCGTCGCGGGCCGCCAGCCGGTCGGCTATCCCGATGACGACACCGACGACGATGAGCATCGTCGCGGTGACCCGCAGATCGCGGAACGGCCCCTCGATCTGGTCCTTGAGCGTCACGCCCAGCACGCCGATCGGGATCGAGCCGACGATGACCAGCCAGCCCATCTGCGCGTCGTGGTCCCGGCGCATGCCCCGGTCGTACAGCGAGCGGAACCAGGCCGAGAGGATCCCCGCGATGTCCTTGCGGAAGTAGATCAGCACGGCGGCCTCGGTGCCGATCTGGGTGATCGCCGTGAAGGCCGCGCCCGGGTCGTGCCAGCCGGAGAAGGCCGCGGTGAGCCGCAGATGCGCGCTGGAGGAGACGGGGAGGAACTCGGTCAGCCCCTGGACGAGTCCGAGGACGAGCGATTCAAACCAAGACATGAAGTTACGTCAGTCCAAGTGCCGGTCGTGGAAGGGGCGACGGGGCACTGGGCCGCCGTACGCGATGATCACGTGTGTCGAGGGCAGCGTAGCGTCCCGTGATGACGGGCCTTCCGCGGGGGCGGCGGCCCCGGAAGCGGGGGCGGTGGCCCTTCGGCCGGGGGCCGGCGGCGCGCGTCACGACCCGGGCCGGCGGCGCGCGTCACGACCGGGGCCGCGGCGCGCTTCGGGACCGGCGGAGGTGGTGCGCGTCACGACCGGCGCACGTGGTGCGCGTCAGGACCGGCGGAGGTGGTGCCGCTTGCGCCAGGCCACCACCGCGCCCGCCAGGCCCGGCAGCGCGATACTCGCGAGCGCCGCCAGGAAGACGGGCGAGGTCGGGGTGGAGGCGCGGGCCCCGGCGACGGCGTACGCGACGGTGTTCGGGACCGATCCCAGGGCCGTCGCCAGCAGGAACGGCAGGCAGCGGATGCGGGAGACGGCCGCGCAGTAGTTCGCCGCCCAGAACGGCACCCCCGGGAACAGCCGCGCCGCCAGCATCGAACGGAAGCCGTGCCGGCTGAGCTGTCCGTCCGCCGCCTTCAGCACCCGGCCGCGCAGCAGCGGCCGCAACGCGTCCTGACCGAGCGCCCGACCCAGGCCGAAGGCGATCCCGGCGCCCAGCACCGTGCCGGCCAGCGAGGTGGCGAGCCCCGTCCAGGTGCCGAACAGCGCGCCCGCCGCGATGTTGAGCAGCGGCCGCGGCACGAACGCCACCGTGCACAGCCCGTACGCCACGGCGAACACGACGGCCGCCGCCGCACCGCCGAGGTGTGGTGGCCAGCCGTGGGCCAGCAGCCGCTGCGGTTCGAACAGCAGCACCGAGCAGCCGGCCGCCGCGAGCAGCGCGACCAGCAGGGAGAAACGGGACCAGGGCGAGCGCAGCACACGCGTGCAGCGCGCGGCGAGCGTGCCGGGCACGGGTGCGGGGACGACGAGCTCCATGGCGGCGGCCCGGGGAGAGGCCGTGGCGGTGCCCCCAGAGCGGGTGGGTGCATCGGGCACTTGACCCCCTAGAAATCACCGACTTAGCGCGCCATTCTTGCATGGCGCATGGAAGGGAGGCCCTGAGTGCTCCAAACCCCACGTCGGCCCTGCCTCTACACCAGACTGTCATGGGCCCCGGATGGTTCTCTGGAAAAGTGCGAGCGCCAGGAGGAGCTGGGCCGTGAGTACGGCAGTCGGCTCGGCTGGCCGGAGTTCTGCTGCGTCTACGTCGACAACAGCCGCAGCGCCTGGCAGCGCAACCGCAAGCGGCCCGACTGGGAGCGGATGCTGCTCACCCTCGACCGGGACAGCAGCAGGCTCATCCCGACGGACCCCAAGGCGAACCATCACCACGACGGGATCATGACCTATCACGGCGACCGGCTCATCCGGCAGCCGTACGACCTCGAGCTGCTGCTGAACATCGCCGACACCCGGCACATCCCGCTCGCCTCCGTGTCCGGGGTGAAGGACCTGTCCAACCCGGACGACCGCTTCGTGCTCCGGATCGAGGCCGCCCAAGCGTGCCGAGAGGTCGACAACCTCTCCCGGCGCCGCATCGACGGCTACACCCGGCAGGTCCTCAGGCACGGCAAGTGCCAGCAGGGCGGGCTGCGTCCCTTCGGCTGGGGCGCGCCCACGGGCAAGACCCGCACCAAGGCCGACCCGGAGACCGGCGAAGAGTACGAGGAGCCCGTCCTCGACTTCAACAAGCCGGTCGAGGAGGAAACCAAGCACCTGGCGATCGTGGCCAGGCGGATACTGGCCGGCCTGTCCATCAACGGCGGCATCAGGTACATGAACTCGGTGTCGCGGACCACTCAGGGCGGTCTGTGGTCCTCCGGTGTCCTGTGGAATGTGCTCACCGCACCGCGTATCGCTGGGCTCATCGAGCGCAACGGCGTCCTGTACAAGGCGCGGTGGGACGCGGTCATCTCCAACGAGGAACGCGAGGCGCTGATCGCCCTGCGCGACCAGAAGCGCCGAGAGAAGCCCAACCCGGGACCCGCACGGAAGTACCTGCTCACCGGCGCGCTCCAGTGCGACAGATGCGGGTCGACGGAGTTCCAGGCCAAGCCGAAGCGCAAGACCGACCCCAGCCGCGTCTACGACTGCCGGTCCTGCCACATCTCCCGCGACGTCGAGCACCTGGACGCCTACGTCACCGGGCGGACCCTGCGCCTGCTGAACAGCCCGCGCCTGCTCGCTGAGCTGCACGCGGCGGCAGCGGACGGCACTTCCGACACCGCTGCGCAGATCACGGCGCTGGAGAAGCGCAAGGCGCAGACACGCGAGCAGCTTGAGGCGCTCGCCGACAACCCGGACGTCGATCCCGCCCTGGCACTGACCGCGCTCGCGAGCTTCGACAAGAAGATCAACGAGCTGCGCAGCCAGCTGGCGAAGTCGTCGGCGCAGCGGCTCCTGGTGCGCATGGCCGGCATCAGCCGGGAGGCGTGGGAGGCAGAACCCATCGACACACGCCACGAGGTGATCGCGTCCCTCTGGCGGATCGAGGTGCTCGGGAAAGGCCGGTTCGGCCCCGGCTTCAACCCGGCGAGCGTCGAGCTGCACCGGAAGTCGCTCAGAGCCGAACCGGAGGCGTCACGCGTCGAGGCAGATGTGATGAAGCCCGACGATGCTGTGGGCGTGGGCGCACAGTAGCGCGGACGGAGTCGCCGGCGGGTGCGTCGTCGGTGACGGCGCACCGGACGGCGGTGAGCCGGGCCCGGACTGGGGCGGGCTCTTCGAGCCGGTCGGCGCGGTCGCCCTCGATGCGCCTGCCGCCGGGCCGCGGGTCCTCGGCGGCCGGCTACGGATGCCCAGCGACGCCACCGCCTGGGCGCGGCCCGGCGAGCTGGGCTGCTGGCTCAGCATGGGCGTCGGGGGCCAGCCCGGTGTGGGACTGCCGGGGGGCCGCGCGGTCTGGCTGGACGTCGGCGAGATCGCGACGGTGGGGATGTCGCGGCCTTGGTCCGGGGGCGGGGCGCCGGGGGTGTCGAACAGGACCCACAGGGCGGTCGCGGCGGCGGCCGTAGCTCCCGCCGCGGCGGCGAGGACGGGGCCTCGGTGTTGGCGCGCGGCGGCGAGGACGGGGCCTCGGCGCTGGCGGGCGCGGCCGCGCAGCGTGGCGGCGATGCCGGCCAGCCCGCCCAGGTAGAGGGCGAGATGCCGTTTCCGGCGTACGGGGCGGCTTACCTCCAGGTCGTCTAGGGGTGTCGATCCTGCGTAACCGATCTGGCGCAGGATCCTTTCGCTGTCGCGCTCGACGCGTAGCTGTGTGAGCTGCCAGCTGAGATCTCTCAGCTGCCGGAAGAGCAACGCCACGACAAGAGCGATTGCGCCGAGTGCGCCCGCGAGAATGACGTCCATTCCCACTCCCTGCGAGCAGCACACGGATTCGGATGCTTGTGCGGTTTCTCAGGGATGAGAATGCGCCATACAGGTACCACGCCAGTTGCATATATGTGGATCGTGACTGATCCGTTACACAGCTCTGGCCATGGGGTAACTGGGCGCTCTGATCAGGGTGTTAAGCGCTGCGGCCCTGGGGCTCCTGGGGTGCCGACGGCTCCGCCGCGGCGGCCTCCTTCTCCTGAGCCTCGATCTTCGCGGCCAGGGTGCGCAGCAGAAGCGCCTTCTCGCGGGCCGATCGCGGTCGCTCGTCCAGCGCGTTCAGGATGACCTTCTGCTGCCACTCCTCGAGCTCGGCGAAAGCGCCGGCCTCGGGGGGCGGCTCCGGCGTGGGCGCCTTGGAGCGCTCCATCTCGCGGAGGATCTCCACGGCCTCGCCGCGGCCGGTCTCTGCGAGCCGGTCGGAGGTGATGCCCAGCGTGAAGGCCATGTGGGCGAGCGTGATGTCAGGGGCGATGACGGGAGTGTTCGAGTCCTTGCGCCAGCCGCGCTCGATCTGCCGCCACCTGCTGCCGGAGAACTTGATCTCCATGCGTGCGGCTGCCGTTTCGGGGCTGAGGCCGGCCGCCTCTCGCACGAGGCGGATGAGCGTCGCCTCCGGCGGTGGGGGTGTCGCCGGTGCTCCCATGACCGTCTCTCCCCTGTCTGCTGCTTGCACTTTCTTGGACTGTATCGAACTCCGACAGGGGAGCGCATAGGGCTCCCCACCAAACCTCCACACGCGGATTCGTGCCATACGGTTCGCCTAACGGGGCAAGTCAAAGAAAGTCACAGTTACCGATCGGTAGTGGCTTGTACTCTTCGACTGAGTCTCATACAGTCTTTGACATGAGAACCCCAGTGGATCCGATACGGCTCAACCGCCGTCGGGTGGAAAAGGGCCTGAGCCAGACGGACCTGGCCCAGGCAATGGGGGTCAGCAAGTCGCTCGTGAGCGCGGTCTCGCGCGGCAAGGCGAACTTCTCCCCGCAGGCGCTGGCCAAGGCGGCCGACGTCCTGGGCTGCGAGATCGCTGACCTCCTCCCGGAGGACGACGCCGCCTTCCACGCGCTCACGCAAGGGCCGGCTTCCTGATGGCCGGGCGCATCTGCCGCACCGCGGACGAAGCCTTCACCGCCGGGTGGGAGGAGCCGTGCGACCACGGCCACGCCAACCCGGGGGAGTGCCCGACGTGCGGCCTGACCGACGAGGAGATCGCCCGGTTCGTGGTCCTCCTCAGCGACCTGGCCCAGTCGGCCTCGGCGCCGGTGCAGGACGCGGCCTGATGCGCTCGCCGCTCGAAGCGGTCTGCCGATGGGTCTGCGGAGCCTGCGGCCACCGCAACCCCGTGTGGCGGATGCAGTGCCGCCGCTGCCGCTCGGACCGGCCTCTCGGCGCCTGAACGCACTGAGGGCCCGCCGTGCCCGCGGCGAGCCCTCGGCCCACCAGCCATCACCTTGAGGAAGAAGAAGGTGGACCCGATGCACACCAGCATCGCACACGCCGATCCCGTACTACCGGGGCCGACGTTCGTTCCCCCGCTCCACATCGCCCGCGCCCAGGCCCGCCAGGCCCTCGCCGAGGCCAACGCCCTCGACCTCGACACCGCCAACTCCTTCGCCATCGCCCGCCACTTCGGCGGCCTGTGCGAGACGCTGCGCGAGGTCCTGGCCGCCCTCGACGCCGAGGACGCCAAGCAGGACGACCAGCCGCCGGCCGTGGAGGCCGAGGACATCGCCGAGACGCAGCGGATCATCACCGCCGTCCCGTCCGGACCCTGGCGCGCCGAGGCCAGTGAGCACGGCGCCCCGGTGTCCGTGGGCCCGATCTGCTGGCTGGAGACGTACGACGGCGACCACCAGGTGCCCGTCATCGAGTTCATCAGCCACGCCCGCGAAGCGCTGCCCCGCTACATGGGGGAGGTCTCCCGGCTCCGCCAGCGCACCGCCCTGCTGGAGCGGATGAACGGCGGTGCACGGCATGGCCGTTAAGCCCCCCGCCTTCGCCTGGGCCCGCAAGCTCGACGCCGACCAGCTCGCCGCGTTCATCGAGGACCTGTGGGGCGCCGCCTCCGGCGACGACGACCTGAAGACGCTCGACGCCATCGAGAAGGTCATCGCCGAGCACCGCCCAACCCGGGCCTGCCCGCTGACGAAGCAGCAGCTCGAGGTGCTCACCCTGGTGGCTGCCGGTGAGACGTACGAGAGTGCCGGGCTCCGGCTGCACTTCTCCGCGGACAGAGTCAAGAACTTCTGCACGGAGATCTACACCCGGCTCGGCGTGCGCAACGCGGCCCACGCCGTGGCGCTCGGCGTCCACTTCGGCTGGCTGAGCGACATCCGGATCCCCGAAACGGTGACCACGCCGGTGACGTACGACCCGCGCACCTGGCGCGCCATCTACCGCAAGAGCGCCGCTCAGATGCGAGAGCAGCCGGGCGTGCCGGTAGAGATCGGTCCCTACACGTCGGTCAGCGGCGCTCAGAACGCCGCCATCCGCATGCGGAAGGGCCTGTGGGAGGAGTTCCAGCCCGCCGGGTCCTTCGAGGCCAAGCAGCAGCGCACCGACGCCGGCTACTTCGTCATCGTCGCCCGCTACGTGGGCGACCCCGCCAATGCAAAGAGGGCCGCACGATGAGCGCCCGCACCCCCTACCAGCACAGCCTTGCCGTCGAGGACAGCTGGCTCAGCGAGATGACCCGCCGGGAACTGCGCGACCTCGCCGAGCGGTTCCCCGCCGGTGCCCGCATCCGGCACGCCCGCGGCCGGGAGGGCACCGTCGCCCTGGACCAGGTCGCGCACATCCCTGGTCGTCACCTCGGCGTCCCGGCCTCGGTCTGCCTGCAGGACGGCGAGCCGATGGTGTTCGCCCACTGGGACAACGACCAGGGCCTCCTCTGGGGCGTCTGGGTGCCCGTCGCGCTGGTGCGGCACGGCAGCGCCGTCCCGGCAGCCAACCGGCCTGGCAACAAGGCGCGGACGGAGGCCCGGCGATGAGGTACGCGATCATCGCCGCCGACGGCGATCTCACCCACCACGATGGTGACCTCGACTGGGACGCCGTGATCGGCCCGGAGGGCAAGGACCGGGTGCGCCTGCACCCGTCGCTCGCGGTGGCCGCGTTCGTCAACGACGTCGGCCTGTACTACCCCGACCGCTACCCCCGCAACGTCGTCGGCTCCTGCGTGCTGGCCTCGTTCGGCGCGCCCGTCCAGCCCTACGCGGGACCGATCGTGTTCACCGGCTGGGACCCCGCCAACACACCGCTCGGCCTGTCGGAGATCTGCTCTCTGCCCCAGCCCGTGGAGACACTCGACACGGTGCACGGCGACGTGCTCAAGGCACTGGCGAAGCAGACCCCCCGCGAACTGTCCCCGTCGTGGGCGGAGTCCATGCGGGAGATCGCCGACCACGTCCGCACCGCGCCCACCCCCGGCCTCACGCTGCGGACGGTGAGGCTGCCGTGAAGACCACCCGTCGCACGTCAACGTCACCCTCCGCGGATTCGCGTCCCGCGGGCCAGGGAGCGAAGGCAGGAGAGGAGTCTCCGAACGCTCCGAAGACCCCGCCTGCGTGCGACGGGTCCCCGACCACCCGCCCGGAGTTCACGTCATCCCCGGCCGCCTCTGGCACATGGGCCGCCGAGGAAGCGAAGGCAGACGAGGGGCAGGTCCGTTCCGCCGCCCCCATGACCCTGCCTGCTCCGGGCGGGTCCCAGACCGCCCGTACGTCGTTCACGTCACCCGCAGCCGTCCAGAGGAGCGGCGCAGCGGGAGCGAAGGCCGAAGAGGAGTCGCCTGGACAGACTCCGGCTCCAGTGACCCGGCCTGCGCCGTACGGGCCCCACACGGCCGGGCCGGAGGGCCTCGTCACACCCTCCGGCCCGGTCACCCCCACCGCCCGCCTGCTGCTACCCGCCGGCGCCCCCGAAGACGTGTGGCGCGCAGCACGGCAGGCCGGTGCCGGTGGTTCCGACGTCGCCGCGATCCTCGGCATGGACGGACACGGCGGCGCGCTGCGGGTGTGGCTGGAGAAGACCGGCCAGGCACCCGAACGGCGCGACACCCGCCTGGAGCGGTCCGCCCGACGCGGGCAGCGCCTGGAAGGCCTTGTGGCGGAGTTCTTCGCCGAAGAGTCCGGCCTGATCGTGCTCGACTCGCCCGGCACGCTTCAGCACGTCGACCACCCGCACTGGATCGCCAACCCCGACCGGCTCACCGCAGCCCCGGACGCCGCCGACCGCGACGACCTGGGCGTCCTGGAGTGCAAGACCCGCACCTGGCGCTCCGCCCACACCGAGGGCTGGAACGGCGACCAGCCCCCGGACCGGCCCGCCATCCAAGCCCACTGGTACCTCACGGTCACCGGCTACCGGTACGCGCACGTCGCCGGGCTCATCGACGACGACCTGACCTGGTGGCGGATCGAGCGCGACGAGGAACTGTGCGGCCTGCTCGCCGACGCAGTCGACCGGTTCTGGCACAACCACGTCCTCGCCGGGATCCCGCCGAAGCCGGACGGCACCGACGCCGCCACCGAGCTGCTCGCCCGGCTGTGGGACGCCCGCCCGGAGGCCACCGTCGAGGTCGACCCCGTCGAGGCGATGCTGCTCACCCAGCGCCGCCGGGAGCTGAAGGAGCAGATCGCCGGCCTTGCCCACGCGCTGACCGAGACCGAGAACCAGATGCGCGCGGTCGTGGGTGACGCCGAGGTCGCCACGATCGGCGGCCGCGAGGTCTACAGCTGGCGGCAGAACGGCCAGTTCGCCCACGCCCGCTTCCGGCAGGAAGAGCCCGAGCTCGCCGCCGAGTACACCCGCCAGGTCCCCGCCGTCGACACCGAGCGCCTGGCCGCCGACCACCCCGAGATCTACCGCAAGTACAGGGCGCGCGTGCTGCGCGTGCCCTCGGAAGGATGACGATGTCCGACCTCAAGGACCGCGTGAAGCAGGCCGCCAGCGGCCAGGACGACGACCAGCCGCCCGAGCAGGCCCCGGTCACCGACCTCGCCGTCGGCGACAGCGCCCGCCAGTGGCTTCAGCGCCGCGGGACGTTCTTCGCCGACGCGCTGCCCCGGCACGTCGACAAGGCCCACTTCATGGCCGTCGCTCATTCCCTGCTGCCGAAGTTGAAGAACTGCACGACTCCGTCCATCCACACCGCGCTGCTCGCCTGCGCCCGCTTCGGCCTCGAGCCCGACGGCCGCCAGGCCGCGATCATCCCCTACAAGGGGATCGCGACCTTCCAGCCGATGTACCAGGGCTACATCGAGCTGATGTACCGGCATCCGCGGGTTGACTCGGTGCACTTCGGCTGGGTGCGGAAGAACGACGAATGGGACTACGAGCCCACCGCTCCGTCCCCCCACGACTTCCGGCACCGGCCCCGTGTCGATCTGACGGAAGAGGAGCGCGGGCCGGTCATCCTCGCCTACGCGTTCGCGTGGATCGACGGCCGCCGCTCCCAGGTCATCATCCTCAACCGCGACCAGGCCACCAAGATCCGGGACAAGTACTCCAACGCCTACAAGAAAGCGGAACGCGAGGGCACCAAGGACAGCCCTTGGCACACCGACTTCGACGCCATGTGGGCCAAGAGCGCCGTGCGCCGCCTGGTCAAGGTCGTGCCCACCTCCACCGAGCTGACCGAGCTGATCCAGGCCGACGACGACATCGACGACGACCAGGCCGCGCCGCCCGTCATCCGCGGAACCGTCATCGCCCGCGACGACCAAGACGACGACCAGGCCACCACCACGGCAACGTGGCCGGCCACCGCGCAGCCCGGCAGCGGCGACCGCAACGCCGAGGGCGGTGAAGGCGCGTGAACCGCAAGCAGTGGGAGGAAGAGGCAGCGCGCCTGCGCGAGCAGGGCCTGATCCCGATGACGCCCGCGGACTGGAGCTCTGAGCGGGCCCTGAGCATCCTCCGGGAGAACCGCCGCCGCTACGCCCACACCCCGGAAGGCCAGGCACTCGACCACTGGGGTGAGCAGCTGGTCGAGGCCATCGCGCAGCACACCGACGTCGCCCCGGCCGAGGTCTCAGCCGTGCTCCTGTTCGCCTCCTCCTGGCTGGCCGGGATCGCGGTCGTCTACCAGATGCCCGCGGCGATGGTCACCAACGTCATGGGCGCAGCGGCCGAGCTGCTCGACATGCAGACGAACGGCGGTGACCGGCGATGACCGCGCCCGCCCTCCAGCTCACCGTGTACGGCACCCCGGGTCCGCAGGGGTCGAAGAACCGCAACGCGGCCGGCGCCCTGTACGAGTCGTCGTCCAAGGTGAAGCCCTGGCGGGACGCCGTGAAGTCGGCCGCGCTGGACGCGCTGCACCACGACGACGCCTGGCGGCCGCTCGACGGCCCGGTGCTGCTGGACCTGGTGTTCAGCCTGCGCCGCCCGAAGGGGCACTACGGCTCCGGCAGGAACGCGGGCCAGCTCAAGCCGTCCGCGCCGTACTACCCGATCAGCAAGCCCGACCTCGACAAGCTCGTGCGGGCCACGCAGGACGCGTTGAAGGACGCCGGTGTCCTCGCCGACGACAGCTGCGTCACCGACGTGCGCACCGCCAAACGCTTCGTGCTCACGGGCGACGACACCCTCCGCACTCCCGGCGCCGTCATCCGCGTCTGGCGCCTGACCGACCCCAGCAAGGAGCCCACCCCGTGACCCAGCTCAAGTTCGACGCCAAGGTGTCGGCGTCGGCTCAGGAGGCCTTGGAGCCGCACATCCGGGCCGTGTACGACGTGCCCGCTTCCCGGCGTCTGTTCATCGGCGAGTTCGCCGCGATCGAACGCACCGAGCCCGCCCCGGGCACCGAGAAGGAAGCGTCGGTCAAGGTCCGCATCGTCTCCCTGGAGTTGCCCAACGAGGGCCAGGAGGGCTACGTCCGCGAGGCGCTGCGCTTCCTGCACCTCCAGCGCACCGCCCGCGGAACCCTCGACGACGACGGCCTGGTGGAGCTGGACGAGTCCACGCTGCGGCTGACCGGCGGCCAGCTCGCCTACATGGAAACCGCCCGGCTGCGCGCTGGCCTGGCCAACTGGGCCAACTACGCCCGGCGTGTCCTGCACACCGCGAACCTCACGACGACCGAGGTGCTGCACGAGCTGAAGACCGTCGCCGACGGCCTGAGCGCCGTTCTCGACGGCGCTCGAGGTGACGACGCCTGACGCCCATGAGGCCCATGACGCTCGCCTGATCCACCCCGCCAGCCCCTGAAGGGAGGTGACCCCCATGCCTCAACGCGTCCGCGTCCCGCTCCGCATCATCGTCGGCTCGTACGGCGATCCGGTGCTGCCCGTGTACGTCAAGGTCGCGGCCCTGGAGCGGCGAGGCACCGGCTGCGAGGCGGGGGTCGCCTACCTCGCCGGCCTGCTCGGCCTGGCTCGCTCCACCGTCGAGCGGGCGCTGACGCAGCTGATGCGGCCGGACCCGGTGGACGACGTCGTCGAGCTGACGAGCCAGCGCCGCACCCTCAGCGGCGGAGACGGCCACACCGCGGTGCGCCGCGTCCGCGTCACCAACCCGGCCCGCGAGCACGGCGCCTGGGTGCCGTCCCGGGCCGCCGAAGCCCTCAGCCCGCGCCAGCTGCGCGCCTACGCCGCCCTCGCCTACGCCACCGCGATCGGCCACCACATAACACTCGCCGAGCTCGCGCGGATCCTGCGCCACCGCACCGGGACGAAGGCCGGCCTGGCGCTCGACGTCCGCTCGGTGCGGCGCATCCTGCGTGACCTGGAGCGCCTCGGCTGGATCAGTATGGAGCGGCGCGCCGGATACCGCGGCCGCCACCTCTACACCGTCCACGAGGAGCCTCTTCAGGGCCCGCTGACTGCGGACACTGGAGAGGGATCGGGTGGGGATCTTGGTGAGGGATCGCTATATGGGGAACACCACCAGACTGACTCACCGGATGATCCGCCCACTGCCGTCTCAGCTATCCGCCGTAGGCGAGGCTCAGGTAGTTGCACGCGCGAGGATCTTCAGCTTCCGCCGCAGCACAACCGCCCGTACGCCGGGCCTGAGCTGACGCTCGCTCCGCGGATCTGGCGAGTCCTAGAACCGGTGAAGCCGCTGCTGCCGGGCCTGTCGCCGTACGTCGTGCGACAGCTCGCCCGCGAGATCGGCCGCCAGCTCGACGAGGGCCAGGAGCCCGAACGGCTCCGCGCCCGCCTGCAGTTCCGGTACGCGTCCACGCAGACGATCCGCGACCCCGGCCGCTGGCTGCTCGGCGCAGCGCTCGTCCGCCGCGGCTGCGGACTCACCGCCTGCGAGTCGGGGCGGATATGGCACACCGGCGCCCCCTGCGAGACGTGCGCATGGCAGAAGGCCACTGGCACCCCGCTCGCCGCCCACCGGCCGCCCAAGGCCTCGGCGTGGCACGAGTGCGAGGCCTGCCGGGCACCCTCCCGCACCCCCTACCCGGACGGCGTGTGCCGCGCCTGCCGCCCGCCCGACCCGCTGACCCTGCTGAGGAGGTGGCAGCCGTGAGCGACCTGCCTCGCCCGGCCATCGGCCAGCTGCTCGCCCTCGCGGCCGCCGCCCGCCCGGACTGGTCCGCCGACCAGCTCGGCGACGCCCTCGCCCAGGCCCGCACCGAAGGCATGACCTTCGGCCGCGCCCTGGTCGCCGTCGCCCAGCTGATCGCCGACCCGGACGCCGAGCCGCTCGACCTGCTCACCGAACTTCCCGAGCCGTGGCGTCGCCGCCGGCGTCCGCCCGGGCCCGAGACCTACCAGCGCGGGGCCGCCGCAGCGCGCGCGGCCCTCCACCACACCGACACCGACTGACCCGAAGGAAGTGATGGCGATGACCGCAACGGCGCACATCGACCGTCGCACCACCACCGCGCACCACCCGCTCGCCGCCCTGCGCGAGCGCTGGGACACCTTCCGGCTGCGGCACTCCGCCCGCGCCCAGGCCGCCTACTTCGCCCGGCTGCACGACTCCCTGCCCCTCGACGACCCCGACCGGCACGATCTGGAGCCCGTGGCCCTCGAGGCCGCCTTCGCCCAGCTCGCCGCCGACCACCCCGAGGCCGTCACCCCGGCCGACGGAGGCCCGGCCGCCCGCGACGCCGACCGCGTGGAACTCCTCCTCGCCGTCTGCGACGCCTGGTTCCGCGACGTGCACGGCCCCGAACACCGCTGGGGCCCGCGCACCATCGCCACCTACGAGAAGCTCCTCGGCGACGTCCGGGCCTGCTTCCAGCCCGGCGGTGACCAGTGAGCACCGACCTGACCTTCACCCTCGACACCGTCCGGCGCACGGCCGTCCGCGACGAGCTGCGCCGCATCACCGGCCGCCAGCTCGCTGAGGTGCGCATCACTCGCGTCCGCTGGGACAACGGGCTGCGCTGGGTGGCGCTCGCCCTCACCGTCGACCCGCGCGCGCAGCACCGGTACCGGGAGGTCCCGCTCGCCGACGGCAGCCAGCACAAGCGGATCGCGCGCCTGCTGCGCGACACCTTCCCTCACGCCAACTGGGCCGTCGCCCAGGACTACAACGTCACAACCGGCGTCCTCAGCGAGCACATCGTTCGCGTCCCTGCCTGCCTGGGCGGTGACGAGCGGTGACCCGCGTCCCGACCCGGGTCCTCGTCTGCGACGAGTGCGGCGAACAGTACGGCAGCGGCACCGGGCTCCTGCCCGCGCACATCCTGCGCCGCCGCGCCCGTCGCGCCGGATGGCGTTGGGCCGGCCGGAACCGCGACCTGTGCCCCAAGCACCCCGAGGGCGGTGCGTCATGAGCCGTCACGTCTTCCGGGCGCGCACCGACCACCAGCACGCCGCGCAGCAGGCCCGCGAACTGCCCCGCCAGTGGGTGCTCGCCGGAACGTACGGCAGCAGCGCCAGCGCCAAGCACGCGGCGAACCAGGTCCGCACCGGCGAACGCATCCCCGCCTACCGCCCGGCCGGCTCCTTCGAGGCCCGCACTGAGGTCACCGCCGAGGGCGCCGACCTGTACGTCCGCTACATCGACCCGGCCGCCTGCGCGGCCGCCGACTTCCGCCAGTCCGTCGAGGCCGATTTCACCGAGGACCTCGCCGCCTTCACCCGCCGCCTCGACGCGGCCGCAACCAGCAAGGACACCTGACCATGCACAACACCCCGCACCCCCGCGCCGGGCAGAGCGTCACCGTCACGCCCACCGCCCCGCTCTACGGATACGCCGACACGGAGCCGCTCCAGTTCCGCGTCGAGGACTGGCACGACCGCGTCTTCGGCCAGTCGTGGATGACCTACGTGGGCCACGCGGCCAGCCTCGGCTACGCGATCCGCTCCGTCGACGGCGGCCTGCCGACGGACAACGAGGTCATCTACGGCAAATGCCCGCGCGGGTTCGGCCACCTCGTGCACGTCAGCGAGATCCAGGACGGTGCCGCATGACCGCCCCGAGCATCGTGCGCCGCGTCCGCGCCTACGTCAGCGACGCCCAGACCCGCCGCCTGCGCGTCCGGCTCGCCGAAGAGCAGGACCGCAACCGGCGCCTGGAGCAGAGCGTCGCCGACCTCCAGGCCGCCAACGAGGGCGCCGACCACGCCCTGGCCATCGAGCGCGGGGCCGCCTGCTTCAAGACCGACTGCTCGATGTGCAAGGACGCGAAGGCGGGTGCCGCGTGATCGAGTACGTGTTCCTCGGCATCGGCACCGCCGGCACCGCGGCCGTCGCCTACGCCGTAGCGCCCGCCGGTCGGGGCCTGCACCGCTACGTCATGCCCCGCAAGCAGCTGCGCGCCGAAGTCGCCCGCACCGAGCGCACGGCGCAGGAGCTGACGTGCAAGCTCGTCGCCCTGGCCGCCGAACTGGACGCCGTCACCGCCCAGCGCAACGACCTGAAGGCCGCCCTGGAGAAGGCCGGACAGCGGATCGCCGACCTCGAAGAGCAGGTGCGCGACCGCCACCAGCTCCGCGACCGGATCACCGCCCTCGAGGCCCGCCTCGCCAACGTCTCCGCCGTCCGGCCGCTGCCGGTGAAGGCCACGCCGCCCGCGGCCGCCACGCCCGTCCCGCTGAATCGGGCGCCGTTCGCGCTCAGCCCGGCCCTCGCGCCGAGCTGACCCTCAGACCCGCCCGCCGCCCGGATGACACAGGCCAGGCGGCGGGCGCCCAACAACGAGAAGAGCCCACCATGTTCAACCGCAAGAAGACCGTCCCGGCCCCGGCCGCGGCCGTTCCCCACAGCCCGGCAATCAGCCTGGAGAAGGTGCCCGCCGGCCTCGTGTCGCTGGCCAAGACGGCGGCCGTGAGCCTGGAGAAGAACGGGGCGTCCGGGCAGCGCGCGGCCGTGTACCTGGTCGTCGACCGGTCCGGCTCGATGGTCTCGTACTACCGCAAGGGGGCCGTGCAGCGCCTCGCCGACCAGGCTCTGGGCCTGTCCGTGAACCTCGATGACGACGGCGTCGTGCCGCTCGTGTTCTTCGACTCGCGGCTCTACCCGGTCGTCGAGGTCTCCCTGGACCGCTACCAGGGCGTAGTCGCCCAGCAGCACCAGCTGCACGGCGGCGACCGCACCATGGGCGGCACCCTGTACGCGCTGGCGATGCAGGCCGTCGTCGAGCACTACCAGGCCAGCGGGGCCACCGACCCGGCCCTGGTCATCTTCCAGACCGACGGCGAACCGCAGGACGGTGACGCAGCCCGCCTCCTGCTCGCCCAGGCGTCCAAGCTGCCCATCTTCTGGTCGTTCGTCGGCTTCGGGCCCAGGGAGGTCGGCTTCCTGAAGCGGCTCGACACGATGCACGGTCGCTTTGTCGACAACGCGAGCTACTTCCACGCCGGCGCCAACCCGACCGGCCTGGCAGACAGCGCCCTCTACGACGGCATCACCGCCGAGTTCGGCAGCTGGCTGACCGCTGCCCGTGAGAAGGGGCTGCTGCCGTGAGCCGCAACCGCATCGCCCAGGCAGCCATCTCCGCGGCCCTACTCGCGACCGTCTTGCTGGGGTGCAGTGGCAAGCACTCGGAGCCCTTCAAGGACGCGCCCCGCTCCAACCGCGACAACGGCACGGCGGCGGATCTGATCCGCATGCCCGATGGCTTCTCGAACGCCGCCACGAAGTGCGATCACGGCAACCGCCTGTACATCGCCTACCACGGCGACAGCTCGTACGCGGCGATCACGGTCGCCCCCCAGGACCCCACCTGCAACTGACCGACCCCGGCGCGGGCCTGCCCAGGCCCGCGCCCAGCCCTCCGGAGTTCCTTCGTGAAGAAGCCCACCCGCATCACCCGCGACCTCACCACGACCTCGCTGATCGAGGTCGTCGCGGCCGACACGGACATCCCCGTCCGGGAGGCCCGCGAGATCGTGATCGCCACCTTCGACGCCATCGCGCGCGCCAGCGCCAGCGGCTACAAGGTGTCCATCACCAACTTCGTCAGCTTCCTGCCGTACCGCACCAAGCGGCGCAAGGCCCACAACCCGCAGAACGGCGAGAGCATCACCGTGCCCGCGCACCAGGTGGTCAGGATCCGCCAGTCCGCGAAGTTCGTCGACATGATCCGCCGGCGGGACCGCAAGGCCACCATCCGCAAGGCGCCCAAGGGCAGCCTGACGGCCGCGGAGTGAGCCATGGCCTACACCGGCTCCGTCCCCGACACCGCGGCCCGCCGCAGCGACTGGCAAGAGCAGGCAGCCTGCCGCACCGGCGACCCGGACCTGTTCTTCAACCCGGACACCGAGCACGAGGCCCGCACCATCTGCGTGGCCCGCTGCCCGGTCCGCCTCCAGTGCCTCGCCGCGGTGAAGGCCGCCGAGCAGGGCCTGCACCGCGACGACCGAGACGGCGTGGTCGCCGGCCTCACCGGCAACGAACGCTGGCGCCTCGACGAGACCGGCCCGCGCCGCCTGGACGACGCGCCGCCGCTGCAACTCACCGGCGCAGAGCGCTGCGGCACGCATCTCGCGCTGCTGAGGCACCTGTGGCAGGGCGAGCGCATCGACGGCGTCTGCTGGAGCGGCCAGGTCAAGCGCGACCACGACCAGCAGACCGCGGCCAAGGCGTCATGAGCGGCAGGGGACTTCCATGGTCTGCCCGTACGGCGGGTGCGACGCCTTCGGCTACTGCCCCTGCGCCGAAGACCCGCCCGACGAGGAAGCGGCCGCACTGCTCGACGACCTCGCCGAAGGCCGCGCGCTCCTCCTGCGCGGCCGCGTCCGCCCCATCCACACCCTCCCGCCCCTCGACGAGTACCACCCGCAAGGAAGCTGAACGTGCCAGTTCTCTCCGCCCTCGGCCTCGGCGTGGCCGTCTTTACTATCGCCGGCGTCTTCACAGACCGGATCTGCTTCCACCACGGCGACGGCCTCATGGCCATCTCCTTCGCCCTGTACGGCCTGCAGCAGCTCCGGACCGGAGACGCCATCTGGGCCCTGTTCGACGCCGCAGCCAGCGCCGTCTACGCCTGGCGCTGGTGGCACGGCGGAGGAGGGGACAACACCCGCCGCCGTCTCCGCCAGCTGCGCCGCCGCTTCCAGGCAGTCCGCCGCACCGCACCCACCACCGCATGAAAGGCACCGTCGTGTCCGCGTTCAACCTCGCCGGCATCGCCGTCGGGCTGCTGGCCGTGCTGCTGCTCTGCCTCGGCGTGTCCGACCCGTGGTTCTTCAGTTTGCTCGCTCTGGCCTGCCTGTGCGGGGCGATGGGCGAGGCGTACCGGGAGGACAAGCCCGGCGCCGTCGCCTTCCTGCTCGGCGCCGCCGCGTTCGGCTTCACCTCCCTGCGCGCCGCCTTCCTCGACCGCACCCGGGGGCCACAGTGACCCCGACCCAGACCTTCATCGTCAGCGCCCTCGGCGGCCTCCTCGGTGTCCTCGGCCTCGGCCTGTTCATGACCGTGGCCCTCGGCCTCTACTGCCTGCTCTGCCGCCTCTACGACTGGCGCCAGGACCGCCGTCAGCGCCGCGCACGCCGTCAGGCCGCCGCCGACCTCGCCGCCTGCCGGGCCATCACCGCCCTCGGCACCGTCCCCGAGCCCCGCCGCCCCAAGAACTGAGAGCACCCTGATGAGCGACCATCCGATACCCCGCCTCTTCGTCCTCCAACGGGACCGCGATGTCACCGGCGTCAGCGGCCCGGGCCCCGTCGCCGACGGCGTCCAGTTCCAGGACGGCACCGTCGTCCTCCGCTGGCGGGCCCGGCCGTCCGTTGCCGTGTGGAACGACCTCGAGCTGATGCTGTCCGTGCACGGCCACGACGGCGCCACCCGTGTCGTCTGGGCAGACGAGACAGCGCAGGCGCGCACCGAGGTCGCCGCCGACATCGTGGAGGCCTTCGACGTGCCCGGCTGGGTGGGAGGGCCGGAAGCCGAACGCGAAGTCCTCTGGCGGCTGCTCTCTCGCGCGCTGACCGCAGAGCACCTGCGCCGAGCCGAACGGAAGATCGTCGACAGCCCGGAAGGCCACTGCTCTGGCTTCGCCGACGTCGTCATGCCGTTCGTCAACGGCCTCCTGAGGCAGCGGGATCGCGCACGCCGCGCCGCGGGCCGGGCGTACCAGCTGGCGGACCGGTGGGAGGCCGCCCACGGGGCCGCCCGGTTCCTCGTGCGAGCGGCCGGCGCCGAGCTGCGCGAGGTCCTGGACGACGAGCCCGGCGGCATCCGCGGCCTTCTTGAGCACGTCGGCATCGACACCCGTGGACGGGACATCACCGTCGCCGGCCGCGTCGTCGATGCCGACGAGACGGACGACTCTCGGCTGGCACCTGCAACGGCGTGTCACCACCGCGGACCCCACCCCGGCTTCTCCTGTGCAGAGGTGGAGCAGTCGAAGCCCTACTGGAACGTGCGCTGGGACCAGGAGAACAGCGCCAAGCGAAACGGCGCGTCGGTGGAGGAGCCGTGCACGAAGCACCGCGGCGAGCAGCGCCGTCTGCTGGGCTGCAACGGGCCCGACCCCGACGACCAGGGGCCGCTTGCCGGCATCGAGGTGCGCGAGCCGTGCCCGTACTGCCCGGGCGTCCCGCTGTTTCCTCGCGGTGAGCTGCCCACCCATCTCGACAGCCAGCACGCCCGCGTCGTAGCCGTCCTTGCCCGTGGCGGCGACCTGGACGAACAGCTCGCCCCCTGCACCCTCCCGCATGAGATGGAGGCGTGACCATGGCACAGGACATGCATCCCGCCTTCACCCGCGGCTTCCGCCTGCACCACAACGGCCGGGTCCTGGACGGCGCCGAGTTTCCGTCCGGTCGCGTCCTCGTGGTCGATGACCCCGAGTACGGACTCGCCTCGGCGGCGGTCTCGCTGGAGGAGCTGCTGAAGGGCTACCACGGCGCGCGCGTCGAGTGGCCCAGCGACCAGCTGGTGCCCACCGCGCTGCTGCTGGACCTGGTGAACATCGCCCGCCACGTGGCTTCCGGGAAGCCGCCCGTCTACCGGCCCGGCGTGCCGTACCCGGAACCTCACGCCCGCTCGCTCATCGCCCAGCTCACGCAGGCCCTCGGCTACGACGTCGCCGAACGGGCCGCCGAGCAGGAAGCCAGCCGAGCACTGAACCGAGGGGAGATGCACCTCTGATGCAAGCCGACAAGCGTGTCGTCACCGTGGACCGCCACGAGTGGACACTGAAGGCGCCGGCCCACCACACGGAAGTCACGAAGGCCGTCGCGGTCGCAGAGCAGGACCGTGCGCGGCTGGCATCGAGGGGCGTGCGCACCGGCGACGTCCACGTCCATGCGGCCGATGACGAGCTGATCGTGGCCTTCGAAGCTGAGCGGCCCAGGAACCCCAAGCGAGGCCTGCGGGACCTGCCCGCCGACGAGCCGTGACCAGAACCGCCCACCGCGAGGACTGGCAGGACAGGGCGGCCTGCGCCGGCGACGACACCGACCGCTGGTTCTCGACCAACCCCGCGGCCGCAATCGAGATCTGCCGCCGCTGCCCCGTCCGGCCCGAGTGCCTGCGCGACGGCCTGGCCAACGAGACGCCGGCCACCCGGTACGGCACGTGGGGAGGGCTCACGACCACTCAGCGCGTGGACCTCCCCACCGGCCGCGCCGCCGAGGCGCTGTCGACGGCGGAGCTGCGCGAGCTGATCGACCGCATCGACATCCAGACCGCCCCCTTGATCCGAAAGACCGAACAGCCCATGCCCGACACCACACCAGCCACCGAGATACCCGCCGCCGACGCCATCCCAGCGGTCGCCGTCGCCGAGCCGCCCGCATGGCAGGACGCCGAGAAGATCCCTCTTGGCCGCCTGCTGAAGTGGGCCGACGAGCACACCGACCCCGAGGTCCGCGCGCAGTCCGAGCAGGCGCGCGAAGCCGTCACCAGCCTCCGTAAGCGGTTCGCCGCGGACCAGGAGCTGACCGCCATCACCAACGAGACCGAACTGCTCGAGGCCCGGCTTGCGGAGCTGCGGGCCCGCCAGCAGCAGCTGGCACCGGCCAAGCCGAAGAAGCGGAAGCCCGTCGACTACCCCGCGGCCGAGGTACGGGCTTGGGCGGCCGAGAACGGCTACGACTGCCCGCCCGTCGGCCGGGTCCCCAAGGGCGTAGTCGACGCCTGGCGGGCCGCCACCCAGAACAAGGAGACCGCGGATGCCTGAGAACCGTCACCTCGACTGCCGTGAGCAGTGCGAGATCCCCGAGGGCGTCGAGCTGGTCGAGGTGCCGCGCCCGCGCCACGCCTGGTCCGACATCATCCACTGCCCGAACGAGGGCTGCGGCAAGTCGTTCGCGGTCAAGGAGGCGCCGGATGCAGACGCTTGACGGCCTGGTCGCCGATCTCCTCGACCGCTACACCGGCGACGACCAGCACCCCGGCGACGGCGGCCCGGGTCTGCTCCTGCGGCTCGACACGCTCGGGCTGCGCACACGGCCGGCCCCGGACGGCGGGCACGCGCCGCCGGGTTCGCGGCCGCCGACATCGCTGGAGGCCGTGTCCTGGTCGCAGCGCATCAAGGCGGAGGCCGTGGCCCTGGACGCAGAGCTGCGCGGCTCTGCACACACCCAGCCCTGGCATCGGGCGCTGCCCGCGATCCCGCCCGGCGCGGAGAACGCCGGCCGGGTGGGGGAGGTGGTGCGGATCGTCGGCCGCTGGCACGGCACCGTCCTGACCGTGCTCGGGCTGCGCGGGCCGTCGGTCCACTTTCGGCACGCGCTGTGCCTGGCGTGCGGGCAGCGCACCGTCTACGGGCGCGCGGACGACGACCGGCCACGGGCGTGGTGCGTCAACGACGGCTGCGTGGACGGCGACACGGGCGCCCCGGCCCGGTACGACGGCAGTCGCGTGTACCTGCTGACGATGAACAGCACGGAACAGGGCCTGGCCTGCGGCTGATCAACAGGTCCCCCAGTGGCAGGAGTTGTCAAAGAAAGTACGAGCCAACCCTTGTAGTGGCTCGTACTTTCTCTTACAATTTTTGACATGAGGTCGGGCGAAAGCCCCGACACCACACCACTTGGGGGTGCTGGCCATGGACACGCTCTTCCGCTCGCTGGACCTGATCGAGCCCGGTGACCTGGTCATCTACCACGGCTCCATCGAAGACCTCCACGGCCTCTGGCTGGCCATCCCGTGCCCCTGCGGGATCTGCCGCCGGATCGACCAGCTCGGGATCGCCGAGACCCGGTTCGCGCTCGCCGACCCGTGGGGCGAGGAGCCCGGCCCCTTCCACGTCCGCCGCAAGTCCATCACCCGCTCCGCCGCCTGCGGCTGAGAGGAGGTCACCGTGTCCAGCACGATCCTCGACCAGATCGACACCGTCCTCGCCGACACCTCGGTCGGCCCAGACGCCGTCCGCTACGTGCCCGCCGCCCCCGACGCCAACGCGCTCGCCCTGCACTGCGACGGCACCCTCACCCCCGTCGTCCTCCCCGGCGACGCCACGGGCAACCTCCACGCCCTGCGCGCGGCGATCGGCTGCGACTTCGTGGACGTCGTGACCCTCGCCGACGACCTCGACATGTGGCTGGACGACGAGGGCATCTACAGGCAGCCGCACAACGTGTACGCCACGGCCCTCGCCCAGCTCCACGGCCGCACCTGGCAGCCCTACCACGGCACGGTGGTCCTGACCGGCGGCTGCGACGAGAACGGCGACACGCTGCCGCTCTCGGAAGAGCTGGCGACCCGCCTGCGGGAGCTGCTCGACGGCTCCTGACCCCAGACCGGCGGCCGGGCCAACCCCCCCAGCCTGGCCGCCATCCCAGGGCCGCGCCCCTTCCCCTCCCAGCCCCGAGGGGCGCGGCCCGCCAAGCCTCCGTAGCTCAGTGGCAGAGCAGCGGTCTTATACCCCGCAGCGCGTCGGTTCGAGTCCGACCGGAGGTACTCCATCCCGTTCCACGACTGGAGTTGCGATGACCGACGCCACGGTCACCCCCTACCCCGAAACGCCCGCCCAGCTGGCCGCCGCCATCCTCGACGCCATCGAGGCGAAGCCCGAGGCCTTCGACATGACGACCTGGTTCAGCTCCCGAGGCCCGCTCATGCCCGACGAGGAGCCGGACTGCGGCACGACCATGTGCATCGCCGGATGGGCCGCCCACCTGAGCGGCTGGACGCTGGACGAGTCGGTTGCCGTCAAGCCCGGTGCGCGGCGCTGGATCGAGGACGCGGCCGCCGACGCGCTCGGCCACGACCTGGTGAACACCACCCAGCTGTTCTGGCTGCCCCCGGACGACGCACTCGCGATCCTCCGCGAGCTCGCCGGCCGCTGACCCGATCCCAGACCGCCCGGCGGCCGGACACGCGACCCGCGCCCAGCGCACCGACTCGCTTCCCGCCGCCGGGCCTCCACCTCCGCCGAGAGAGGACCCATGGCCACCGGACCTGAGCACTACCGCGAGGCCGAAGAGCTGCTCGACCTCGCGAGCTCATACGAACAGGACGGAGCCCCGACGTCGGCCGAACGCTGCCGCAGGGACGCCCTGGTTCACGCGCTCCTGGCCAACGCCGCTGCTACCGCCCTGTCGACCCCCGAGCGCTCCGTTCCGCCACGCGTCTCCAGGTACGCCTGGGCCGAGTGGCAGCAGGCCGCCGGCGTACGGCCGCCGGAAGGAGACGACCTCTGATGGGCTTCGACCCGAGCGACTACTGCCCCAACCCCGCCTGTGGCGGCGCCGCCGACGCCTGCGCCTGCCCCGCCGACCACAACACGCAGGACCTGATGGGCTGCCCCCACTGCAACGGCCTCTGGTACCGGCCGCACGGCTCCACGTCCACCACCTGCCTGCACCCGAAGTGCGGCCGCGACGGCTCGGGCGTCTTCCGCCCTGCGAAGTACCCGCCGGCCTTCGACGCGGACGGCAAGCCGCTGGACGGAGGTGAGCCCCGGTGATCGGATACGCGCACACCCTGTTCTGCGACCGGCGCGGCTGCCGGGAGAAGGTCACCATCGAGGGCACCCGCAGCGCCGCCCACGCCCGCCGCCTGGCGCGCATCCGCCACGGCTGGGGCTGCGACGACGCCGGCGACTTCTGCCCCACCGACAAGACGGCGCGCGCCATGGCGCGCGCCACCAAGCCCGCAGGAGCGAGCCAGTGAACATGCCTGCGCCACTCACCATCGCCGCGCGCCGCGCCATGGTCGAGCAGCTGATGCGCCAGGAGCCGGGCATCAGCGCCCGCACCATCGCAGCTCGGCTCGGGGTCGGCAAGGACACCATCCGCCGCGACATCGCCGAGATTGAGGAGGAGCAGCGCCAGCGTGCGCCACAGCCGCCCTCCGTCCAGACCGGCGGTGCGCCGGCCTCCGACGCTCTGCTGCTGGTGCTCGACGAACCGATGCGCCAGGCGCTCGCCGTACTGCGCGCCACCCGCGGTGCGCCAGACACCCAGGAGCAGAACGTGGCCGCCGCCCGCGCCGCGATCCGCGCCATGGCCGACACCGTCATGGAGCTCCGGCAGCAGGCGCAGGAAAGGAGCAGGCCGTGATCACATCAGCGGTCGTGCAGGCGCTCCAGGATGAGCTGGTGGCCCACCTCCGAGCCCGGAGCGAGTGGGACGAGCTCCCTGCACTGTTCACCGTCCACGAGACCGAGGGACACGGCGTACGGCTCATGAAGCTTCCCGTCCCCGACCTGGTGTGGGCTGGCCACGGGCACCCGCCCACCGCAGTCGCCTCCCTGGCTGCCGTCGCGCTCCAGCTGCCCCGCTACCCCGACGGATCGCACCTGCTCGCCATGCCCGGTGCCGGAGGCCTCATCGGCGCTGCGTTCCGGTACGAGGCGTATGCGCTCAGCTCGGATTCCGAGGCTTCGCCGGTTCAGGAAGCCGTCCGCCGCCGAAGCGTTGGCGGCTCCGTCCCGCGCTTCCGGGACATCCCTGGGCGGGTCGAGCAGCGATGCATGTCTGCCGTCGACCTCGACGGCGGCCGCTACATGGCCAGCAGCTCCCGCCTCGACGAGTCCAAGGTGGACGCCGCCGAGCCGATCGTTACCTACCTGGCCTTCGCCGACCCGAAGCGGGACAAGCTGACCGGCAACGTCTTCGACGTCACGAACCGCTTCCTCAACGCGATCAAGCCGGTCGTGAGCAGGAGGCGCGAGCAGTGAGCTACCGCCCGTACCCCAACGTCGATCGCGCCCTCGCCCAAGTGGAGCGCGGTCGCGTACCCGAGCCGCCGCGGCCGCCGCTCCGCAGTTTCGAAGAGTTCGCCTTCTACCTGCAGTCGGGGGAGTTCCAGAAGCGCATGCAGGCCATCGCCGAGAGCGTCGCCGCCGTCCTTGCCCGCAACCAAGCCCGGCGCGGCGGTAAGGCCGCCATCACCACGGCGCTCACCGACCAGGCCGTCAAGGCCGGTGAAGTCGTCCACATCGCCACCCGTCGCGGCCTCCGGTGCGCCGGGGGAGCGGAGCACGAGTGCACGCTCCTGCCGCTGCGCCCGGACCGGCCCCTGGTCCTGGCCAGGGTGGAGCGCACCGGCTGGGCGTGCCCGTCACAGTGGAACGCCTGGACCGTGGACGGCCAGTACCTGTACCTGCGCTACCGGTCCGGCATCGGCACCGTCGACGCCTATGACACCGAGGACTACGAGCAGTGGACGCGGTTCCCGGGCGGTCGTGTCGCCATCTTCGACACCGGCGAGCAGTACGGCGGCGAGATGGCCCTCACCGAGTTCTGCGAGCGCGCCGGCCTTCAGCTGGCCGACGAGGCGGAGGTGACCGGCGAGTGAGCGCGCCCCTACAGGTCCGGCCCGCCGCTTTCCCGCCTGTCGGGTTCAGCACGGCGCCGCCCGCCCGCGCCTGGGCTACCTGGTGCGGACCGTGCGGGCGCGAGGGCCTGGCCCTGCTCGTCGCCCGCTCCGGCCGCCTGGACCGCCCGGGCTGGGACGCCTGCATGGCCGCCGCCCACGCCCACATCACCCAGCACAAGAACGGAGGCCGACTGTGAGCCCCGCCCACGGAAGTCGGGGCGGTGAACTCAGCAGTAACTCCGTAACATTCAGCCACGCTTACACCTTGGGGGGATAAATGCACCGCGCCGCGTCCGCATTCGCGACAGTCCTGCTGATCACCAGCGCTGCAACGGCCTGCTCGTCCAGCGACAAATCCGACTCAAAGCCCACCACGCAGCCTTCGACTGCTGCGAGCACTCCGGCCGCCCCCTCCCAGCCGAAGAAGCTGGCTGACGTCTACACCGCCAAGCTCGACGCTGTGTCGGAGGGCTCGATCGAGAAGTGCCAGTCGCCCAGCAGCACGGCGTGCGCCAACGACATCGGGGCGATCATGACGGTGGTCGGTGACCTCGAGAGGGACATCGACGCCAACGGGGGAGCGAGCGAATACCCGAAGGCGACCAAACAGATCGCGACGATGAAGGCGGCCCAGCAGGACTACAAGAACAACGGCTGCG
The DNA here is from genome assembly GCF_043082085.1 of Streptomyces sp. NPDC014801. Lineage (NCBI taxonomy): Bacteria > Bacillati > Actinomycetota > Actinomycetes > Kitasatosporales > Streptomycetaceae > Streptomyces > Streptomyces sp. NPDC014801. Next base: position 582,953 of record NZ_JBIBXG010000002.1, on the reverse strand, counting down.
AGGGTGACCCCACAGCCGACGACCCGAACTCGGATTGCTGGGGCGTCGCCAATATCACGCTCGGCGCCACCACCCTGAGCATGACGCTCAGCACCGACGAGCTGTCCTGACTCCAGATCACTGCTGCCTGTCGAAGAGAGGCCACCGATGAGTGAACGAGTGACCGTCCGTGTCCTGCTCTTGTTCGGCGACCAGGCCGAGCTGGTGGCCGACGACGTGCCGCCGGGGGAACGCGCCGAGCCGGAGCGCTACCCGGCCGCCGACATCGCCGCGGCGATCGGCGCCGCCGTCAGCGACCTGCCCGGCATGCGCCTGACCGCCGAGGTCGGTGCAGACGGTCGGCTCTCTGGCTGGCGGCGCGTGTAACGCAGTCAGGGTCTCCGTGGTCACGGAGACCCTCCGGCCAGGTCAGTCGCGGAGCTGTTCGGCTTCCGTGGCATGAAGCGCCTTCGCGAGGTCCCCCAAGGCCTGCAAGATCCTCCGTCGCTCAGCCGGCTCCGAGACCAGAGGGCCGGCCACACGACCGGCCTGCCAGGTCCGGACCACCATCTGGGTGCACGCATACTGCGCGCTCAGCAGGAGCGCGTGCCCGCTGAACGGGTCGTGGTGCGGACTCCGGGACCCCATGGACTGGCATAGCTCTGCCAGCTTGGCAAGCACCGCCGGCACACCGCCCTGGTCGAAGCGCGTCCGTACGACCGAGATGACTTCCTCAAGCGCGATGCAACAGCTGCCCGGATCGGGGAGGGGCTCCTCATACCGCTCGAACAAGTCCCGGTACTGCTGGTTGTCCAGGAGCTTGCGCGGCACCCAGTAGCAGGCATCGCAGCAGGTCTTCACCCACGGCTGGATCCATCCGTATTCGTCGTCCCAGGTCCAGATCACACGCTTGCGGCCGGGGGACGGGCACGTCTGGCACGTGCCCGCTGCCTCGGTGAGGGCCTTCTGCAGCACTGAAACGGCAGCGGCCGGAGCCTCCCACCGCGGGAAGGTCTTCCAACAGAGGTCGCCGAACTTCTCTTCCCAGTACGGCGCAGGCCCCGTAGGCCAGACCTGCTTGAGTTCCTGGGCCGCGCGCTGGGTGATCGGGTCCCACCCTGCTCCGCGGGCGCAGAACTCCCGGAACTGAGTCGGTCGCTTCTCCTGCACGGCGCGCAGCGCCTCGGTGTACTTCTCGCCGGTGCCGGCCTGACGCAGGCGTGCCATCTGCGCTGCCGTGGACTGCCTCTTAGGCATCTGTTGCTCGTTCCTGGCGGTCTCCCACGCTTCCGCCGGACGAAGGGCATGCCGAACGGAGCGCGGGTCCCGAAGGGCCTTGGCCGGTCGTTCACCTGGCGGCGTGGGCGCATGGTGACGGCGGGAGGCGTACGCGGCTTGCCACTGGGGATGCTACCGCGCGTTCACGCCCCGCGAGTACAACAGCCGAAACTGTCGCGAGAGTTAGCGAAACCCCTTCGCCGCAATCCGCCGCGCGCATCGCTGGTATGGCGCCACCGTTGCCCAGGCCCTCGAGAGCCGCCGCACTTACCGCAAGGGCCACGCCTGACCTATCAAGCCGGACGGCGCACCGAGAGGACGTAGTCCTGCGCCGACGGGAGCGCCGCGAGGCCAGCCTGCAGGTTACGAGCGGCTGCCCTGCTGCCGGGCCCCCAGGTGGGCGCGGGAAGCGGCGGCTGCCCGGGGTAGTGACGGTCGAGCTGTCGCAGCGCGCGCTCGCGGGACGGGTACGGGCGGTGGGCCATGCCGCCAGGATGGCAGAGCGCTACGGCTCCTCGGGCCAGCTCGTCAACGTCTTCCCGGTCGATTCGTCGGTGAGGGTGACGCGGGCGCCTGGCCTGCCCTGGCTGCCAACCAGCCGCTTGAACTGGTCGCGCGCGATCCCCTCGGCGTCCCACCAGCCGTGCAGGACAGGCCGCCCGTCGATGGAGAGCAGCAGGTGATAGCGGCCAGGGCGCATGCCACCAGTCTGGGCTACCACCTGCTGCGCCGCGCTCCATGCGCGCGCAGGCTGACGGTATGGCCCGCGTGATCGTGTACCCGCCCGACGAGGACGGCGGCCGGCGTGTCCGTGTGGACGGCACGATCCTCGGCCGCGCCTTCCGCCTGCGGGACGTGGTGGCGTTCCTCCAGGAGGCGGGCCTGCAGGACTGGGACGAGATGGACGTGGTACGCGCCGAGTGGATCGACTGGCGCGGCGGCGGGCCCGATGTGTGGGAACACTGAACGAGCACGGCGGGCGTGCGCCGGCCGGGAGCCGCGCGATGGGTGGCGTACCGGGCGGCCGTACACCCACCGCCCTCTCGATGGCTGGCCCGGCAGCATGCATCGGACGTCTGGCACGCAAAGTTCGTAGGTGGTACCACTTTGAAAAGTTGCTCAGACGTCAAATCTCGTCGCGCGCAATTGATTCGAGACCTGCGAATCTCACGCAGAAATTTGGGTGGCGCGCTAGGGTAGTACCACCAAAGCATCACGTGATGCATTTGGGCGGGCCCGCGCACAGTTGCGTGGTAACCGTTGGTGGAAGAGCCCCTCGCACACCTCAGTGATCGGTAGAGCGAGGGGCCCATCCGTGAGTCAGCGACCGCGTGTCAGCATCCAGACCAGGAGCTCGGCAGTGGTGGTGGCCGCCACCTCGACCGTGAACTGGTAGAGCCGGGTCTGCACGCGGTCGCTCGGCTTCGCCGAGTCGAACCACGCACGTACGGCTCCAGAGGCTTCAGTGCAGTGTCGACGCACCTTATCCCCTCTGGATCGCAGCGCCCCATAGAGGCGCCGCCGCATCTGCGCAAGGCGCATTGCAAGTCCCTTTCTCTCGTCGATGAACTCGGTGCACGAGAGGTGGACTTGGACCTTGACCGCAGTATGTCGGACGTCTTCACGGCCTGTCTGCTGGATCAGCAAAATGTCTGCTTAGCCCGGCGGTGATCGACGGGCGGAACCGCCATCAGTGCTTCGGAGGTACCCGAAGTAGCAGGGGCTCCTGCAAGCCGTCCCATGACACCTGAACCGCGCTGACGTCAGGCGAGCCGAAGTCGGGTGCGATGTAGAAGGGGTGGACCCCGCCCGGCTTGAGAGTGACACCGTTCGGCGCGTCGATCACCGACGTCGGTAGTTCGCCGACGAACCTGACACCGTCAGCCGGGCCGGTGCCCTCATTGACTAGGTGGTACAGCTCGCGGTCGTGGTGATGAACTACCAGGGATGGACGCGGTCGGGCCGCCTCGGCCTCGGCTGCTCGGCGTTCCGCGGCCTCCGCCCGCTGTTGAGCAAGCGCCGCCTCGTCGGCCGCCGCCGATCGCTCCGCCGCAGCTGCGGCGCGCTCACTGTGGCGTAGTGCTCGGATGCTGATCGCGGCAGCACCGAGTGAAACCAGCAAGGCGCCCCACGCGGGCGCGTCACCCCAGTCCATAAGGTGACCATAGCGGCGACAGGACATCGAGGTGGTGACTACGCCGCACAGGTCTTCTGCTCCGCAGTTCCGACGCGCCCGTCCCCGGAAATCAGGCAGCTTCGTCAGTAGCTGCCTCGGCTGCGACAGTGGTATCCAGCCACCGCAGCGTCGCCTGCGCCAGGAGCAGAGCCCGTATCGCATGAGCGGGCGAGTAGGCGCCGTCGTCTACCTGGTGGGCGGTGGCGTGCCGGTTGAAGGACATGTGCCCTTCGCCGCGCGTCCACTGCTCGTAGGCGGTGCCGATGCCGCCGCCGACCAGCACGAGTTCCAGCTCGGCGAAGGTGATGTCGCCCCAGTCGTCCGCAGGACGGAAGTGCTTACGCGTTCCGGTCTTCGTCATCGGGCCCTCACGGCGGAGGAACTCGAGGATGTGGACGTTCACGGTCGTGTCGAGCACGTTGCTTGCCGCCGCCTGGGCCGGGCCGTAGAGGCCTGCGCGGACGGCGGCCGCCGCCTCCAGCAGAAGCCCACGCAGCGCCTGGTGCTGAGGCAGGGCGACCGAGGCAAGGGACGCCTCGACGTCATCGGCGATCTCGGCGGCGTGGTCGACCAGCACGGTGCTGCGCGCCTCCAGACCATCGGCGTCAAGCAGCTCGCGGACGATACTGACGCGAGGGGCCCAAGCCAGAGAGGTACCGTCCTCGCCAGTCAGCCGGAAGATCTTCTCGTGATCCCCGGCCCGAAGCCCGCGCAGGTTCTCCGGGATGAGCTGCCTCAGGTCCTCAACCAGTCGCTGTAGCTTGGTCAGCTGCGGTTGAGTCTGCGCGAGGATGCGCCCAAGAGTCGGAGCGAAGTCTTCGTCCATCCGCTCTCGAAGCGTGCGCTGCAAATCCGTGAACCAGGGCTGGGACCCAGCCGCAGCCCTAGCGGCGGCAGCAGCGCCAACGGAAGCAGCACGATCGAGTTCCCTGCGGGCCGCAGTGGCGAACACCGCAAACTGCTCGCTGATTCGGTTGGCCGCCTCTTCGAACATCTTGAGATTGCTGAGATCCACGTGCGGGATCGGCGTGCCACCCGGCTTCAGACCCTCGGCACGGGCCTCGGGGCTGTCGTCACTGGGCTGTTCCGGCGCCTCGTCGTTCGGCTCGGGGCGGTTCTCGTCTGTCATGGCCGCACTGTAAGGGTCGCCTCTGACAACGGCACTTGGATATGAGGGTTCACCGTCATGCCAGAGCCAGAGCATCCGCTGGTCAGGCGCACGTCAGGGCACACTGGACAGGTGAGCACCGCACGCACCGGCCGTGACGACTTCCCCTCGTCAGCCGGCCAGGCCACAGGTCCCGTTGGTGTACCTCAACTTCTGCTCTGAAGCTGGCGGTTCCACGAATGGCTCAGTTGCTGACAGGCCATGCTGCCAGCATGAAGCAGAAGACGAAGCGGATCGTGGGCTCAGCGGTTCTCGCGCTGGCGGTGGTCGTGTATGCCTTGCTTCTGTGGCGCGGGCCGTGGTGGATCGACGGCGCCCATCTCCGTACTCGGGATCTCCAGCCCGCAGACGGAGTTGTGATCACTGGCTTCCGTACCATGCTGGTCGCCCTGGGTGCCGGTGCGGTGGCAGCGCTCGGCCTCTACTACACGCACAAGAGTCACAAACAGACAGAGGCTCTGTTCGAACACACTCGGGCCAAGGACCGCGAGCAGGCTGATCTCACCCGTGAAGGGCAGGTTACCGACCGCTACGTCGAGGCGATCAAGTTGCTGTCGACGCCGGGCGAGGACGGCATGATGGCCAGGCTGGGCGGTATCTACTCCCTTGAGCGGATCATGCGCGACTCGGACAAGGATCTCGATACTGCAATCCAGGTGCTCGCCGCCTTTGTGCGAAAGTACGCACCGGCGCCGGAGACCGAGACCGATGGGCCATCTGTCTACGAGTCAGACGAGGATGATCTGTACATGGCTCGTCCCAAGGAGGACGTGCAAGCTGCGCTCACCGTGCTCATGCGTCGGCGCGATGGCGAAGAGCGGCAACTGGACCTGCCGTTCACGGATCTCAGGTGCGCCGACATGGCCGGTGGCCACTTGATGTACGCCAACCTGGTCGGATCCCGTCTCGATCGAGCCGACCTCAGGGGCGCAACGCTGGCCTATGCAAAGCTGGCCGGAGCGGACCTCACGGACGCTGACCTAGCAGGGGCGGATCTGCGCAACGCCGACCTTGTCGGGGAGGGAACCGACCCCACCCGCATCACCGCTCAGCAGTTGATGACGACCGACTTCGACAGCAGCACCAAGGTGCCTGCCCATCTGATGAAACACCCTGACGTGCAGATACCTCAGGCTGCGAGCATCCGGCTTTTCAAGCGCCGCCTGCGATAGCTGGAGCAATAGGTCACCCTAGGTGAGTGAGTACCGCACGCACCGGCCGTGACGGCCGCCCCCTCGTCACCACCCCGCAGGCCGCCTACAGCCTCACCATGACGCCGAAGCAGTTCCGCGACTGGGCGCGCCGCCGGCACATCACCCCGGCCGGCTTCCAGCCCAACCCGATACGCGGGCAGGCCCTCGCCCTGTGGGACCTCGCCGACATCACCGCCGCCGTCCGGGAGGCCGCCAAACAACCCGCCTGACCAGGGCCCTGCTTGACAGAGATCACTGCGACGCTCATTCTGTGAGACGGTGGCACCGCTGTCGGCAAGGTCTCAACGCCCCAACCGCCACCGCTGAACACTTCCCGGCCCGGCCTCTGCGCCGGGCTTTCGCATGTCCGCCCTGATCCGAGAGGAGGGGCGTACGTGCGCATCCGCCGCATCCTGACCGCCCTGCTGCTCGCCGTCACCGCGCTGCTCACAACCGGCGCCACCTGCGCGGAACCCGCGCCGGCCACGACGGCGTTCACCATCAAGGGCCTGGACCTGCACGATGCGCAGCTCGCCCGCTTCGGCGACACCTACTACATGTACGGGTCCATGTACGGGTGTGGATTCCAGTGGTACGGGCCCGCGCCCACCACGTGGTGCGGGTTCGGGGTCTCCACCGCGCCCAGCCCGCAGGGCCCCTGGAGCGCGCCGAAGCAACTCTTCGATCCCGCCTCGCAGGACCCGTCGTTCAAGCGGAGCTGGCAGGACACCTGCGGCGGGACCTCCCAGGGCTGCTTCAACCCGCGCATGATCCAGCGCACCGGTTGGGGCAGTTCAGACGGTGTCTACATCCTGTGGTTCAACGCGCCCCGCCAGTACAGCGACGGCGCGTCGAACGCCTACAACTCCATGGGATGCGCCGGCCCCGCCGGACCGTGCGGTCCCGGGGCGCAGCCGTACGGCTCCTACACCAAGCCCAACCTGGACATCTGCGCTGGTGCCAACGGTGACTTCGGGTTCATCCAGTCCGCCACCCCCGGCGCCAGGCCCGCCATCATCTGCACCCGCGCCGGTAACTCCGGGCTCAGCATCCAGGAGCTGAACTGGTGGGGGACCGGCGGCAACACCGGGGTCGGCGTCTCCAGCGTCGCCGGCCTCACCGGCGTCGAGGGCCCCGGCGGATGGTGGGACGCAGCCACCAACCAGTACGTGATCACCTACAGCGACCAGGGCTGCGGCTACTGCTCGGGCACACCCCTCGGGTACGCCACCGCACCCTCCCTCTACTCCGGCTGGACCGCGCCCACCAACGTGGGCTGGGGCCAGCCCGCCTACGCACGCCGAGACTTCGACGTCTCCTCCTGCGGAGGCCAGGCCCGCACCATCGCAGTCCTCGACGGGCAGCCCTGGCAGATCATCGACCTGTGGCTCGGCACCCGCAACGAGACCCAGGCCAACACGCAGGTGGTACCGCTCCACTACACGCCCACCACCGGCACGCCCGGCGACGGGCAGGTGTGGCGGCCGCCCCTCCAGCTGGAGTGCTGACACCGGGGGAGTAGCCCATGCCCCAGCTCAGCCCAGCAGAGATCGCACGCCGCACACGCCAGGCCCGCGGTGGCCGGCCATGGCTACGCCTGCAAGCGCAGGTGTATGCAGAAGAGACCCACTGCTGGATCTGCCGCAAGTACGTGGACCAGTCCCTGCCCGGCACTACCCACCCCATGGCCCGCACAGTGGACCACGTCCACCCACTGTGGCTCGGTGGTGACCCACTCGACCGAGCCAACTGCAGACTGGCCCATCGACGATGCAACACCATCCGGAACAACAAGCTCCGCGCAGCCCAGCGCCCACGCCCCACCTACACCGTGGACGCCTCCACCCTCTGACCCGCCCCACCCCCACCCCCACCCCCACCCTGCCCTGGCCCAAGGCCGCAGGCCGAGGCCAAGCACACCCCACACCACCCACCCGCCCCGCGCTGCGCCCAGCCTGCTGACCTCACAGCTCACGGTCAGACGTTCGCAACGATGCTTCGCGCGCTCGGCAAACATGCAGGTCAGAGACGTTTGCGCGAATGGTTTGCTGCAAATTCCGTTTTTTGATCATGGGGTGATTGACCCCGCGCCCGCCTGAAAAAAATATCCCCCCGCGAAAACGACAGGGGGGTCTTTCCGGGGGTGGTGGCGGTGAGCGAGGCGGTCGAGGAGCCGGCCGGGCTGGGGGAGCGGGGCCTGCGGATGTGGCGGGAGTCGCTGGCGATCTGGTCTCTGACTCCGGCGCATCTGGTGCTGCTGGAGGAGGCTTGTCGGATCGCTGACCGGCTTGACCTTCTGAACTCCATGCTGCGCTCGCTCTCGGTGGATGTCAACCCCAATGTCGAGCAATTCGCTGATATTTCGGGGTTGTTGGCGGAGTCTCGGGCGCAATCCAGTGCCTTGAAGCTGCTGTTGGCGGAGATTCGGCAGGGTCAGACCGGCGCTGCACCGGACAAGGAGACGCCGGCGGGAGGTGTGGGTGTCCACGACCTCACGAGGCGGATCGCTGAGCGCAAGCGCTAGGCCGAGGGTTGAGGTCCACCCGCCCTACGCCTACACCTTCGGCGGCGAGGCCTGCGACCTGGCCGCGCGCGGCGGGCTGATCGCGGACCAGTGGCAGCGTGACGCCGTCGACCTGCTGCTCGCCTGCCGCGCGGACGGCAAGTGGGCCTGCTTCGAATACGCCGAGCTGGTGGCCCGCCAGAACGGCAAGGGCGGCATCCTCGAGATCAGGGTGCTGGCCGGGTTCTTGCTCCTGGGCGAGCAACTGATCCTGTGGAGCGCCCACGAGTACAAGACCGCGATGGAGGCCTTCCGCCGCTTCCGGTCGCTGCTGCGGCGGCTCGGCAAGCAGGTCGGGAACAACGAGAACCTCATCGAGATCGACGGCGTCCGCATCAAGATCTCGAACACCAACGGGGAAGAGGGCTTCGAGCGCCTCGACACCGAGGCCCGCATCAAGTTCGTGGCCCGCAGCAAGGGCAGCGGCCGCGGCTTCAGTGGTGACCTGGTCATCATCGACGAGGCGTTCGCGTACACCCTGCTCCAGCAGGAAGCGCTCATGCCGACCATGCGGGCCCGCCCCAACCCGCAGATCATCTACACCAGCTCCCCGCCGCTGGACGGCGAGTCCGGCGACGTCCTTTTCATGCTGCGCGAGCGAGCCGAGGCCGGAGGGGACGACTCGCTCGGCTACCGGGACTGGGGTGCCGCCGGCGACCTCGACCACCTCGACGAGGTCGACCTCGACGACCGGGCGCTGTGGGCGGCGACGAACCCCGCGTGGGGGACCCGGGTCACCGAGCAGGCCACCCTGAGGGACCGGCGCGGCATGTCGCCGAAGGGGTTCGCGCGGGAGATCCTCGGGATCTGGCCTCGCCGCAGCCAGGGCAACGTCGTTATCGACCCGAAGCTGTGGGCGGCCATGGCCGACGAGGCCTCCCAGCGTATCCAGGAAGGCGGCGTGGCGCTCGGCGTGGACGTGTCGCCGCTGCGGGACTACGCCGCGGTCTGCGTGTACGGCGTACGCGGTGACGGCCTCGGGCACGTGCAGCTCGCCGACTACCGGCCGGGCACCCGCTGGCTCGTGCCGCGCCTGGTCGAGCTGCGGAGCACGCTGGAGCCGATCACGCTCGCGATGGGCCGCGGCACGTTCGCCTTCCTCAAGACCGCCCTCGACAAGGAGGGCTTCAAGCTTCCGGAGGACGTCGAGGCGCCGGAAGTCGGGGACCTGGCCGTGACGAACGCGGTGGACATGGCGGCCGCCGCGGGCCAGATCCTCGAGGCCGTCCGTGAGCAGGGGTTCCGCTACATCCCCAGCGAGCCGCTCGACACCGCGGTGGCCGGCGCGAAGACGAAGCAGTCCGGGGACACCGTCGCGTGGACTGCGTCCGGCACCGATACGGACATCAGCCCGCTCGTGGCGATGACCCTCGCGCGCTGGTCGTACGTGGCCCGCTCCCACCTCCTCGAGGGCCGCCAGTACGACGTCACCCAGTCGATCTTCTGACCCGCCAGATCCACAACCGGCCGGGTCCAGACCCACAACCACGCCGCCAGAGGCACAACGACGCCCGGGAGGGAGCCGCATGCGTAACCCCTTCCGTCGCTGGGGCTGGACGCGCGGGGCCGACAGCCCGGCCGCGCAGGAGCGGCGGGACCTGGGCGTCGGCGACGTCTCCTGGCCCGTCGAAGACCTCGCCTCCCCTGCCGCGGTCAGCGTGGAGGGCGCGCTGCGGCTCACCCCGGTCTTCGCCGCGGGCCGGCTGCTGAGCACCTCGGTGGCGTCCCTGCCGATCAAGCAGTACCGACGGGTTGGCGACACGACGATGAAGCTGCCGCTCGCGTCGCTGTTCCAGCGGCCGGCGTCGCAGGGCACGATCGACGACTGGCTGAAGCGAGCCGTGCTGTCCCTGGTCTACCGCGGCAATGCCGTCGGGTTGGTGATGGAGCGGGACTGGCTGGAGTACCCCACCCGGATCGAGTGGCTGAACCCGGCGAACGTGTTCGTGCAGGACACGGGCCCCATCGGCACGCGCGGCTCGTTCACGGACCCGGTGTGGTCGTACCTCGGCGTCGAGCTGCCGTCCGAGGACGTCGTGCACATCCCCTGGATGACCTACCCGGGCCGCGTGTGGGGTCTGTCGCCGATCGCCGCCTACGCGGTCACCGTGTCCACGGGCCTGGCGGCGCAGAAGTTCCTCGACGACTACTTCCGGGCCGGCGGGCAGCCTCCGGGCCGCTTCCAGAACACGACGCAGACGATCGACCAGCAGCAGGCGAACGTCATCAAGCGGCGCATCGTGCAGGCGATCCGCTCGCACGAGCCGATCGTGTACGGCAAGGACTGGACGTACGAGCCGATCACCGTCAGCGTCCAAGAGGCCCAGTTCTGCGAGACGATGCGGCTCGGCGCCACCCAGATCGCCGCGATCTACGGCATCCCGCCCGAGAAGATCGGCGGCGAGACCGGCGGCTCCTACACCTACAGCTCCCCGGAGCAGCGGCAGATCGAGTTCATCCAGGACGCCCTGCTGCCGTACCTGGTGTCGCTGGAGAACCACCTCTCCGCGCTGCTGCCACGCGGCCAGTTCATCAAGTTCAACGCCGACGCTCTGATCCGGGTCGACATCCTCACCCGGCACGCCGTCTACGAGAAGCAGCGCCTCATGGGCAAGAACAACCTGGACGAGATCCGCGCCCTCGAGGACGAACCGCCGCTGCCGGACGGCAAGGGCCAGGACTACACGCCCCTGCCGATCCAGGCCGGCGCCAACATCACTGTCCCGCAGCTCCGCTCGCGCCGGGAGGACCCCGGGCTGCACCTCATCCACACCCCGAGGGGGACCCATGGCTGATCGCCGCGACCTCATCGACGTGCCCGAGCGGCGCGCGATCCAGACGAACGGCGGTCTGGAACTGCGCGACGTCGCCGGCAACCTGAAGCTCACCGGCTACGCCTCCGTCTTCGACTCCCCGTACGACGTGTACGGCGGCCCGCCGATGGGCTGGACCGAGATCGTCGACCGCTCCGCGTTCAACGTCACCCTCGCCGCGAAGCCGGACCTGCACCTCCTCATCAACCACGAGGGCATGCCCTTGGCGAGGACCAAGAGCGGCACGCTGCGCCTGGCCGCCGACACCACCGGCCTGCACGTCGAAGCCGACCTGGACCCGTCCGACCCGGACGTGCAGCGGCTGCGCACCAAGATGACCCGCGGCGACATGGACGAAATGAGCTTCGGGTTCCGCGTGAAGCGGCAGGAGTGGAACGAGGACTACACCGAGCGCCGCCTGCTGGAGGTCTCCCTGCACAAGGGCGACGTCTCCGTGGTCAACTTCGGCGCCAACCCGGCCACCAGCGCGCAGCTCAACTCCGCCGCCGACGCCCTGGAGCTCCTGGCCGACCTCGACCCGGAAGCGGCCCTGGCAGAGCTGCGGTCCGCCGACGGCGTCGACCTCGAGCGGCTCGCCCGTGCACGGGACAACGTGCTCGCCCTGCACCGTACGGCCACCGGCAACAAGCCGGGCCGCCGCGCGAGCCAGCTGCTGTCGGTCGCAGATGCCCGCGCCCTCGAGGAAGAGGACCGCGACCTGCGCCTGCCCACCGCCATCCCGACGCACTCGACCGCCGTGTCCGAGGGCCCCATGGACCGGCGGGCGGTCGTCGACGCCGCCCCGGCCGACCCGGTGGTGCTGCGCTACATGCACGCCTACGTCGACCCGACCGCCGACCCCGAGGCGAAGTCGTCGTACCGGTTCGCGCACCACGAGGCCCGCATCGGGGCCCCCGCGAACCTGGGCGCCGTCCGCTACGCCCTCTCCCGGCTGCCCCACTCGGACATCCCCGAGGACGAGCGCGCAGCCGTCGAGGCGCACCTGCGCCGCCACCTCGCCGACGCCGACTGACCGGCGCCACCCCACGAACTTCCGCGTACGCGCGCTGACGCGCGCCCGCGGCTGCTGTCGCAACGCCTGGCACTGGCGCTCGACGGCTCATCACGGCCTGGCACTGGCCGCCGTCATGATCCGACACGCCAGAAAGGCACACGCTCATGGACGAGCGTCTCAAGCGGCTCATCGCCCGCCGCGACCAGGCCTCCAAGGACCGCGAGCAGCTGCTCGCATCCCGCAAGGCCATCACCGACCTCGCCGAGGAGGAGGCCCGCGAGGACCTCCTGCCGGAGGAGGACGCCGAGTTCCGCGAGCTCACCGCCCAGGTCAAGGCCAAGGACGAGGAGCTGCGCCAGCTCGACGAGCGCATCACCGAGCTCACCGAGGAGGAGGAGCGCGCCCAGAAGCTCACCGCCGGCGCCCTCGCGGTGAAGCGCGCCCAGGCCCGCGTCCAGTCGGTGACGGAGGCCCGCACCTACGAGCGGGGCAACGGCCGCTCCTACCTCCAGGACCTCGCGCGCGTCCAGCTGAACATGGACGGCGACGGCACCGCCCGGGACCGCCTGCAGCGGCACGCCCTGGAGGTCGAGTCCGACCGCGAGTTCCGCGACCTGAACCGCACGGACGGCACCGGCGGCTACTTCGTGCCGCCGCTGTGGCTGATGAGCTCGTTCGTCGAGCTGGCCCGCGCCGGCCGCGCCTACGCGAACGTCGTCACCTCGCAGCCGCTGCCTCCGGGCACCGACTCGATCAACATCCCGAAGGTGGCCACCGGCACCGCCACCGCGGTGCAGACCGCGGACAACGCGGCCGTGCAGGAGACCGACCTGACGGACGACTTCGTGACCGCGCCGGTGCGCACCATCGCCGGCCAGCAGGACGTCGCGATCCAGCTCCTGGACCAGTCCCCGGTCTCCTTCGACGAGGTCATCTTCCGGGACCTGGTGGCCGACTACGCCACCAAGCTGGACGTGCAGGTCATCTCCGGCTCCGGCAGCTCCGGGCAGGTCACCGGTGTCCGCAGCACTTCGGGCATCGTCACCATCTCGGCGTCCACGGCGACCGTCCAGGCGATCTACTCCAAGCTCGCCGACGCGGTGCAGCGCGTCCACACCGGCCGCTTCATGCCGCCCACCGTGATCGTCATGCACCCGCGCCGGTGGGCGTGGTTCCTCGCCGCAGTCGACACGCAGAACCGGCCCCTGGTGGTGCCGGACGCGGGCAACCCGCAGAACGCCATCGCCACCCTCGGCGCGGTCGCCGCCGAGCAGGTCGTCGGCCAGATGCACGGCCTGCCCGTCGTCACCGACCCGTCGATGCCGACCACCCTCGGCGCCGGCACCAACGAGGACGTCATCCACGTCGTCCGCGCCAGCGACCTGCTCCTGTACGAATCGGGCATCCGCTCCCGCGTCCTCCCGGACGTCGGCTCCGGCAACCTCACCGTCCGGCTCCAGGTGTACGGCTACCTCGCCTTCACCGCCGGCCGCTACCCGAAGAGCGTGGTGGAGATCGGCGGCGCCGGTCTCGCGGCACCGTCGTTCTGATCCTTCTACCGGGGCCGGGCACTCCAGCCCGGCCCCACCGGGGAGCACCGTGTACGACGAGCAGACGTTCACTCCCCACGCCGAGCCCGGCTGGGCGGCGTGGGACGAGTGGTCGCCCGAGCAGGAGTTCTGCGCCTTCGCGGGCAGCCTCCAGCGGATGCTTCAGCCTGCCGTCGTCCTGGAGACCGGCGTGGGCGTCGGCCGGCTCACCGAGCACCTCGACCGCGACGCCTGCACCTACCTGGGCTACGAGTCGGATCCCGCGTGGCGGCGGCCGCCGGCCGACCCCGCCCAGGCCACGCCGACACCGGGCGCGATGGCCCAGGCCGACCTGGTCATCCTGGACAGCGCGCCCGAGTACCGGTTCGCCGAGCTGGCCATGTGGGTGGAGCACGGCAAGCGCGGCTCCGTCGCCCTGGTCCACGACGCCGGCAACGGGCACATGCTGGGCACCCTGCACGCCCGCATCGGGGCGGCCTGCGCCGCCACCGGCCAGCCCGGCATGTTCCTGCACAACCCGCGCGGCGGCTGGCTGGGGGTCCACCGGTGAGGATCATCGGCCTGCTGTCCTGGTACGAGGAGCCCGCGGCCTGGCTCGCCGAGTGCGTCGCCTCCGCGGCCAAGCTGTGCGACCACCTCATCGCCGTTGACGGCCCGTACGCCCTCTTCCCCGGCTCCACCCGGCGCCCGGCGTCCGGCAGCGAGCAAGCCGACACCATCGCCCGCACCGCGGCCGGCGCCGGGATCGGCTGCACGATCCACGTCCCCCGCCAGCCCTGGTGGGGCGGCGAGGTCGAGAAGCGGGACTTCATGTTCAAGCTCGCCGCGCCCCTGGTCACCGCGGACGACTGGCTGCTGCGCATCGACGCCGACGAGGTCCTCACCGACGTCCCGGCCGACAGCCGCCAACTGCTCGCCGTGAGCCGCCTGGACGTCGCCGAGGTGACGATCTGGGACCGCGACGATGGCAGCGCCCACCCGTTCCGCTGCCTGTTCCGCGCCCTGCCCGGGATCGCGATCGAGCAAGCCCACTACGTCGTCACCGCGCCCGGCCCCGCCGGGAAGCGGGTCCTGGTCGGCAACAGCACCGTTCACGTCCAGGAGCCCGCCGAGGCCCTGTGGGACGTGCGGCTGGAGCACAGGACGCGGCAGCGCCCCACACACCGTCAGAAGCAGAAGCAGCAGTACTACGAGGAGGTGGCCGACCTTGGCTGCGAGCAGGTCTTCGAGGTCAGGTAAGGACGTGCGGGACGTCGAGGCGGACTACAAGGACGCCTACATCGCCGAGCACGCCAGCTACAAGGCAGCCGGACGCGACAAGGACGCCAAGGCCGTCGCGGAGATCCTCCGCGACCGCTACGGCTACGACGTCAACGCCGAGCCGGAGCAGCAGAAGGAGGCCCCGCAGGAGGAGCCGCAGGAGGCGCCGGAGCAGGGAACGCCGGAGACAACGGCCGCCGAGGCCCCGCCGGAGGCCGCTGTCGAGCCGAAGCCGGCAGCGCAGAAGACGGCGCCCGCGCGCAAGCCTGCCGCGAAGAAGGCGGCCGCGTCCGACAGCAAGACCGGGGCCTGATCCGATGCCTCTTCCCGCCGGCGTGGAGACCGTCACCGTCACGTCCGGGCAGCCGCTGACGCTGCCCGACGGGACACCGATGCAGGGTGTGCTGTACTTCAGCGGCCCTGACGTGGTCACCATCGCCGGCCAGGACGTGCTGCTCGGCGGCGAGATCCCCGTCAAGCTCGTCAATGGCACGTTCTCCGTCGACCTGGTCGCCACCGACGCCACCGGCATGAACCCGAGCGGCTGGACGTACACGGTCCGCGCCGTGCTGAGCAACGCCCCCTCCTGGGTGCGGTACATCAGCCTGCCGAAGGCCACGCCGAGCGTGCGGCTGGCCGACGTCGTGGTGCCGGACCCGGTGGCCGGCAGCTACGCGACCCTCGTGGACGCGTCCGCGATCACGGCGGCCTTCCTGGCCAAGGCACAGAACCTGGCCGACCTGCCCGACAAGCCCGCAGCCCGCACCAACCTCGGGCTCGGTGCGGCCGCTACGCGGAATGTCGGCACGGGGTCCGGAACAGTGGCCGCCGGCGACGACCCCCGCTTCTCCAACGCCAAGGCATGGGTCTTCGACGTGACGACCTACGGCGCCAAGGGCGACGGGCGGCTGGTCACCGACGGCGCCATGACCTCCGGTAGCGCAGTGCTGACCAGCGCGACCGCCAACTTCCAGCCGCAGGACGTCGGCAAGGCGATCTCCGTCAAGGGCGCGGCCATCGACGGCGTCACCACGCTGGTCACCACCATCGCCTCCCGCCAGTCCGCGACACAGGTCACCCTCGCCACCGCGGCGGCCACAACCGTCTCCGGCGCGCTCGTCATCTGGGGAACCGACGACACCGCGGCCTTCAACGCCGCGGTGGATGCCGCCGAGCAGTACCTGGCTACCCACACCTACGCCCAGGTGTTCGCACCGCCCCTGCCGTACGTCATCGCCGGACCGCTGAGGACCGACCGGTCCGGCAACGGCCAAATCGTCTTCGGGCCCCAGCCCATGTCGGGGGACCAGAAGACGCTGCACTTCGCCGGTGTCGCGCCGGGCGCCCCGGTGCGGACCTGGCTGCAGACGCAGCCGTTCCTGGCGGGCTCCTGCCTGATCTCGCTCGGCGTGTACGGCTCGATCAACGCCCAGACCAACGACATCAACGCCCACGGCAACCCGGCCGTGATCAGCGGGCCCAACGAGGGCTCCGGGTACGGCGTCAGCGCCACCTTCAGCAACACCCTGGTCGCGATCACCGGCCTGACCATCATCACCACGCACTCGACCTTCGGCCTCACCTACAGCGCCGCCAACCTGTGGGGCTGCGCCAAGGCCTACGTGGACGGCCTCGCGTACGGCACGGCGGGCACCGTCGCCACCCCTTCCACCGACTACACCTCGCCCGCTCTCCTCGGGAACGGTGCGAGCGTCGGTCTGCTGCTGCCCGCTCCCGGCAACAACGACCACGTCGTGGCACCGAACGTCAGCTGCAACGGCGGCTACACCTACGGCATCTTCATCACCGAGCACGCCCTGGTCGGCCGGTACATGGCCCTGTACTGCTGGGCGGGCATCGTCGCTATCGGCACCTACCGCGGTTCGGTGGGCTCCGTCCACGCCATGAAAGTGATCTCGGCCAGCGTTGAGGCGTGCACGCACGAGCTGTACATCTACGGGCCCGGCTCGCAGGGCGTCGGCCCGATCATCGATATCGACCAGCTCAGCACCGAGTCCGGCACCCCGAACATCGCAGGCACCAGCACCAGCGCCATGAACGCCGCACTCGGGCGGGTGCGGCTCACGGGCCTGTTCACCGAGTCCGGCGTCAGCGTGTCCGCCCCCACCGGCATCGAGCTGGTCAACGGCAGCATCCCCCGGGCGATCAAGCGGAAGACGAGCAGCTTCACCGTGTCGCCCGTCGACCGCACGCTGATCTGCGACACGAGCGGCGGCGCGATCACCGCGACCCTGCCGGCCGCCGACTACTGCCCGGTCGAGTACTGCTTCCGCAACACCGGCGCCAACAACCTGGTCCTCGACCCGGCGGGCGCGCAGACCATCAACGGGGCCGCCACGCTCACCCTGACCAGCGGGCAGACGGCCCGGGTCCAGGCCCTCTTCGACGGCACCGCCTGGGGCTGGTATGCGATCTGAGAGGACGCCATGGGCATCGTGACGCTCGCCGCGGCCAAGGCCCAGCTCAACATCGCCGCCTCCGACACAGGCGACGACGTCGAGCTGCAGGGCTACATCGACGCCGCCACGGCCGCCGTCGAGACACAGCTCGGCCTCGTCGTGGAGCCCCGCACCGTTACCGATGAGCTGTCGTGCGCAGCGGGCACCCGGACGCTCCTGCTGCGCTCCGTGCCGGTCCTGTCGCTGACCTCGGTCACCTCCCTGGACGGGTCGCAGTCGTGGGCGGTCGGCCCGTCCGTGATGCGCGTCGACAGCGCCTCGGGGCTGGTGACCGTCCTGTCCGGGCCGGCCTTCTCCGGCACGGTGCTGGTCACCTATCAGGCGGGGACCACGGTGATCCCGGCGAACTGGCGCCTCGCCACGCTCATCATCATCCAGCACCTGTGGGAGACGCAGCGCGGCCGCGCCGGAGCGGTCCCGGGCGGCAGCGACGAACCCGAGTACTTCCCGGGCCGCGGGTTCGCGATCCCGCGCCGCGCGGTGGAGCTGCTCGAGACGACTCTTCCGGGGGTGGCGTGATGGCGTCCAGCCGTGTCCCGCAGCTCATCGACAACTTCGTCGCCGCGCTCCAGGCCGCGCCGGGCCTGGCCGGGGTGCAGGTCGTCGACGGGCCCCTCGTCAGCGCGAGTACCGCCACCGAGTGGGTGTTCGTCGGCTACGACGCCAACCCCGAAGGCGAGTTCAACACGGCGTTCACGACCCAGACGTGGGCGGGGCTCGGCGCGAGGGCGAAGAACGAGGACATCGCACTGACCTGCGCCGTCCTCGTGCAGCGCGGCACCACCGACGTACGGGCCTGCCGGATGCGCACCTTCGAAGTCTTCGCCCAGGTCGAGGCCGTCGTCCGCGCGGACCCCTCGCTCGGACTGCCCCCGCCCACGGTGTGCTCCATCTCGGAGACCACCTTCTACACCGAGCAGACGGACCGGGGCGTCCAAGGGCGGCTGCCCTTCACCCTCGTCACCAGCCCCACCCGCATCTAGGAGACCGCGATGAGCGCCGTACGCCTGCGCAACACCGGGGACGCCGTGCACCTGTACGCGCCCCCGGGCAGCCCCAACAGCCTGGCCGTGGACGCCGGGCAGATCATCACCGTCGCCGGGCCCCTGAAGGAGACCGACGACGCCTACCTGTGCGGCGAGGACGACGCCTGCCGCGCCTTCCCCAAGTCCCGCTGGGCTGTTGTGCAGCCCGGCAAGAAGGCCGTCGAGAGCGGCAGCGAGAAGAAGGGCGGTGACAGCTGATGGCCACGGGTTCCGGGCTCGATGCCCAGCTGATGATCGGCGCGGAGTCGACGTGGGGGACGGCGGTCACGCCCGACCACGCCTACGAGTTCTCCGACGAGGGCC
The DNA here is from genome assembly GCF_043082085.1 of Streptomyces sp. NPDC014801. Lineage (NCBI taxonomy): Bacteria > Bacillati > Actinomycetota > Actinomycetes > Kitasatosporales > Streptomycetaceae > Streptomyces > Streptomyces sp. NPDC014801. Next base: position 564,129 of record NZ_JBIBXG010000002.1, on the reverse strand, counting down.
TGAAGATGGACCCGAGCTTCCTGGAGCCGACCGGGCTCCGGGCGGGCCTGAAGTACAAGCGGGCTTCCCGCGTGTCCATCTCCCGTAGGACGGTGTCCGGCGACATCACGCTGGAGCACTCGACCAAGGGCATGGGCCTGCTGTGGAAGCACTGCCTGGGCTCGGCGCTGAACACGCCGACCACGCTCACCGCGCCGGCCACCGAGCAGGTCCACGTCCCGGGTGACTTCCGCGGCAAGGGCCTCACCGTGCAGGTGGGCCGCCCCGAGCCGTCGTCGGGCACGGTGAAGCCGTTCACCTACGCCGGGTGCAAGGTCACGCAGTGGGAATTCACCGTCTCCGACAACGGCATCCCGCAGCTCAAGGTCACCTTCGACGGGCGCAGCCAGGACACGACCACCTCGCTCGCGGCCGCCTCCTACCCCGCCGGTGCCAAGGTCTTCTCCTTCGCCAACGCCACGCTCAAGCTCGGCGGGACCGCGGCCACCGCCTCCGGCAAGACCACCGTGAGCGGCAACACCGCGGTCGCCACGATCATCACCGAGGTCCAGGTGCAGGGCCAGGCGCCCATGGCCACCGACCGTTACGGCATCGGCAACAGCGGCTTGAAGGCCGAGCAGCTCGAGAACGACACCCCGACGATCACCGGGTCGCTGAACGCGGAGTTCAACAAGGCCGAGCTGTACGACCACTTCACGAACAACGACACCCTGCCGCTGGTGCTCACCCTCACCGGTGACCCGATCGCCACGTCCGGCAGCAACGACCTGCTGGAGATCATCCTCCCGGCGGTGAAGCTGAAGTCGGCCAGCCCGAACGTCGGCGGCCCGGACATCGTCTCGATGTCCACCAGCTTCGAGGCCTACTCCGACGAGACCAACCCGCCCATCCAGGTCCGCATCGTCTCGGGAGACGCAACACTGTGATCATCAAACTGACCGTCGAGGGCACCGAGTACGAGTGGGACAGCGACCGGCTCCTGGTCGCCGAGGCCCGCGAGCTGAAGGTCCACACCGGCCTCACCCCGCCCAGATGGCTCGCAGCCATCGACGAGGGCGACCCGGACGCCCTCGCCGGGCTGATCTACCTGGCGAAGAAGCGCGCCGGGGAGAACCTGCGCTTCAGCGACCTCGACACCCTCGACTACCACGACGTCGACCTCGAGGTGGACGACCCCGCAGACGAGGAGCCGGCCGACGACGGCGAGCAGCAGGCGGCGGAGCCGGCGGACCCTACTCCCGTATCTGGCGAGAGTGGGCCGGCGACCCCGACGCCAGATACTTCTTCTACCTCGCAGCCTTCGCCTACCGCTTCAAGTACCGACCCTGCGACATCGGCGCTCTGACCCTCTACGAGTTCGACGTGCTCGCCGACCTGTGCGACCGGATGGCCAAGGAGGCCGAGGCCCTCGCCTAGGCAGCCGGTGAGTGCTCTCCCAGGCGCAGGCCGCACTTCGGGCAGGTGGCTGCCTTCTCGGCGTGCGCGCCGGCCGCTCCGGTCAGCGCCACGCCGACCAGGAGGGCGCCGATCGCCGCGGCGAGGCCGAGCCAGGCCGGATGGATGCCGGCGGGCCACAGGACCAGCCAGCCGACGACGCCCGTGCTCGGGTCCACGCTGATCGCGCTGACCGTGTTGACGATCGCCGCGACCACAGCGGCGAGCTGCAGCACAGCGACCCATCCCCAGAAGGTGCGCCAGCCGGTGTGTTCGACGGGCGCGACGTCCTGCGCGCAGGCCTCGCAGCGGCGCCGCGCTTCTCTCGTCTCGCTGCTCACTTCTCATCCCCCCACATCTGGGCCCCAGTTGGCCGGGATGTTCCCATCGCGCCCATATCGGGTCAACTGGATCAAGGAGGCGTCGTGGTCGCGGACGTTCAGCTGCACACGGGGAGGGACCTGCGGCGCATCGCCGCCGAGCTGCGGCAGATGAACAACCGGCAGCTGAAGCTGGAGTTCACCAGGGAGCTGCGGGCGGCGGCGAAGCCGATGGTGCCGGCCGTACGGCAGGCCATCCGGCAGATCCCCTCCAAGCAGGGCTTCAGCTCCGACGGGCTGCGCGGCCGCATGTCGAGGGCCGTGAAGCTGGAGGTGCGCACGGCCGGCCGGGACGCGGGCGTCCGCATCCGTGTCGACGGCCGCAAGATGCCCTCCCAGCAGAGGGCGCTCCAGTCGTACATGGAGGGCGTGAAGAAGCCCTGGCGGCACCCCGTGTTCGGCAACCGCGAGGTGTGGGTGAAGCAGCAGCCGAAGCCGTACTTCTTCAAGACCGTGCGCCCGATGGGCGCCGCCTCGCGTGTGCAGGTCAACCGGGCCATCGACCGCGTGGCCAAGAAGATCTCCTGACTCTCTGACCTCCTGATCCGCTCGACCGCATTACCGATCGGCGCTGCCGCGCTGCGACCCCTGAGACGGGAGGTGGCGCGGCATGTCCTCCACGACCACCCGCGTCGTGTACGACCTGGTCGCCCGCGACCACGCGAGCCGGACCTTCTTCCGTATCGGTGAGGCTGCGACAGGGCTGGAGAAGAAGTCCGCCGGCGTCGGCGCCGCGATCAGCCGCGGCCTGAAGATCGGCGGGGTAGCCCTCGCTGCGCTCGGCGCTGCGTCCGCGAAGGCCGCCGCGGACTTCGAGGGGGAGATGACCCGCATCTCCACCCAGGCGGGCGGCACCGCGAAGGACGTCAAGTTCCTGTCCGACCAGGTGCTGAAGCTTGGCGGGAAGGTCCAGCAGGGGCCGAAGGAGCTCGCGGACTCCCTGTACCACCTCAAGTCGGTGGGCATGGAGAACGCCGAGGCGATGACCGCCTTGAAGGAGGCCTCGGACCTCGCCGCGGTGGGTCACGCCAACCTGGAGCAGACCACCAACGCTCTGGCGGGCGCCTGGCGGACCGGCATCAAGGGCGCCACGTCCTTCCATGAGGCCGTCGCCACGGTCAACGCGATCATCGGCGCGGGCAACATGTCGATGGAGCAGTTCAACGCTGCGATCGGCACCGGCATCCTCCCGAGCGCGAAGACGTTCGGCCTGTCGATGCAGCAGGTCGGCGCGGCTCTCGCGCTGATGACCGACGAAGGCATCGACTCGGCGTCGGCCGCGACCCGGCTGCGTATGTCCTTCAGCCTGCTCGGTGCCCCGTCCGGCGCGGCAGAGAAGCAGCTGAAGAAGATCCACCTCACTGGCCTGCAGCTCGCCCAGGCGATGCGCGGCAAGGACGGCCTCATCGGGGCGCTCACGCTGCTGAAGGACCACCTCGACAAGTCCGGGATGAGCGCGGCGCAGCAGTCCCAGCTGCTCTCCCGGGCGTTCGGTGGCGGCCGGTCGTCCTCCGGCATCCTGCTGATGCTGAACAACCTCGACGTGCTGATCAAGAAGCAGGAGCAGATCAACGGCTCCATCGGCAAGTTCGACGAGGCCGTCAGGCAGCAGCGGGCCACCGCGCAGGCACAGTGGAAGCGGCTCACCGCCGGCCTGGAGTCGATGTCGGTGCGCCTGGGCCTGGTGATCCTGCCGCCGATCACGAACTTCGTCGGGTACATCAACGACAAGGCGATCCCGGCGGCCGCCCGGCTCGGCCGGACGCTGGGCGGCATGGTGCCGGTCGGCCAGATCAAGTCGGCGATCGGCGAGGCCCAGTCGGCGGTGTCGGGGTTCCTGACCGGGCTGACCGGCGGCAAGGGAATCGGCGGCTTCTTCAAGGCAGCCCCTGCCCCGAAGTCTCCGATCGACAAGTTCCCGACGACCGTGCTGCCGGGCCCGCTGGGTGGCGCGCCGCACCTCGGGTCCGGGCAGACGGGCGCCAAGGGCGGTGGGCCGCTGCAGCAGAAGCCGCACTACGGGGTGGGGCAGGTCGCTCCGACGACCGTTGTGCAGGGGCCCGCGCTGGCGCCGATGCCGCACGGCGGGTCCGGGCTGACCGCGCCACTGGTCAAGGCGCCGAAGGCGCCGCCCAAGAGCGCGGCGCAGCAGCTGGGGGAGACGATCCGCAAGGCCGTCACGGACGGCATCAACAACATCGACGGCAACAAGATCGGGTCGATGCTGGGCGGGGCGCTCGCCAAGGCCTTTGAGTGGGTCGCCAAGAACACGGGCCAGCTCGCCGGGAAGCTGATCGACGCGCTTGCCGGCATGGACTGGGTGGACGTCGGCAAGAAGGTCGGCGGGCACGCGATGGGCTTCGCGATCGGCTTCGTCTCCAGCCTCGGGTCCGAGCTGTTCTCCGCCGACTTCTGGAAGAAGCACTGGTGGGACACGATCATCGCGGTGCTGTCGGTGTTCGGCATCGGCAAGATCGCGGGCCCGCTGTCGAAGATCCTCAGCAAGATCCCCATCCTGAAGATCTTCGCGCCGCTGGTCGAGAAGCTCGGCGGGTTCACGAAGCCGCTCTCGGACGGGATCTCGAAGTACATCGTCAAGCCTTTGGGGCACGTCGGAAAGGCGATCCTCGACGGCATCGGGGCGGGCTTCACCAAGGTCTTCCCCCAGGCGGCCGTGAAGTTCGACCTGTTCGTCGGACGCCTCGCCTTGAAGATCATCGGCTATGCCGGGCGGTTCGTCGGCGCCGGCGAGCGGATGATCGGGGGCCTGGGCGGCGGCATCCTCAAGGCGGCCGGGCAGCTCGGCAAGTGGGCAGGTCAGCTCCTCGGCTACGTGCTGAAGCCCTTCGCCCGGGGCGGCTCGCTGCTGTGGTCGAAGGGCGCCGAGCTCGTGTCCGGGCTCAAGCGGGGCGGCATCGCTGCGGCGCGCAACCTGGCCACCTGGGCGTGGGAGACGATGGGCCGGCCCGCCGTGAACGCCTTCAGGTCGGCTGGTTCGCTGCTGTGGTCGAAGGGTGCTGCTCTCGTCGGCGGCCTGAAGAACGGCATCGTCAGCATCTCCCGCACGCTCGGCATGTGGATCCTCACCCACGTCGCCCTGCCCATGACCAGCGCCTTCCGTAACGTCGGCTCGTGGCTGGTCGACAAGGGCCGCAACCTGGTCGGCGGCCTGAAGAGCGGCATCGTGGGCGCCCTGAAGGGCATCGGCACGTGGATCAAGTCGACGTTCGTCGACCCGATCGTCAGCTGGGTCAAGAAGCACTTCGGGATCAACAGCCCGTCCCGCGTGTTCATGGGCATCGGCGCCTCCCTGAGCAAGGGTCTGCTGAAGGGCCTGGTGAAGAACCACCCTGCGGACATCGTGAAGAAGGTCTTCGGCAGCGTCCCTGACGCCCTGGGCACGCTCGTCGGCAAGGGCCTCATCAAGGTGCAGGACCTGCCGGGCAAGGCCTGGAAGGCGCTGAAGGGGCTCGGCTCCAAGCTGGGCGGCTTCTTCGGGGGCCTCTTCGGCGGCGGGGGCAGCAAGGGCGGCAGCGTCGACCGCTGGGCCAGCACGGTGTCCACCGTCCTGTCGATGCTCGGGCAGCCGCAGAGCGCGCTCGGCGCCGTCCTCAAGCGCATCCAGATGGAATCCGGCGGCAACCCCGAAGCGATCAACTTGTGGGACTCGAACGCGAAGGCCGGCCACCCGTCGCAAGGCTTGATGCAGACGATCCCGTCGACGTTCGCCGCCTACGCCGGGCCCTTCCGCAGCCGTGGCATCCTCGACCCGCTCGCCAACATCTACGCCGGCATCAACTACGCGATGCACGCGTACGGCAAGAACTGGATCAGCGTGATGACCCGGCCCGGCGGCTACGCCAAGGGCGGCTTCGCGCAGTTCGGCGAGACGGCCTGGGTCGGTGAGAAGGGCGCCGAGCTGATGCAGGTCACCCCGCAGGGGACCCGCATCTTCAACCACCAGGACTCGATGGCGATCGCCCAGGCGTACGGGATCCGGCTGCCCGGCTACGCCTCCGGCACCATCCAGAACGCCGCGGACCGGGTGACCCGCGACCGGCAGAAGGTCGAGGAAGCCAAGGACGCCCTCTCCCGCGCGCGGCGCCGCCACAAGGGCGAGGCCGCCGCCGAGGCCAGGCTGAGGGCCGCGCAGAAGGAGCTGAAGGCCGCGGAGATCGCGCTGGCGAACGCGCGGCGCAGCGCCAAGACGGGCATCTCCAACTCGATCGTGACCGGCCTGCAGAAGACGCTGGCCACCGGCACCGCGGCGGCGATCAACTCGGCGATCAAGAGCCTGGCGACGAAGCTCCTCAACGCCGGCTACTCCGGGACCGCCAAGTTCGCCATGTACAGGGGCAACCAGCTGGCGGCGCTCTCGGACCGCAGGGCCGCCGTCCAGCGGACCATCGCCGCGGCGAACCAGTACGCCACCGACCAGTCCTCGAAGATCAGCGACTTCCTCACCATCGGCGAGACCTCCGCCCAGGACATCAACGGGCTCATCGGTCAGCTGACGAACAAGCAGAAGGTCGCGTCCGACTTCGTGGCCCTCACCCGGAAGCTGAAGCAGCTCGGCGCGTCGAAGGACCTGCTGTCGCAGCTGTCGGACGCAGGCCCGGGAAGCCACCTGGCGGCCATCCTCAGCGACAGCCGTATCGGACGGTTCGACATCGGCCGCCTGAACAAGCTGATCCAGGGCGGCAGCAAGCTGGCGACCAGCTTCGGCAAGGACATGGCCGACCTGATGTACGACTCGGGATCGCAGGCGGGCAAGGGCTTCCTCGCCGGCCTGAAGGCCACCGAGGCGGACTTGACCCGGCAGATGGCGAAGATGGCCGCCGCCCTCGTCAGCGCGATCAAGAAGGCGTTGAAGATCAAGTCTCCGTCGCAGCTGATGCGGGACCAGGTCGGGCGCCAGATCGCGCTCGGCATGGTCGTCGGCATGGACCAGCACCAGCCGCACGTCGCCGCCGCCGGCCGCCGCCTGGCCACCGTCGCCTACGCGGCCGCCGCGGCCGGCAGCTCCGCGCGCGCGAACGCGGCCACCGCCCAGTTGGTGCAGCTCCTCAGCAGCGGCCAGCTCGGCGGCGCCGAGGTCCACGTCCACTTCGACGACCCGACCCTGAAGGACCTCATCCGGGTCACCACCAATCCGATGATCAAGGCCAGTGAGCAGCGCCAAGCTCGCCGCGCACAGGTGGGGAGGCGCTGATGACCATCAGCTTCGGCGCGGTAGGCGCCTCGGCATCCGGCACCACGTCCGTGACCCCGGCCCTCCCGGCCGGGATCACGGCAGGCATGCTCGGCGTGCTCCAGGTTGTCTCCGGCCACCCTTCCGACTCGATCCCCTCGACACCCTCGGGCTGGACACTGGCGGGCAGCTTCTCCGGAGGAGGCGGCACCTTCGGCGCGGGCACCGGCCCGCGCAGGCTCACCTTCTTCGTCCGGGAGTTCACCGCCTCGGAGACCGCCCCCACCACTACGCAGCCCGCCGGCACCGGGGCGACGATCGCCGCCCGGGTGTACAGCCTGTCCCGCAGCGCGGGCACCGGATGGCGGTGGGCGCTCGCGTTCGCCGAGGACACTGCCTCGGGCACCGCCTTCACCGCCACCTCGGCGACCACGCTCACCTGGAGCCCTGGCGACTTCGCCGTCCTCGGCTACGCCATCCCCCTGTCCACCGCCGGTCTCACCGCCGAGGCCATCACCGCCACCGGCATCACCTTCGGCACCATCACCGAGTTCGCCGACGACTCGATCACCACGGGCAACGCCTCCCGGTTCGCCGCCGCGACCGGCGCGGTCACGTCGGGCACCGGAACGCAGGCCCCCACCGTGGCCGCCACGCTGTCCGCCGCCTCGACCGGCGCCTGCGGGGTGCTGCGCGTCCGGGAAGCCACCGCCACCCTGACCGTCACCGCCCAGTCCGTGTTCCCGCCCCGCAACCTGCTGTCCCTCACCGGCATGTCCGCCGGCGACATCACCAGCGTCACCATCAACCGGATGGCCCTCGGCACGGCGACGCCAGTGCGGGCGGCCGTCGACGTGAACGTGACCGGCCAGAACGCCATGGTCCGAGTGGACGGAGAGCAGCCCTTCGGTGTCCCGCTCACCTACCAGGCCGTGCTCACCGACATCAACGGCAACGAGTGGACCGTCACCTCTGCGAGCATCACGTCCACCGTCCCCAGCGACGTCATCTCCGACGCCATCCGCGGCGTGGGCGCGCCCTGCTTCATCGAGGCCTGGCCGGACAAGAAACGCACCCGGGAGGCGAGCGTCTTCAACGTCGGCGGCCGCTACGTCGTCGTCGGCAAGCCGCGGTCGACCGCCCAGTCCACGGTGACGGTGTCCACCGACACCAACGCGGACGGCGACGCCCTGCAGTCCGTCCTCCAGGGGCTCACCGAGGGCGTGCTGCTGATCCGCAAGCAGGTCACCGATCCGCGCGTCGACAGCTACCTGGCGCTCCTCGAGGACACCGAGAAGCCGAACTGGCAGACCGAGTACCGCGAATGGGACCTGTCCGTCGCTGAAGGGCAGGCCTGGGCTAGCACCCTCGAGGCGGCCGGCTTCAGCCTGGCGGACATCGCCAACAACTTCACCAGCCTCGCCGACATCGCCGCCGCGTTCCCCACCACCCTTCTGTCCATCGCCACGTTCGACTTCGGGGGCTGACGTGCTGACCATGTCGGACACCGCCTTGGCGATCGTCACGAGCGGCTTCGACATGCGCATCCGCGCAGAGTCGTGGCTCGGCGGCGTGCTCCTGGCCGACGACATCCCCGTCGCCGACGGCAGCGAGAGCCGCGACCGGTCCCTGGCCATCCCCGAGCAGATCACCCTCAGCGTGCCGCGCACGGACGGCGGCACCAGCTGGGAGCCGATCGACCCGGGCCACCCGCTCGCCGCCTACGGGCAGATGCTCCGCGTGGACTACGGCGTGGACCTCCCCGGCCACACCGAGTGGATCAATCGGGGCTGGTTCCTCATCACCGGATCCGAGACCGACGGGGAGACGGTCAGCGTCACCGCCTCCGGCCTGCTCCAGTTGATCCAGGAAGCGGAGATGGTCGCCCCGTTCCAGCCGTCCTCCACGGACACCCTCGTGAGCGTCGTCCGCGCCCTGGTCGAACCCGCCCTCACCGTGTCCATCGACAGCCAGCTCACCGACCGCACTGTCCCGCTGAGCATCCAGTGGGACACCGACCGGCTCGGAGCCCTCACCGAAGTCCTCAACGCGTGGCCGGCGGACGCGCACGTCACCCCCGACGGCTACCTCTCCGTCGAGCCGCTCGGCGACGGCACCACCCCGGTGCTCTCCCTGACCGACGGGGTCGGCGGCACCGTGGTGCGCTGGCAGGCCTCCGCCAGCCGCGACGGCGGCTACAACACGGTCGTCGCCCAGGGCGAAGACGGCTTCGGCAACCAGATCCAGGGCGTCGTCTACGACCAGGAGCCGGGCAGCCCTCTGCGCTACGGCGGCACCTTCAGCCCCCTGCCCGTGCCGTACAAGTTCTCCTCACCGCTGCTGACGACGATCACCCAGTGCCGGGACGCGGCCGCCACCACCCTGAAGCGGCTGCGCCGCACCGCCGGCCGCAAGTTCACGGTCACCCTGGTCCCGCACCCGGGGCTGATGACCGGCGACGTCGTCTCGGTGACCGGGGCCGGGCTGAAGAACACGCTGTGCGTCATAGAGTCCATGAGCCTGCCGTACTCGCCGCAGGAGATGACCCTGACCGTGAGGGTGCTGTAGATGGCCGACTGGGCGGACACCAAAATCTCAACCGCAGGGCAGGGGGCACTGCCGGGCGTAGCCCGCACCGCCTCCGCGAACGGGGCCTGCATCGTGCGGGTCGCCGGCATCGAGGTCACCGCCCGCGTGGTGACCGGGCTGACCGTCGCCGCGGGTGACCTCCTGCTGCTGATCCGGCTCGGCTCCGTGTACTGGGTGATCGCCAAGACGTCCGCGCCGCCCAGCACACCGCCCACGCCGCCCACGGCCGGCACCGGCCCGGACGGCGGCGACACCGCACCCGACCCGAAGCCCGTCACAACGACCGGCCGCCTGGTGTGCGCCCCGGTCTCCACCGCCACCTACCGCGACGGGCACTGGCGCTCCGACGGCGGCGGCATCGACAGCTTCGACACCTTCCAGGGCCGCTACTCGGGCTCCAGCTACGGGCGGATGACCGGGTGTGCCTTCTACGGCAGCAAGCCGAGGACGCTGGCCGGGGCGACTGTCACCAGCGCCACCATTCAGGTACGGCGGCTGTCCGCCGGCGACTTCGCCGCCCGCACGCCGACGCTGCGCCTCGTCTCGCAATCCACGCGGCCCTCTGGCGCTCCCACGTTGAACGAGACCGCGGCGGGCCCGAGCTTGCCCGTCAATGCGACCGCCAGCTCGTTCGCGATCCCGACGTCCTGGGCGCAGGCCATGGTCGACGGCACTCGCGGAGGCCTCGCCATCTCCATCAGCTCGGACTCCCCGTACATCCAGCTCGCCGGCCGCGGCAGCTGGTCTGCCGCCTGGACACTCACGATCAACTGGAGGCGCGGATGACGCAGCAGACCGCGAAGGGCATCCACTACCCGGAGTCGACGGATCACACCCGGCTCTGGGAGCACTTCCAGACGCTGGCCACGGACGTGGACGGCCTCATCACGATCGGAAGCGCCGAAGCGGAGGACACCGCCTCCCGCACCACCACCAGCACCAGCTACGCCGATGCCACCGGCGGCGTCTTCTCCTGCTCGGTGACCGTGCCGCCCAGCGGGAAGGTGATGGTGGCGATCCGGTGCACGCAGCGCAACTCGAGCAGCACCCTGAACGCGATCACCAGCTGGCAGGCGGTCGGCTCGACCTCGGGCACGGTCTACTCGCCGAACGACACCGCGGCGCTGATCGTGAACGGTACGAACAACATCTCGCTGTGCCTGACCAAGCGCTTGACCGGTCTGGTGCCCGGGGAGACCTTGACGGTCTCCCTCAAGCACAGGGTCAACAGCCCGTCCACCGCCACCTGCGACTACCGCAACATCGACGTGTGGGGCCTTCCGTAGCCCGACGCTTCCAGCACCGACGCCCGCCAGCGTGCGGGCTTTTCTCATGTCCGGAGGCCCGCCCGTGGCATTCAGCGACCGAAGCGACCCACCGTCGAACTGGTGCGACTGGTGGACCGAAGTGCACCAGCTCAGCGAGGACATCGCCTACGGCTGGGTGCCGCCGCATCTCACCGCGGACCCGACCGATCCGAACCCGTGGTTCTGGCACTGGTGCAGCCAGCAAGGCCGGTGGCAGGCACAGGCCGCACCCGACCACACCCTCGTCTCCCGTGAGCCCCTGCACCTGGAGCCCTCCCTGCTCTGGCCCTGCTGCGGCACCCACGGATTCGTCCGCAACGGGGCCTGGATCCCCGCCTGACCCCATGAAGGAGGGCCACATGCCCCAGCCGCCCGCTATCGGCCGCGTGGTGATCTACCGGTTGTCCGAGGAAGACGCCCGGCACATCACCCAGCAGCGTCACCACAGCGGCGCCAACGGCAACTTCGTCCGTGAAGGCGACCGCTACCCGGCAACGGTCGTGAAGACCTTCCCCGCGAACCCTGCCGACGTCGCCAACCTCAAGGTCATGCTCGACGGCGACGACACCTACTGGGCCACCTCCCGGCACATGGGAGACGAACCCGGCACCTGGTCCTGGCCGGTGATCTCGTGACCGCCCGCGGCATCGACGTATCCGCCTTTCAGGGCCCGCAGGACTGGGCCGCCCACAAGCGGGCCGGCGTCTGCTTCGCCTTCGCCAAGGCCAGCGAGGGCCAGCACTCGCGGGACCCCCGCTTCGACACGCACATCGCCGGAATCATCAAGGCCGGGTTGATCGCTGGGGCCTACCACTTCGCCTGGCCCAACCAGGACGCCACGGCGGAGGCGGCGAACTACATCTCCGCGGTGAAGCCGTACGCGAGGCCGGGCTTCGTCCACTGGCTCGACCTCGAGCGCATGAGCGACGGCCGCAACTACCACGGCCGCACCGCCTCCCAGATCCGGGCGTACGTGTCGGCGTGGACCGGGGCCGTGCAGCGCGCATTCCCCGGGCAGCGCGTCGGCATCTACACGTCCGCCGACGACCTCGCCGCCGGCCACGTCCCGGCCGGGCTGCCGCTCTGGTACCCGGCCTACCCGTGGGGGCCCGCGGACTACAACCGTGCTGAGGCCGCCCCCCAGCCGCGCCCGCACGGCTGGACCCCCCTCATCTGGCAGTTCACCAGCCAGCCCATGGACCGCTCCATCGCCTACATGACCGAGGCCGAGTTCCGCGCCTGGGCGGCAGGCACCGAGACCAAGGAGGCCCTCGTGGCGACCGATGAAGACGTGAAGACGCTGTGGCAGACCGACGGGGTCCTCGCCTCCCCGGACGGCGACAAGGACAAGACCGGCAACCGGTACTGGTCCCCGGAGAGCTACCTGCGGTTCGGATACCGCCAGGACCGGGAGACCAACACGCTGGTGAAGCAGCTGCTCGCGAAGGTCGACGCGCAGGGCCAGACCATCGACCAGCTCGTGAAGACGGTCGCCACCCTGGCCTCCGGCGTCGGCCACCTCGACGCCGGCGCGATCGTCGCCGAGCTGCGGCAGGCCATCGAGTCCATCCACGTGCACCTGGACGTCACCAACGAGCAGGAGGGCTGAGCCGTGAAGATCTCGAAGATGTGGAAGGCAGTCGTGGCCGGCGTCGCAGCCGGAAGCGCCGCCGCGGCGACCGCGGTCCAGGACGGGCAGGTGACGGCCGCCGAGGGTGTCACGATCGCCCTGGCGGTCCTCGGCGGTCTCGGCGTGACGTGGGCTGTCCCGAACCGGCAGACGACCAAGGACGCCGCCGAGCCGGGGGCCTGACTCTGCCCGATGTGTGCGTCAGCGGGAAGGTGGGGGCGTGGACGCGGCCATGGTGACGGCGATCGCCGCTCTGATCGGCGGGCCCGTGGCCGCGCTCGGCGCCATGTACGGCTCCCGCGGCGCGAATCGGGCAGCCCGGGAGGGCAACGCCGTGACGGGTTTCAACTCGCTGACGGATCAGCTCCAGGAGGAGCGCCGGGAGCTTCGCGAGGAGCTCAGCACACTGCGCGCCGAGCTGGCCGCGAAAGACCTGGAGATCGCGCGCCTGAAGCTTCTGGTGCAGCAGCTTGGCGGTACACCGTGAAGCGGGCGCAGAGCGTCCTGTACCGGGGCCGTCACCTGCTGTGGGCGCTGGCCGTCCTGCTGTTCCTCGGTGGCGCGGCCGCGGTGTCATGGCTGCTCGTCGACCGTGCTCAGCTCGCCGACCAGCTTGCCCACGAAGCGGACTTGCGCGGGACAGCGGTGTCGACGCTGGCCGGGGATGTGCGGGCGCTGCGAGAGCAGGTGAAGGCCGAGGGCAAGACTCCGGTGGCGCCCGACCCGGCGAAGGCCGTCGAGGACCTCCCGGCGCGCGCGAAGGTGCCGGTGCCCATCCCAGGGCCGCCCGGACCGCCCGGACCGCCCGGCTCCGCCGGCCCCGCGGGTCCGCCCGGCCGGTCGGGGGCCGACGGCGTGCCCGGCGTGCCCGGCGCGGCCGGGGCAACGGGGCCGCCAGGGCCCGCCGGTCCCGAAGGCCCGCAAGGCGAGCAGGGCCCCGCTGGACCGCCAGGGCCGGCAGGCCAGGACGGGAAGGACGGCCGCGACGGCAAGGACGGACAGACCTGCCCCACCGGCTACAGCCTCCAGGCCCCCAGCTACGACCCGGATGCCCTGGTCTGCCGGAAGGACGGAGCGCCCCAGCCCGGCGACAGCAGCCCGCCGTCGTCGCCGCTGGCCCTCGCCCTGGACCCGCACCGCCGCCAGTACGTCTGAACGCTCGCTGCCCCCCGCCGCCTTCGGGCGGCGGGGGGCCTTTTCCGTGCGCATACCACGCGGGACTGACAATTGACCGGCCTAGAGGGCCCGTTGGTGAACAACGCCACAAACAGCCGGGCTAGTTGGGATTTTCGGACTCTGTCGCATCAGAATCCAGTTACCACGGCAGAGAGCCCGCCGGGCTTCCTACGGCAACCGGCGGGCTCCTAACGGGTCATGAGTCACTTCGCAGAGACAAGGACCACGCTATGCACGTTACACAGCCGCCCGACCCAGGTGGGCTGTTTCCCAAGGGGATGCGCGTCACAGTCCTCGGCCTGATTGCCGGAATCGCCGGGCTTGTCACCGGTATCTTCGCTGGTGCTGTGGGCGGCCTCACGTTCTACCTTGCTAGTGCTGCTGGCGCTGGCGCGGCCTTTGGGGTCTTCACCGCCGGGATGATGGTCCTCGCTTACCTGCGCGAGTGACTGAGCCTGGCGCGGCCCCGCCGACCAGCCGGCGGGGCCGCGCTTGTACGTGGCCGGAGCCGCGCGCCGTAGGCTCCAGGCGTGATTGAAACGTTTGTGTTCGACGTCGGCGAGACCATCACCCGGGACGACCGCTACTGGGCTTCGTGGGCCGACTGGCTTGGCATCCCACGTCACACCTTGTCCGCCCTCGTCGGTGCAGTGGTCGCCCAAGGGTTCGACAACGCCGAGGCGCTGCGCCTGGCCCGGCCGGACATCGACGTCGTTGCCGAGTATCAGGCCCGGGAGGCTGCGGGCCGAGGGGAGCAGCTCGCGGAGAGCGACCTCTATGGCGACGTGCGCCCGGTGTTGGCAGCCCTCCGGCAGGCCGGTGCGCGCGTGATCATCGCGGGCAACCAGACACCGCGCGCGGGGGAGCTTCTGCGCGGCCTCGATCTGCCGGCCGATCTCATCGTCACCTCGGGGGAGTGGGGGGTCGCGAAGCCGCAGCCGGAGTTCTTCCAGCGGGTCATCGAGGTGGCGCAGGCAGCCCCCGAGGCCACGCTGTACATCGGCGACCACCCGGCGAACGACGTGTTCCCCGCGAAGGCGGCTGGGCTCCGTGTGGCGCACGTGCGCCGTGGCCCGTGGGGGCACCTGTGGGCGGACGACCCGGACGTCAGGGAAGCGGCGGACTGGCGGATCGACAGCCTCGCCCAGCTTGTGGAGCTGACCGGCAGCTGACCACGGCTGCGGCCCCGACGCGGCGCCCTTCGCCACATCCCAAGGCGTGCACAGAGCGTCTCGCTGCCGGTACGGTGTGAAATGACCGTACTGAACTGGAGCCGCAATGGCAGCACTTGGGTATGGCGAGGTAGGGCGCCGGATCGCCTACTACCGGCGGCTGAGGCGCATGACGCAGAAGCAGCTCGCCCAGGCTGCCTGCGTCGCGCTCGGGACGATCCGCAAGATCGAGCGCGGCGAGCGAGGCGTCAGCGACGTCACCCTCGAAGCCATCGCGGCCGCCCTGTCCCTTGACCCGCCGCAGCTCCGCAAAGACCGCGGCCCGGCCCACACTCCGGTGCACGACGCTCTCCCCGCCCTCTCCGCGGTCATCACCACGTACGACATGCCCGAGGACGGCCCCATCCGGCCCCTCCCGGAGCTGAACGCCGCCGTCCGCGAGGCTGCCGAATGGCGTCTGTCCGCCCAGTACACCCGCATCGCCCGCCGGATGCCTGACCTGCTCGCAGAGCTGGCCCGCGCCTACCACGCGGCCGCGCCAGAGCAACGAGCCGAGCTGGCCGGCCTTCTGGTCCGGGCGTACCGCTCAGCCGACGCGGTGGCGTACAAGTTCGGCGCCCGCGACCTCTCCGCGCGGCTCATCGAGCTCATGAGGTGGGCCGCGCCTGAGACAGGCGATCCGCTGCTGGCTGCGTCCGTCGCCTACGTGCGCACCGAGACCTTCTTCGCCGCGCGCGCCCACGCCGCGGGCCTTCGTGCTCTCGAGCAGGCCTTGGACACCGCCCCAGCGCCGTCCAGCCGGCACGAGGTCGCCGCTCGCGGCGCGCTGCACATGAGGGCAGCGGTCATCGCCGGTCGGGCACGGGACGCATCGGCTGCCGTCACCCACCTGGAAGAGGCCCAGGCGCTCGCCGACCAGGTTCCAGAGGACGTGTACCGCGGCACTGCCTTCGGGCCCGACTCGGTCCGCATCCACGAGGTATCCGTAGCCGTGAGCCTCGGCGATGAGCACGTTGGGCGTGCGCTGGACGTGGCCAGGCAGTGGAAGCCGCCGACGGATCTCCCAGCTGAGCGGCGATCGGGGTTCTACATCGAACTGGCCCGCGCTCAGCTGTGGTCGGGCATGCCCGACGACGCCTTCGAGTCGCTGAAGGTCGCCCGGCGCATCGCGCCGCAGCACACCCGCGAACACCCCTGGGTCCGTGAAGATGCCTCCACCCTGCGCCGCCTGAAGCGCGCGGATTCCGAGACACTCTCCAACTTCGCCGAGTGGTGCTCCGCAAACTGAGCACCCGCTACTACCCCTAGGCGGGGTACTTGGGGTACCTGGCAGCCCCCACTATCTATTGCACGCGCAGGAACCAGCAGTAGATGGGGGGACGCGATGCCCGACACACAGCTTGCGCCCACCGTCATCGACGGGCGGGTGAGCATCGCCCGACTCCACGGTGAAGCCTGCTTCGACTGCGGAGCAGTGAACAGGACCCTGCGCGCCGCCGGCCACGTTGTGCTGCGCGACAGCAGCCGCGTGTGGCAGATCGTCACATGCGGGTGCCGCGCAAAGGACTCGCCGCCGTGACCGGCGAAATCCAGCAGACCCCGGCGACCGCGCGACCGGCCCCGGGGCATGGCCAACGCTCAAACCAACCAGGGAGCGTCGACATGACGAACGGTACAGGCCCGTCCCAGAGCCGCCCACCCGGACACAAAATGACGATCCGGGTCTACCAGGTCGACCGCGCGGGCACGATCACCCGCGACCGCGGCGAGATCAGCGTCATCCCGTACGGCGAGGACCCGCTGCCGGTCTCCTCCGCCTTCCCGCCGTGCAAGTGCCCTCGCTGCCGCGCCGGGCAGGCGGTCACTCGGTGAACGCCACCCTCGACAGCAGCAGCACGACCGCCCCCGTCGACATCGCCACGATGCGGGCCACCGCGGCGCAGCTGCTCGGGCCGGAGGACGGCCGCGAGATGCCGCCGCCGGTCCCCGACGACCTGGCGGCGCTCACCGGCCTGCTGCGCGGCCAGTTGGAGCTGCTGATCCCGGAGGTCGAGGCCAAGGCCGCGCGGATGCCCAAGGACAGCGTCGCCCGCTACTGCGCGCTCGCCTGCATCGGCGAGGCCCGCCGCAAGCTGAGCCAGTACGCCACCCCCCGCTACGGCGGCGAGGCCGGCCACGCCCGGCGCCTGGCCCGCGTGCTGCGCGCGCTCTGCGACCACTACGAGGTCAAGGGCCACGCCCAGCGATGAAGACGATCACCGGCCTGCTCGTGTACGTGGCTGCCGTGACCGCCCCGGTCCTCGCCTTGGTGCTGGCGCGGACGCCCAGCTGACGCACCCCCATGGCGACCGCAGGGTCAGGGTCGCACCCCAAGAACGCCCCTCCCGCCCGGTGGACCGGAAGCCCCGGCGGGAGGGGTTCCAACCGCGCACATCCCTGGAGGGGAATGTGTCTGGTACGGCATTCCAAACGATGCTCAAGACGGCGTCCACCTACCTCGACGTGGCCGCCAACGCTCACGGCGAGGAGAAGGCGTGCCTCGCCTTGGAAGCGCTCAAGCGGCTGCACACCGACAGCCCGCACCTTGTTGAGGTGGGCCCCGGTGGCGGCTCCGCCGTCGCCTACCTGGCCTCCCAGCTTTCCCTGGGCGAGGCGCCCGCCGGCAAGCCGCGCCTCACCCTCGTTGAGGTGCCTGGCGTGACCTCGGCGTCCCTCGCCGACGCCATGGACGCCTTCAACCGAGTGGGACAGTGCACGCTGGTGTCCGGCTTCGCCCAGGACATCGGCACCGTCCTCACGGAACCGGTGGACGTCATCAGCGCCTCCGCGCTCCTGCACGAGGTCTACTCCTACGCCGGCGGCTACACGGGCCTGCATGCGGTCATCCGCACACTGCCGGCGATCCTTCGCCCGGGCGGGTTGTTCGCCTACCGGGACGTGTACGCGGTCAAGAGCACGTCCCTGCACGACCGGTCGCTGCAGACCTACACGTCCCGGTCGTGGCTTCGGTTCCTGCGGATGTTCGTCCCGCAGTACCTCGAACACGGCACCCACCCCTACCACAGCGACGCCGACCTGGTCGTCTTCCGGCAGGACTCCCGGATCGTGCCGGCCGAAAGGCTGGATGAGACGACCAGCGCGGTTGCCGCAGCCCCGGTGGGCGTCTTCCGCGAAGTGCAGCGGCACTACATCACCTTGCGCGACCACGTGTGGCGATCCGGCGTCCTCGGCTTCAGGCCCTACCTCGAGGGCCCGCTCGCCGGAGACTGGATCGACGCCAAGCACGGCCACAAGCGGGTGCACTACGACCTGACGGGCACCGACTGGCTACCTGGTTCGCAGCGGTCCATGCTGCTGGCCCTCAGCGAGCACTACCTGGACCACCACACCGTCGACGGCGACATCTTCGACGAGTGCACCGACATCGCCCTGAACGCGTTCC
The DNA here is from genome assembly GCF_043082085.1 of Streptomyces sp. NPDC014801. Lineage (NCBI taxonomy): Bacteria > Bacillati > Actinomycetota > Actinomycetes > Kitasatosporales > Streptomycetaceae > Streptomyces > Streptomyces sp. NPDC014801. Next base: position 545,808 of record NZ_JBIBXG010000002.1, on the reverse strand, counting down.
TCAGCCTCGCCGAACGCGGGGACGGCGAGTGCGCGGAGGTCTGGCAGAGCTGGGTGACCCGCGAGGGCCGCGAGACGTACGCGTACATGACGCTGGACGCCCTGCTCGCGGCCGTGGCCGTGCACTCGACGGAGGCCGCCCAGGAGCAGCGCACGGTGCTCATGCCGGTGAGGATCGGCGACGTGCGGCGCCGCGACCGGGCCTACTACAACCGCTACCTGCGGCGCGCCCTGCCGAACCCGCTGCGCGACGCCAAGCAGATGGTGCTGTTCACCAACGTCCCCATCGCCGACACGGAATCCTTGTCGGAAGGGATGCACTGCCTTCAGCAGTGGTGCAGCAAGGGCAGCCTCGCCCGCGTCTACTCAGCGATCAATCAAGGAGGATGACCTGTTGGACGGGCACATCGAAGTGGAGCGCAAACGCCGGCTCCCCGACGACGGGACGACCGTGGCGCGGATGCTGGCCGGGCTCGGCTGGACGCCGGACGCGCCGGTGACCGAGGTCGACACCTACTACAGCCGTCCCGACGTCGACTACATGGAGACGGTGGAGTGCCTGCGCGTCCGGCGCCGCGGCGACTTCTCCGAGATCACCTACAAGCCGCCGACCAGCGCGGCGACGCACAGCGCCGAGGACATGATCTCCAAGAAGGAGACGAACGTCCTGCTCGCCTTCGACCAGGCGCAGCAAGCGGACCAGCTGCTGGAGAACATCGGCATGCGGCGCCTGGTCCAAGTGGAGAAGCACCGCACCACCTACCGGCACGCGATGCATCCAGGGGTCAGCGTCAGCATCGACGCCGTCACCGGCGCCGGCTTCTTCGTCGAGACCGAGGTCATCAGCGACGCCCCGGACACCGCGGCGGTGCGGGTCGACCAGACGGAAGCTCGCCTCGGGGTGGCCGACCTGCCCACCGTCGACCTGCCCTACCGGGACCTTGTTCTGGAGCAGGTGGCTCAGTGAGCCGTTCCTGACCGGCCCCGCTCGTCCGCTTCCCCCGTGGCGGATGGGCGGGGCCTCTTGGGTTAGCGGGTGAGGACGGAGACGCGCGTGCCCAGGGCGTCGGCGATCCTGAGCAGGTCGCCGTAGCGAGGGTCGGCCTCACCGGACTCGATGCGCTGGAGGTGGCTGCGGCTCAGGCCGGTGGCCTCGCAGAAGGATTCCTGGGTGTGCTGGGCGGCGACGCGCAGGTCTGCGATGCGCTCGCCCAGCTCCCGGCGGCGTTCGATGATCCAGTCCGGGATGTCGCGAGGCACTCGACAAAACTGGACGGATCATGGTCACATGTCAGCACCAGGGCTGATGCTTTTTCTGACGCACAGTCAGGTAAGTCGGCCTGCGCCTGGCCCCCGCCCCGACAGTGGTCTCCGGAAGAGCCCCGTCGGGGCGGGTCATTTTCGGCCAGCGGGCGCGCGCGAATTCACACGGGGGTGTGAAGCGGCCGTCGAGGCATATGCCGTCCGCACACTTCCGAATCGTGGATTCCGGTAGCAGGCTGCTGCACGTACCACCCGCCCCGCCGCGCACATGGGGGTCCGGAAGCCTCACGCGCGGCGGGGCCGTGCTGTCTGCGGGCAGGCGCCGGCCTCAGCCCGGCGCCCCTGAACCGGTCCCTCACCTGCGAACTTGCGCGCAGGCTATAGATCGGTGTTTTCTTTGGCACCAACCATCCGGTGACACTAACCGACGGACATGTCTGATCGCCGTATGGTGCGTCTCATGACCGTCACAGGTGCGGGTCCGGCCGCCGTGCCGCGCAGCGCGCTCGCCGATGTCGTCCTGCCGCGGCTGACCGAGGTGTACGGGGCCGCGGCCGACCCCGAACGCGCCGCCGCCACGCGCGCGTACATGAAGAACGTCGTGCCCTTCCTCGGCATCCCCACCCCCGAGCGACGCGCGCTGTCCCGCACCGTCCTGGCGGGAACGGCACGCCCCCGCGAGGCGGACTGCGCGGCCGTCGCGCTGCGCTGCTGGGCGCTGCCCGAGCGGGAGTACCACTACTTCGCGGCCGACTACCTCCGCCGCCACGTGCGCGTATGCACCTCGGCCTTCCTGCCCGTCGTGCACCGCCTGATCACCACCGTGCCGTGGTGGGACACCGTGGACGCGCTCGCCGTCCACGTCGTCGGCCCCCTCGTCGCGGCCGACCCGGCGCTCGCGGCCACCATGGACGCCTGGATCGCCGACGACGACCTGTGGGTCGCCCGCGCCGCCCTGCTGCACCAGCTGCGCTACCGCGAACGCACCGACACCGAGCGGCTGTTCGCGTACTGCCTGCGCCGTAGCGGGCACCCCGACTTCTTCGTCCGCAAGGCCATCGGCTGGGCCCTGCGCGAATACGCCAAGACCGACCCCGACGCCGTACGCGACTTCCTCGCCCGCGAGCGCGGCCGGTTCGCGCCGCTGACGGTGCGCGAGGCGCTGAAGAACATCGGCGGCTGAACGGCCGTACCGGGAAAAATCGTTGGACGGCGGGCAGGGGCCCGGCGATGATCGACGCCATGTTCCGGTACGCCTTCCTTCTCGCAGCATCCGCGGTCGCGGATGCCCCGAAGGCTGCCGTTCCCGTCTTCCTCGCCGCCGTCGACGGCGCCCGAAGCTGACCCTCCCCGGATCGTTCCGCGGACCCCGCAGGGGGAGGGTCGGCGGTTCCTCGGGGTCCCCTTTCTCCCGCTACGAGGCTTCGAGGTACAGCCATGCCCAAGACGGCGTACGCACGCACCAAACCGCATCTGAACATCGGCACCATGGGCCACGTCGACCATGGCAAGACCACGCTGACCGCCGCCATCACCAAGGTGCTGGCCGAGCGCGGCACCGGCACGTTCGTGCCGTTCGACCGCATCGACCGCGCCCCGGAGGAGGCCGCCCGCGGCATCACCATCAACATCGCGCACGTCGAGTACGAGACCGACACCCGGCACTACGCGCACGTGGACATGCCGGGCCACGCCGACTACGTCAAGAACATGGTCACCGGCGCCGCGCAGCTCGACGGGGCGATCCTCGTCGTCTCCGCGCTCGACGGGATCATGCCGCAGACCGCCGAACACGTGCTGCTGGCCCGCCAGGTGGGCGTCGACCACATCGTCGTCGCGCTCAACAAGGCCGACGCCGGCGACGAGGAGCTGACCGACCTGGTCGAGCTGGAGGTCCGCGACCTGCTCACCGCGCACGGCTACGGCGGCGACGCCGCCCCCGTCGTCCGGGTCTCCGGGCTGAAGGCGCTGCAGGGCGACCCGCGCTGGACGGCGTCCGTCGAGGCGCTGCTCGACGCGGTGGACACCTATGTGCCCCTGCCCGAGCGGTACCTGGACGCGCCGTTCCTGCTGCCGGTGGAGAACGTGCTCACCATCACCGGCCGCGGCACCGTCGTCACGGGCGCGATCGAACGCGGCACCGTCCGGGTCGGCGACCGCGTCGAGGTGCCCGGCGCCGGCGTCGACACCGTCGTCACCGGCCTGGAGACCTTCGGCAAGCCGATGCAGGAGGCGCAGGCGGGGGACAACGTGGCGCTGCTGCTGCGCGGGGTGCCCCGGGACGCGGTGCGGCGCGGGCACGTGGTCGCCGCGCCCGGCAGCGTGGTGCCCAGGGGGCGGTTCACGGCGCGGCTGTTCCTGCTGCCGGCCCGCGAGGGCGGCCGCACGACACCGGTCGCCACCGGGTACCGGCCGCAGTTCTACCTGCGCACCGCCGACGTGGTCGGCTGCCTCGACCTCGGTGAGGCGGCGCTCGCGCGGCCCGGGGACACGGTCGAGGTGACCGTGGACCTCGGGCGTGCGGTGCCGCTGGAGCCGGGGCTCGGGTTCGCTGTCCGCGAGGGCGGGCGGACGGTGGGCGCGGGGACGGTGACGGCCGTGCTGTGAACCCGGCCGGGGCGGTCGCTCTGGGACAATGAGCGGGTGACCGAGCCCATACCCGTGACGCGCACCACCGACCACGGGACCGCCAAGCTGATGCCCGACGTCGACCGTGAGCGCGCCTGGCTGCTCACGGTCGACGGGGCACCCCAGTCGTACGTCGACCTCGACGACCCGGCGCACCTGGAGTTCGAGTACGCGCGGCGGCTCGGGCACGTGCTGGACACCGCCGCTCAGGCGGGGCGGCCGCTGGACGTGCTGCACCTCGGCGGGGGCGCGCTCACCCTGCCGCGGTACGTGGCCGCGACCCGGCCCGGCTCCCGGCAGGACGTCGTCGAGGCCGACCGGGGGCTGCTGGAGCTGGTCGTGGAGCAGCTGCCGCTGCCGCCCGCCGCCGGGATCGCGCTGCACGCGGCGGACGCGCGGACCTGGCTGGAGGCGGCGCCCGCGGACAGCGCCGACGTCCTCGTCGCCGACGTCTTCGGCGGCTCCCGCGTCCCCGCGCACCTGACCACCCTCGCCTACGCCCGCGAGGCCGAGCGCGTCCTGCGGGCCGGCGGCGTCTACGTCGCCAACCTGGCCGACGGGGCGCCGTTCGCCTTCCTGCGCTCCCAACTGGCCACGTTCGGCGCGGTCTTCGGGGAACTGGCCCTGATCGCCGAGCCGGGCGTGCTGCGCGGACGCCGGTTCGGCAACGCGCTCCTCCTCGCCACGCACCACCCCGTCGACACGGCCGCGCTGGCCCGGCTCACCGCCGCCGACGCCTTCCCCGCGCGGGTGGAGCACGGGCGGGCGCTGCGCGACTTCACCGGGGACGCCCGGCCGGTCACGGACGAGGACGCGGTGCCCTCACCCGTGCCGCCCGACGGGGCGTTCGGCATCGGCTGAGTCCTCCTCTGATTCCCGGCTGGTCTGATCGGTGAGGACGCGAACGGTCTCGCGGCTGCGCCTGCCCGGTCTTCAGACAGGTGGTCGAAGCCCCGGCTGACGCGGAGCCCTCGACGTCGGAACACTGTTCTATTCTCCCCTCCGGGCGGGGTGATGGTCACTCCGGAATTCCGGAAGGACACGGACATGCAGTGGTCGCGGCAGTGGTTGGGGCGGATCTGGTCGGCTTCGCAGGGGGCGGTGCGTGGGCGTCCGGTCGTCTTCGGCGTGGGACTCGGGGCCGTGGTCGCCGCCGCGGTGGCGGCGGTCTTCCTGTGGCCGTCCACGGGGAAGGACGCTGTGATGCCGACGGCGCGGGCCTACCGCGACGTGGACGCCTGTCTGCTCACCGACAGCCGCGGAATCTCGCCGGGTCTGCCGGCGGCGCCGGTGTGGGCCGGCATGCAGGACGCCTCCCTCGCGACCAAGGCGCGGTCGAGTTTCCTGTCGGCGATGGGGCCGGACACCCAGGCGAACGTCGTGCCGTACGTCAACTCCCTGCTGCAGCAGCACTGTTCGGTGGTGGTGGCCGTGGGCTCGACGCCGGTGGACGCCGTGCGTTCGGTGGCGTCCCGTCAGAAGGGCGTGCGTTTCGTCGTCGTGGGCGACGGGGCGGAGACCGCGAACGTCTCGGTGGTGAGGGAGGGCGACCGGACGAAGGTGAGGGAGCACGTGCGTGACCTTCTCACCTCTCTGACCCGAGCGTCCTGACACATCCCCTTCGAAGAGTTCCCTCCGCATACGGACCAGGAGTACGGGACTGGTCGGACAACGGTTGCCTTGTACCCAGTAAGGATCATGTAAGAAGTTCGATTGACTGTAGTCAGAACGTGATCACCAAGGAAGCATCGATCTTTCACAATGCTTCCTCTAAGGATCGATCATGTCCTCCCTTCCACGTCGCCGCTCAGCGCGGCAACCTCGGTGGTTGCGCCGCCGCTGGTTGGCGCGCGGCGTCACCCTGATGGTCTGTTTCCTGCTCGCGTTCATACCGTCCGCCGAAGAGGCGATGGCGCAGGGAATGACGCTCCCGGCTCTGACCATGCCGAAGATGACCCTGAGCGGCCTCTGGGACTGGCTCAACACCTCGCCGCTCAAGCTGCCCCGGCAGCTCGGCGGTTCGGCGAGCGGGCTGCCCCACACCGCGTCGGCGGCGCGCACGCGCGCTAACGGCGGCCACGGTCACAAGCCGGGCTCCGGCAAGGGCGAACTGCCCGCCGACACCCGGCACCACCGCGCCACGAAGGAACACAGCACGGGCGCCGCGGTGGTCAAGGGGCGTGACGGTTTCGTCGCGGCGACCAGCAAGCGCGACGCGGCCGCCTCGTCGGCGAAGATCGACGTGTTCCACAACGCGAACGGCACGACGACCAGGCGCGTGTACTTCTCCCGCCACAACTTCCGCGCCCCCGACGGCTCCTGGAAGCCGATCGACACCACGCCGGTGAAGTCCGGCGGACGTTGGCGGGAGAAGGCCAACGACGTGGCGGTCGACCTCGCCGGTGTGGCGGGCGACGAGCGGCTGGCGTCGGTGGAGTCCGGCTCCGGGCACCACGTGGCGTACGCGCTGAAGGGCGCGCAGGACGTGCCGGGCGTCACGGACGCGGACGGCACCGTCTCCTACGCCGGCGTGCTGCCGGACACGGACCTGAAGCTGGTACCGCTGGCGGACGGCGTCAAGGAGAAGATCGTCCTGTCCTCGGCGAACGCGCCGACGTCGTGGTCGTTCAAGCTGGACGCCTCGGGTCTGACGCCGCGCCTCGCCGACCAGGGGTCGGTCGAGTTCACCGACGCCTCGGGCGCCGTGGTGGAGCGGATTCCGCACGCGTTCATGCAGGACTCGAGCGTGGACCGCAGGTCCGGCGAGCCGACGACCTCGCAGGCGGTGGAGTACGGTCTCTCGCGGTCCGGCGACGACTGGATCCTGACCATGACGGCGGACCGTTCGTGGCTGGGCGCCAAGAACCGGGTGTGGCCGGTCACGGTGGACCCGACGCTGGCCGTGAGCGACAGCACGTACGCCGAGAGCAACCTCTCGGGCGACCACTCCACGGAGGACGTGCTCAAGGTCGGCTCCTACGACTCCGGCACGCACAGCGCCAACTCGTTCCTGCACCTGACGGGTCTGACCGGCATGATCAGCGGTCAGACCGTGTCGGCGGCGAGCCTGCACCTCTTCGACATCTGGGCCGCGACCTGTACCGCCGAGCCGTTCTCCGTCGCCCCGATCAGTGCCTCGTGGTCGGGTTCGTCGGTGACGTCCTTCCCGGGCCCGGCGTACGACAGCCCCGCGCTGGGACAGCTGACGGCCAACCCGGGTGCCGCGTGCACCAACTCCGGCGGTTCGCGGACCACGGGTACGTGGATGAACGTGCCGCTGAACACCACCTGGTTCAACGGCATCGCCGGCGGAACGGTCAGCAACCACGGTCTCGCGCTGTACTCGACGAACACCGACGCCCTGCACTGGAAGCAGTTCGACTCGGTCAACGCCCCCACCAGCTACCGGCCCTACCTGGACCTGACGCTGAACGGGAACGTCGCCCCGCAGATCGACGCCTCCTACCCGCCGGACAACTACAACACCCAGACGCTGAAGCCGGAACTGGTGGCGTACGGCTACGACTCGGACAACTACCCGGGTTCGGGGCTGAAGTACCAGTTCCAGCTCCTGGACGCCTCCACCGGTGCGGTGATCTCCGACTCGGGGCTGATCACCGGTGGTGACTGGACCGTCCCCTCGGGGAAGATGACCTGGGGCGGCACCTACCTGTGGCAGGTGCGCACCTACGACAGCCTGCTGTACTCGCCGTGGACGCAGAGCGAGCTCACGGCCGTGGTGCCGCAGCCCGTGGTGACCTCGGGTCTGTCGCAGAACACCGACGGACACGACTTCGATCCGAGCGTCGGCAACTACACCACCTCCGACACCGACGCCGACGTGCAGACGGTCGGCCCGTCGCTGTCGGTCGAGCGTGACTACAACTCCCTGGACCCGCGGGTGGACGGCGCGTTCGGCGCGGGCTGGTCGACGGTCGCGGACATGGAGGCCGCGGAGGTGAAGGACTCCTCGGGCGCGGTGGCGAGTGTCAACATCACCTACCCCGACGGTTCGCAGGTCGGCTTCGGCAAGAACGCCGACGGCTCCTTCACCCCGCCGCCGGGGCGCTGGGCGTCCCTGACCGCGACCACCACGCCGGCCGGCTACAAGCTGGTGGACAAGGACGACACCGCCTACCTCTTCCAGAAGGGGATCACGGGCAGGACGGGCGCGTACGCGATCACCTCGATCACGGACTACGCCGGCCGCGCGGAGACCTTCGACTACAGCGCCGGCCCGCTCACCAAGATCACTTCGCAGGTCTCGGGCCGCACGCTGAACTTCACCTGGTCGAAGCCCGCGGGCGCGACCGTCTCCCACGTGGCGACGGTGGCGACCGATCCCGCGACGGCGGGGAACTCCAGCACCGTCGAGACCTGGAGCTACGGCTACAGCGGCGACAACCTGACCTCGGTCTGCCCGCCTGCCGACCCCACGCACTGCACCACCTACGGCTACGCCGCCGGCAACCATTACCGGACCACCGTGCTGGACGCGGACCCGTTCGCGTACTGGCGCATGGGTGAGACGTCCGGCACGACGGCCGCCGACGGTGTGGACACCAACGAGGGCAACGTCAACGGCACTTACCACAACGTCACCCTGGGCTCGGCCGGGCCGCTGGCGAGCAGCCACGCCGCGTCGTTCAACGGCACCAGCTCGTACCTGTCGATCCCGGGCACGCCGGGCGCGACGCGCACGTACGCGTCGGTGTCGCTCTGGTTCAAGACGTCCCAGGCCGGCGGTGTGCTGTTCTACTACGGTGACAAGCCGCTGACCGACTCCGACCCGGTCGCGAACACCAAGTACAACACTCCGGCGATCTACATCGGCACCAACGGCAAGCTGCACGGCTGCTTCGCGACGACCGCCGGCTGCAGCGCCCCGATCCAGTCCGCGACCACGGTCAACAACAACGCCTGGCATCAGGTGGTCCTCACCTCCGCGGGCAACACCCAGTCGATGTACCTCGACGGCGCCCTGGCCGGAACCCTGGCCGGCAGCCTGTGGTCCTGGAACCAGCCGTACGTCACCTTCGGCGCGGGTGTGGACACCCACGGCTGGCCCGACATGCCCTCCGACACCCTCGGCCACTACAGCGGTCTGATGGGCGAGGCGGCGATCTTCAACAAGCCGCTGGACGCGGCGACGATCACCAGCCAGTACGCGGCGGCCACGACGTCCGCGAAGGTGCTGCAGACCATCACGCTGCCCTCGGGCAAGACCCAGAACAACGTGCAGTACAACGCGGTCGACGACACCATCTCCCAGGAAACGGACAACAACGGCGGCGTCTGGAAGCTGACCCCGCCCACGGTCACCGGATCCTCGCAGGTCTACCGCTCCGCGGTGATGGGTGCCGGACCCTCCGGCTACTGGCGGCTGAGCGACACCTCGGGTTCCGCCGGGGCCAACGAGGTCAACACCGGCCACGCCACCTACAACAACGTCACCCTCAACGCCGCCGGCCCGTTCGGCGCCAGTGACGTGAAGGCGGCGTCGTTCGCGAACGCCTCCAGCTCCTGGGCGAGCCCCGGCACGTCGGAGGTCGACACCTCCAAGAGTTTCAGCGTCTCGGCCTGGGTGAACCTCAACTCCACCGCCCGTAACGCCACGGCCGTCAGCCAGGACGGCACGTACCACGCCGGGTTCTACCTCGGTTACGAGCACACCCAGAACAAGTGGGCGCTGCGGGTTCCGACGGCCGACTCCTCGAGCGGCAACCTGACCACGCAGGCCGTGTACTCGACCGCCATCGCGGCGACCGGCCAGTGGACCCACCTCGCGGCCAGCTACGACGCCACGAGCGGCCAGCTCGCGCTCTACGTCAACGGCACGCTCCAGGGCACGATCGCACGGCCGAACGTGTGGTCCGCGACCGGCGCCCTGCAGATCGGACGCGCCCTGTACGCGGGGAACGAGGGCGACTACTGGGACGGATCGCTCGCCGAGGTCGCGGTCTTCCGTTCGGCCCTGAGCGCCGCCCAGGTGACGCAGCAGTGGTCGGCGTACAAGGCCTCCTCCGGTGTCGCGCCGGTGCGGACGGTGAAGATCCAGGTGCCGGCCACCGACGGGTCGACGAAGTACATCACCTACGGCTACGACGTCGACAACGGGGACCGGGTCCTCTTCCAGACGGACGCCCTGGGCAACCGCACCACCTACGGCTACGACACCTCCGGCTTCCTCTACACCACCACGGACCCGGACGGGAACACGACCACCACCGGTCACGACGTGCGTGGCAACGTGGTGTCGAAGACGACGTGCCAGGACCAGTCGCAGAACCTGTGCGCGACGGAGTACTACACCTACTATCCGGACGACACGACGGCGAACCCGACGCCGGACCCGCGCAACGACCTGATGCTCACCGAGCGGGACGGGCGCTCCTCCGGTCCGACGGACAACACGTACCTGACGAGCTACGGCTACGACCAGTACGGCAACCAGACGACGGTGACCACCCCGCCGGTGCCGGGCTTCCCGGCCGGCCGGACCACGACGACGACCTACACCACGGCGACCACGGCCGCCGCGGACAGCGGGTACGCCCCGGCGTACCTGGAGGCGTCCGTCGTCACGCCGGGTGGCGCGACCACGACGTACACCTACAACCACAACGGTGACCTGGCGCGGCAGACGGACGCCAACGGCGCGTCGGTGAAATTCGGTTACGACAACATCGGCCGGAAGCTGAGCAGCACCGAGACATCGGACAGCTACCCGGCGGGTCTGACGACGTCGTACACGTACGACAAGGACGATCAGGTCGTCTCCGAGACCGACCCGCCCGTCCTCGACCGCGTGACCAGCGCGACCCACACCGCGCAGACGACGACGGTCTACGACACCGACGGCAACCCTCTCTCCGAGACGATCAAGGACCTGACCGGCGGGGACGGACAGCGCCGCACCGAGTGGACCTACGACTCGGGCAACCGCATGGCCACCAAGTCGGAGGTCTCGGCCTTCAACGCGGACGGCTCGGACAAGACGCTCCTGACCACGACCTACACGCACGACGTGTACGGCAACGTGGTCACCGAGGTCGACCCGTCGGGGAACGAGACGGACTACACCTTCGACGCCGACAACCGTGGGATCACCACCACGCAACCCGGCTACACAGGTGACCCGGACAACCCGTCCCCCGCGCGCACCCTGACGCTGGACTCGCGGGCGTACGACCCGGCGGGACGTCTCGCCTCGGTCACGAACTCGATGGGCTTCACGACGTCCTACACCTACACGGACAACGGGCTCCCGGCGACGATCACGCGCACGGACGCGGTGACGGACCCGGCCCACCCGAAGTCGTTCGTGGACCAGGTCAACACCTACGACGCCGCCGACAACCTGATCAAGCAGGTCTCCGACGACGGCGCGGCCACGACCACCTTCGCGGTGGACGCGGCGTCCCGCACGACCACCACGACGCTGGACCCCACGGGGTTGAACCGCAGCGACACGGTGTCGTACGACCCGGACGACCACGTGGTCACGTCCACGCACACCGGCGCCTCCGGTACGCCCGAGACGACGTCGTACTCCTACGACGCGCTCGGCAACACCCTCTCGGCGACGGTGCACGACGCCAACACCGCGCCGGTCGGCCGCTGGAAGCTGAACGAGACGTCCGGAACCAACGCGGCCGACTCCTCCGGGGCGAACAACCCCGCGACCGCCGCGAGCGGCGTGACGAGGTCGACCGACCACGGCGGCAGCGCCGTGTTCAACGGCACGTCCACGTCGTACGCGGAGACCGCGAGTCCGGTCGTGGACACCGCGACGGGCTACACCGTCTCGGCGTGGGTCAAGCTCGGCTCCTCGGCGAGCAACTCCACGTTCGTCTCCCAGAACGGCACCATCACCAGCGGCTTCCAGCTGTACTACTCCTCCGGGTCCAACACCTGGGCGTTCGGTGCTCACGCCAGTGACACCACCGGCGCCGCCTGGACCGCTGCGTACGGCGGCACTCCTGTCGTGGGTCAGTGGACTCACCTGACCGGTGTCTACAACGCCGCGGCGAGCCAGTTCGAGCTCTACGTCAACGGTGCTCTGGCCGGCACGAAGGCCTTCACGACCCCGTGGAACGCCACCAGCACCTTCGACATCGCCCGGAAGAAGTCCGCGGGCACCTGGGGCGAGTACGCCAACGGCTCGATATCCGATGTCCAGGCCTACTCCAGCGCACTGTCCGCCACGCAGGTCTCGAGCCTGTACGGCGGGACGCTCCCTGCGGCGAACTCGACCGTGCACACCACGCGGGCGGACCTGGACCAGCGGGGACTTCCCCTCTGGGCGGCCGACGCGAACGGCAACGTCACGTCCTACGCCTACGACGAGGCCGGGAACCTCGCGGTCACGACGGCGCCGACGGCGAACTCGGAGACGGTCGACGCGGCGACGGGCACCTCGACCGTCGGGGCCTCGCACCCGATCGCGTACACCGGTTACAACACCTTCGGCGAGGTGGCGGAGACCAAGGACCCGAACGGCAACGTCGTCACGACGGGGTACGACCCGCTGGGTCAGCAGGTCTCGCAGACCATGCCCACGTACACGCCGCCGGGTTCCTCGACGCCGATCACGCCGGTGACCTCGACGCAGTACAACGCCGCCGGTCAGATCACCTCCGAGACCGACCCGCTGGGCAAGGTCACGTCCTACACCTACGACCAGCTCGGCGACCAGGTCGACGAGACGCTGCCGGGCGGACGCACGACCCACTCCGCCTACGACACCAACGGTGACCTGCTGTCGGTGACCGACCCCACCGGCGCGGTGACCCAGGCCACCTACGACTACCTGGGCCACCAGCTCACCGCCACGCAGGTCGAGCGCCGGCCGTCGCAGGCCGCGTACACGACCACCAACCACTACGACGCCCCCGGCGGCCTGCTGTCGTCGTCGGTCTCGCCGGACGGTGTGACCACGTCGTTCACCTACAACGCGGCCGGTGAGCAGACCACGGTCGTGGACGGGGCGAACAACACCACCCAGTTCAGCTACGACCTGGACGGCAGGCAGACCAAGGTCACCAACCCCGACGGCACCTTCTCGACGACGACGTACGACGCCTTCGGCAACGCGGTCGGCACCGGGGAGTACGACGCCACCTCGATGCTGCGCCGCACCACCTCCGCGCAGTACGACCCGGAGGGCAACCTGACGTCCTCCACGGACGGCAACGGCCACACCACCACCTTCGCCTACGACGCGACGGGAATGGTGACCAAGGAGGTCCAGCCGGTAGCGGCCGGACAGTTCATCACCACCTCCTTCGGCTACGACCCGGCCGGCAACCTCACCCGGTTCACCGACGGCAACGGCTACGACTCCTCGGGCAACCCCGTCGCCGGACACGACTGGCTGACCACGTACAACAAGTGGGGCCTGCCGGAGTCGCAGATCGAGCCGTCCACGCCTGCCTACCCGGCGGTCGCGGACCGGACCTACACCACCGTCTACGACGCCGACGCGCGGGTGACGCAGCAGACGTCCCCCGGCGGCGTGTCCGTCGTCGACTCCTACGACTCGACCACAGGGGACCTGACCAGGCAGACCGGCACCGGCGCCGAGGCGGCGACCGCGGACCACACCTTCGGCTACGACGCCGACGGCCGCATCACCTCCGCCGCCGCTCCGAACACGGACGACACCTTCACCTACGACGACCGTGGCAACCTGCTCACCACCGCCGGACCGTCGGGAACCTCGTCCTTCGCCTACGGCGGCGACGGCGAGATGACCAGGCGCACCGACGCGGCGGGCACCTCCACCTACGGTTACGACACCGCGGGCCGGCTGAAGACCATCGCCGACGCCGCCACCGGGTCCACCGCCACCGTCAGCTACAACACGATGTCGCTGCCGTCGTCCATCTCCTACGGGACCGGCAAGGCGAACCGCACCCTGCAGTACGACTGGGCGCACCGCCTCACCAGCGACACCCTCACCAAGCCGGCGGGCGGGACCGAGGCATCGGTCACCTACGGCTACGACCTGAACGACAACGAGACCTCCAAGACCACCACCGGATTCTCGGGGGCCGCGACCAACACCTACACCTACGACTGGGCCGACCGGCTCTCCTCCTGGAACAACGGCACCACCACGACCACCTACGGCTACGACAACGCGGGCAACCGCACCAGAGTCGGCGCGGACACCTACACGTACAACGCCCGCAACGAACTGACGTCGGACGGCCACAGCACCTACAGCTACACCGCCCGTGGCACCCTGCGCTCCGTCACCGACGCACAGAGCCAGACCACGAGCACCACGGCGGACGCCTTCAACCGGGTGATCACCTCCGGTGGGAAGACGTACGCGTACGACGGACTGGACCGGATGGTCACCGCCGGCAACGGGGGCACCAACCAGACCTTCGCCTACACCGGTATCGCCAACGATCTGGCCTCCGACGGCACCACCACCTACAGTCGCGACCCCGGTGGCGCACTGATCGGCATCAACGCCGGCGGCACCAAGGTGCTGGCCATGACCGACGTGCACGACGACGTGGTCGGCCAGTTCACCGACGCCGGATCGGCGCTGACCGGATCGACCACCTACGACCCGTTCGGCAAGGTCCTCGCCACGCAGAGCATGGTCGGGGCCCTGGGCTACCAGTCGGAGTGGACCGACCCGGACACCTCCCAGGTCGACATGGCCGCCCGTTGGTACAACCCCAACATCGGCCAGTTCTCCTCCCGGGACACCGTCGCCAACAACCCCGTCCCGGACTCGGTCGCCGCGGACCGCTTCGCCTACGGCGACGACAACCCGCTGACCAACACCGACCCGACCGGCCACTGGTCGCTGTGGGGCGCGGTGAAGTCCATCAAGAAGAAGGCCTCCCACGCCTGGCACCACTCCAGCCTGCGCCGTCACCTGAAGTCGGCCGTCAAGCACGTCAAGAACTTCGTGAAGCAGGTGAAGAAGCACGGGCTGAAGGCCGCGATCAAGAAGGTCGCCAAGCACTACGCCAGGAAGGTGGTCAAGTACGTCCGTGACCACCATCCCACCCTCTACCACTACGCCAAGCACTACTACCACCGTGCCCGGCAGATCGTGCACCATGCGATCAAGAGCGCGAAACGGCACTACCATCACGCCGTCGCACAGCTCAAACAAGCCGGCAAGCGGATCGGCGGTGCGCTGAAGAAGGCCAAGAAGGCCGCGTCCGCGTTCATCAAGAAGCACAAGACCGCCATCGTAGGAACTCTCGTCGCCCTGGCAGTCGTCGGTGCGGCCGTCTGTGTCGTCGCCACCGCCGGCGCCTGCATCGGAGCCATCGGCGGCGCCATGCTCGAGGGCGTCGCGATGGGAGGCGCCGGAGGCGCACTCGCCGGCGGCATCACAGCAGCTATCGCGGAAGGCGGTTCAGCCCTCATCGGCGCCGGCGTCGCAGCCACAGCGGGCGGAGGCGCACTCGCGGTCGAGGCGGCTGCGGGTGAGGAAGGGGCGGCAGGTTCGTCCGCGGCCAAGTCGGTCAGCTCCGCCTCGCCGAAGGCGACTGGCAATTCCCCCGTGAACAACTCACGGCGGTTCGTGGGGCCCACGCCGAGGGGCGCCGGCTCCGTGAAGAATCCGGCTCGCGTGGAGACCCACCCGGCTTCGGGCGATTGGACGATCGAAGATCGTATGGCAGAGGCCGACCAAATGGCTCAAGATTTCGCATTGAAGAATGCACGCAGCGGGGCCGGGCTGAAGCGCACATACGTTGGTACCGTCAGCACGAAGGACGGTACGATCGCACTCACTTCGTCGGGAGCACGGCCGCTGGAGCCGCCAGGCGCGGAAGGTCCGAACTGCGGGTGGTGCGCCGAAGGCAACGGCGTAGGGGCCCTGGGCGGCAGTGCCGACACGGTACGCTTCACCAAGGCATATGAAGTGTTCCGCGGAGACAACGGCGAGTTCGCCGTGCGCGTGAAGAGGGTGTGCACCCGATGCCAGGACGATTACCCTGACCGAGGCATTTTCGCTCGGGACGCCAAGGGTGAGCCGGGCGGCAGTTGGGGCGACAAGTGAGCATGGAGCATCTGATGGACCTTGTCGACAACGAGATCGGCCTAGTTCGATGGGAAGATCTGCGGTGTGGATGCGGTGCGAGCGCCGCGCACCTGCCGGACGATCTACGCCGGTTTTTCAAAGCTCAGACTCGTGATGAAGCTTTGAACTCGGGAGTCGCTGAGCATGTATTCACTCAGTCGTTCCCACACGAACCGGCGGCCCCTGTCGCTTCCGTACTGATGGCGGGATTGGCCAGCGATATTACGCCGGCCGCGCGAGTCGAATCTCTCGACCTGCTTCTTGGTCTTGTCTTCAATGACGATGACGCAGTTTCTGAGGCATGTCAGGACATCGCCCGGGAAGGCATGTGGGTGCTTTATTCGGAACTCATCGCGAATCGCGCGCCCGCTCCGACTGCTTACGCTTTTCAGATTCTGCAGATCATTGATCCTGGCGAGCGGCTCCACGCCCTGAAGTCTTCGGGCAAGCTCTCCCTGCCGTCTGATCTCGCAGGCTGAAGTAGGTGACGTGGCGAAGCCCCTCGCCGTTGGTGTGGTGATCTCACACACCAAGGCGAGGGGCTTCGTCGGTTCTGTATTCATTCAGGCTGGCTGCCAGAGTTCGATGCGGTTGCCCTCCGGGTCGGTGACCCAGCCGAAGCGGCCGACGCCGTCCATTTGCTGCGTCTCCTCGGCCCGTCCGCGCCCGCGGCGCGTAGCTGCGTGAGCATCGCGTCCAGGTCGCGGACGCGGAAATTGACCTGCTTGGGCCCAGGCTTGGTGGACGGCCTGGATTTTGGCGTCTGTCGGCTGGTCACGGCCCGCCCGCCGGTTCGACCGAGGAAAGAAAGAAGGAAAGAAGAGTGACGGCCGACTTTCCACAGGCACTTGAGGAAGAGCTTTCCCGCGCCGGATTCACCTTCCTGGAAGTGGTCGACACTCGGGACCATCTCGTTCCCTATCTCGTCGCGCGGTATGTGACGTACCTGCAGTTGGAAGACGGCCGCTCGGACGTAGTCATCGAACACGACGAACCGAACCTGGGTGCCAGGTTCAACGCGGAATGGGAGCGTGCGGCCCAGGAGTGCGGCCTTTTCTCGACGGCGAGTGACGGTCGACAGGAATTTCTGCTCGGCTTGGACATATCGGCCGATGTGTCGGATGTGGAAGACGAGGAGAATCCTCCCGCCTATCGATGGGTGCGTGTCCTGCTCCGCGACGAATGGGACATCGCCGGCGTCGGCTGTGCGAACGGAGTCTTCGGATCGGGTGAGAACAACCCGACCTTCGCCGCGACGTCGTTGAGCGGTGACGTGGTGATGGTCGCCGGATACTGGCAGGTCGGTATCGGGTTCACCCTCGCCAAGCACCCTGAACGCATCGCGACGCTGCGGGAGCACGCGAAGCGCATCGCATCCTACGAGCACGTCGAACCCGCGCAACGGCAGTGGGCCGAACGCTGGCTCGCCCACAGTCAGACACGATGACGCAAGTGAAGCCCTCCTGAAGCTTTCAGGAGGGCTTCACGGACATTCAAGGCTGGCCGTCGGGGTCGGGGCGGAGGTGGTGGTCACGGGGTGACTACGGCCCGGGGATGTGACAAACCGCCGCCCCCGCCCCGTGCGGGAGGCACGGGGCGGGGGCGGGGTGCGGGACGGAAACCCGGGTGCGGGCCGAGGCGGCGCGTGGGGTCAGTTCACGACCGGGTCGCCGTGCAGCCGGACCGTGCTCAGGATCTGCTGGATGGTCGCGTCGGGCACCTCACCCGGGACGCCCTTGACCCCGTAGAAGGTCCAGGCGACGAAGTTGCCGGCGGAGTTCTTGAAGGCGAACGTGGTCGCCTTGCCGTCGGTGTCGCACTTGCCCTTCTTCGGCACACCGGTGGTGAAGCTCGTGGCCACGTCGCCCTTGACGCCCGACTTCGTGGTGTACGGCGCGGGGTTCCCGATCGTCAGGTACTTGCGGGAGGTCTTCTCGTTCTGGTCGGTGTAACCGCCGAAGGCCCACGTGGCGGAGTCGCCGCGGGCGACGCTCGCGGTGTCCTTGGCACCGTTCTCGCCCTTGGTGCCGGCCGCCGCCAGCTCCTTGTTGGTCGTCCTGCCGTCCTTGGCGGACGAGCACCACTTCTCGTTGAGGAACGCGGGCGCGCTCATGCCGATGTACGCCGAGCCGTCGCCCTTCTGCTCGTCCTCGAACCCGATGAACAGGCCCGGGTCCTTGACGACCCAGTCGGCGGGGACGTCGAAGGCGGTGCCGTACTTGGGGTTGATGACGACCTTCCAGCCCGGGACGGTCGCCTTCTCGGCCTCGCCGCCGCGCGGGTTGTCGCCCCCTCCAGACGCCGTCGGCTGCGTCGTCGGGGTCGGTGAGGCCGACCCCGACTGCGCGGTCGTCGGCTTGTCCGAGCCGCCCTTCGCGGTGTCGTCCTCGTCGCCGCCGAGCACCAGGAACCCGGTGACGGCGGCCGTCAGCACCACCGCGCCGGCCGCGATGATCGCCACGAGCTTGGTCCTGTTGTCCCCGCCGCCACCGCTGCCGCCGCCGGTGGTCCCGAGCGGCTGCGTCGCCGGCTGCGGAACACCGGCGGGCGTCGGCGTGCCCCACTGCGGCTGCTGCGCATAGGGGTTGGGCTGCTGCTGGTATCCCGGCTGCTGGTAACCGGGCTGCTGATAGGGATTCGGCTGCTGGTACCCCGGCTGAGTCGGCTGCTGATACGGGTTGTTCTGCGCGTTCGGGTTCGGCTCGCCCCCGGGCGGCTGCTGCTGTCCTGGCCACATGGCGCTCCACCCTAGTGCCGCCAGGGACACGAATCGGTCACCGGGCCTTGTCAGGGACGTACCGAAAAGCGGGCCGCCGCACAGGGCAGCCGGACGGGAGTCTCTGGCTCCGAAGGCTACTCATGGGTAACATGCCGCCATGAGCGCAGATCAGATGTCGATCGGCGAGATGCTCGCCGCCACCGTGCCGATGGCCCGGACCTTGAAGCTCGAGTTCGTCGAGGCCACGCCGGAGAAGGCGGTCGTGGTGCTGCCGGACCAGGGGGAGTTCCACAACCACGTGGGCGGGCCGCACGCCGGGGCGATGTTCACGCTCGGGGAGTCGGCGAGCGGGGCGATCGTGCTGGCCGCGTTCGGGGAGCAGCTCGCGCGGGCCGTGCCGCTCGCCGTGCGGGCCGAGATCGCCTACAAGAAGCTGGCCATGGGGACTGTCACCGCGACCGCCACGCTCGGTCGGCCGGCCGCCGAGGTCGTCGCGGAGCTGGACGCGGGGGAGCGGCCGGAGTTCCCGGTCGCCATCGAGATCCGGCGCGCGGACGGCGCCGTCACCGGCGAGATGACCGTCGTCTGGACGCTGCGGCCCAACGGCTGAGATCCGGTGCGACGAACCGAGGGCTCCGGGGTGTGGAGCCCTCGGTTCGTCGGAGGGGGGCCTCGATGGCTCGCCTGTGCCGTCCGGTCGTCAGCGGGACGTCGGACGGACCCGCCGCAGCGGCCTCGTCGGCGACCCGGTCAGGGGCCTGCTCGGTGTGTCATGAGAAGGGTGCCGGTGCGATTTCCTCCGCCGGGTACCCCATCCGTACGCGCCTTTTGGTGCCTGTCGTGGCTGCCTTTATTCGAATAGGGATGCGGATACCTGCGGTAACCCGCCGCGCATTTCCGTCTGCTGAAGCAGCGTCACTCGAACTCCTTGTTTCCTGTGAGGCGCGTGTGCGAAAGTGAGCCCCCCGCGGGAACGCAGTGCCACCCTTCAGCTCGGAAGGAATTGGTTCCGTGCAGTCCCCACACCCCCCACATCCCCCACGCCCGCCGTATCCGCCCCGCCCCACCGGCATGCCCACGGAGTCGGACCGTGAGCTCGTCGCCCGGCTGGCGACCCCCGACGGACACGGCCGCGCCGTCGCCCTGCTGCTCGCCCGCCATTGGCCGGCCGCCCGCGACTACGCCGCCGTCTGTCTCGCCGGCTCGCCGGAAACCGCCCAGCTCGTGGCCACCGCCGCGGCCCACCACGTCCTCGACCGGCTCGCCGCCGGCCGCGGCGGCGGCGCCCTGCGCCCGCAGATCCTCGTCACCGTCCGCGACACGGTCCACGGCTGGGCCGGAGACGGCGCAATGTCCGCGCTGTTGCCGGAATTGCGCAAAACCACCGGAGGTCGCGGACTGCGTGCCGCCGGAGGCGGCACCCTGGAAAAGCGGCAGCTCGCCGCGCGCGCATTCCGGGCCCTTCCCAGCGCCGGCCAATGCCTGTTGTGGCACACCGAGGTCGAAGCCGAACCGATATCCGTACCGGCCGGTCTGCTGGGCCTCGATGCCGGCACCGCCGCGGCCGCGCTGGAACAGGCCCGGGAACAATTCCGCGCCGGTTGTGTCCGCGCCCACCGGGAACTCGCCCCCACCGACGAGTGCCGCTTCCACAACCGTCTCCTGGACATCCCGCTGCGCCGCGGCGGAAACCTGCTCCCCGACGTCCGCCGGCATCTCGCCGAGTGCCGTTACTGCCGTCAAGCCGCCGAACAATTCAGCCACTTCGACGGCGCGCTCGGCCTCCTCCTCGCCGAGACGGTGCTCGGCTGGGGCGCCCGGCGCTATCTCGACTCCCGGCCGAGGCGCCCTCAGGGACCGGTGCCGCCCCTGCCGTCGCTTGCCCCCGCGTCTCCCGGCGGCCGCCACCGCGGGGCGCCGCCGGGCCGCCCCGGCGCTTCGGGGCGGCACACCAAGGCCGTGCTCGTCGGCGTCGGGCTGACCACCCTCGCTCTGCTCGCCACCGTCCTCGCCGCTCAGAGCCGCTCCGCTGACAACGCTGTCCCCGGTGGCGGCACGGGTACCGCCCTCGGCACCGGGGGCCGCCCTGGACGGGGACCCGGCCACACCTGGGGCGCTCCCGCCGGAGGAACCACGAGCATCGTCCCCACGCCTTCCCCCACCCCACCGCCCCCCGGCGTGCCGTCCGCCGCCTCCGTCGAGCGCCCCGCCCCACTCCTGCAGGGGCGCCTCCGCAGTGCCGTCACCGGACGCTGCCTCGACGCGGACGCCGGCCAGGTACGCCCCGGAGCCGCCCTCAAGCTCGCCGACTGCTCGCCGGCCGGCTCCCAGCGCTGGATCTACGGCACCGACGGGTTGCTGCGCAGCGCTGCCGACCCCGTCCTCTGCGCCGGCGCGGACCCGGCCGGCCGCCGCGTCACGCTCACCGACTGTGCCGACCGCACCGTCGCGGTCGCCTACGACCTCACCGTGCGGGGCGAGTTGCTGCTGCGGCGAGGGGGCTGGCTTCTTCTCGCGCCCGCGCAGGACACCGGCGGCGCGGTCGTCGTACGGGAGCGGGACGGGTCGGCGGTGCAGCGGTGGGCGTTCGACTCCGGAGCCGGGGAGGGCGTCACCCCGCAGCGTCAGCCGGCGGCGCGGCCCGACGCCGTCACCCCGCCCGCCGGCCCGGGCGAACGGCCCCGGCCCTTCCACGACCCCGGCGGCACCCGACAGGACCCGCGTACGCAGCGGGGCCCGCGTGACCGGCCGGCCCCGACCTACACCCCGCGCTACGCCCCCGCCGACTGCTGCGCCCGGCGCCAACCCCCGCCACCGCGCGGGCCGAGGATGGCCGGCATCCACACCGTGACATCCGTCCTGGCGGGCGCCCGCGTCGGCGTACCGAGAACACCTCTCGGCCTGCCCGCCCGGAAGGGGGCACCACCGGCGGTGCGCATCGCGCCGGCGCCGGCCTTCACCTTCGGGCCGTCCCCCGCACGGCGCGGCTGATCCCCGCGGGGGCCGCCACCCGTCCGGCGGCCCCCGCATGCCCCGTCCGCCCCCGCGCCCGGCGTTTTCCCCCGCGCTTCGTTGACTCGAGTCATCCCCGGTCGTACGGTGCCGACGCGCCACGGCGTTTCTGACGGGTCATCAATCGCCGTGCCCGGCGACGCGTTCAGGGCCCGGAGCCGGAGCGGGGACTTCGGGGCGCCCTGCGGTTCACATCGTCGTGCCCGCGCACCGAAGGAGTGACGGCACATGTCCGACACCGTCCCCCGGCGAGCCGCCCTGTCGCTGCTCGGCGGCACGCTCGCCGTCGTCGCGGCGGCCACCGGTTCCCTCGCCCTCGCCCCCCGCGCCGCGGCGCGCGGCCGACGACCCGGCGCAGCCCCCGCCCGCACGCCCCGCGTCGAGCGCCTCCTGCGCGCCCTCACCCTCGACGAGAAGATCTCCCTGCTGCACGGCGCCCCCGACCCGGCGGCGCTCGGCGAGGCCGGGTACGTCCCCGGCGTCCCCCGCCTGGGTGTCCCGCCGCTGCGGCTGGCCGACGGCCCGGCCGGCGTGCGGGTCACCCGGCCCGCGACCGCGCTGCCCGCGCCCGTCCTCCTCGCCTCCGCCTTCGACCCGGACCTCGCCCGCCGCTACGGGCAGGTCATCGGCCGCGAGGGCCGCGCCCTCGGGCAGGACGTGCTGCTCTCCCCGATGGTCAACCTCATCCGCACCCCGTACGCCGGGCGCAACTTCGAGACCTTCGCCGAGGACCCGCTGCTCTCCGCCGATCTCGTCGCCGCCGAGATCGCGGGCATCCAGGCCGAGGGACTGATCGCGACCGTCAAGCACTTCGCGATGAACAACCAGGAGAAGGACCGCATGTCCGTGGACGTGCGCGTCGACGAACGCACCCTGCACGAGGTCGAGCTGCGTGCCTTCGAGGCAGCCGTCCGGGCCGGCACCGGAGCCGTGATGGGCGCCTACAACAAGGTCAACGGCGTCTGGGCGTGCGAGAACGAGGCTCTGCTGACCGGGGTCCTGCGCGACCGGTGGGGCTTCGACGGCTGGGTCATGACGGACTGGTACGCCGCGCACAGCACGGACAGGGCCCTCCTCGCCGGCCTCGACATGGAGATGCCGAACGGCACCTGGTTCGGTGCGGCGCTGCGGAAGGCCGTGGACGAGGGACGCGTCGCCGAGCGGTACGTCGACCGGGCCGTGGGCCGTGTCCTGGCCGTCATGGACCGCTTCGGGCTGCTCGACGGCAGCGCGCCGCCCCGGCCCGACCGGGACGCGCCCGCCGGCGCCGCCGTCGCGCTGGAGGTCGCCAAGGCCGGCGCCACCCTGCTGCGCAACGCGCACGGCACCCTCCCGCTCGGCAGCGGCAGCCTCGCCGTGATCGGCCCGACCGGCGCGCTGCCCTTCGTCAGCGGCGGCGGCAGCGCCCACGTCGTCCCCGACCACGCCGACAGCCCGCTGGAGGCCCTGCGTGCCCGCGCCCGGGGCGAGGTCACCTACGCCCTCGGCGAGGACCTGTTCGGCCGGCCGATCCCGGCGGGCGCGCTCACCCCGGGCCTCGCCGAGGAGGGCACGCGCGTCGCGGCCGGGTCGACATGGACGTACGACGGCACGCTCACCGTCGGCGAGGCCGACGAGTGGACCTTCGTGCTGCACTTCTCGGGCGCCCCCACCGGCCGTCCGAAGGTGCGGCTCGACGGCACCGAACTGTTCCCGATCGCCCCCGGCTGGGGCGAGTCCTTCCGCGGCGGTCTCATCGGCACCACCCCCGACGGCCTCGCCGTGCGCCGCGCCACGCTCCGGCTCACGCCCGGCGCGCACCGGCTGAGCATCACCGCCCAGGGCGGCACTGCCGGACTGCTGTTCCGGCTGCGGCACGCCACCGGTGCCACGCGGGCCGCGGACGTCGCCGAGGCGGTACGAACCGCGCGCGAGGCCCACCAGGTCGTGCTGTTCGCCTACGAGGACGCCACCGAGGGCCAGGACCGCACCACGATCGTCCTGCCCGGCGACCAGAACCGGCTGATCGAGGCCGTCACCGCGGCCAACCCGCGCACCACCGTCGTCCTCAACACCTCCTCCGCCACCGCGATGCCGTGGCTGGAGCGCCCCGGCGCGGTCCTGCAGATGTACTACCCCGGCCAGGAGGGCGCGGCCGCCACCGCCGCCGTGCTGTTCGGCGACTGCGACCCCGGCGGGCGGCTCACCCAGACCTTCCCCGTCGACGACGACCACCACCCCGTCGCCGGCGACCCGCGCCGCTACCCGGGCACCGACGGCGTCGAGGAGTACTCCGAGGGCGTCCACGTGGGCCACCGCTGGTACGACGCGCAGGGCGTGCGCCCGCTCTTCCCGTTCGGGCACGGGCTGTCGTACACCTCCTTCGCCTACGACGACCCGACCGCGCGCTGGACGCGGGACGGACTGGAGGTGGGCTTCACCGTCCGCAACACCGGCCGGCGCGCGGGCGTGGACGTCCCGCAGGTGTACGTCGGGCCGTCCCCCGACCTGCGTCTGGACCAGCCCGTACGGGTGCTGGGCGGCTACCGGCGGCTCACCCTGCGCCCGGGGGAGCGGCGCCGGGTCACCGTCCGGGTCGCCCCGCGCACCCTGTCCTGCTGGGACACCGCCCGCCACGGCTGGGTGCTCGGCACCGGCCGGCGCACGGTGTGGATCGGGGCGTCCTCCCGCGATCTGAGGCTGCGTCTCGACGCGGCGGTGGGCGACGGGAACGCGGGGCGCGCCTGAGTCGTTCCTGTCCACGGGGGGGCGATCTTGTGCACCGTGGGGTGACGCGCCGACCCGGTAGGCTTCCTGGGGTGCGCCACGGCGTGCGCCGGGACAGACAGGGCAGTGAACACGGGAGGGACCGGCAGTGCACGTCCAGGAATGGCTCGACACGGTACCGGCCGGCGCCGTCTACGCGGTGGTGGCTCTCGTCATCGGGCTGGAGAGCCTGGGCATCCCGCTGCCCGGCGAGATCGTCCTGGTCTCCGCCGCGCTGCTGTCCTCGCAGCACGGCGGCATCAATCCGGTCGTCCTCGGCGCGTGCGCCAGCGCGGGAGCCGTGATCGGCGACTCCATCGGCTACGCGATCGGCCGCAAGGGCGGACGGCCGCTGCTGGCCTGGCTCGGCAAGAAGTTCCCCAAGCACTTCGGCGAGGGCCATATCGCCACCGCCGAGCGGTCCTTCGAGAAGTGGGGCATGTGGGCCGTTTTCTTCGGCCGTTTCGTGGCCCTGCTGCGCATCTTCGCCGGACCGCTCGCGGGCGTGCTGCACATGCCGTACTGGAAGTTCCTCACGGCGAACTTCCTCGGCGGCGTGGTCTGGGCGGGCGGCACGACCGCCGTCATCTACTACGTCGGTGTCGTCGCCGAGTCCTGGCTGAAGAAGTTCTCCTGGCTGGGCCTGGTCCTGGCGGTGCTGATCGGCCTGGGCTCGATGCTGGTGCTCAAGCGCAAGGCGAAGAAGGCACAGGCGGCCGAGCGGCAGGCGGCCGAGCCGGAGCCGGTCCCGGCCGCCGAGTAGACGTCCGGCCGCGCGTCGGGGCTGCGCGCGCGGAGGCTGCCGGCTCTCGCCGCGGGGAGCCCGTCAGCCGCGGTGCACGTCGTCGTGTGTCTTCGCCAGCTCCGCGTACAGCGTGCCGTTGAGCGTCACGCCCTGGCGCTCCTCCTCGCTCAGCTCCCGCCGCACCTTCGCCGGGACACCCGCCACCAGCGACCCCGGCGGCACCACCATCCCCTGCGGGACCAGGGCCTGCGCCGCGACCAGGGAGCCCGCGCCGATCACCGCGCCGTTCAGGACCGTCGCGCCCATGCCGATCAGGCAGTCGTCCTCCACGGTCGCGCCGTGCACGACGGCGTTGTGGCCGACGGACACCCGCTCGCCGATGGTGACCGGGAAGCCGGGGTCGGCGTGGAGCGTGCAGTTGTCCTGGATGTTGCTCTGCGCGCCGACGCTGATCCGCTCCACGTCGCCGCGCAGCACCGCGCCGTACCAGACGCTCGCGCCCGCGCGCAGCGTCACGTCCCCGATCACCGAGGCCGTCGGCGCCACGAACGCCTCGCTGTGGATGTCCGGTTCCTTGCCGCCGATGCCGGTGATCAGCGCCTGGTGCGTCATGGGGTGCCTCCTCGATCGTCGTTCGGCAGCACCGTACGCCACCCGGTGGGGTGAAGATCACAGGGCTGGACCGTGATGGGTGCCCGGCGCGCGGTTTACGGTGAGCGAGTGCTTATGCGCAAGAACACGTTCTCGTCCTGGCGGCGCCGCCTCGCGCAGCGCGCCGTCCACGCCGGCTGGGCCTGGGTGCAGCGCACGGGCTCGGTGTCGGCGGAGCACCCCGGGCGCTTCCGCTTCGGCGCGATGGGAACAGGTACCAGGCTGGCCTTCCCGCTCGGCACGGTCTTCGGCGAGCCGTGGATCCACCTGGGCGCGCACTGCATCATCGCCGAGCAGGTCACCCTCACCGCCGGCCTGATGCCCGACCTCGACCTGGGCCCCGAGCCGATCCTGCGCATCGGGGACGGGGTGGTGCTGGGCCGCGGCAGCCATGTCATCGCCGACACCAGCGTCACCATCGGCAGCGACTGCTACTTCGGGCCGTATGTGTACGTCACCTCGACCAACCACTCCTACGACGACCCGCACCAGCCCATCGGCCGGCAGTGGCCGCGGATGGAGCCGGTGGAGATCGGCCCCGGCTGCTGGATCGGCACCGGCGCGGTGATCCTGCCGGGCGCCCGCATCGGCCGGAACGTGGTGGTCGCGGCGGGCGCCGTGGTCCGCGGCACCGTGCCCGACCACGCCGTGGTGGCGGGCGCGCCCGCCCGGGTCGTACGGCGATGGACGCCCGAGGACGGCTGGCAGCCGCCGCTGCGCACCCCGGCGCCGGTGCCGATACCGGAGGGCGTCACCCCCGAGCAGCTGCTGGCGCTGTCGGAACTGGACGAGGAGACGGCGGCACGCCTGGCCGAGCTGGACGAGGAGCAGGCCGCGGGTCTGGCCCGCCTGGAAACGGAGGCCTGAGGCCGAGCGCCGGGGGCTGGGGCCGGGGGCTGGTGCTGGGGCCGGGGCGCGGGCGGAAGGCCGGAACCGGCAGACCGAAAGCGGGAGCCCGGAACCGGGACGCCGGAAGCCGAGCCGTGAGGTCGGAAGCCGGTGCCGACAGCCGGAAACCGGAGCGGGAGGCCAGAAGCCGGAGCCCGGAGCCCGGAAGCCGGAGCCCGGAGGCCCGGCTCAGCCCGTGGCCAGCAGCAGCGTGCCCAGCAGCGCGAGTCCCGCTCCCGCCGCCTGCACCCCGCAGGCGTTCGCGCAGGAAGCCCCGCGCGGCCAGCGCCGTGACCACCGGGTAGAGCGAGGCGAGGACCGCGGCCACGGTGACCGGGCCGTGCTGGGCGGCGATCGAGTAGGTGCCGTTGGCGGCGACGTCCGCCAGCCCGACGAAGCCCAGCGCGGGCAGCGCGCTCCACGGGAAGCGGCCCCCGGGCAGCGCGGGCGCGCCCCGCTTGACCGAGACGTACAGGGCGGCGCCGCCCGCGGCGACATTGGTCAGCCGCTGGACGAACAGGGCGAGGAAGAGACCGGTGACGGTGGTCGAGGCCTCCGCGATCAGCGCGAACACCGCGCCGAAGCCGAGCGCCGCGACCAGGGTCAGCACGATGGTCTGCCGCTGCACGGGTGCCCCGTTGCGCTGCGGTCCGCCCGCCAGGACGACGCCGCTCACCGCGACGGCGGCACCCGCGACCTGCATCAGACCCGGCCGCTCGCCGAGGACCAGCCCGACGCCGATCGGCACGACCACACTCAACGAGGCGAGCGGGGAGACGACGCCCATCGGACCGCGGGCGAGCGCCTGGTAGAAGCAGATCATCGCCACCGGCCCCACCAGCCCGGCCGCGAAGGCGAACCACAGGCGCGGTCCCGCCTCGCTCCAGCCGCCCGTGGCGACCACGATCGCCCCGAGGACGGCCGCCGCGATGGTCTGCGAGACGACCACCACGGTCAGGGCCGGGGCGCGTCGGGTCAGCACCCCGCCGCCGAAGTCGGCCAGACCCCACAACAGGCTGGTGGCCAGGGCGAAGAATGCTGTCACGGCTCGCCTCGCAGTACAGTTCGGTGAACGATCGGGTGCAGCCCACCGTAGTTCAGCGCAGTGAACGCTGTCATCCAGAATATTTGACTTCCCGGATATTGGACGGAATGTGTCAGACCTCGACCTGCTGACCCAGTCCCTGGCGCGCAACGTCAAGCGCTGGCGCACCGAGCGCGGATTCACCCTCGACGCGCTCGCCGCCCGGGCGGGCGTCAGCCGCGGCATGCTCATCCAGATCGAGCAGGCCCGCACCAACCCGAGCATCGGCACGGTCGTCAAGATCGGTGACGCGCTGGGCATCAGCATCACCACCCTGCTCGACTACGAGCAGGGCCCGAAGGTGCGCATCGTCCCCGAGGAGCAGGCCGTACGCCTCTGGCACACCGACGCGGGCAGCTACAACCGTCTCCTCGCCGGCGCCGAGGCCCCCGGCCCGCTGGAGATGTGGGACTGGCGGCTGATGCCGGGGGAGTCCAGCCCGTCCGACCCGCACCCGGCCGGCACGGTCGAGCTGGTGCACGTCACCGCCGGCGAGCTGACCCTCACCGTGGACGGCGTCGCCCACCGCGTCCCGGCCGGCGCCAGCGCCTCCTTCGAGGCCAACACCCCGCACACCTACGGCAACGAGGGCGACGAGCCGATGGAGATGATCATGGCCGTCTCGGTGCCGCCCGTGCGCTGAGCGCCGGTGCCGGTCACCCGCCGAGACGCCCCCGCGCCGCGAGCGCCGCGCTTGCTAGCGTGCGGTCATGCAGGCACCCATCGGACACTTCGACCAGGCCACCCCCGCCCCCGACTGCCTCGACGAGCTGACCCGCCCCGTCGCCGACGCCGTACGGCACTGGCGCGGCAGCGTCCCCGCCGAGCAGATCGTGTATGTCGACACCGACCCGCAGTGGGCGGACACCGCCGTCTTCGTCGAGCACTACGGCCGTGAGCTGCTGGAGCAGAGCGCGAACTGCGTGGTCGTGGCCGGCAAGCGCGGCGGTGAGACCACCCTCGCGGCGTGCGTGGTGCTGTCCACCACCCGGGTCGACGTCAACGGCGTGGTGCGCCGCCACCTCGGCGTGCGCAAGGCCTCCTTCGCGTCCATGGACACCGCGACGGGGGAGACGGGCATGGAGTACGGCGGCATCACGCCCGTCGGGCTGCCCGAGGCGTGGCCGGTGCTGGTGGACGCGGCCGTCGTCGACCTGCCGTACGTCCTGGTCGGCAGCGGACGGCGGCGCGGCAAGCTGCTGGTGCCGGGCAAGGCGTTCGCCGAACTGCCCGGCGCGGTCGTCCTGGAGGGCCTGGGCGTCGCCTGAGCGACGGTCGGCCCCCCAGGGGTGGCGTCAGGCGGTGCGTGCGTGGTGGGCCAGTGCCAGGTGCGGGTCCGTCTCGCCCGGCGCCGGGGTCGGATCCGCGTGCACCAGGGCCGCCGTCAGCCGCGGCACCGCGTGCAGCAGGGCGTGTTCGGCGTCCACGGCGATCGCGTGCGCCCGGCGCACCGACACCTCGCCGTCCACGACGACCGCGACCTCGGCCCGCAGCCGGTGCCCGATCCAGCGCAGCCGCAGCTCACCCACCCCACGCACCCCGGGCACTGTGCGCAGTGCCGCCTCCGCCCGGTCCACCAGGGCCGGGTCGACGGCGTCCATCACCCGGCGCAGCACCTCACGGGCCGCGTCCCGCAGCACCAGCGCGATCGCCGCGGTGATCGCCAGTCCCACCACCGGGTCGGCGAGGTCCCAGCCCAGCGCCGAGCCGCCCGCGCCCAGCAGCACGGCCAGGGAGGTGAACCCGTCGGTGCGGGCGTGCAGCCCGTCGGCCACCAGGGCCGCCGAGCCGATCTCCCGGCCGACCCGGATCCGGTACCGGGCCACCCACTCGTTGCCCGCGAACCCGGCGAGCGCGGCCACCGCGACCGCGCCGACGTGCTCCACCGGCCGCGGATCGAGCAGCCGCTCGACGGCCGTCCAGCCGGCGAACGCCGCCGACGCCGCGATCGTCAGCACGATCACCAGTCCGGCCAGATCCTCGGCGCGCCCGAAGCCATAAGTGAAGCGCCGGGTGGCCGCCCGCCGCCCCAGTACGAAGGCGATCCCGAGCGGTACGGCCGTCAGCGCGTCCGCGGCGTTGTGCACCGTGTCGCCGAGCAGCGCCACCGAGCCGGACACCGCCACCACCAGTGCCTGCGCCAGCGCGGTCACGCCGAGCACCGCCAGCGACACCCACAGGGCGCGCATGCCGCGCGCGGAGGACTCCAGGGCGGCGTCCACCTTGTCGGCGCTCTCGTGGGAATGCGGGGTGAGGAGATGCGCCAGGCGGTGCCGCAGGCCGGCGTGCCGGCGCCCGCCGTGCGGCTCGTGCGCATGGTCCTCGTGGCCGTGCGCCCTGTGCGGATGCTCCCCGTGCTCCCCGTGCTCCCCGTGCGGATGGTCCCCGTGTGGATGCCCGTGCCGGTGCGCCCCGTGCTGCTGCTCGCCGTGACCGTGCGCGGGCGGCCGGTGCTCGTGGTCGTGCCGGTGGTTCACGCGTGTCTCCTTCCGCGGTGGTGGTGGACGTACCCCGTCCGCGGCGCCATTATGTGCGTATGAGCGCACGCATGCACCTGTCATCTGCACATGATGCGCACCCGCGCACACCCGGCGAGGAACAGTTCGCGCTCGCGGCGGAGTTGCTCGCCCTGCTCGGCGACCGCACCCGGCTGGCCCTGCTGCACGCCCTGGCCGCCGAGGAGGCCGACGTCACCACGCTCACGGAGGCGTGCGGGGCGGCGCGTCCGGCGGTCAGCCAGCACCTCGCCCGGCTGCGGCTCGCCGGGCTGGTCACCACGCGCAAGGAGGGGCGCCGGGTGATCTACACCCTGCGCGACGGCCATCTGCGCCGCCTGGTGGACGAGGCGCTCAACGTCGCCGACCACCGGCTGACGGACCGGCCGCCGCACGACTGAGCCCGAGAAGGGGAGCGCGGAACCACGGCCCGAGGTGCGCGCGGTGGTGACGGCCGGTCAGCTCCGTACAGGCGAACCGATACCGGCCGCCGTCCGGCCACCGCAGGTACCGATACCGGTCGCCGTCGGGCCTCCGCAGGTACCGATACCGGTCGCCGTCGGGCCTCCGCAGGTCAGCCGAGCCTGGGGATCTCGATGGCGGGGCAGCGGTCCATCACCATCTCCAGGCCCGCCTCCCGCACGCGCGCGTACGCGGCCTCGTCGATCACGCCCAGCTGGAACCAGACCACCTCGGCGCCCTTGGCGACGGCCTCGTCGGCGATACCGCCGGCCAGGTCGCTGTTGACGAAGACGTCCACGACGTCGACCTCGAACGGGATGTCCGCGAGCGTGGCGTACCCCTGCTCGCCGTGCACCGTCTCCGCCTTCGGGTGGACCGGCACGATCCGCTTGCCGAAGCGCTGGAGGACCTGCGCCACGCCGTACGCGGCGCGGTCGCGGTTCGCGGACAGGCCGACCACGGCCCAGGTGTCCCCGAGCTCGGTGAGGATCTTGCGGATGGTTGCCTCGTCGCCGTACACCGATGGCCTCCCTGGGCCGAAGAAACGGATGCGAAAACCTCTCCCGGACGACAACCCACGAGGGGCGGCCGGGATTCCACCTGCGCCGGGACGCCGACGGGCCTACGCTCACTGCGTGCTGCGCATCACCGACGCCCGTACCGGAGAGTTCGTCGAGGCCGCCCCCGTGCGCCGCGGCCTGACCCGCATCGAGGCGCACGCGCCCGGCCACGACACGGCCTCGCTGCGCGTCCTGCTCGTCACCGACCTGCTCGTACGCGCCCTGGAACTCGGCGGCACGCCCGTGTGGGCGCTGCTGGCCGGGCGGCACGACCAGGCGGAGCTGCGCGCGAGCGCCGCCGCGCTCGGCATGCGGCCGCTGGAGGACAGCCATGACGTGGGGGCCGGCCTGGGGGAGGCCCAGGTCATCCATGTCGTGACGGAGGGCGGCGCGGCCCCCGAAGGCGTGCGGCTCACCGTCGGTCCCGTGACACCGCAGGACGGCCTTCCGGCCGACACCGACCCCGCCGCCGTACGCCTCGCGCTGCTGTCCCGGCCCCGGACCGCGCCGGCCCGGCTCGACGCGGACGTGCTGGGCGCCGCCGAGGCCACGCTCGCCCGCTGGCGCCGCGCCGTCGCCGCCTGGTCCCAGCACCCCTCACGGCCCATCCCCGAAGAGGTGCGCGGCGGGCTGCGCGCCGCGTGGGAGAGCGATCTGGACATGCCGGCCGTGCTGGACGTCCTGCGCCGGGTGGAGCAGGCCGGGCCGGAGCTGCCGGAAGGCGCCCGCTTCGAGACGTACGCCTACGCGGACCGGCTGCTGGGCCTGGAGCTCACCCGCGACGTGGGGGCGCCGTCGTGAGCCTGGCGATGCGCGCACTCGGGGCGCCGTCGTGAGCGCGGCATCCCGTGTCCACGGGGCGCCGTCGTGAGCGCCGCGCGCTCCGGGGCCGGCCCGCTGCGCCGTCTCGTCGTCCTGCGGCACGCCAAGTCGGCGTGGCCGGAGGGCGTCCCCGACCACGCGCGCCCGCTCGGGCCGCGCGGCCGCCGCGACGCCCCCGCCGCCGGACGGGCGCTCGCCGAGGCGGACCTGCTGCCGGACCTCGCCGTGTGCTCCACTGCGCTGCGCGCCCGGCAGACCTGGGAGCTGGCGGCCGCCGAGTGGGGCACCCCGCCGCCGGTCCGCCACGAGCGGCGGCTGTACGCGGCCGCACCGGACGACCTGCTCGCCGTCGCCCGGGAGACCCCGCCCGAGGTGGAGACCCTGCTGCTCGTCGGGCACAACCCCGGCCTGGAGGACCTGGTGCTCATGCTGGCCCGGGACGGCGTCGGCGACGCCCTGGAGCGGGTCCGGGTGAAGTTCCCCACGTCGGCGATCGCGGTCCTCGCCTGGTACGGCCCCGACTGGGCCGCGCTCGCCCCCGGCACCGCCCTGCTGACGTCGCTGATCGTGCCGAGGGGCGTCCGGAAGGACTGAGGCGAGGTCGTCCCGCCGGTGCGCATAGGCTGGCCGGATGCAGGACGAGTACCGCACGATCGCCCGCCCCGGTGTGCACGAGACCGAGGTCAACCGCTCCCGCTTCCTGTGCGCGCTGGCACCGGCCGCCACCGAGCGGGAGGCGCCGGAGTTCATCGCCGCGGTCCGCAAGGAGCACGCCGACGCCACGCACAACTGCTGGGCCTACGTCATCGGCGCCGACGCCTCGGTACAGAAGGCGAGCGACGACGGGGAGCCCGGCGGCACCGCGGGCGTGCCGATGCTGCAGATGCTCCTGCGCCGCGACATGCGGTACGTCGTCGCCGTCGTCACCCGCTACTACGGCGGGATCAAGCTCGGCGCGGGCGGTCTGATCCGCGCCTACGGCGGCGCCGTCGGCGAGGCCCTGGACGCGCTGGGCACGATCACGCGGCGGCGGTTCCGGCTGGCCACCGTCACCGTCGACCACCAGCGGGCCGGCAAGGTGCAGAACGACCTGCGCTCCACCGGCCGCGAGGTGCGGGACGTGCGCTACGGCGAGGCGGTCACCCTCGAGATCGGACTGCCCGACGCCGACGTGGACGCCTTCCGCGCCTGGCTGGCCGATGTGACGGCGGGCACGGCCGGCTTCGAGCTGGGCGGCGAGGCCTACGGCGACGCCTGACATATCGGGCAATGCGTACGTAACTGACCTACGCGGGAACGGTCATGGCGGGCCGTTACGGGAGTAACCGGCCGTGATGTCAGACCCGGCCGTTAGTCTCGGGGATCATGAGACTGCTGCACACTTCCGACTGGCACCTCGGCCGGGCGTTCCACCGGGTGAACATGCTCGGCGCCCAGGCCGAGTTCGTCGGCCACCTCGTGACGACCGTGCGGGAGCACGGCGTCGACGCCGTGGTGGTGTCGGGAGACGTGTACGACCGCGCGGTCCCGCCGCTCGCCGCGGTCGAGCTGTTCGACGACGCGCTGCACCGCCTCGCCGACCTCGGCGTGCCCACGGTGATGATCTCCGGCAACCACGACTCCGCCCGCCGCCTCGGCGTCGGCGCCGGCCTCATCGACCGCGCCGGCATACACCTGCGTACCGACCCCGCGGGCTGCGCCACCCCCGTCGTGCTGCGCGACGCGTACGGGGACGTCGCCTTCTACGGGCTGCCGTACCTCGAACCGGCGCTGGTCAAGGACACGTTCGGGGTCGACAAGGCCGGCCACGAGGCCGTCCTCGCCGCGGCCATGGACCGCGTGCGCGCCGACCTCGCCACGCGCGCGCCCGGCACCCGCTCCGTGGTCCTCGCGCACGCCTTCGTCACGGGCGGGCAGGGCAGCGACAGCGAACGCGACATCACCGTCGGCGGGGTCGCCGCCGTGCCCGCCGCCGTCTTCGACGGGGTGGACTACGCGGCCCTCGGCCATCTGCACGGCTGCCAGACCATCACCGAGCGCGTCCGCTACTCCGGCTCCCCGCTGGCGTACTCCTTCTCGGAGGCCGACCACCGCAAGAGCATGTGGCTGGTCGACCTCGGCGAGGACGGTACGCTCGCCGCCGAGCGCGTCGACTGCCCGGTGCCGCGTCCGCTGGCCCGGCTGCGCGGCACCCTGGAGGAGCTGCTCGCCGACCCCGCCCTCGCGCGGTACGAGGAGTCCTGGGTGGAGGCCACGCTGACCGACGCGGTCCGTCCCGCCGACCCCATGGCCCGGCTCAGCGAGCGCTTCCCGCACACCCTCAGTCTGGTCTTCGACCCGGAGCGGGCGCCCGACGACCCCCAGGTCACCTACGCGCGGCGGCTCGCCGGACGCAGCGACCAGCAGATCGCCGAGGACTTCGTCGCGCATGTGCGCGGCGCGGGCCCGGACCCGGACGAACAGGCCGTCCTGCGCGAGGCGTTCGACGCCGCCCGCGCCGACGCGACGGCCCGGGAGGTGGCGTGGTGACGCCCGGCGAGCCGCGCACCGGCGCGGGCGAGGCGGTCGGTGCCGGCGGTGTGGACGAGGTGGTCGCTGCCGGCGGTGTGGGCGGTGCGGACAGCGCGCTGAGACAGTGCGATCCCCACGCGGGCGGGCGTGACGCGGCGGGGACGCGCGATGGGCGGCTTGGCAGGGTCTCGGCAGGGACGCGCGGCCGGCGGTCCGGCGGGGGCGGCTCGGCAGGGACGCGCGAACGGCGGCTTGGCGCGGGATCGGCAGGAACGCGGGACCGGCGGTCCGGCGGCAGTGGCTCGGCGGGGATGTGCGGCCGCTCGTCCTGCCGCCGTGGCGTCGCGGAGGCGCGTGACCGGCGGTCCGGTGGTCGTGGAGTGGCCGAGGTGCGGGACGCGCAGTGCTGGCCGGCCGACGCCGCCTGGACCCGCGACCCGCGGTCCCGCGGGCGCCGCCCGGCCGGCGCGGCAGGTGTGACGGTGGTGGGCCGACGTGCCCCGGCGGGTTCCGCCGTGGCGCGTGCGGTGACGACGGGGGAGGTGGCGCGGTGAGGCTGCACCGGCTGGACATCACGGCGTTCGGGCCGTTCGGCGGCGAGCAGAGCGTCGACTTCGACGCGCTGTCCGCGGCCGGGCTGTTCCTGCTGCACGGCCCGACCGGCGCCGGCAAGACGTCCGTGCTCGACGCCGTCTGCTACGCCCTGTACGGCGCCGTACCGGGCGCCCGCCAGGGCATGACCCTGCGCAGCGACCACGCCGACCCGCGCATCCGCACCCAGGTCACCCTCGACCTCACGGTCGCCGGCCGGCGGCTGGAGATCACCCGCCAGCCGCCCTGGGAGCGCCCCAAGCTGCGCGGCAAGGGGACCACGACCGACAAGGCCCAGACCTGGCTGCGCGAGTACGACGCCGCCGCCGGCGCCTGGCGCGACCTCAGCCGCTCCCACCAGGAGATCGGCGAGGAGATCAGCCGGCTCCTCGGCATGAGCCGCGAACAGTTCTGCCAGGTCGTCCTGTTGCCGCAGGGCGACTTCGCCCGCTTCCTGCGCGCCGACGCCGAGGCCCGCGGCCGCCTGCTCGGCCGGCTCTTCGACACCCAGCGCTTCGCCGATGTCGAGAAGCGGCTCGCCGACCGCCGCCGTGCCACCGAGGCGCAGGTGCGCGAGGGCGACGCGGCCCTGCTCGCCGACGCCCACCGCATGCAGCAGGCCGCGGGCGACGCCATGGAGCTGCCCGAGCTGGCCCCCGGCGAACCGGGCCTCGCCGACGCCGTGCTGGCCGCCGCCGCGGTGGCCCGCGCCACCGCCCGCGAGCAGCTCACGGTGGCCCACTGCCGGCTCGCCGCCGCCGAGTCCGCGCACGCCGCCGCCGGCCGCGCCCTGGAGGACACGCGGGAACTGGCCCGGCTCCAGGAGCGGTTCGCGCAGGCCCGTGAGCGCGCCCGGCTGCTGGAGGAGCGGGCCGGGGACCACCGTGCCGCGCAGGCGCGCATGGAGCGCTCCCGCAAGGCGGAGGCGGTCGCCCCGGCGCTGGAGCTGCGCGATGCCGCCGAGGCCGACCACGAGCGGGCCGCGCGGGAGGAGTCCCGCGCGCGTGCCCTGCTGCCGGAGACGTACGCGGAGGCCGGTGCGACCGGACTCGCGGCTGCCGCGCGCCGGGCCGCCGAGGAGCTCGGCGGACTGGAGTCGGCCCGCCGCGCCGAACAGCGTCTCGCCGTCCTCCTCGACGAACGCGCCGGTCTGGACCGGCAGGAACGCGCCGACGACGGTGTACTCGCCGACGCCGAGCAATGGCTCGCCGGGTGGGAGGAGACCCGGGCCGGCCTGCAGGCCCGTATCGACGCCGCGCAAGAGGCCGCGACCCGGGCCGAACAGCTCGCCGAGCGGCGGGAACCCGCCCAGCGTCGGGTGCGCGCCGCCCGCGAGAGGGACCGGCTGGCTGCCGAGACGGAGGCCGCCGCCGCCGAGGTCCGCCGCGCCGAACAGGAGACGCTGGCGGCCAAGGAGCACTGGCTGGAGGTCAAGGAGCGGCGGCTCGACGGCATCGCCGCCGAGCTGGCCGCCCGGCTGGCGGACGGCGAGCCCTGCGCGGTGTGCGGCGCCACCGAGCACCCCGCGCCCGCCCGCAAGGACGCCGGGCACGTGGACCGGGAGGCCGAGGACGCCGCGCTCGCCGCCTACCAGCAGGCGCAGCAGCGACGTGACGAAGCCGAACGGCGGCACGGCGCCGTCCGCGAGGCGCTGGCCGCCGCCGGCGCCGAGGCCGGCGACGACCCGCTCGACCGGCTCACCCGGGAGGCCGACGAGATCGAGCGCCTCTTCGGCCAGGCCCGGCGGGACGCCTCCGCGCTGCACGCCGCCCAGGAGGAACTGCGCCGCGCCCAGCAGGAGCGGGAGCGCCGCAGCGCCGACCGCCAGCAGGCCGCCGTACGCGTGGCGGAGCGGGTGGGCCACCGCGAGCGGCTGGAGCGGGAGCGGGCCCTGCTGGAGGAGGAGCTCGCGCACGCCCGCGGCACCGCCGCCAGCGTCGCCGCGCGCGCCGCCCAGCTGGAGCGGCGGGCCGCCCTGCTCACCGACGCCGCCGACGCCGTACGCGCCGCGGAGGACGCAGCCCAGCGGCTCAAGGACGCCGACGCGCGGCTGGCCGACGCCGCGTTCCGCGCGGGGTTCGACACCCCGCGGGACGCCGCCGAGGCACTGCTCTCCGACGCCGACCACCGCGCGCTGCAACGGCGGCTGGACGCCTGGCAGGCAGAGGAGGCCGCCGTGCGCGCGCTGCTCGCCGAGGCGGATGCCGCGGCCGCGGCCCAGCAGCCGCCCGCCGATGTCGCCGCCGCCGAGCGGGCCGCCACCGACGCCGCCGAACGGCTGCGCGCTGCCGCGTCCGCCCGCGACGCCGCCGCCCGCCGCTGCGCCGAACTCGACCGGCTCTCCGCGCACGCCGCGCAGGGCGTCCGCCGGCTCGCCCCGCTGCGCGAGGAGTACGACCGGGTGGCGCGGCTGGCCGCCCTCACCGCCGGCACCTCCGCCGACAACGAACGCCGGATGCGGCTGGAGTCGTACGTCCTCGCGGCCCGGCTGGAACAGGTCGCCGCGGCGGCGACGGCGCGGCTGCAGCGCATGTCGTCCGGCAGGTACACCCTCGTCCACTCCGACGACCGCACGGGACGCGGCCGCAGCGGGCTCGGGTTGCACGTGGTCGACGCCTGGACCGGCCGCGAACGCGACACCGCGACCCTGTCCGGCGGCGAGACCTTCTTCGCGTCCCTCGCGCTCGCCCTCGGCCTCGCCGACGTCGTCACCGACGAGGCGGGCGGGGTGCGGCTGGACACGCTCTTCATCGACGAGGGGTTCGGCAGCCTCGACGACCAGACCCTCGACGAGGTCCTCGACGTGCTGGACTCCCTGCGCGAGCGGGACCGCAGCGTCGGCATCGTCAGCCATGTGGCCGACCTGCGCCGCCGCGTCCACGCCCAGCTGGAGGTCGTCAAGGGCAGAACGGGCTCGGACTTGCGCAGACGCGGCCACTGACCGGGGCGTCGGCAGCAGCGGTCACCGCCGCGCGGGGCTCACCGGCTCAGCGCGCGGCCCGGCAGCGGAGACGAGTACACCACGCTCGTCGTCACCGACCCCAGGGCGCCGATCCGTCCCGACACCTCCTCCAGGTGGCGCATGGAACGGGCGGTGACCTTGATGACGAAGCAGTCGTCGCCCGTGACGTGGTGCGCCTCCAGGATCTCCGGCGTGGCGGCGACCAGGTCGTGGAACGGCTTGTAGTTGCCGTTCGGGTAGCGCAGCCGTACGAACGCCAGGATCGGCAGTCCCAGCCGCTCCGGGTCCACCACCGCCGCGTACCCCTTGATCACCCCGGCCTCCTCCAGCCGGCGCACCCGCTCGGTGACCGCGCTCGGGGACATGGACACGGCGCGCGCCAGCTCGGCGAAGCTGGCCCGTCCGTCGCGCTGCAGTACGTCGAGGATGCGCCAGTCGGTGGCGTCCGGGGAAAACGCGGTCATCCCCGAGGGATAGCAGGGAAATCCACGGCCGCACAAGGCACGGACCGGGGAACGCCCCTTCAAGAAGGTGATCAACCGGCCGTAGATTTCCGGTCGTCGACGCTCCTCACCTGCTGAAAGGCCCGACCATGACCGCCGAGACCGCCACCCACCCCGTCCTGAGGGTCCCGCCCGCCGCCCCCGCCGAGGCGGCCGCCTACTTCCGCGCCTCGCTCGCCTTCCACGCCGACGTCTCGGACGTCGCCGCCGCGCTCGCGGCGGGCGGCGACCCCGGTTTCGTCCTCCTCGACTCCCGCTCCACCGCCGCCTGGGACCAGGGGCACGTCCCCGGAGCGGTCCACCTGCCCACGGCCCTCATCCCCGAGCAGGCCAGGCAGCTTCTCGACCCGGACGTGCCCGTGGTGACGTACTGCTGGGGGCCCGGCTGCAACGGCGCGACCCGCGCCGCGCTCGCCCTCGCCGAACTCGGCTACCGGGTCAAGGAGATGCTCGGCGGCTTCGAGTACTGGGTCCGCGAGGGGTTCGCGTACGAGACCTGGGAGGGCCGCGAACAGCGCGCCGCCGACCCGCTCACCGCGCCCGTGGACGACGCGGACTGCGGCTGCTGACGGCGCGAAAAGGGTCGACTCGGAAGGCGGCTTCCGGCGCTGATCGGCCGGGCCCCCGCCGGGCCCGGGCCGGGCCGGGGCCGGGCCAGGGCGGGGACGGAGCCGGAGACCGGGCCCCGGCCCCGGCCGGTCAGAGCCGGGACAGCTCCTCGACCAGCTCGTCCAGGCCCAGGGAGCCCTGCGAGAGCGCGGCCATGTGCCAGGCCTTCAGGTCGAAGCCGTCGCCGTGCCGCGCGCGGGCGTTCTCCCGGCCGGTGAGCCAGGCCCGCTCGCCCAGCTTGTAGCCGATGGCCTGGCCGGGCATGGTCAGGTACCGGGTCAGCTCGCTCTCCACGAAGTCCGCCGGCCGGCTGCTGTGCGTGCCGAAGAACTCCTGCGCCAGCTCCGGCGTCCAGCGCTCACCGGGGTGGAACGGCGAGTCCGCCGGGATCGGCAGCTCCAGGTGCATGCCGATGTCCACGATCACCCGCAGCGCCCGCATCATCTGGGCGTCCAGGTACCCGATCCGCTCCTCGGCGTCCTTCAGGAAGCCCAGCTCGTCCATGAGGCGTTCCGCGTACAGCGCCCAGCCCTCGGCGTTGGCGCTGACCATGCCCACCGAGGACTGGTAGCGCGAGAGGTCCCCGGCGACGTGCGCCCACTGCGCGAGCTGCAGATGGTGGCCCGGGACGCCCTCGTGGTACCAGGTCGACACCAGGTCGTAGACGGGGAAGCGGGTCTGCCCCATGGTGGGCAGCCAGGTGCGGCCGGGGCGGGAGAAGTCCTCCGACGGCGGCGTGTAGTACGGGGCGGCCGCGCCGCCGGGCGGCGCGATACGGGACTCCACCCGCCGCACCCGCTCGGCGAGTTCGAAGTGGGTGCCGTCGAGCGCGTCGATCGCCTCGTCCATCAGGCCCTGCAACCAGGCGCGGACCTCGTCGACGCCCTCGATGTGCCGGCCGTGCTCGTCGAGGTGGGCGAGCGCCACCCACGGGGTCGCGGCGCCGGGCAGGATCTTCTCCGCCTCCTGCTTCATCTCGCCGAGCAGACGGTGGTATTCGGCCCAGCCGTACGCGTACGCCTCGTCCAGGTCCAGGTCCGTGCCGTTGAAGTAGCGCGACCAGCGGGCGTAGCGCTCACGGCCCACGGTGTTCGGGGCGCCCTCGACGGCGGGCGCGTACACGTCGCGCATCCAGTCCCGCAGCTCGGCGACCGCCGCGGTCGCCGCGCGCGCCGCCTCGTCCAGCTCCGCGCGCAGCGCCTCGGGCCCGGCGGAGGCGAAGTCCTCGAACCAGCCGCGGCCCTGCCCGGTGTCCGCCCACTCGGTGAGCTGCCCGACGAAGGTGGCGGTCGGGCGGGGCGCCGCGTACAGCTTGCGCTCCAGGCCGAGCGCGAGCGACTCCCGGTATCCGGCCAGCGCCCGCGGCACCGCGCGCAGCCGCTCGGCGATGGCCGCCCAGTCCTCCTCGGTCTGCTGCGGGGTCACCGTGAACACCTCGCGCACCTGGTGCGGCATCGTGTGCAGGTTGCCGACCGCGCGCAGGTGCTCGTCGGCCTCGTGCACGGCGAGTTCGGCGGTGAGCCGCTCACGCAGCAGCCGCGCGCAACGGCGCTCGATGTCGCGGTCGGCGCCCGGCCGGCGCTCCGCCTCGTCCAGCTTCGCCAGGGTGGCCCGCGCCAGCGCCGCCAGCGCGTCGGCACCCGCCGGCGAGGTGTCGGGCATCCGGCTCGAACTCTCCGGTACGCCGAGGTAGGTACCGGTGATCGGGTCGAGGGCGATGAGCTCGTCGACGTACGCGTCGGCGACCTCACGGGGCAGCGGGCTCTTGATCTCTGACATGCGGACATCCTCATACGGATTCCGGTGCCGCGTCAGCAGGGTTTGCCCTATGGCTGCGCCCGCCGACCGGATTTCGCCCGGGGCGGCCGGGACGCCGCCGGCAGCGGACGCCGGCGCTCCGGCGCCGGGGGCGCGCGGCGACGGTCTACGGCGCGCCGGGCCGGTCCGGGGGCATCAGGGGGCCGCAGTCCCACTGCTGGAAGATCAGCCGGGTCTCCACCCGGGCGACCTCGCGGCGGGCCGTGAACTCGTCCAGGACCAGGCGCTGGAGGTCGGCCATGTCCGCCACCGCGACGTGCACGAGGTAGTCGTCGGGGCCGGTGAGGTGGAAGACGGTCCGCGATTCCGGCAGCGCCCGGATGCGGTCCACGAACGGTCCCACCAGCTCCCGCCGGTGCGGCCTGACCTGCACCGACAGCAACGCCTCCAGCCCGCGGCCCAGCTTGGCCGGGTTCAGCCGCAGCTGATGGCCGAGGATCACCCCGGAGCGGCGCAGCCGCGTCACCCGGTCCAGACACGTCGACGGGGCGACCCCGACCTGCGCGGCGAGGTCGCGATACGTGGTCCGGGCGTCGTTCTGCAGAAGCCGCAGCAGATGCAGATCGACCGGATCCAGTACGACGGATTCGGCCATGCGCCGAACGTAGCACGGGAAACCGCCCCCCGAGCCCGGCCGGTGTTCACCCTTGGCGCCCAGAGCCGAGCCGCTCCGGCGTCGGCCCGGGGGCCCCTGGAACCGCCCAGGGGTGCCCGCGTGGACCCCGCCGAGGAGATCCCTGTGGAGGCGCCCGTGGACACCGCCCGTACCACCCGCAGAGCACTGGCCACCGAGGCCGTGCACGCCGGCCGCGACGACCTCGCCCGTCAGGGCCTGCACGCCCCGCCGATCGACCTGTCGACCACCTACCCGTCGTACGACAGCCGGGGCGAGGCCGCCCGGATCGACGCCTTCGCCACCACCGGGGCCGACCTGGACGGCCCGCCCGTCTACGCCCGCCTCGGCAACCCGACGGTCGGCCGTTTCGAGACCGCCCTGGCCCGCCTGGAGGGCACCGAGTCCGCCGTCGCGTTCGCCAGCGGCATGGCCGCGCTCAGCGCCGTCCTGCTGGTGCGGGCCTCGATGGGCCTGCGGCACGTCGTGGCGGTACGGCCGCTGTACGGCTGCAGCGACCACCTGCTCACCGCCGGGCTGCTCGGCACCGAGGTCACCTGGACCGACCCGGCCGGCATCGCCGACGCCCTGCGCCCCGACACCGGCCTGGTGATGGTGGAGACCCCGGCGAACCCGACGCTCGCGGAGGTCGATCTGCGCGCCGTCGCCCATGCCTGCGGTTCGGTGCCGCTGCTCGCCGACAACACCTTCGCCACGCCCGTGCTGCAGCGGCCCGCCGAGCAGGGCGCGCGGCTGGTCCTGCACAGCGCCACCAAGTACCTCGGCGGGCACGGGGACGTGATGGCGGGCGTGGTGGCCTGCGACGAGGAGTTCGCCGGGCGGCTGCGGCAGGTGCGGTTCGCCACCGGCGGGGTCCTGCACCCGCTGGCCGGCTATCTGCTGCTGCGCGGGCTGTCCACGCTGCCGGTGCGGGTGCGGGCCGCCTCCGCCACCGCCGCCGAACTCGCCCGCCGGCTCGCCGCCGACCCGCGCGTGAGCCGGGTGCACTACCCGCGCATCGGCGGCGCGATGGTCGCCTTCGAGGTGCACGGGGACCCGCACGAGGTCATCGCCGGCGTCCGGCTGATCACCCCGGCGGTCAGCCTGGGCAGCGTCGACACCCTCATCCAGCACCCGGCGTCCATCAGCCACCGCATCGTGGACGCCGACGACCGGCGCGGCGCCGGCGTGAGCGACCGGCTGCTGCGCATGTCCGTGGGCCTGGAGGACGTGGACGACCTGTGGGCGGACCTGGACGGCGCGCTGGACGGCACCCGGGGAAGGACGACGGAGCCGGCGCACGCGCAGGCGAGCGGGGCCGCGCACTGACCGTTCCCGCGAGCGGCGGCGGGGACGCGGGGTGGCCGGTGACGCGGGGTGGCCCGTGCGAAGACGCGGGGTGGCCCGTGCTGAGACGCGGAAGTGCGGGCCCGATCGTCGCCGGTACCGCCCGTGCGATGACGCGGTGTTGCGCGCTGTGACAGGAAAACGGCCCGGCGGTGGTCCGCCGGGCCGTCCGTGTGGCGCTGTCAGTCCCGCGCCGCGCTTCCGTCGTACTGCTCGACGGCCCGCCGCTGCGCGTCGTACGGCAGCCGGGAACCCGCCGAGATCTTCTCCAGCCGTGCGGTGATCACGAGGGTGCCCTCCTCGATCTGGTAGTCGAGGGGAAGCCCGAGGCCGCGCATCGCGGCGACCATGCCGGTGTTGGACGCCTGCGTGACCGCGTACACGCTCTCGCAGCCCGCGTCCCTCGCCATGGCCACCAGCCGGCCGAGCAGTTCGGCGCCGATGCCGCGCCGCTGCCACTCGTCCTCGACGAGCAGCGCGACCTCGGTCTCGTCGCCGTCCCACAGCAGATGGCCGAGGCCGACGATCCGGCCCGAGGCGGTCTGCACCGCGAGGGTGCGTCCGAAGCGCGGGCTGAGCAGGTGGTTCAGATACCGGTCGGCGTCCCCGACCGGCCCGTGGTACCGCAGGGACAGCGTGCGCGCCGAGCAGCGCTCGTGCATCGCCTTCGCGGCCTTGAGGTCCCCGGGGTCGGCCCGGCGTACGGTGATCGGGTTGCCCTCGGGCAGGGTCAGGACGTCCGTGCCGACCGGGACCCGCGGGCCCAGCCGTGCGTCCAGTTCCACCAGGGCGCGGGCCCGCGCGAACTCGGTCGGGGTGAACGGCAGATACGGCCGCTCCACGGTGAGGACGCCGCCCTCGGGCGCCCGCAGCCGCATGACCGTGTCCTCCAGCACGCCCTCCACCGGCACGGTGTCGGCGCCGCGCCCGCCGCCGGGCGCCGTCGCGGGCAGCGTCCGGATGGTGCACCGGCCCAGCAGCTGGCGCAGCGCCAGCGGCAGTTCGGCCGCGTCCAGCGCGGTCCGGGTGGCCAGGCCCAGGACCCGGGTCGGGGCGTCGACCAGGTCGTGGGCGTCGGCCCGCTCGATCCAGGTGCCGGTGCCGCCGGCCAGCGCCACCGCCCGGGTCAGCTCCGCCGAGCTGAGCGTGCCGGGAGCGCGCAGCAGGAACTCGTCCACCGCCGTCTCGCCCAGCGGGTGCGCCTGCAGGCTGAGGATGTCGATGCGGTGCCCGGCCAGCGCCGTGCAGAGCGCGGCCAGCGCACCCGGCTCGTCGCGGACGGTCGTGCGCATCCGCCACAGGGTGCTCTCGCCGCCCACGGCGTCCGCGGACCGCGGCGCGACGTCGTCCGGCCCGGCCTGCGGCTCGACGGAGCCCGGCCGGGCGCCGGTATCACCGGCCGGCGGTGCGTGTCCGTGCCTGCGTGACCACCACGTGTGGAAGCCGGCCGTCGCCGCCAGCACCACCGAGGACACCACCAGCAGCGCCGGTCCGTCCGGGCCGTGCCCGATGAGGTTGGCCACGCCGTCCGCCACGGCCACCGCCGTGAACATGGCGGCCAGTTCCACCACGTCCCGCCGCCAGTGG
Source organism: Streptomyces sp. NPDC014801 (assembly GCF_043082085.1). Classification (NCBI taxonomy): domain Bacteria; kingdom Bacillati; phylum Actinomycetota; class Actinomycetes; order Kitasatosporales; family Streptomycetaceae; genus Streptomyces; species Streptomyces sp. NPDC014801. The sequence goes on along the minus strand of NZ_JBIBXG010000002.1, from coordinate 501,130 downwards.
TGCGCGGCACGCCCGTGCTTCGCGCGCTTCACCATGTCTCTCGTCATGCAGCCACTGTGAAGGAACGGTGTTGCGTGATCACGAACGTCTTGTGACCGATGGGTAAAGCGTGCTTCTGGGCCTGATGCGACCGATGTCCTGATTCCGACGGTGGGCGTCCGCAGGGGTCTACGGCCTTACCCGCCCGCCGAGTTGACCCGCGCCGCGCTCCGGGGGATGACGCCGGGGCGCGACGGGGATACAGAGGGTACGTGACCTGGCCGGCCACCGGGAGCCGTTCGGGGTGGCCGCCTCCCGGCTGCCCGGCCGGGCCCGTTCCGTCACTGTCCGACGCGGCCCGGCTGGAGCACCTGCGTGAACAGCACGGTCCCGTCCTGCTCGCGCAGCCGGACGGTCAGCTCGCCGCTGTCGCCGTCGATGTCGACCTCGCCGAAGAACTGGTAGCCCTCGGCCGGCGAGACGTTCCCCCGGGCCGGCGCCTTCACGAACACCCGGTCGGGACCGAAGGTGCCGTCGAGCGCGCTGGCCGGGAACGCGCCGGCGTTCAGCGGGCCGGAGACGAACTCCCAGAACGGCGCGAAGTCCTTGAACGCGGCCCGCGACGGGTCGTAGTGCTGCGCCGAGGTGTGGTGCACGTCCGCCGTCAGCCACACCGTGCCGGTGATCCGCCGGTGCTTGACGAACCGCAGCAGCTCGGCGATCTGCAGCTCGCGGCCCAGCGGGACGCCCGGGTCACCCTGTGCGACGGCCTCGAAGTTCGGCTTGCCCTCCACGCCGTCGGGCACGACCAGGCCGAGCGGCATGTCCGCGGCGATGACCTTCCACACCGCCCGGGAGCGGGCGAGTTCCCGCTTGAGCCACTCCAGCTGCTCGCGGCCCAGGATGCCCTGCGGGTCGGTGGTCTGGTCGTCGGGGGAGTTGGCGTTGCGGTAGGTGCGCATGTCCAGCACGAACACGTCCAGGAGCGGACCGTGGTGGACGACCCGGTAGATCCGGCCGTCGCGGCGGGCGCCCAGGGTGGAGATCGGGAAGTACTCGGCGAAGGCCCGACGGGAGCGCGCCGCCAGGTCGTCCAGCCGGGTGCCCGCCGGGTAGGGGGTGCCGGTGCCGATGACCTCGCCCGGATACCAGTTGTTGCGGACCTCGTGGTCGTCCCACTGGATGATGCTCGGCACCTGCGCGTTGAACCGGCGCAGCGCCCGGTCCAGCAGGTTGTAGCGGAAGTTGCCGCGGTAGTCGTCCAGGGTGACCGCGACGTGCGCCTTCTCCTCGGTCGTCACGTTCCGGTACACCGAGCCGTCCGGCAGGGCGGCGGTGGCCGCGATCGGGCCGTCGGCGTAGATGGTGTCGCCGCTGCACAGGAAGAAGTCCGGGTCCAGCTTGGCCATCGCGTCGAAGATGCGGTAGCCGTCGATCGACTCGTTGATGCCCCAGCCCTGCCCGGCCAGGTCGCCGGACCACACGAACCGCACGCCCTGCCGGCGCCGCGCGGGAGCCGTACGGAAGGTTCCGGCCACCGGCTCGCCGGTGCGGCGCGGGTCGTCGGGGTCGGCGAGCCGCACCCGGTAGTGGATCTGCTCACCGGGCGGCAGTCCGTGCAGCCGGGTGGTGCCGGTGAAGTCGGTGTCCGGGCCGAGCAGCGGCCCCTGCCAGCGGTGGGCGTTGCGGAACGAGTCGGTTGCGGACGTCTCGACGATCATCCGGGCGGGCCGGTCCGAGCGCACCCAGATCAGGCCCGAGTCGGCGGTCACGTCGCCCGCCTGCACGCCCCAGCCGGCCTCCGGCCGCCCCGACAGCGCGAACGCCGGAGCCGCGCCGAGCCCGGCGGGCAGGGACAGGGCCGCCGACGCGGCCAGCGAGCCGCGCAGCACACTGCGGCGGCCGGGATGCGGACGGTGCGACATGGAGCCTCCAGGGGCGGTATTCAGCCGATGCGCCCCCACACCTACTGGCGCACCGCGGCGCACACGCAAACCACAAGTGAACAACTGCCCCTGGAAGAGGGGGAAGCAGGCGACACCGGCGTACGGCCGAACGCCGTATCCCTCCCGACGCCTGGTCACGGCAACGGGGCTGACGTCACATCAGCCCCGTCGGGTCCGCCGGTGTGACGTCAGTCTCGGCTGCCGTCGAGAATGACCCGCGCGACCAGGGCCGGGTCGTCGTTCATCGGGCAGTGTCCGCAGCCGGGCAGCCGCACCAGCCGCGCCCGCGGCAGGATCTGCTTCGCGCGCACCCCCTGACGCGGCACCAGCAGCCGGTCCCGGCTGCCCCAGGCCACGGTGACCGGGATGCCCGGGATGTCCTCGGTGAACCGGACGGTGGAACCGGCCGTGAGCGTCGGCGCGAACCCGGTCGCCTCGGCCAGCGCCCGGGTCTCGGCGACCACGGTCTCGGGGGCGCGGCGCCCCGGCCGGGCGTAGATCGTGCTGGTGAGGACCGTGCGGCCGGCCGCCGAACGCGACAGCTGCTCGACGAGCGGCAGCGGGAGCCGGCGCGAGATGCCCCGCATGGCGAGCAGGACGCCGAAGGCGTACCGCCGCTCGGCCTCCGACCAGAAGCCGGCCGGTGACAGCGCGGTCACCGACCGCACGAGCCGCTCCCGGCCGAGCTCCAGGGCGATGAGCCCGCCCAGGGAGTTGCCCGCCACATGGGGCCGGTCCAGGTCCAGCGCCTCGCACAGCGCGCCGAACACGGCGGTCGTCGTCGGCAGGTCGTACGCCAGTGCCTCCGGCAGCGCCGGCGAGGCGCCGAAGCCGGGCAGGTCCACGGCGATCACGTCGCGGTCGGCGGCGAGGATGTCCACCACCGGGTCCCAGGCCTGCCGGTGATGGCCGATGCCGTGCAGCAGGAGCAGCGGCGCGCCTCGGCCCACGCGCGCGTAGGAGACCGTCACGGGCTGCGGGCCGTGCGCGGAGGGGACCTTGAACGAGAGCGTGGCGGACATGCGGGCTCCTCGGGACTCACCGACAGACGCAGGTAGACAGCTTGTCAGTAATTACTACCGACGGGTAGCCCCCCGGACGGGTGGTCACATGCGAACGCTGCGTGAACGCCGCACCGCACAGCGCCTGTGAAGCCGCCCAGCGATCGAGGATTGGTCTTGACCAAGGGTGTGCGTCGCCCTATGGTCGCAGACAAGTGCAACAACCTTTAATAAACAAGGGCGCCAAAACGCCGCCGGACCGGGCAACGCGGAGGACAGGGTGGGGACCACGCAGCTGGAGACGGTGCCGGAACCCAAGTACTGGCACCTCAAGACCGTGCTCACCGAAGCGCTGGACTCCGAGTTCGCGGTCGGGGAGATCCTGCCGAACGAGCGTGAGCTCGCCGCCCGTTTCGGCGTCGCCCGGGCCACCCTCCGCCAGGCCCTGGAACAGCTCGAACTGGAAGGCCGGCTCCAGCGCCGCCGCGGAGTGGGCACCACCGTCGCGCCGCCCCGCATGGGCGTGGCCGTCGGCACCGAGTCGCACGCCTGGCCCAGCGCCGGAGATGACGACTGGCAGCCCCTGGACTGCGCGACGGCCACGCCGCCCGCCGCGGTCGCCGACGCCCTGGAGACCGCCCGCGAGGAGGCGGTGCACATCGTGCGCCGCACCCGGGTGAACCACGGTCAGGCGGTCGCCGCCGAACTGCTCTACGTCCCGCAGGCCTCCGTGCCCGAGCTCTCCGGCATCGACGCCCCGTCCGGGCCGGCCCGCGCGCGTGCCGTGCTGCGCGAGCTGCAGCGGCTGGCGGCGGCCGGGCAGGACCGCGCCGTCGAACTAGGCTCCGCCAGCGCCGAGGACGCCAAGGCGCTGGACCGGCTGCCGGGGGCGCCCGTCCTCCTCGTCACCACGCGGTACTTCACGGAGGGCCGCACCGCCGCGCTGTCCGTCGCCACCTACCGCGCCGACACCTGCCGGCTCACCTTCGGCGACTCGGGCGGCGTGGAGATCCACCACGACCCGGAGCGCCGGGCGTCCTGACCTGACGGTTCCCTGTCCGGGGGTTCGGCGGGGGCCGCGAGCGCTGGCGTCGGGACGGAACCCGTGCGGGCGTCTGCGGCTCGGCGCGGTCCGGGATCGCGCGGCCGGTGCCGGGCGTGCGCTTGCCGTGCGGCCGGCTGCCTGTCGGGCCCGGTCGAGTCGCGAGGCCGGCTGCGGCACGCCCCCCGAACGGCCGCCTCACCTATGGATGGCGCGGGCGGCGCGAGGCCGCCGTCCCACTCCGGCACCCGCCTCCGCCGAGCCGCGAGGCCGGGTCACCGGCGGGCCGTCACCGTGCCCTCCACCGCGAAGAGCTGCTCCTCGACGTGGTCCAGCGCCAGCCGCAGCGCGCCCGTCGCCACCGCGGCCTCGCCGAGCAGGGACAGCGTCACCTTCGGCGGCCGCAGGCAGTAGCGGGCCAGCTCCCGGCTCAGCGGGGCGAGGACGCCGTCCAGGCCGGCCGCCCAGCCCCCGATGACGACCAGCTCCGGGTCGAGCGCCAGCACCAGCGCGGCCACGTCGTGCACCAGCCGCTGGATGAAGCGGTCCACGGCGGCCCGGGCCCGCTGATCGCCCTCGCGGGCCTTGGTGAACACCCGGGCCACGGCCTGCTCGTCCAGCGGATGCAGGGGCTCGTCCGTCGTCGACAGCAGCGTCTCCGGGGTGGCCTCGCGCCCCAGCAGGTGCAGCGCGCCGATCTCGCCGGCCGCGCCCCCGAAACCACGGTGCAGCCGCCCGCCGATCAGCGAACCGGCGCCCGGGCTCAGCCCCGCCAGCACGAACACGATGTCGTCCGACTCGGTGGCGGCGCCCTTCCAGTGCTCGGCCACCGCCGCCGCGTTCGCGTCGTTCTCCACCAGCACCGGGCACTTGAAGGAACGGCTCAGCCGCTCACCCAGCCGCAGCCCCGTCCACCCGGGCAGCGCGGTGCCCAGCCGTACCGTCCCGTCCGCCTCCACGATCCCGGGCGTGGCCACCCCGACCGCGCGCAGCGAACTGCGCGGCACCCCGGCGCGGCGCAGCAGCTCGGCCACCGCGGTGCGCAGCCGCTCCAGCCGCTCGTCGGCCCCGGCCGTCTCCTCGATGTCCTTGGCCTGCGCGCCCAGCACCCGCCCGTCCAGGTCCGCGAGCAGCGCGGCCACCCGGTGCGCGCCGATCTCCAGGCCCAGCAGATGCCCGGCCTCCGCGCGGAAGCGGAACCTCCGGGCGGGGCGGCCCTGCCGCCGGGCCGTGCCCTCCTCGGCCGCCTGCTCGACGACCAGTCCGGCCTGGATGAGATCGTCCACGACGCCCTCGACGGTCGGCCGGGACAGCCCGGTCACCCGGGTGACCTCCGTCAGCGTCGCGCAGTCCGTGGCCCGCAGCGCGTGCAGCACCACCGCGGAATTGATCCTTCGCAGCAGCGAGGGATCCCCGCCGGTCAGCCGCCCCACCGTCCGTCCTCCCAGCTCGTGCGCGTGTTGGCCGGATCGTACTCGGCGCGCCCGGCACCGGCGAGTGCCGGGCGGCCCCGCGCCCCGCCCGGCGACGCGAGGCGAGCGGAGCAGCCGCACTCCCGGCGGCCGGCGTCGCGCTCAGCCCGGCGTGACGAACCCCGACTCGTAGGCCGCGATCACCGCCTGCGTGCGGTCGCGCGCCCCGAGCTTGGCCAGGACGGCGCTCACATGCGACTTGACCGTCTCGGTGCCCACGACGAGCCGCGCGGCGATCTCCGCGTTCGACATCCCACGGGCCATCAGCCGCAGCACCTCGCCCTCCCGGTCGGTCAGGCGGGCCCGCTCCAGCGCCGCGCGGGCGGCCCGGTTGCCGCCGCTGTCGCCGTAGGTCGCGGCCAGCTGCCGCACCGATGCCGGGAAGAGCAGCGACTCGCCCTCGGCCACGAGCCGCACGGCGTGCACGATCTCCGCGGGGCGGGCCCGCTTCAGCAGGAACCCGTCGGCGCCCGCGCGCAGTGCGCCGTACACGTACTCGTCGTTCTCGAACGTCGTCACCACGAGGATCTTCGGCGGGTCGGCCACCGTGCGCAGCAGCGCGCGCGTCGCCTCGATGCCGTCCATCAGCGGCATCCGTACGTCCATGGCGACCACGTCGGGCCGCAGCCGCCGCACCAGCGGGATGACCGCGGCGCCGTCGGCCGCCTCCCCGACGACCTCGATGTCCGGCTGCGCCTGCAGCACCGCCCGCAGGCCCGCGCGGACCAGGGGTTCGTCGTCGACGAGGAGAACGCTGACCGGCATCCGGCCAGCGTAGATCATCTCACCGGCAGCTCGACGTGCACGTGCCAGTCGCCGGCGTCCGGTCCCGTGTGCGCCCGGCCGCCGAGCAGGGACGCGCGTTCGCGGATGCCGCGCAGCCCGCTGCCGCGGCCGGGCCCGGGGATCGCGCCGGGCAGGGGATTGCGCACCTCCAGCACCAGCCGGCCGTCGTCCGCCGCGACGCGCACCCGCACCGGCACCGCGCCCGCGTGCCGCAGCACGTTGGTCAGCGACTCCTGCAGCATGCGGTAGCCCTCGCGGGAGACCGGCCCGGGCACGCTCTCCAGCGGGCCGCTCAGCTCGGCGTCGACCTCGGCGCCCGAGGCCCGCGCGGACTCCAGCAGCCGGCCGGCGTCGGCGAGCGTGGGCCGGCCGCTCACCGGCCGCTCGGCCTCCCGCAACACGCCCAGCACCCGCTCCAGGTCCTCCAGCGCGGCCCGGCCGGTCTCCTCGATCGCCGCCAGCGCGCGGTCCGTGAACTGCGGATCGCCCGCGGCCCGGGCCGCGCCCGCCTGCACGACCGCCACCGTCAGCGCGTGCCCGATGGAGTCGTGCAGTTCGCGGGCGATGCGGTTGCGCTCCAGCAGCTGCTCGGTGCGCTCCTCCAGCGCCGCGAGCCGCTCGGTCGGGGAGGGCCCCAGCAGCCGCAGCGCGATCCGGGTGATCAGCTCCCCGCCGGCCCACCCGACGGCCGCCATCAGGAGCAACGGCAACGGGGCGAGGACGGCGTACCACCAGTGATGGCCGGTTACGGACAGCCACGCGCCGCCCGCCGGCCGGCTCCCCAGCGCGGCCTGCACCAGATCCAGGGTGACCAGGGGCAGTTGGAAGGTCAGATGGGAGACCAGGGCGCCCAGCACCAGCCGGACCTCCAGCCACAGCACGATCCGCCCGCGGTCGGCCCATGTCGCCGACGGCTCGGTGACGATCAGCGGGGCCTCGCCGTCCCGGCGGCGGCCGAGCAGCAACAGCCGTGCCTGCAGCCCCTCCACGGTCCGCATCGCGGGCAGCAGACCCGACAGGCCGAGCACCACCGCCGCCGTCGCCGGGGTCCACCACGCCTGATCGATGAACAGCCACATCGCCGGCCACACGACGGCCATGAACAGATGCAGCCATCGCGTGTACGTGACGGCCCGCGCGAACGGGCGCAGCAAGCGGATCATTCGGTCATCGTGCCAGCCGCCACCGACAACCGGCTCCCCCGCACGGGGGAGGGGCTCTCCACCGGCGGGGGAGGAGAACGACCCCCGCCACCGGCCAGATTGAGCGGCATGACCCGCATCGACGTCCACGACCTCACCAAGGAGTACGGCTCCCGGCGCGCCGTCGACCAGCTCACCTTCCGCGTCGAACCCGGCCGTGTGACCGGCTTCCTGGGCCCCAACGGCGCCGGCAAGTCCACCACCATGCGCCTCGTGCTCGGCCTGGACCGGCCCACCGCCGGCACCGCGACCGTCGGCGGCCGCCCCTACGGCTCCCTCGGCGAACCGCTGCGCGAGGTCGGTGCGCTGCTGGACGCGCAGGCCGCGCACGGCGCCCGCACCGCCCGCGCCCACCTGCTCGCCCTCGCGGTGAGCAACCGCATCGCGCCGCGCCGGGTGGAGGAGGTGCTGGAGCAGACCGGCCTCGCCCCGGTCGCCCACCGCAGGGTGAAGACGTACTCCCTGGGCATGCGTCAGCGCCTCGGCATCGCCGCGGCACTGCTCGGAGACCCGCCCGTGGTGATGCTCGACGAGCCCGCCAACGGCCTCGACCCGGAGGGCATCGTCTGGATCCGCCACCTGCTGCGCCGGCTCGCCGACGAGGGACGCACCGTCCTGGTCTCCAGCCATCTGATGAACGAGACGGCCTCCTTCGCCGACCATCTGCTGGTGCTCGGCCGCGGGCGACTGCTCGCCGACCTGCCGATGCGCGCGTTCATCGACGCGCGCGTGCAGCCCCGCGTGCGGGTGCGCACCACCGACACCGCCGCCCTGAAGGAGGCGCTCGCCCGGCACGGCCACGAGGCCACCGAGACGGACGACGGGGTGTGGAGCGTGCCGCACGCGCGCGTGGAGGAGATCGGACGGATCCTGTCCGCCGCGGGCGTCCCCCTCCTCGAACTGGCCGCCGAGGAGGGCACGCTGGAACAGGCCTACCTCGACCTCACGGCGGCCGAAGCCGAGTTCACCGCGACCCGTCAGGAGGTCTGACCATGGCGTTCACCGCCGTCCTCCACTCCGAGTGGATCAAGATCCGTACGCTGCGCTCGCAGCTGGTGAGCCTGTGCGCGATGCTCGCCGCCACCGCCGCCTTCTCCGCGCTCGCCTCGCTCGACACCGGTGACGGCGCGGACTTCGACCCCCTCTTCTCGGCCTTCTTCGGCGTCAGCTTCGGTCAGATCGCCGCCATCGCCTTCGGTACGACGGCCGTGGCGGCGGAGTTCCACGGCGGCGCGCTGCGGGTCTCTCTGACGGCCGTGCCGCGACGGGGCCACTGGTTCGCCGCGAAGGCCACGGCGGTGGCCGTCCCCGCGCTGGCCGTCGGCCTGGTCACGGGCCTGGTCACGCTGGCGGTGGGCCGTGCGGTCCTCGGCGACGAGGCGGCCGGCCTGTCGAGGGGCGGTCAACTGCGCGCGGTGGTGGGCTGCGGCGTCTATCTGATGCTCATGGCGCTGTTCGCCGCCGGGCTCACGGCGGTGCTGCGCAGCGGGGTCGCGACCCTGAGCATCCTCGTGCCGTTCCTTCTGCTCGTCTCGTTCGTCGTCGGCGACATGTCCGGCGGTGTCGCCGACCTCCTGCCCGACCGCGCCGGGCAGGCCGTCCTGCACGAGAACCCCGACGGCCTGCTCGGCCCCTGGCCTGGGCTCGCGGTGACCGCCGCGTGGACGGCGGCCGCGCTGGGGGCGGGAGCGTGGAGCGTGCTGCGCAGGGACGCCTGAGAGGGGAGCGTGGAGCGTGTCGTGCAGGGACGCTTGAGCGGGGAAGGTCCGGCCCGCGTGACCGGGGCTCGGAGCGTGCGGTCCCGGTCACCTGAGGTGGGGCGCTTCCAGTCCCGGCCTGACGCCCCGCCAATTGTCAGTGGGGGCCGCTTTACTGGATCACATGGACAGCGCGCAGCATCTCGCCGTGATCGACCAGCTGTGCTCCCGGGCGTTTCCGGGGCAGCGCGGCCCGACGGACGTGGGCACGGCCGGGCCGGGCTGGTTCATAGCGGAGCTGGCGACCAGCCACGGGCTGCGGGAGGGGGACCCGGGGGAGCGGGAGCCGGCGGCGGCGGACTTCCACGCCCTGAAGGACGCCGTCGCCCGCGCACTGGACCGGCGCAGGGGAGCGCATCAGCGGCCCTGGGGCACCCAGGGCCTGCGCCTGCGGGCCGGACGGGGGGAGGAGATACCGGAGCCCTGGGGCACGGTCAGCGTGAGGGTGGAGGAGCTGGAGCTGTGGGACCCGGACGACACGGGCCGCTGGATCGCCCTCGGGGTGGCCGACCGGGACGCGCACGACGAGATCCAGCTGCTCGCCGTCGTCACCGACATCGACCCGCCCTGACCGGCTGCTTCCCGGCGGCCCGGTCCGGTCACTCCTCGGCGGCCCGGCGCAGCCGGGCGTACTCCTCGGCCATGGTCGCCGCGGTCCAGTGCGCGTTCAGCCCGCTCGGGTTCGGCAGCACCCACACCCGCGTGTCACCGATCGTGCGCTCCTGCGGCCCCACCCGCGCCGTGCGGTCGTCGAAGGCCACCCGGTAGGCGGTCACGCCGACGACGGCCAGCCAGCGCGGCCGCAGCCGCTCGACCTTGGCGGTCAGCAGCCGGCCGCCCTCGCGGTACTCCTCGGCGCTCAGTTCGTCGGCCCGGGCCGTGGGCCGCGCCACCACGTTGGTGATGCCGAGGCCGTAGCCGAGGAGTTCCTGCTGCTCGGCGGGGGCCAGCAGCCGGGGAGTGAAGCCGGACAGGTGCAGCACCGGCCAGAAGCGGTTGCCCGGACGGGCGAAATGATGGCCCGTCGCGGCCGTCATCAGCCCCGGGTTGATCCCGCAGAACAGCACGCGGAGACCGTCCGCGACCACGTCCGGTACGACGCGGTCGCGGGCGGCCTCCAGCTCCGCCTGAGTGAAACGGGGCATCGCGTGATGCGGCGTCAGAGGATCGCGCCGGGCGTGTAGCCCGCGGCCTCGGGGTGCTGCTTGACGATCTCCTCGATGCGGCCGACGACCGTGGTGACCTGGTCGGCGGCGGCGCCCGTGAAGGACAGCTTGTCGGCCATCAGGGCCGCCAGCTGCTCGCGGTCCAGCGGCAGGCGCTCGTCGGCGGCGAGCTTGTCCAGCAGGTCGTTGCGCTCGGCGCCCTGCTCGCGCATCGCGAGGGCGGTGGCGACGGCGTTCTCCTTGATCGCCTCGTGCGCGACCTCCCGGCCGACACCCGCACGCACCGCGCCCATCAGCACCTTGGTCGTCGCGAGGAACGGCAGGTAGCGGTCCAGTTCGCGGGCCACGACCGCCGGGAAGGCGCCGAACTCGTCCAGGACGGTCAGGAAGGTCTCCAGCAGGCCGTCCAGGGCGAAGAAGGCGTCCGGCAGCGCGACGCGGCGCACCACGGAGCAGGACACGTCGCCCTCGTTCCACTGGTCGCCGGCCAGCTCGCCGGTCATCGAGGCGTAGCCGCGCAGGATGACCATCAGGCCGTTGACGCGCTCGCAGGAGCGGGTGTTCATCTTGTGCGGCATCGCGGAGGAGCCGACCTGGCCCGGCTTGAAGCCCTCGGTGACCAGCTCGTGCCCGGCCATCAGGCGGATCGTCTTGGCCAGCGACGACGGGGCGGCCGCCAGCTGCACCAGCGCGGTGACGACCTCGTAGTCCAGCGAGCGCGGGTAGACCTGGCCGACGGAGGTGAAGGCCTGGGAGAAGCCGAGGTGACCGGCGATCCGGTTCTCCAGCTCGGCCAGCTTCGCGGCGTCGCCGCCCAGCAGGTCCAGCATGTCCTGGGCGGTGCCCACCGGACCCTTGATGCCGCGCAGCGGGTAGCGGCCCAGCAGCTCCTCGACGCGGCCGTGGGCGACGAGCAGCTCGTCGGCGGCGGTCGCGAAACGCTTGCCGAGGGTGGTGGCCTGGGCGGCGACGTTGTGGGAGCGGCCGGCCATGACCAGCTCGCCGTACTCGCCGGCCAGCTTGCCCAGGCGCGCCAGCACCGCCACCGTGCGGTCGCGCATCAGCTCCAGCGAGAGCCGGATCTGCAGCTGCTCGACGTTCTCGGTGAGGTCGCGGGACGTCATGCCCTTGTGCACGTGCTCGTGCCCGGCGAGGTCGTTGAACTCCTCGATACGGGCCTTCACGTCGTGTCGGGTGACCTTCTCGCGCTCGGCGATGGAGACCAGGTCGACGGTGTCGAGGACACGCTCGTAGTCGGCGATCGCCTCGTCCGGGACCTCGATCCCGAGGTCCTTCTGGGCGCGCAGCACGGCGAGCCAGAGCTGACGCTCCAGCTTCACCTTCTGCTCGGGCGACCAGAGCGTGGCGAGCTCGGCGGAGGCGTAGCGTCCGGCGAGGACGTTGGGGATGCGGGGCTTGGCGGGCGCAGAAGTCACGTGTCCAGATTCTACTGGCGATTCCTGCAGGCCAGCGCCGCGGCTGCCTTCGGCGGAACCTACGAGACGCCGGTCACGCACGCCACGCGCCACCCGACACCCGGCCCCGACCTGCCCCCGCGCTGCTCACGACGCTCGCGGACCGCCGCGCGGGCGGGTGTGCCGGCACCTTCGGACCGGAGGCCGGCCCTGCGGCCCGCCTGCCGTCGGCCCTGCGGCGCCTGCCGGCCGCCGACCCGCGAGACCGCCTGTCGTCGCCCGTGAGACCGCCTGGCTGCCGGTCCGGGCCGACCGCCCGCCTGCCTTCCCGGTCCGTCGGGCCCCCGGCCGCTCGGGTCTGCGGGTGCGCCGATGCCGGGTGGCCCGCCGCCCCGCCGCCGAGCGCTCAGTCGCCCAGGGGGCACGACCGCCTGCGGCCCGCGTCCCCCCGGCTACGCCCCCGGCGTCTCGTACGGGAGGAGGTCCGGGCGTTTGGGTGGGCGGCCGTCGCCTGAGGAGCGGCCGGTGAGGCGGCGGCCTATCCAGGGCAGCAGGTGCTGCTTGGTGAAGCGGGCGTCGGCGATGCGGCGGGCGACCCAGCCCGGCGGGAGCGCCGCGGGCAGCGGGGCGTGCCAGTCGGGGTCCTCCGCCTCGTGGCCGAGGGCCTGCCACACGGCCTCCGCGACCCGCCGGTGCCCCTCGGGGGTCAGGTGCAGCCGGTCGACGTCCCACATGCGCGGATCGGAGAGCCCGGGTGCCCCGTACAGGTCGACGACGACCGCGCCGTGCCGGGCGGCCAGCTCGTCGACGCAGGCGAACAGCTCCTCCATGCGCGGCCGGAAGCGCTCCAGCACCGGGCCCTGGCGGCCGGGGCTGCGCATCAGCACCAGCTGCTTGCAGGACGGCGCCAGCCGCTCCACCGCCTCGGTCAGCAGGCCCTTGACCCGCCCCATGTCGCACTTGGGCCGCAGGGTGTCGTTCAGGCCGCCGACCAGGGTGATCACATCGGCGCCCATCGCGGCGGCCACGCCCACCTGCTCCTCGACGATCTGCCCGATGAGCTTGCCGCGCACGGCCAGGTTGGCGTACCGGAAGCCGGGCGTGCGCGCGGCCATCCGGGCCGCGAGGAGGTCGGCCCAGCCGCGGTAGGAGCCGTCGGGCATCAGGTCCGACATGCCTTCGGTGAAGGAGTCGCCGACGGCGACCAGGCTGGTGTACGCGGGGTTCGTGTCCATGGCGTCAGCGATGGTAACCCGCGCCGCATACCCAACGGTCGGTCGCCCTCCCCCGGGTGGCTCCGCCGGCCGGGCTCCGTCGCACGGGGCGCGGGACTTGGCAACCGCCCACGGGCCCGGGCCCGCTGCCCGGGCCCCGCCGGCCGGGTCAGGCGCGCTGCCCGAACAGCTCCCGCAGCACGTCCTCCATCGTCACCAGGCCCGCCAGCCGGCCGTCCGAGCCGAGCACCGCCGCCAGGTGCGTCCGGCTGCCCCGCATGGCGGTGAGCACGTCGTCCAGCGGCGTCGTCTCCCGTACGCGCGCGATGGAGCGCATGTCCCGCAGCCGGAACGGCATGTCCCGCGGCGAGGCGTCCAGCGCGTCCTTGACGTGCAGATAGCCGACGATCCGCCGCCCCTCGTCCACGACCGGGAAACGGGAGAACCCGGACTGCGCCGACAGCCGCTCCAGCTGCTCCGGTGTGACGCCCACGCGCGCGTAGACGATCCGTTCCAGCGGCAAGACCACGTCCCGCACCGGCCGGCTGCCCAGCTCCAGCGCGTCGTGCAGCCGCTCCCGGGCACGGTCGTCGATCAGCCCGGCCTCACCGGCGTCCTTGACGATCTGCGCCAGCTCGGAGTCCGAGAAGGTGGCCGTCACCTCGTCCTTGGTCTCGACGCGCATCAGCTTCAGCAGCGCGTTCGCGAAGGCATTGATCGCGAAGATCACCGGCTTCAGCGCCCTGGCCAGCGCGACCAGCGGCGGGCCGAGCAGCAGCGCGCTGCGCACCGGTTCGGCCAGCGAGATGTTCTTCGGCACCATCTCGCCGAGCAGCATGTGCAGATACGTCGCGAGGGACAGCGCGATCACGAAGGACACCACGTGGCCCGCGCCCTGCGGCACGCCCAGCGCATGGAACACCGGCTCCAGCAGGTGCGCGATCGCCGGCTCGGCGACCACACCCAGCACCAGCGTGCACAGCGTGATGCCGAGCTGCGCGGCGGCCAGCAGCGCGGAGACGTGCTGCAGACCCCACAGCACGCTCTTGGCGCGCCGGTCACCGGCCTCCGCGTGCGGTTCGATCTGCGACCGCCGTACGGAGATCAGCGCGAACTCGGCGCCGACGAAGAAGGCGTTGACGACCAGTGTGGCCAGGCCGATCAGCAACTGCACCGCGGTCACAGCGGCACCTCCTTCTCGTCGTCCAGCGGCGCGTGCAGCAGCACCCGCGCCGCCCGGCGCCCGGAGGCGTCCACCACGTCCATGCGCCATCCGGCGACGTGCACGATGTCGCCGACGGCCGGTATGCGGCCCAGCTCGGTGGCGACCAGGCCGGCCAGCGTCTCGTAGGGCCCGTCCGGCGCCTTCAGGCCCACCCGGGCCAGCTGGTCGATGCGGGCGGCGCCGTCCGCGGAGTACACCGCGCGGCCGTCCTCGTCGGTGCCGGCCGGGGCGAGGTCGGGCGTCTCGTGCGGGTCGTGCTCGTCGCGGACCTCGCCGACGACCTCCTCGACGATGTCCTCCAGCGTCGCCACGCCCGCCGTGCCGCCGTACTCGTCGATGACGACGGCCATCGTCCGCTTGCCGGACAGCCGGTCCAGCAGCCGGTCCACGGTCAGCGACTCGGGCACGAGCAGCGGCTCGCGCATCAGCTCCGACACCGGCACCCGCGCGCGCCGCTCGGCCGGGACCGCCAGGACGTCCTTGACGTGCGCGGTGCCGACGACGGAGTCGAGGCTGCCGCGGTAGACCGGGAAGCGGGACAGGCCGGTCGCGCGCGTCGCGTTCGCCACGTCCTCGCAGGTGGCCTGCGCTTCCAGGGCGATGACCTGCACGCGCGGCGTCATCACGTTCTCCGCGGTGAGATCGGCGAGGTTGAGCGTGCGCACGAACAGCTCGGCCGTGTCCGGCTCCAGGGCGCCCTCCTTGGCGGAGTGCCGGGCCAGCGCGGCCAGCTCCTGCGGTCCGCGCGCGGAGGCCAGCTCCTCGGCCGGCTCGATGCCGAAGCGGCGCACCACGCGGTTGGCCGTGTTGTTCAGATGGGTGATGAACGGGCGGAACGCGGCGCTGAACAAGCGCTGCGGGGTGCCCACCCGCTTGGCCATGGCCAGCGGCGCGGAGATCGCCCAGTTCTTGGGCACCAGCTCGCCGACGACCATCAGGAACACGGTGGACAGGGCGGTGCCCACCACGAGCGCGACCGAGCTCGCCGCCTGCCGGGACAGGCCGAGCGCCTGCATCGGACCGGCGAGCAGCTTGGCGATGGAGGGCTCGGCGAGCATACCGACGACCAGGTTGGTGACGGTGATGCCGAGCTGGGCGCCGGAAAGCTGGAAGGTGAGATTCCGTACGGCCTTCAGGGCGCCGGCGGCACCCCGCTCGCCGCGCTCCACCGCCCGTTCCAGCTCGCTGCGCTCGACGGTGGTCAGGGAGAACTCGGCCGCGACGAAGGCGCCGCAGGCGAGCGAGAGCACCACGGCCACGAGCAGCAGAAGCACTTCGATCATCGGGTCACCTCCGTCCCATGGTCGGACAGGGCCGGGAGGATCGCGCGATGTCGGCTACTGGGAGGCTCGCCCATGGGCGGACGCTCACAACCTTTCATGGAGGTACGGGTGGCCCTCCAATAGTAAAGGATGGGCAAAGAAGGTCAGGAGGGCAGGGGCTTGACCCAGCGCCGCCAGTGCTCCTCGGGTGCGTACCCGGCCGCTCCCCAGGCCCGATGGGCGGTCTCGTTGCGCACGAGGACCATCGCGTCCGCCCGCCGTCCGCCCAGCGCCGCGAACCGCTCCTCGGCCGCCGCCAGCAGCGCGGAGCCGATGCCCCGGCGGCGCCGCCCGGGGTGCACCGCGAGCCGGTACAGATGGCACCGCCAGCCGTCGAAGCCCGCGATCACCGTGCCGACCAGCTCGCCGTCCTGCTCGGCCAGGATCAGCGCTTCCGGGTCGCGGGCGACCAGTCGCTCCACGCCGTCCCGGTCGTCGCTGATGCTGGTGCCCTCGGCGGCGGTCTTCCAGAAGGCCAGCACGGTGTCCAGGTCCTCGGGCCCCGCGGCCCGTATCCGCAGATCAGACATGCGGTGATCACATCACGCGCGGCGCGCCGGGGCCGGGAATTCCACCATCCGGACGGTCATCGCCCGCGCGGCCGGGCCCCCACCGCGTCGAAGGCCCCCACCGCCGCGAGGGTCCCCACCGCGGCGAGGGCCCCACCGCGGCGAGGGCCCCTCCACCGCGACCGACCGGCCCCGGGCGGGCGCGCTCGGCGCCCGGTTCCTTCACACGCAAGCGATCGCCCTCACTCGTGCGCGATCGCCGCCAGGACGTTCATCCGCGAGGCACGCAACGCGGGCAGCAGCGCCGCCACCACCCCCACGACCGCCGAGCCGATCACCACCGCGACGATCGTCGACCACGGCACCGCGAGCGCCTTCATGCCCTGCAACGCCAGCACCCGCTGCATGCACACCCCCCACACCAGCCCCAGCCCGAGGCCCAGGACCGCGCCGAACACGGCGATCACCACCGACTCCAGCCGGATCATCCGCCGCAGCTGACGCCGGCTCAGCCCGATCGCCCGCAGCAGCCCGATCTCTCGGGTCCGCTCCACCACCGACAGGGCGAGCGTGTTCACCACACCGAGCACCGCGATGACGATCGCCAGCCCGAGCAGCGCGTACACGAGGTACAGCAGTACGGCGATCTGGTCGTGGACGAGCTTCTTGTAGTCCGCCTGGTTGCGCACCTGCACCTGCGGGTACGGCGCGAGGGCCCGCTCCAGCCGGGAGCGCAGCACGTCGGGACGCGTGCCGGGGGCGGCGTTGACGTACAGCGCCGCGTCCTGCCCGCCGGGCACGTACTTCTCGACCGTGCCGAGCCCGAGGAACAGTCCGCCGCGCATGCCGAAGCCGTCGGACTGGTCCTGCTCGGTGAGCGCCCCGACTCGCAGCGCGGCGCTGCGCCCACCCGGGAACTCCACCGGCACCACGCTGCCCAGCCGCACGCGGTGGTCGCGGGCGAAGCCGGCGTCCATGCCGATCCCGCCGGGCGCCAGCGCGGCCGCCGTGCCGCCCGCCGCGTAGGTCACATGGGCGACGTCGTCGAGGCGCGGACCGTAGCCCGAGGCTGTCGTCTCCACCCGCCGGCCGTCCGGCAGCCGCACGGCGAGCGGCGTGAACCGCTGCCGTACCACCAGACCCACCCCCCGTGTGCCCCGCACCTGGGCCGTGACGTCCTGGGAGAACGCCGCGTACCGGCCGCTCTGCACCACGAAGTCCGCGCCGAGCGTCTTGTCGATCCGCTCGTCGAACGACCGGGACATCGACGCGCTCGCCACCGACATGCCGCCGACCAGGGCGAGCCCGACCATCAGGGCGGCCGCGGTGGCCCCGGTACGGCGTGGGTTGCGCAGGGCGTTGCGCTGGCTCATCCGGCCGACCGGGCCGAAGACGGCCGGGAAGGCGGCGCCGAGCACCCGGATCACCGGGCGCACCAGCAGCGGCCCCGCGACCACCGTCGCGATCAGCGTGAGGACCACGCCCGCGCCGAGCAGCGAGGCCGCCGTCGCCGTCCGGGACGCCGCCGCGCAGCCCGCGAGCGCCGCCGCGCCCAGCGCTCCCACGACGGCGCCCGCGATCGCCCGTGCCCGCAGCGGCCGGCCCACCCCGGCGATCTCGGCGTCCTGCAGCGCCGCCATCGGGGAGACCGCGGCGGCGCGCCGGGCCGGGAGGTAGGCGGCGACGAACGTGACGCCGATCCCGACGGCGTAGGCCGTCACCGGCGGGACCCAGCCGATGGCCATCTCCGCCGCGTTCAGGTTCATCCCGAACGCGCCCATGAGGTGGATCAGCCCGGCCGCGAGCCCGATCCCGGCCGCCAGGCCCAGCGTGGAGCCCACCAGGCCCAGCAGCACGGCCTCGGTGAGCACCGAGCGGCGCACCTGCCGCCGGTCCGCGCCCAGGGCGCGCAGCAGCCCCAGCTCGCGGGTGCGCTGCGCGATCAGCATCGAGAAGGTGTTGACGATCAGGAACACGCCCACGAGGACGGCGATCCCGGCGAAGCCGACCATGACGTACTTGATGACCTTGAGGAAGGTGCCGAGCTGCTGCGCCGCCGACTTCGCCTGCTCACCGGCCGTCCTCAGCTCGTACGGCCCGCCGCCGAGCGCCGCGGCGACCTGGCGCTTGAGCGCCTCGTCGGCGACGCCCGGTGCCGCCGTGACCGAGATCGCCGTGGCGCGGTCGGCCGAGCCGAGCAGCAGGCGGGCCGCCTGCGCCGGGTCGAGGTAGACCAGGGCCGAGCCCGGGTTGGTGGTCGTGAACGTGGCGATGCCGCTCACGCGGACCGTGAAGGTGCCCGGCTGGGCGAGGACCGTCAGGGTGTCGCCGATCCGTACGTGCTTCTTGCGGGCGGTGTCGGCGTCCAGCAGCGCTTCGTGCGGGCCGTGCGGGGCGTGCCCGCTGGTCAGCTCCACGGGGCTGCGGTCGGTGACGCGCCAGTCCCGCGCGAGGGTGGGCGCGCCGGTGGTCGGGCTGACCGACTGACGTCTGCTGTCGACGACGGTGATGTTCTGCACGCTGACGTCGGCGTGGGCGGAGGCGGCGCCGGCGGCCCGTGCCGCACGGGCGGCGAGCGAGGCCGGCAGGGTCTGCACGGCGCCGCTCTGCACCGACGAACGCAGGTCCTGCTTCGGCGAGACGGTGACGTCGGCGGCGGTGGAGGCGAAGAGCCGGTCGAAGGTGCGGGTGACCGTGTCGGAGAAGATCAGGCTGCCCGCGACGAACGCCACCGACAGCACGACCGCCAGAGCGGACAGCAGCAGGCGGCCCTTGTGGGCGAGGAAGCTGCGCAGGGTCGCTCGGAGCACCTCAGCCCTCCTCGGGCCGCGGGGCCGCACCGCCGGGCGCGTCGGACCCGGCGCCCTCGGGGGAGCCGCCAGTGACGTTTGCGGGGGAGCCGCTGCCGGGGGAGGCGCCGGTGAACAGGCGCATCCGCTCCAGCACCGCCTCCGCCGACGGATGCTCCATCCGGTCGACGATCCGCCCGTCGGCCAGGAACAGCACCACGTCGGAGTGGGCGGCCGCGCCCGGGTCGTGGGTCACCATGACGACCGTCTGCCCGAGGGAGTCGACGGCCTCGCGCAGGAAGCCCAGCACCTCCAGCCCGGCCCGCGAGTCGAGGTTCCCGGTCGGCTCGTCCGCGAAGATCAGCTCGGGCCGGGAGACCAGCGCCCGGGCGCACGCGACGCGCTGCTGCTGGCCGCCGGACAGCTGCGCGGGCCGGTGGGTGAGCCGGTCGCGCAGGCCGAGCGTGCCGACGACCCGGTCCAGCCACTCCCGGTCCGGCCTGCGGCCCGCGATGTCCATCGGCAGGGTGATGTTCTCCAGCGCGTTCAGCGTCGGGATCAGGTTGAACGACTGGAACATGAACCCGATCCGGTCCCGCCGCAGCCGGGTCAGCTCCCGGTCGCGCAGGCCGGTGATCTCGGTGTCGCCCAGCCACACCTGACCGGCCGAGACGGAGTCCAGACCCGCCAGGCAGTGCATCAGCGTGGATTTGCCGGAGCCGGAGGGGCCCATCACGGCGGTGAAGCGGCCGCGGGCGATGTCCACGTCGACCGCGTCCAGCGCGAGCACGGCCGTCTCGCCCTGGCCGTAGGCCTTGGTCAGCCCGCGGGCGCGGGCCGCGGCCCCGTCGGGCGGGGCGCTGGCCGGCGTGCGCGCGGCGGCGGTTTCGGACACGGCTGCCTCCTCGGGGGCCCCGGGCGTGCGTACGGCCCGGACGGTCGTCCCCGGCCGAGCGTAATGTGACCCGGCGCACACGCGACACACGGCGCGCCTCCCGCGCGCCCTTGCCGGTGCTAGCACCTGAGCGCTAGCGTCGAGGTATGGCGAAGACCCAGCTGAACGTGCGCGTGGACGAGGACACCGCCCGCGCGGCCCGGGAGCGCGCGCTGGCCCGCGGCATGAGCGTCAACCGCTACATCGAGGAGCTGGTCAGACAGGACGCGGGCGAGGCGGGGCGCACGTTCGTCGAGGCCGCCGCCGACTTCATGAAGAGCTACGAGTCGGTCTTCGCCGAGGAGTTCGGCACCGACCGCGAGGGCGGGCGGGGCCGCGTCGGGGACCAGGCCGGGGACGGCGCGCCGGAGCGCGCGCGGGAAGGGCGTCGCTGAGCCCTTGAGCAGCCTCCGCATCGACCTCGCCTGGCTGCTCATGCTCGCCGAGCAGCAGACGCCGGGAGACCCCCAGGTCACCGACTGGGGTGCCCTGATCGCCGCCGTCGCCCGCCACCAGGCCGAGATATTCGACGTCCCCGTCTACGCCACCCCGCACGACCGCGCCGCCGCCCTGCTGCAGTTGCTGATCCACGTGCCGGCGCTGGAGCGCTCCAACGCGCTGTTCGCCTGCGCCGTGGCCTACGCCTACCTGGTCGCGAGCGGGCTGAAGGTCGTCACCTCGCCCGAGCAGGTCCGTGAACTGGCCCGGCTGGTCAAGAGCGGCGAGGCGTCGCTGGACGACATCGCGGCCGAGCTGCGGCAGTGGAGCGCCTGAGTCAGTCGGCCGGGCGCCAGGCGGTGCCCAGCACACAGTAGGAGGCGGGCGTGCGCGGGCCGTTCTCCGGCATCAGCACCTGCCGGTAGGGGCCGAGTTCGAACCCGGCCGCGCGCAGGGCGGCCACCGGATCGCGCGCGACGTGGCAGCCGCCGTTCAGCGCGGGCCACACCGTGCGGTCCAGGGCCCGCTGGGCGAACCGCATCGCCGTACCCCCGCCGGCGCCGTGCTCGAAGAAGCGCACGACCCCGCCCGGGCGCAGCACCCGCCGCACCTCGGCGAGGGCGCGCGGCACGTCCCGCACGCTGCACAGCACCAGGGAGACGACCGCCGCGTCGAACGCCTCGCTCTTGACCGGCAGCGCCTCCGCAGCGCCCGGCGCCACGTCGACCGGCACGTCCGCGCGCAACGCGGCCTGGCGGGCCAACTCCCGCAGGGAGCGCTCCGGTTCGATGGCGACGACCTCGGCGACCTCGCCCGGGTACTGGGCGAAGTTCAGCCCGTTGCCCGCGCCGATCTCGATCACCCGTCCCGACAGCCCGGCCAGCATCCGCCGCCGGATCGCGGCCATGCCGGCCCGGGACTCCAGGGTGACGCTCACCCGGGCGTAGTAACGGGCGAACAGCGGATGGTGCACGGCGTCCGGTGCCACTTTGCCGGAACTCGTGGACCGCAGCGGCATGGGAGACCTCCCTCGACGGACCGGCCTTACGCCGATTCTCCCCCGCCGAGCACGGCGACACCCCTCAAGACGCCGGGAGAACGCGTGCGCGGCTGCCGTGGGCGGTGGGCCGCCGTGGCCCCAGGGCGGCCCTGAACCCACGGTGGCGCGACATGCGGGGCGCCGGCTCGAAGCAGCCGCGGGCCCCGAAGGGCCGGTGGCTCAGGGCACCCCGGCCCGGTGCGGGCCCGGATGCGGGACGGGTCCTGGTCGCGGCGGCCTCGGCCGGCGGCAGCGCCGGCTCGCGGCAGGACCGCGTCCCGTGACCGGTTCCGCTGTCCCGGCCCTGCGCTCAGCCGTGGTGGTCAGTGTGGTGCCGGGCCCCGGCGGACGGCCGGGCGCCCGGCGAAGTCCCCAGGCTCAGGACCGCTGCGGGTGTCGGCCCCGCGGTCGGCCGTGGGTGCCGGGGCCCGGCGCCCCGCGACCGCCCCAGGCTCAGGACGACCGCGGGCCCGCAAGAGCCCGTTGGCCGGCTCAGGACGACCGCGGGCCCGCAAGAGCCGGTCGGCTCACGGCGCCTCGCGTACCCGGAAGGCCTCCGCGTCCCAGGTGCCGTCCAGGCGGGGGGCCAGCCAGCCGGGGGCCGCCGTGCGGAAGTCCGGCGGGGCGAGGGCGCCCGCGCCCTCCGGTACGGCGCCGAGGAGGGGCGCTCCGGAGACCGCCGGCAGGTCCTCCAGGTTGCAGCGCATCGCGAGGTCGGCCTCGCGCGGCCAGCTGCCCAGCACCAGGCCGAGCAACTCCACGCCGCGGGAGCGCAGTTCGCGCGCGCTCAGCTCCACGATGTTCAGCGTGCCGAGCGCCGGGGAGGCGACGAGCAGCACCGGAGCGCGCAGCAGGCCCGCCGCGTCGGCGAGCGTGCCGCCCGCCGCGTCGAATCGCACCAGCAGCCCGCCCGCACCCTCCACCAGCACCAGATCGTGCTCGGTGGCCAGCTTGGCCGCCGCCTCGGCGATCTCGTGCGGATGCACCGGCGCCCGGCCGGCCCGCCGCGCCGCGGTGGCCGGCGCCAACGGCTCCGGATAGCGCGCGAGTTCGGCCGTCGTGACCGGGCCCGCGAGGCGGGCCACCGTGCCGGCGTCGCCGGGCGCGCCCGGCTCCTCGCCGGTCTGCGCGGGCTTCAGCACGGCCACCGAACGGCCCGCCGCGAGCGCGGCCGTCGCCACCGCCGCGGTCACGACCGTCTTGCCGACGTCCGTGTTGGTGCCCGTGATCACCAGTACCGGCATGTCATCCCTCCCGAGCCGCCGCGCACACCGCGCGGGCGATCCGTGCCACGTCCACGTCCGAGGTGACGTACGGCGGCATCGTGTACACCAGGTCGCGGAACGGCCGCAGCCAGACACCCTCGCGCACCGCGGCGCGGGTCGCGGCGGCCATGTCGACGGGGTGGTCCAGCTGGACGACCCCGATCGCGCCGAGGACGCGGACGTCCCTGACGCCCGGCAGCCCGGCCGCCGGGGCCAGCCCCTCGCGCAGTCCCGACTCGATCCGCTTGACCTCGGCGAGCCAGTCCTGCCCGAGCAGCAGCCCGATCGAGGCGAGCGCGACGGACGCGGCGAGCGGGTTGCCCATGAACGTCGGCCCGTGCGCCAGCACCGGCACCTCGCCCCGCGAGATCCCGTCCGCCACGCGCGCGGTGCACAGCGTCGCCGCCATCGTCAGATAACCACCGGTCAGCGCCTTGCCCAGGCACATCACGTCCGGCGTCACGGCCGCGTGCTCCGCGGCGAAGAGCGCGCCCGTGCGGCCGAACCCGGTCGCGATCTCGTCGAACACCAGCAGCACGTCGTGCGCGTTGCACGCCTCGCGCAGCACCCGCAGATACGCGGGGGAGTGGAACCGCATCCCGCCCGCGCCCTGCACCACCGGCTCGACGATGACGGCGGCGAGCTCATCGGCGTGCCGCTCCACCGTCGCGCGCAGATGCTCGGCGTACGCCTCGTCGTAGTGCGCGGGCGGCGCGTCGGCGAAGACCTGGCGCGGGAGCACGCCGGACCACAGCTCGTGCATGCCGCCCTCGGGGTCGCACACCGACATCGGTGTCCAGGTGTCGCCGTGGTAGCCGCCCCGCCAGGTCATCAGCCGCTGCTTGCCCGGCCGGCCCAGCGAGCGCCAGTACTGCAGGCACATCTTGGCCGCGACCTCGACCGACACCGAACCGGAGTCGGCGAGGAAGACGTGCTCGAGACCCTCGGGCGTGATGTCGACCAGCAGTTTCGCCAGCCGGACGGCGGGTTCGTGGGTGAGCCCGCCGAACATCACATGGCTCATCCGGCCCAGCTGCTCGGTCGCGGCCTCGTTGAGCGCCGGGTGGTTGTAGCCGTGGATGGCCGACCACCACGACGACATGCCGTCGACCAGTTCACCCGAGCCGTCCGCGAGCTTCAGCCGGACCCCGCTCGCCGCCTCCACGACGAGCGGTTCGGCCTGCCCCGGCATCGGGCCGTACGGGTGCCACACATGCCGCCGGTCCAGGTCCAGCAGCTCGGGCACGTTCAGGTCAGGCATTGGGCGCGAGGTCCGTTCCCGCGCCGCGCCGGCGCACGGCGACCAGGTCCGTACGGGGCTCACCGGCCGCCGGCACCGGGGCGGCCGTACCGCAGACGCCGCCCTCGTGCGAACCGCAGCCACCGGCCGTGGCGTGCGAGCCGCAGTCCTCGGCGCCCTCGTGCGAGCCGCAGCCGCCGGTGGAGGCGTGCGATCCGCAGCCGCCGGCCGTGTTCGCGCGGTGTTCGGGCAGGGTGACCTCGCCGGCGCCTTCGACCTCGAAGCCGGCGTCGGCGATCATCTCCAGGTCGGCCTTGCCGGCCTGGCCCTCGCTGGTGAGGTAGTCGCCGAGGAAGATGGAGTTGGCCAGGTGCAGGGCGAGGGGCTGCATGGTGCGCAGGTGGACCTCGCGGCCGCCGGCGATGCGGACCTCGACGTCGGGGCAGACGAAGCGGACCATGGCCAGGATGCGCAGGCAGCGCTGCGGGGTGAGGTTCCACTCCTTGGCCAGCGGGGTGCCCTCGAAGGGGATGAGGAAGTTGACCGGGACGGAGTCCGGGTCGAGTTCGCGCAGGGAGAAGACCACGTCGACGAGGTCCTCGTCGCTTTCGCCCATGCCGGCGATGAGGCCGGAGCAGGCGGACAGTCCGGCGGCGTGGGCCTTGGTGACGGTGTCGACGCGGTCGGCGTAGGTGTGGGTGGTGGTGATGTCGGCGTAGGTGCCTTCGGAGGTGTTGAGGTTGTGGTTGTAGGCGTCGGCGCCGGCTTCGCGCAGCCGCTCGGCCTGGCCGTCGGAGAGCAGACCGAGGCAGGCGCACACCTCGACGCCCTCGTTCTGTTCCTTGATCGCCTTGATGGTCTCGGAGACGCGGTCGACGTCGCGGTCGGTGGGGCCGCGGCCGCTGGCGACCAGGCAGACCCGCTTGGCGCCGCCGGCGAGTCCTGCGGCGGCGGCCTGGGAGGCCTCGTCGGGCTTGAGCCAGGTGTACTTGAGGATGTCGGCCTTGGAGCCCAGGCGCTGCGAGCAGTAGGAGCAGTCCTCGGGGCACAGGCCGGACTTGAGGTTGACCAGATAGTTGAGTTTCACCCGTCGGCCGAACCAGTGCCGGCGTACCTTGCCGGCCGCGGCCACCACATCGAGCAGTTCGTCGTCGGACGTGGCGAGGACGGCGAGGGCTTCCTCGCGCGTCGGCAGCTCGCGCCGCAGTCCCTTGTCCACCAGCGTGTTCAGCAGGTCCATGAGAGCTGATCCTGTCCTACGGGCATGGCTCTGGCCAATGTGACGTCCAACAAGGAGACGTACTCCCGGGTGTGGGTATTGCCACATTCTTCGGTGCGAACGGTCCCGCTAGTGTCTGTCCACTGCCTACAAAAGCCCCGGAGGACCCATGGCGTTCGGCTGGATCGACGAGCAGGCCGCGGCGCGCCGCCGCGCGGGACTCGTGCGGACCCTGCGTCCCCGCCCCGCCGACACGCCCCTGCTGGACCTGGCGAGCAACGACTACCTGGGTCTGGCCCGCCATCCCGAGGTCGTCGAGGGCGCCGAGCGGGCGGCGCGGACCTGGGGCGGCGGCGCGACCGGTTCCCGGCTGGTCACCGGCACCACCGAACTGCACGCGGAGCTGGAGCGCGAGCTCGCCGACTTCTGCGGCTTCGAGGCGGCGCTCGTCTTCTCCTCCGGCTACGCGGCCAACCTCGCCGCGGTCACCGCGCTCGCCCCGCACGGCTCGCTGATCGTCTCCGACGCCGGCAACCACGCCTCCCTGATCGACGGCTGCCGGCTGGCCCGCGGCACCACCCAGGTCGTCGCGCACGCCGAGCCGGAGGCGGTGCGCAAGGCCCTGGGCACGCACGAGGGCAGCGCGATCGCCGTCTCCGACACCGTGTTCTCGGTGGACGGCGACGCCGCACCCCTCGCGGACCTGGCCGCGGCCTGCCGCGAGCACGGCGCGGGACTGGTGGTGGACGACGCCCACGGCTTGGGCGTCCTCGGCGACGGCGGCCGCGGCGCGCCGTACGCGACGGGCCTCGCGGGCGCGCCGGACGTCGTGGCGACGGTGACGCTGTCGAAGTCGCTCGGCAGCCAGGGCGGCGCGGTGCTGGGGCCGGCGCGGGTGATCGACCATCTGGTCAACGCCGCCCGCACGTTCATCTTCGACACCGGGCTCGCCCCGGCCGCCGCCGGCGCCGCCCTCGCGGCCCTGCGGCTGGTGTGCCGCGAGCCCGAGCGGGCGGCGCGGGCCCGCACGGTGGCCGCCGAGCTGCACGCCCGGCTGACGGCCGCCGGTCATCAGGCGGTACGGCCGGACGCCGCCGTGGTCTCGGTGCGGGCGCCGTCCCCGGAGCAGGCCGTGCGCTGGGCGGCGGACTGCCGGGCGGCCGGACTGGCCGTGGGCTGTTTCCGTCCTCCTTCCGTGCCCGACGGCATCTCACGGCTCAGGCTGACCGCCCGGGGCGACCTGACCCAGGATCAGATCGAACGCGCTGTACGGGTGATCGGCGAGACGCGGCCATGAGTCGGCGTACCAGGACCGTGCCCCACCGCATGCGGCGGATGTGATCGGAAGCGGAGCTGATCAGAAGCGGTGCGCGGCGGCCGTGAACGCCGCCCAGCTGTCCCGCGAGAAGAGCAGTGCGGGCCCGGCCGGGTCCTTGGAGTCGCGTACGGCGAGCAGCCCGGCCCACGGCCCCGAGTCCGGCCGGGCCGTCTCGACGCAGTTGTTGGCCCCGGTGCTGTGGCTGCTGCGCAGCCAGCGCACTCCGTGCAATGCGGTACTGGAGGGGATGGTGCGAGGCAGTGCAGTCATGGTGCCTCCTTAATCGCCGTCGGCCAGCGCGGCGATGAAATCCAACGAGTCCTCGGGGGAAAGGGCGTGGATCCGAAGGGTGTTGAAGGCCTCCGCGTAGGCCCGGAGGTCTTCTTTCCGTTCGAGGTAGAGGCTACTCGTCAAGTGGTCGAGAACAACCACGTCCAGATCAGAAGTGCTCGGAAATGAGAAAATAACGAAAGGCCCGGTGACGCCGACATGCGCCCCCGCGGAGAAGGGCAGCACCTGCAACCGCACCTGGGGCAGCCGCGCCGCATCCAGCAGCCGCCGCAACTGCCGGGCCATCACCTCGGGCCCGCCCACCTCCCGGCGCAGCACCGCCTCGTCCAGTACGGCGTTCAGCCTCAGCGGCGGATCGCCGCGCAGCACGTCCTGGCGGGCCAGCCGCACCTCCACCAGCGTGTCCAGCCGCTCCTCGTCCACCGCGCCGACGGCGGCCCGGGTCACCGCGCGGGCGTACTCCGGCGTCTGCAGCAGCCCCGGCACCACCGAGGTCTCCAGCGTGCGCATCGCGCTGGCCTGCGACTCCAGACTGATGAAGTCCCGGTACGTGGGCGGCAGCACCCCGCGGTAGGCGTGCCACCAGTGCTCCCGGCCGGCCACCTGAGAGCCCGCCAGCACCAGGAGCAGGTCGCGCAGTTCGTCGTCCTCGACGCCGTACGCGTCCAGCAGTAACCGCACGTCTGCGGGTTTCGCGCCACTCGCCCCGGTCTCGATCCGGCTGACTTTCGACTGATGCCAGCCCACCAGCCGGGCCGCCTCGCCGCTCGTGAGCCCCGCCCGGGTGCGCAGCGCGCGCAGTTCCGCACCGAGCTTGCGGCGGCGGACCGCGGGACCGTGCTGCATGGCCCCTCCTTACTCCGTCCGAGTCGCCCGAATACGTTCTGCCGTGGCAGAGTTCACCGCTTCGAGCGACAGATATATGCATATCTTGGTGGATCGCCTCCGTGACCGGTCCGGTGATGGCAGTCTGGCGGGCGAAGCACCAGTCCGGGACCGTACTCGAACCACCGGCTCCGTGCCGGGCTCCGGGTCCCGCGGGAAAGGGACGACGTCGCCATGGCAGACCACCTGGAAGCATCCGTCACTCTGCCGAGCGATCCCGCCTCGGTGTCCGCGGCCCGCGGTTTCGTGGCCGGCACCCTCGGTGAATGGGGCCTGCCGCCGGACACGGAGCTCGCCGACAGCATCCGGCTGATCGTCTCCGAACTGGCCACGAACTCCGTACAGCACACCTTCGGGCAGTCACCCACCTTCACGGTGGACGTCGTCCTGGACCGTGACGAACTGCTGCGCATCGGCGTCACCGACAGTCACCCCCGCCTCCCTAAACGGCTGCCGGCTGCCGTCCAGCAGGACAACGGCAGAGGCATGGTGATCATCCGCTGGCTGGCAGCCGAGTGCGGCGGCCGCCTCCGAGTGCGTCCCACCCACGAGGGCGGCAAGACGGTCGCAATCGAACTGCCCTGGCCGGACCCCGCGCAACCGGTCACGACGGCGGCTCAGCAGACACCTGAGACGCGGCGCCGCTGACGGGGACGGCGGACGCGCGGGCCTGGACGTCTTCGGCGTTCGGGGAGGGCCGGCAGCACCGCCCTGCGGCGCCGGGAGCCGCCGCAGTGCGCGCGAATGCAGGGGCTTGGGGGCTTGGGGCTTGGGCGTGATCGACGGCCGCGCGTCCGGACGGACGTCGGCCGGGACGTGCGCTGCGTCGCGGGGGGCGGAGGGATGCCCCGAGGCAGGACACACCGGGACGGCACGCACCTGACGCCGACACCGTCACGCGACGGTCCGGCCCGGCCGACCGCATGCCCGAGGACCGTAGGCCCGGTGACCGGGCTCCGCGCTGCCGGCCCGTCGGTCACGCGGGCCACCGTCCCGGCCGGCCTGCACCCGGCCACCGGCGCTGCGACGGCGGCCCCGGGCGGTCACCCCGGCGGCCCGCACCCGACAGCGCCGCCCTGACGGTCCCGCACGCGCCGCGCCATGGCCGCAGCCGACGGTCCCCGGCCGACGTGGCAGCCCGAGGACGGGCGGCCCCAGGCGAGCGAGGGACCTGGCAGCCCTGCGCACGGCCGGTGCCGGGGGAGCGAGGTCCGGACCCGGTCGGGGCTCGACGCCGGGGCGGCAATGCTCCGGAGACCCGGTTCGGCCGGCCCCCGGCCGTGAGGCGGCAGGCCAGGCAGGGTCCCTCGCCGGGCGCGAAGAGCCCGGCGTGTCG
Organism: Streptomyces sp. NPDC014801; assembly: GCF_043082085.1. Lineage (NCBI taxonomy): Bacteria > Bacillati > Actinomycetota > Actinomycetes > Kitasatosporales > Streptomycetaceae > Streptomyces > Streptomyces sp. NPDC014801. The sequence continues at coordinate 472,340 of NZ_JBIBXG010000002.1, read as the reverse complement.
GTTGCCGGGGCGGTGAGGGGGCGTCAGGGCCCGTCACCGCCCCGGTGGGTCAGCTCACCCGGCCGTACCAGACACTCTTGGTCCAGATCTTCTGCAGGCGCACCACGTCCCCCGTCTTCGGGGCGTGCCAGATCTTGTTCTTCCCGGCGTAGATGCCGACGTGGTACACGTTCGACCCCGAGTGGAAGAAGACCAGGTCGCCGGCCTTGCGGCTGCCGGCCGGGATGTGGCGGGTCTTGTTGTACTGCTGGGCCGCCGTACGCGGCAGCTTCTTGCCCGCCTTCTTGAACGAGTACAGCGTCAGGCCCGAGCAGTCGAACCGGCGCGGCCCGGTGGCGCCCCACTGGTAGGGCGCGCCCTTCTTCGACGCCGCGATCTGCAGCGCCTTCGTCGCCGGCGTCGCGGCGGCGGCCTCCGAGGCGACGCCCGGGACCACGATCGAGCCGCCCACCGCGGCGATGGTCAGGGCCGATGCCGTACCGGCGCGGGCCATGAGCGACGGGACACGATTGAGCGCAGTCATGCGCAACCCTTCGTCAGCCGCCTGTGAAGGATGACCTGTCGGATTCGGGCTGGCGAAGTAGCCCGGCCGCTGACGCGGCTTCACCCCAAGGGCTGCTCGGCCCGGTCGTGGCGCGACCGTTCCGGCGACCCGTCGTGCTTGGGTCCTCCACTCCTGCCGATCCACTCCGTCGACCGGTCATCCGGGACGGCGGCAGGACTCGGCGTCCGCCCGGATCGCCCCGCCGCTGCGGCGGGGGCTTGTCGTCAGACAGGGATCTTGACTCACATGTGTCCGAAAATCCCAACGGAACCGGGTATTTGTGTTGTTGCTCACCACTCGCCCGTTCGGGTGGACATCCCTGTGTTCGATGGGGTGTCCACCCGGACGGCGACGCCCGGACCAGCGGCGGAAGGTCTCATTCCGCCCGGACGTCGCCCAGATCGCGCAACTCGAACCCCCCGAAAAAAGGACGTATGGCTACGCCGACAGGGGGTACGCCGTTTGGTCCGTTTCAACCCGCCGCAGCACGACCCCGCCGACCGGGCGAGGCGTGCCGTCAACTCCGGCCGGACGGCGGCACGGTGACCCGGGCCGTACGGCGCTCCCCGTCCAGCACCCGCAGCGCGCGGGCCAGCGTGCCGGCGTGCAGCTCGCTCTCGCCGCGCTGGTGCATCAGCGCCAGCGCGTCGCGCAGCGCCACCGCCTTGGCGACCAGGGCCTGCGCGGCACGCAGCCCGCGGTAGGTGTCGCCGGAACACGCCGGGTTGATCCGGCCGAGCAGGTCCACGACCTCCAGGTAACGGTCGATCAGTTCGCCCTCCGCCCGGGTCAGCGCGGGCAGCGGCGGAAGCTCCGGCAGCATCCCGCGGCTCACCTCCCGCCGGGGCCGGAGCGGGTGGTGAGGACGTGGTCCACCAGGCCGTACTCCCGCGCGCCGGTCGCGTCGAGGATGTGGTCGCGCTCGATGTCCGCGGCGACCTGCCGCACCTCGCGCCCGGTGTGCCGGGCCAGCATCTCCTCCAGCATCGTCCGCGTCCGCGTCAGTTCCTCGGCCTGGAGGGCGAGATCGTCGGCCTGGCCCTCCACGGTCTCGGTCAGCGCGGGCTGGCGGATCACCACCCGGGCGCCCGGCAGCGCGTACCGGCGCCCCGGCGCGCCGGCGGCGAGCAGGACCGCGGCGGACGTGCCCGCCTGGCCCATGCAGTACGTCTCCACCTCGCAACTGACGTACCGCATCGTGTCGTAGATCGCCGTCATGGCGCTGATCGAGCCGCCCGGCGAGTTGATGTACAGCTGCACGGGCCGTTCCGGGGCCTGGTGCTCCAGCTGCATGAACTGTGCGATCACGTCGTTGGCCGCCGTGTCGTCGATCGGTGTGCCGAGGAAGACGATGCGTCCCTCCAGCAGCTTGGAGTACGGATCCAGCGTCCGGTGCCCGAAGCTCGTGCGTTCCGTGAACTCGGGCAGGACATGGCGGGCGGACGGGCGGATCATGGCGAGCCTCCTCGCGGCGCGACGGACTGCGGTCTGTACAAAATGTACAGGACGTACGTCACGTTAGAATGGGGTCATGGCCTACGAGATTCCGGTGACGCAAGCCAGGGCTGAGCTCGCCGACCTGATCAACCGGGTGGTCTACGGCGACGAGCGCGTCGTCGTGACCCGCCACGGCAAACCCCTGGTCGCCCTGGTCTCCGCCGCCGACCTGGAGCGACTGGAGGCGCTGCGCGAGGCGGAGGAGCCGGGGCAGGAGCAGGTGATCCGGTCCGTCTCGGCCGTCCGCGACGTCGCGTCCGCTCCTCGCGAACAGCAGCGCTTCGGCATCGCCGCGGAGCACCGGGGGCCCCGCGCGCACTGAGCCGGCGGCCGCGCCGACGGGTATCGGGATGGTCTGCCGTCGGTCATGTGATGATCAAGGACTGGTTAACGTCCCTGAAACTCCGACGGGCTAGCCTCCCGACCCACGCCACCAGGGGCTTTTCTGCCCGCAATTGAGCGCGGTCGGGAAAAATGTCTGTGTGTTACACCTGTCCCGTCGCGGTGGCTGCGGCAGCCGGACCCCGCACGGTCCGGAGCAAGGACTGTGAGGTGGCACGTGCAACTGACCCCGCACGAGCAAGAGAGACTGCTCATCCATGTCGCGGCCGATGTGGCCGAGAAGCGTCGCGCGCGCGGACTGAAGCTCAACCACCCCGAAGCGGTCGCCCTCATCACCTCCCACATCCTCGAGGGCGCGCGGGACGGCCGCACCGTCGCCGAGCTGATGGCCACCGGCCGCAAGCTGCTCACCCGGGACGACGTCATGGAAGGCGTCGCCGAGATGATCCACGACGTGCAGGTCGAGGCCACCTTCCCGGACGGCACCAAGCTCGTCACCGTCCACGAGCCGATCATCTGACGGGGGGCGCGCCATGATTCCCGGAGAGATCCTCTTCGCCGAGGACCCCGTCGTCTGCAACGAGGGACTCGAGGTCACCCGGCTGACCGTCCTCAACGCCGCCGACCGGCCCGTCCAGGTCGGCTCCCACTACCACTTCGCCGAGGCCAACCCCGGTCTGGAGTTCGACCGCGCCGCCGCCCGCGGCCGGCGCCTGAACATCGCCGCCGGCACCGCCGTGCGCTTCGAGCCGGGCCTCCCGGTCGACGTGGAACTCGTCCCCCTCGCCGGTGCCCGCGTGGTGCCCGGCCTGCGCGGCGAGACGGGAGGGGCCCTCGATGCCTGAGATCTCCCGCGCCGCCTACGCCGACCTGTTCGGCCCGACCGCCGGCGACCGCATCCGGCTCGCCGACACCGACCTGCTGATCGAGATCGAGGAGGACCGCTCCGGCGGCCCCGGACGCTCCGGCGACGAGGCCGTCTTCGGCGGCGGCAAGGTCATCCGCGAGTCCATGGGCCAGTCCCGTGCGACCCGCGCGGACGGCACCCCCGACACCGTGATCACCGGCGTCGTCATCGTCGACCACTGGGGCGTGATCAAGGCCGACGTCGGCATCCGCGACGGCCGGATCACCGGCATCGGCAAGGCCGGCAACCCCGACACCATGGACGGCGTCCACCCCGACCTGGTGCTCGGCCCCGAGACCGAGGTCATCGCCGGCAACGGGCGCATCCTGACCGCCGGCGCGATCGACGCGCACGTGCACTTCATCTGCCCGCAGGTGGCCGACGAGGCGCTGGCCTCCGGCATCACCACCCTCGTCGGCGGCGGCACCGGCCCCGCCGAGGGCTCCAAGGCGACCACCGTCACCCCCGGCCCCTGGCACCTCGCCCGCATGTTCGAGGCGATGGAGGCCTACCCGGTCAACGTCGGCTTCCTCGGCAAGGGCAACACCGTCTCGCACGAGGCGATGCTCTCCCAGATCCGCGGCGGCGCCGCCGGGCTGAAGATCCACGAGGACTGGGGCGCGACCCCCGCCGCCATCGACGCCGCCCTGACGGTCGCCGACCTGACCGGCATCCAGGTCGCCATCCACACCGACACCCTCAACGAGGCCGGGTTCGTCGGCGACACGCTCGCCGCGATCGCCGGGCGCGGCATCCACTCGTACCACACCGAGGGTGCGGGCGGCGGGCACGCGCCCGACATCATGACGGTCGTCTCCGAGCCGCACATCCTGCCCAGCTCCACCAACCCGACCCGGCCGTTCACCGTCAACACCGTCGAGGAACACCTCGACATGCTGATGGTCTGTCACCACCTCAACCCGGCCGTCCCGGAGGACCTGGCGTTCGCCGAGTCCCGCATCCGGCCCTCCACCATCGGTGCCGAGGACGTCCTGCACGACCTGGGCGCGATCTCGATCATCTCCTCCGACTCGCAGGCCATGGGCCGGGTCGGCGAGGTGATCATGCGCACCTGGCAGACCGCGCACGTGATGAAGCGCCGCCGCGGCGCCCTGCCCGGCGACGGCCGGGCCGACAACCACCGGGTGCGCCGCTACGTCGCCAAGTACACGATCAACCCGGCGCTCGCCCAGGGCATGGCCCACGAGATCGGGTCCGTGGAGACCGGCAAGCTCGCCGACCTGGTGCTGTGGGAGCCGGCGTTCTTCGGCGTCAAGCCGCTGCTCGTTCTCAAGGGCGGGCAGATCGCCTACGCGCAGATGGGCGACGCCAACGCCTCCATCCCCACCCCGCAGCCGATCCTGCCCCGCCCCATGTACGGCGCGATCGGCCGGGCGCCCGCGTCCAACTCGGTCAACTTCGTCGCCCCCCTCGCCCTGGAGGACGGGCTGCCGGAGCGGCTCGGGCTCGGCAAGCGGTTCACCGCCATCGAGTCCACCCGGGCCGTGACCAAGGCGGACATGCGTCAGAACGACGCCCGGCCGCGCGTGGAGATCGACCCCGACAGCTTCGCCGTGCGCGTCGACGGCGAGCTGGTGGAGTCCACACCGGCCGTCGAACTGCCCATGGCCCAGCGCTACTTCCTCTTCTGACATGACACGGGCAGCACTGCTCGTCCTGGCCGACGGCCGGTTCCCCGCCGGAGGGCACGCTCACTCCGGCGGGGCCGAGGAAGCCGTCCGCGCGGGACGTATCACCGACGCGGCGGACCTGGAGCGGTTCTGCCGCGGCCGGCTGCACACGACGGGCCTGGTGGCCGCCGCGCTCGCCGGGGCGGCCGCGCTCGGCGCCGACCCCGCCGCACTGGACGCGGCGGCCGACGCCCGCACCCCGTCACCGGCACTGCGCACCGCCGCACGCAAGCTCGGCCGGCAGCTTCTGCGGGCCGCGCGGGCGACCTGGCCCAGCGACGACCTCGACGCGCTGGCGGCGCGCTTCCCCAAGGGCGCCCACCAGCCGGTCGTGCTCGGCCTCGCGGCCCGTGCCGCCGGGCTCGGACCGGACGACGCCGCCCACTGCGCGGCGTACGAGAGCGTCGGCGGTCCCGCGACGGCGACCGTGCGGCTGCTCAGCCTCGACCCCTTCGACGCGACGGCCGTGCTCGCGCGGCTGGCGCCGGAACTGGACCAGGTCGCCGCCCGGGCCGTCCGCGCCGCCCGCCGGGTCGCCGACGAGGGCGTGGACGTCCTCCCGGCGGCCTCCGCCCCGCTGCTGGAGATCGGCGCGGAGTTCCACGCCGCCCGGCCGGTGCGCCTCTTCGCGTCCTGACCCACCGGCGCCCCGGCGTGTCCCACGCCCGCGCCCCCCGACCGTAGGAGCCGTACATGCACCTCGACCACTCCCACGACGGTCCCGCCGCCGTCAGCGCCGACGCCCGCCGCCCCGACGGCAGCCGGCGCGCGCTGCGCATCGGGCTCGGCGGTCCCGTCGGGTCCGGCAAGACCGCCACCGTCGCCGCCCTGTGCCGGGCCCTGCGCGACGAACTGTCCCTGGCCGTCGTCACCAACGACATCTACACGCGCGAGGACGCCGAGTTCCTGCTGCGCGAGGCGGTCCTGCCGCCCGAGCGGATCGCCGCCGTGGAGACCGGCGCCTGCCCGCACACCGCGATCCGCGACGACATCTCCGCCAACCTCGAAGCCGTCGAGGACCTGGAGGACGAGGTCGGCCCGCTCGACCTGATCCTCGTCGAGTCCGGCGGCGACAACCTCACCGCCACCTTCTCCAAGGGGCTGGTGGACGCGCAGATCTTCGTCATCGACGTGGCCGGCGGCGACGACATCCCGCGCAAGGGCGGCCCCGGCGTCACCACCGCCGACCTGCTCGTCGTCAACAAGACCGACCTCGCGCCCCACGTCGGCTCCGACCTCGCCCGGATGGAGGCCGACGCCAAGGCCCAGCGCGGCGACCTGCCCGTCGTCCTGCAGTCCCTGCGCGGCGAGACGGGCGTCGCCGACGTCGCCGCGTGGGTGCGCGGCCGGCTCACCGCGTGGACGGCGTGACGACGGCCGCGACGCGGCTCGCCCCCCGCGGCGGGCGCGTCACCGAGCCCGGCGCGTCCGGCGGCACGCCCCCGAGCGAAGGCAGCGCCTACCGGGTCCGGGCCACCGCCCGGATCCAGGCCCGCCCCGACGGCCGCGGCGGCACCGCCCTGCCCGTGCTGGAAGGCGAGGGACCCCTCGCGCTGCGCCGCACCCGGAGCACCGGTGACGAGGCGCGGGTCACGCTCGTCGGCGCGATGAGCGCCCCGCTCGGCGGCGACCACCTCACCGTCACTGCCGACGTGGCCACCGGGGCCCGGCTGCGCGTCGGTTCGGCCGCCGCCACCCTCGCGCTGCCCGGCGCGGCGGGCGGCGAGGCCCGCTACGACGTGCGGCTGCGCGTCGCCGGCGACGGCGAGCTGACCTGGCTGCCCGAACCGCTGATCTCGGCCGCCGGCAGCGACCTGGCCGTCACCACCCGGCTCGATGTCGCCCCCACCGCCCGGCTCGTCTTCCGCGAGGAACAGATCCTGGGCCGCGCCGCGGAGCAACCGGGACGGCTCGCCAGTCGTCTGACCCTGCGGATCGGCGAGCGGACCGTCCTCGACCAGGAGCTGTGCTGCGGTCCCGGCGCGCCGGGCGGCTGGGACGGCCCGGCCGTGCTGGCCGGACACCGCGCCGTCGGACAGCTCCTCGTCGTCCGCCCGGAGTTCGCCGGCGAGCCGGTGCCGGCCACGACGGTGGGGGAGGGGTGTGCCGTCGTCCCGCTGCCCGGACCGGCCGCGCTGGTGACGGCGGTGGCGCCGGACGGGCTGCTGCTGCGCCGTGTCCTGGACCGGGCGCTGTCCCTCCTCGAACGCCCCGCTACCGCGGTTCGCTGAGCGGTACTCGGATTTCCGGTTATCGGATTGGCAAAGAAGGTCAACCACCCCTGTTGTCAGGGCCCCCACAACCGTAAGGATCCCCCTACTTGTCATTCGTGGCACTCACAAAGGTAGGGGGAGGGCCCACTTGAGGGACAGAGGAACGAAGAGGCGGACGGCCGCGATCGGCTCGGCGAGCGTACTCGCCGCCGCCACCCTGATAGCCGGCGCGGCCACCGCGCCCACGGCGTACGCGAGCGCCGGGCACGGACAGGACCGCGAGGCCCGCGGCGCCGCCATCGCGGCGGCACGTGCCGCGAAGGCCGGCATCGACTGGAAGGACTGCCCCGCCGACTGGGGTCTGGCCAAGCCGATCCAGTGCGGCTGGGTGAGCGTGCCGCTCGACTACGCGCACCCCTACGGCAAGCAGATCCAGCTCGCCGTCGACCGCATCGGCAACACCGGGACGAAGCAGGAGCGCCAGGGCGCCCTCGTCTACAACCCGGGCGGCCCCGGCGGCTCGGGCATGCGCTTCCCGACCCGCGTCACCAACAAGAACGCGGTCTGGGCGAACGTGGCCAAGGCGTACGACTTCGTGGGCTTCGACCCGCGCGGCGTCGGCCACTCCGCCCCCATCTCCTGCGTCGACCCGCAGGAGTTCGTCAAGGCGCCCAAGATGGACCCGGTGCCCGACACCGAGGCCGACAAGCTCGCCCAGCGCAAGCTGGCCCGCGAGTACGCCGAGGGCTGCTACGAGCGCAGCGGCGAGATGCTGCCGTACATGACGACGCCGAACACCGTGCGCGACCTGGACGTCATCCGCGCCGCGCTCGGCGAGGAGAAGCTCAACTACCTGGGCGTCTCCTACGGCACCTACATCGGCGCCGTCTACGGCACCCTGTTCCCGGGCCACCTGCGCCGCATGGTCGTCGACAGCGTCGTCAACCCCGCGCGCCAGAACATCTGGTACCAGGCCAACCTGGAGCAGGACATCGCCTTCGAGGGCCGCTGGAAGGACTGGGAGGACTGGGTCGCCAAGAACGACGCCGCCTTCCACCTCGGCACCACCCGCGACGCCGTCCAGGCCAAGTGGCTGCAGCTGCGCGCCACCGCCAAGAAGAGCCCGATCGGCGGGGTCGTCGGCCCGGCCGAGCTGATCTCCTTCTTCCAGAGCGCCCCGTACTACGACTCCTCGTGGGTGCCGGTCGCCACGGTGTTCAGCAAGTACGTCGCCGGTGACACCCAGGCCCTGATCGACGCCGCCGCCCCCGACATGTCGGACACCGCGGGCAACATCTCCGCGGAGAACGGCAACGCCGTCTACACGGCCGTCGAGTGCGCCGACGCCAAGTGGCCCACCAGCTGGCAGAAGTGGGACCGCGACAACACGCGGCTCAACAAGGACTACCCGTTCATGACCTGGGCCAACGCCTGGATGAACCTGCCGTGCGCCACCTGGCCCACCAAGCAGCAGACCCCGGTGAACGTCCGTACCGGCAAGGGCCTGCCGCCGGTGATGATCGTGCAGTCCACCAACGACGCCGCGACCCCGTACGCCGGCGCCGTCGAGCTGCACAAGCGGTTCCAGGGCTCCCGCCTGATCACCGAGCAGGGCGCGGGTTCGCACGGAGTGACCGGTCTGGTCAACTCCTGCATCAACACCCGCGTGGACTCCTACCTGCTCACCGGCAAGCTGGACGCGGCCGACGTGACGTGCGGCCCGCACGCCACGCCGAAGCCGTGACACCCGCCTGACCCGGCACCAGGGGCGGCCCCGCAGCACGGGGCCGCCCCTTCGTCACGCGTCGAACCAGGCGTCCTCCGCCGCGTAGTCGCACAGCTCGGGGTAGGCCCCCGCCAGCAGCGGGAACTCCTCCCGCCAGTCCCGGCCGCCGGCCAGCCGTTCCACCAGCCAGTCGACCGACTCCCGCACACTCTGCGCGTAGGGGACACCCGGGACGTACCCCAGCTCCCGGGCCGCGGCCGACATGTCGCACACCACCGGCCACGGCACCGACCACGGGGTGCGCCCCACGGACGGCGACGGCGGCGGGCCGTCCAGCAGCACCGTCTCCGTCTCCACCCCCATCGCCGCGTCCACCGCCGCCCCGATCTCGGCGACCGTCGGCGCCTCGGGGTCGACGGCGTTGAGCACCCGCGAACCCGGCCGGGCCGCCGCGAGCCGCACCAGCTCGGCGACGGTCCGGGCACTCGACGGGTGGAACCGGCTCTCGCCCCGGTGGGCCAGCACCCGGCGCTTGCGGCCGTCCAGATTCCGCTTCACGAAGTACAGCTCGCGGGGCAGCGGACTGTACGGCCCGTGCACCGCCCCGGGACGCAGCAGCGTCACCGGCAGCTTCTCCCCGGCGCCCAGCAACTCCTGCTCCAGGGCCACCTTCCCGGTGCTGTACGTGGCCTCGCCCGGCGCCACCGTGGGCTGCTCCTCGGTCAGCGGCACCGGAAAGCGCGGGAAGCCGTCCGGCTGCTCCTGCGTGTCGAAGGAGCGGCCGCGGGCATCCTCGTACACGGACACCGAGGAGACGACCACCGCGGAACCGATCCGGCCGGCCAGCGCGGTCAACTGCCGTGCGTGCCGCGCCCCGTAGGCGACCACGTCCACCACCACGTCGCACCCGTCACCGACCACCGCGGCCAGCGCCGCGTCGTCCTCCCGGTCCAGCCGGACCGGCCGCACCCCCTCGGGCCGGCCGGCGTCCCGGCCGCCGCCGCGCGACGCGGCCACCACCTCCCAGCCGTCCTCGGCCAGCGCCCGCACCACCGGCCGCCCGATCTGTCCCGTCGCCCCGATCACCACAGCACGTCTCATGATCCGACCGTAGGCGCCGGCCCGCGCCCGGGCACCGGTGTTCTGCCGAGGGCAGAGGTCAGCTCAGCGGCCTCCACGGGAAGCGGCGCCCGTCGCCCTCGGCCTGCCGTTCCTTCACCACGGCCGCGTACTCGTCGACGTACTCCTGCTCCGACAGCGACAGGATCGCGTACATGATCTCGTCGGTGACGGCGCGCAGGATCGCCTTCTCGTTCTCCATGCCGGCGTAGCGCGAGAAGTCCAGCGGCGCGCCGAAGCGGATCACCACCGGGTGGATCCGCGGGACCACCCGGCCGGGCGGCTGCGCCTCGAACGTGCCGATCATCGCGCACGGCACGACCGGCACCCCGGCCCTCAGCGCCATCACCGCCACCCCGACCTTGCCCTTGTACAGCCGCCCGTCGTGCGAGCGGGTGCCCTCGGGATAGATGCCGAGCAACTCGCCCTTGCGCAGCACCTTCAGCCCCTCCCGGATGGCCGCCTGCCCGGCCTCCTTGCCGGAGCGGTCGACCGGGATCTGCCCGGCGCTGCGGAAGAAGAACGCGGTCAGCCGTCCCTTGAGCCCCGGTCCGGTGAAGTACTCGGCCTTGGCCAGGAACGTGATGCGCCGCTTGAGCACCGCGGGCATCAGGAAGTGGTCCGAGAACGACAGATGATTGCCCGCGACGATCGCCGCCCCCGACTCCGGGACGTGCTCCAGCCCCTCGATACGCGGACGGAAGAGCACTCTCAGCAGCGGACCGAGCAACACGTACTTGAGCAGGAAGTAGAACACGGCTCGCCCCTCACTCCAACACGTCCGCCACTGACCAGGTCCTTGCAGGGTCACTGCGGGGGTATACGGCTCAAGTGCACCGGTAGTCATCTGTAACCAGGTTCGGCAGTGCTCATGCTGACCCTACGCCGGAGCGGCTGATCGGTCGTCAGGTACGACGGCGCGGCCCTCGCCTGAAAACGGTGTACGAGCCGATGGAGGGGGAACATCTCAGCATGCACAAAGCCGACGGCCGGGAAGAGCGGTGGTGGACGGCCCTGCGCCGGACCCCCGTGGTGGTGTGGAACGACGACATCACGGACTGGGCGGCCGCGCTGACCTACTACGCGGTCCTGGCGCTGTTCCCCGTGATGCTGGTGGTCCTGTCCGTGCTGGGCCTCACCATGCCCACGAGCAGGCCGGACGTGATCGAGCACGTGCTCCAGCTCGTGCCTCTGGCCTCCCGCGACCTGCTGCGCACCGCCCTGGAGCAGATGGCCGGGCAGTCGTCCGCGACCTGGGTGCTCCTCGGCTTCGGTGTGACCGGGGCCCTGTGGTCGGGCTCCAGCTATCTGAGCGTCTTCCGCCGGGCGCTGCACGCGATGCACCGGGTCAGCGCGCACCGCCCGGTGTGGCGCACCGCCCCCCGGGTCGTCATCACCACCGTCGTTCTGATCAGCCTCCTGCTCGCCACCGCCGTCGCCCTGCTCCTCACCGGCAGCCTGGCGCGACGTCTGGGACGGGCCCTGGACGTGGGGACCGTGCCGGAAACCGCGTGGGACGCGCTGCGGTGGCCCGTGCTGACCGCGGCGGGAGTGGCACTGGTGCTCGTGCTGTACCGCTCGGGCCCCGCCGACTCGCGCCCCGTGCGCCGGATGGCGCCGGGCGGCGGCCTGGCGATCGTGCTCCTGCTGGCCGTCTCACTGGGCTTCACCTTCTACGCCGACCATGTGAGCACCTATCACCGGCTTTACGGCTCGCTGGCGGGCGTGGTGGTGTTCCTCATCTGGCTGTGGCTGGCCAACCTGGCCCTGCTGACGGGCGCGCAGTTCAACGCCGAACTGGCGAAAACGACCGGCAGTGCGCACACCGGTCTGCCCGGACGGCGTCAGGACGACGGCTCGTCCGCCGAGGCGTCGTCGACGTCGACCGCGTAGCCGGGGACGGAGGGCCAGCGGACCGTCAGCACCACCGACTCCTCCTCCGCCACCCACGAGTGGTCGACACCGCGGCCCCACACGACGTAGTCCCCCTGCTGCGCCAGGACGACGCTGCGGCCGGGCAGTTCCACCCGGAAGCGCCCGCTGATGAGCACCAGCAGCGCGGTGCGCTCCTCGCCGGTCACCCACTGCGCCCGCCGGTCGCCCCGGGGGTGGACCCCCCATTTGATCTCCACGGCCTCGCTGTGCCGGGGGTCGGAGGCATCCTTGAAATGCCCCAGCAGCCACCCACGGTCCAGTGCCGCGTCCTTGCCCGCATGGCCCACGTACACGCTGTCGGTCATGGCCCGGGAAGGTAGCAGCGGCAGCCGACGGCCGCTCACAGGAAGCGCCGGATCGGCGTGACGGCGGCCTCCTCAAGCCGCTGGAACACCGCGCGCCGCCTCCAGCGGGCGAGGTCGACGGCGACACTGCGCCGCAGGTCCGCGTCGTAGTCACGGTCGAGTTCCGCGGTGAACCGCTCGTCCAGGACGGCGAGCATGACCTCCTCGTCATGGTCCATGGACCGGCGGTTGAAGTTGGTGGAGCCGATCAGCGAAGCCACCGAGTCGACCGTGATGATCTTCGCGTGCATCATCGTCGGCTGGAACTGCCGGATCTCCACGCCGGCTTCGAGCAGGCGGGTGTAGTGGTGCTGGCCGGCCAGCTGGCAGGCCCGCTGGTCGGTGTGGGGGCCGGGAAGCAGGATCTGCACCTGCACGCCGCGCCTCGCCGTCTGCGCCAGGAGGTCGACGAAGTAGGTGTCGGGGGCGAAGTAGGCGGTCGCCAGGCGGAAGCGTTCCTCGGCGGAGGTCAGCATGACGCGGATGAGCGTCTGCATGTCCTGCCAGCCGATGCTCGCCGATCCGCGGACGACCTGGACGATGGAGGAGCCGACCTGGTCGTGCTCGGTGAAACGGTCCCGGTCGTCGAAGAGTTCGTCGTGGCATTCGGCCCAGTTCTGGGCGAACGCGGCCGCGACACCGTCCACGGCCGGTCCGCGCAGCCGCACATGGGTGTCGCGCCACTCTCCGGGGTGGCGGGCGTCGCCGCACCATTCCTCGGCGATGCCGACGCCCCCGGTGAACGCGGTGTGCTCGTCGACGACGAGGGCCTTGCGGTGGCAGCGGTGGTTCTGTTTGAACGGTGACAGCCAGACGGGTCTGCGGAACCAGGCCACCTGCACGCCGGCCTCGTCCATGAGGTCCAGCAGGTCCCGCTCGATCTCCTTGGCGCCGAATCCGTCGAGCAGCAGCCGCACCCGTACCCCGGCCCGGGCCCGGTCGGCGAGGGCCTCGGCGAAGTCGCGGGCTATCCGGCCGCGCCAGTAGACGAAGGTCATCATGTCGATCGTGTACCGGGCCGAGCGGATGGCACCGAGCATGGCGGGGAAGATCTCGTCGCCGTTCCGCAGCGGGAGGAGATCGTTCCCCTCGGTCGCGGCCACCCCGATCAGCCGCTCCAGGCGGCGGCGCAGACGCTGCTTGCGCGCGTCCACGTCCGAAGGACCGCTACGAACGGGCGCCGGCGGTATGGCGTCAAGGGTCACGAGGTGTCTCCGCTGGGGCAGATGAGGAACGGATCGCTGCGGGGCGCCGGCATACGGCGACCTCCGGTCACCGTATGCCCGCGGCTCACGGCATCATCCGGGGAACGCGCCCGCCGGACGGGAACGGCGGGATGGTCGGAGCAGGGACTGCCGGCGCAGGGGACCGAACGTGCCATGTCCTCATTTACCGAGACATGCACCACAGCGGTGATGGCGGAGGCGCGGGCCGGGTACGCGCAGAGGGATGCAGACACCACGGTCACGCGGCGGCGACTGTTGCCGTTTGACAATTATAGCCGTGAGGCAACAAAGTAGCCGTGTCGCATGTGTGCGGGAAGGATCTGGGGATGTTCCGGTGGACGGGCACCGCTCCGTACGCCGACGCCCGGCACCGGAGGGTGCTGGGCAACCCGGTGTCGCGCTGCTTGTCTCAGGCGGACTCGCTGCCGGCGTCGGCTTCGTGGTGTATCTGCGTGGAGGCCGCCTCGCAGAAGGCCTCCAGGCCCTCCAGCAGGGCCGCGCGTTTGGCCGCGGGCATCAGCTCCAGCACGGCCCGCAGTTCCTGCTGCCTCCGTTCCCGCAGGCCGGCGAGGAAGGCGCGGCCGCGGCTGCTGAGGTGCAGGCGCACCTCACGCCGGTCGGTCGGGCTGATCTCGCGGTCCACGAAGCCGGCGGCCTGCAGCCGGTCGCAGAGCCTGCTGGTCGACGGCGGCGTGGAGGCGAGCGAGTCGGCGAGGGTGCGCAGGTTGATGCCCTCGTGGTGTTCGAGGATGAGCAGTACGCGCAGCTGGGACGCGGAAGCGGGTGCGGTCGAGGCCCGGCCCCAGAGGACTTCCAGCAGCTCCGCGGCCGTGGAGGTCACACGCGCGACGTCCACGGGCTGTGGGCGGGCGGGGAAGGCAGTCACGGTCACACTCTCGCAGGCGCTGGGACGGCTGCCAGCCTACTAGGCGGGCCGCCCCGGCTGCTGATGACTTCGACGACCGGGTAGACGGGGAACGACATTGTCCCCGACCACGTCCGGTGTCTCTCCGGCAGAAGGAATGGTGTTTTCTCCATCGTGAACAGATTTGTGGCCGCTGAACGCGCCGTACGTACGGCGGCTCCGCACGAGCTGCTGGACGCGGTCCGGCGGGTGCTGACCGAGCGGTACGCGGCCCGGTCCGTGGAGCTGTTCATGGCCGACTACGGCCTGACCGTGCTGCAGCCGGTGTCGGTCCTGCCGCACACCATGGAACCGGTGTCGGTGCACAACAGCCCCGCCGGCCGCGCGTTCGGCTCCCAGCAGCCCTTCGTGCAAGACCTCCAGGGCGGCCTGGCCCGGGCGCACCTCCCGGTCACCGTGCGCGGTGACCGGCTCGGCGTGCTGTCCGTCACCGTGCCCGCGGACCACGTCGAGGAGTGCCTCGCCGAGCTGGCGGAGATCGCCGAGGTCCTGGCCCACGAGGTGGTCGTCGCGGAACGGGACACCGACCTGTACCTGCAGGCCCGCCGCAAGGATCGCCTCACCCTGGCCGCCGAGATGCAGTGGCAGCTGCTCCCCGGACGCTCCTGCTCGCGTCCCGAGTACGACCTCGGGGCCCAACTGGAGCCCGCCTACGCCATCTTCGGCGACAACTTCGACTGGTCCGCGACGGCGGACCACCTCATGCTCTACGTCACCAACGGCATGGGGGAGGGCATAGAGGCCTCCCTGCTGACCAATCTGGCGATCAACGCGCTGCGCAACGCGCGTCGCGCCGGCATCCCGATCGCCGACCAGGCGGCACTGGCCGACCAGGCGGTCTACGCCCACTACCGGGGCCGGTGCTTCCTCTCCGTGCTCATGTTCGACTTCGAACTCGCCACCGGGCGCGCCCGCGTGGTGGACGCCGGCTCCCCGCAGATGCTCCGGCTGCGCGGCGGCGCGGTCGAGCGGGTGCCCTTCGAGGCGCAGCTGCCGCTCGGCATGTTCGAGGAGACGGACTACGTCGCGCAGGAGTTCCAGGCCGAGCCCGGGGACCGCCTGATCTTCGTCAGCGACGGGGTCTACGCCGTGGCCTCGCCCAAGGGGGAGCCCTACGGCGACGCAGCCCTGGCCCGGGCGATCCAGGCTACCCGGCTGCTGCCCGCCGCCGAGGTGCCGCGCGCCATTCTGCGCGAGCTGAGCGGCCACCGCGGCCGGCCCGTCCCGGACGACGACGCCCTGGTGGTCTGCCTCGACTGGCGAGGCCGCTGACCGGCGGCACGGTGCGCGGAGTGTGGCGCAAAGGTGGCGATCGTGTGTCGTACGCCTCACTCGCCCGCCGCAGATGTTTGTCATCCGGCAATAATTGGCGAAGCGTGCTGATCATGGTGCGCCGGGCCTGTACAGGAGGAGCAGATGCAGGCGTCAGATCAGGACGCGGCAGCCGCGGCGCGCAGGATCGGTACCTTCCTGGGCGAGCGGCGGGAACAGATCGCCCAGCGCTGGGCCGACGCGGCGCTCTTCCGCACGGTGTTCACCGTCTCGCGCGACGAGGCCGTGGAGGCCTGCAAGGCCGTCGTGGACGCCCTGGCCGCCGTCGCCCTCTCGGACGGACTGGAGGACGTCACGGCGCCCGGCTTCCAGGCGATCCGTGACCAGCTCGGGCGGATGGCGGCCTCGCGGGCCCGCGGCGGGGCCACCCCGGCGCAGATCGCGAACGAGGTCGCGGCCCTGCGGGTTTCCGCCGTGGAACTGCTGCGAGGTGAGTTCCCGGATCCGTCCGGCCCCGAGGCGCAGGAGGGCGTCCTGGCCCTCACGCTCCTGACGGGCACCCTGCGCCTGGTGGTCATGGAGACCACTCTGAGCGCCGGCGAGGACCTGATCGAGCGGCAGCGTCAGCAGCTGCTCGAGGTCGCCACGCCCGTCATCAAGCTGTGGGACGGCATCGTCGCCGTGCCCCTGATCGGGACGCTCGACAGCGCGCGCAGCCAGGTCGTCATGGAGAGCCTGCTGGAGGCGATCGTCGACCAGGGGGCGCGGTACGCCATCCTGGACATCACCGGCGTGCCCACGGTCGACTCCCTCGTCGCCCAGCACCTGATGAAGACGGTGGCCGCCGCCGGACTCATGGGGGCGGAGTGCGTCGTCTCCGGGATCCGCCCGGCGATCGCGCAGACCATCGTCCACCTCGGGATCGATCTCGGCTCCGTCGTCACCCGCAGCGGTCTGGCGGACGCGCTGGCGTACGCGCTGAGCGGGCTGGGCGTCGAGATCACCCCGCGGATCACCGTCCCCCCCGGTCCGCGGTGAACCCGTCGGCGGCGCCGTCCGCAACCCGGGAGGAGGGCCCGTGACGGATGCCCGACTCGCCGCGACGACCACGGTGCCGATCGGCTCGGACACCGATCTGGCCCGGGTGCGGCAGCAGGTCCGGCAGGCCGCGGCCGATCTCGGCCTCGGCCTGGTCCAGCAGACCAAGCTGATCACGGCCGCCAGCGAACTCGCCCGCAACACCCTCGTCCACGGCGGAGGCGGGCACCTGGAGATGCAGGGGCTGGACGACGGCGGGTCGCGCGGACTGCGGCTCTCCTTCGTCGATCAGGGGCCCGGCATCCGGGACCTCGACCTGGCGATGACCGACGGCTACTCCACCGGCGGCGGCCTCGGGCTCGGCCTGAGCGGGGCCAGGCGGCTGGTGCCGGACTTCCACATCGACAGCCGGCCCGGACAGGGCACCACCGTCACCCTCACCGTCCGGCAGTCCGGCATGCCCTCTCCGCGCACGGCCGGTTGAGTCGCGTGCGGAACGCCATGTCGCCGATCCCGATCCCGATCCCGATCCCGATCCCGATCCCGATCCCGATCCCGATCCCGGCGCCGGGTGCCGGGCAGCCGCTCCCGCACGCCACCCGAGACACGACCCCGCCCGCCTGACGAAGACGCCGTTCACGGGGTATGCGTCGCGTGAGTGTGAAGACCGCGAGGGGAGAAGGTGGACACCATGTATGCCTCGGAGCCCGTTCCGTCCGTGGAGAGCCGGCTCAGGGCGGTTCCGCCGCACGCCCTCGTCGCCACCGCGGAGCAGGTTCTGGCGGAGCGGTTCGGCGCCCGGAAGACCACCCTCCTCCTCGCCGACTACGGTCTGCGGGTCCTGCAGCCGGTCACCCATCTGCCCCACACCGGGGAGCCCGTCCCCGCTCACGACGGTCCCGCCGGCAGTGCCTTCATCACCCAGAACCCGGTCGTCGAGGTGACCCGCGACCCGGCCACGCACGTGGTCCATCTGCCCATCACCGTGCGCGGAGACCGGCTGGGCGTCCTCTCCGTCCGGCTGCCCGCACCGGCCGCCGACCCGAAGACGGTGCTCCGCCTGCACGACTTCGCCACCGCCCTCGGCCACGAGGTGGTGACCGCGGGCCGGGACACCGACCTCTACCTCCTGGCCCGGCGCACCCGCCGCCTCACCCTCGCCGCCGAGATGCAGTGGCAGCTCCTGCCCGGCCGCGGGTGCGCCCGCGAGGAGTACGTCATCGGGGCCCACCTGGAGCCCGCCTACGCGATCGGCGGCGACAACTTCGACTGGTCGACCGGTGCCGACGACCTGACGCTGACCGTCACCGACGGCATGGGCCAGGGCGTCGACGCCTCCCTGCTGACCAGCCTCGCCGTCGGAGCGCTGCGCAACGCCCGCCGGGCCGGCGTCGGCCTGGCCGACCAGGCACGCCTCGCCGACCAGGCCGTCTACGCCCAGTACGGGGGCAAGGTGTACGCCTCCACGCTCCTGCTCCATTTCGACCTGGCCACCGGTGAGGTCCGGGCGGTGGACGCCGGGTCCCCGAAGCTGTACCTGCTGCGCGGCGGCACGATCGAACAGGTCGGCCTGGAACCCCAGCTGCCCCTCGGGATGTTCGAGGAGACTCCCTACGACGAGCAGACCTTCCGTCTGGAGCACGGCGACCGGCTCGTCGCGGTCAGCGCCGGTGTGCACGACACGCGCTCGGAGCTCGGCGACCTCTTCGGCGAGCACGCCCTGCGTCAGGTGCTCAGCGCGACACGGAACACGCCCCCGCACGAGACGGCACGTGCCGTCGTCTCGGCGGTTCTGGAGCATCACGGGAACAAGGACCTGCTGACCGACGCCGCGGTGGTCTGCCTCGACTGGACCGGCCGGACCGCCCCGTCCGCGCCGCCCGGCGGCGGCACCGCCGGCTGAGAGGGCCCGTCAGGACGGCGCGGCTGAGAAGGCCCGTCAGGACGGCGCCGGGGGAGGGCCGCTCGCTTCCCGTGCTGCCAGGAACGCCCGCAGGCCACGGCTGAGGGCGGCGCGCTCTTCGGCCGACATGGAGGCCAGGGCGGCCCGGAGGGCCTGGGCTCGCCGCTCCGCCACGTCCGCCAGCACCCGGTTGCCCTGCCCGGTGAGTCTCAGCTGCACCTCCCGCCGGTTGTGCGGGTGGGAGGAGCGCTCCAGCAGACCGGCGGCCTCCAGCCGGTCGCACAGCCGGCTCGCCGTCGGCAGCCCGATGCCCAGGTGCTCGGCCAGGCCCGTGAGATTCAGGTCCGGAGCCGCCTGAAGCGTCCGCAAGGCCCTCAGCTGGTGCGGCGACAGCCGCAGGACCGCCTCCTGGGCAGCCGCCGACCACAGGTGCGTCAGGCTGTCCACGGCATCGGCGATCTGGGACGCGACGGCCTCCGGGCCGTCGCGTGGTTCCCTCGCGCGGTCGCCGCCGGGACTGCCGAGACGGGTCACGAACACATCACTTTCCGTAAGCTCCAGGCACTGGACACGTGTCCCTCTGTGCATCGCTGTACCCGAAGCGGCAGGAGGCAAGCGATACGAAGGTCAGCCTTTTCGATCGTGTCCCGGCGCTTCCGCGCGTGCCGGTACGGCAGGAGGATGTGTGGGGGTGCGGGAAGGGGCCGACATGAGTGCTGGAGAGAAGGCCAAGGCGCGGGCCGAGCAGGTGGTCGGGAAGGCCGTGCGGAAGGTGGCCCACGCGCTGGGCGACCGGGTGACGGAGGCGAAGGGCGCGGCCCTGGAGGCCCGGGGCAAGGCGCGGGCCGTCAAGGAAGGCGCCAAGGACCGCTTCACCCGCTGACGGATGGCCCCGACCGGACCCGTTCCCCCGCGCTACGCCGGCGGGCGGCCGGAGCGGGCGGCGGCGGGTTCGTCGTGCAGGGCGAGACGCACGGTGATCCGTTTGCCGACGACCTCACGCCGCACCTCGAAGCCCTCGGCGACGGCCAGCACGATCTCCAGGCCGTGCTGGCCGACCCGGCCGACGTCCGCGGCGCGGGCGACCGGCAGCACCGGATCGGAGTCCCATACCTCGATCTCCACGAGGTCGCCGAGGATGCGCAGGTTCAGCAGCACGGGGCCGGGCGCGTACTTGCGGGCGTTGGTGACCAGTTCGCTGACCACCAGCTGCGTGAGATCCACGGCGCGCCGCGACACCGGCACGTCGTGTTCGTCCTGGACGCGGCCGAGGAAACCGGCGGCCAGGTGGCGCGCCCGGGCGATGACCGTGCCGTCCCCCTCCAGCGCCACCGTGGTCCGCAGGGCCTTCTCGTCGGGCACCGCGCCGTCCTCGCCCAGGGGTGTCGAGTCCATCGCAGCCGCCTTCATCACTCCCGTCACGCCTCGCGCGTACCCCCTCCCGGGTGAGTGACGCCCCCTGTTCCCCTGTTGTCCGCGTCACCGCCGCTTCCTCCACACGAACAGGCCACCCGGGGCGCCGACGGAGGACGGCCGCCCGCCGCGGCATCTCCACGGCCCGCACAAGCCCCTGCCCCGCCCGGACGGTGGCCGGACGGGGCAGGGGAGTGACGGGTGGGGCGCCGCGGCGCGTCACGCGTCGGCGGTGCGGCCCTTGTCGGCGAGGACCCGCAGTTCGGCGAGGTCCTCCGGGTCGAGGTCCGCCGACGGCGCCCGGCTGAGCAGGGCATCGATCTCCCCGGCCCTGCCCTGCGCGGCGAGGAAGCGCGCGTAGGGCACGAAGGCCTCCTCGTCCTCGGCGTCGATCGCCTCCCGGTAGCGCCGCTCGGCCTGCGCCGGCTGTTCCAGCTCCTCGTGCAGCAGGGCCAGGTTCAGCAGGGCGTTGGTCTCCTCGTCCATCTCCAGGGCGGCCTCGTAGTGGGGCACGGCCTCCTGGAGGGCACCGGTGTCGGTCAGGTGGAGGGCGTAGGCGAAGTGCGCGCCGGGCAGCTCCTCCTCCAGCGCCTCCCGCAGGTGCCGCCCGGCCGCCTCGGTGTCCCCCGACTCGTTCTCGGCCTCGCCGAGCGGGACCAGGACGGAGCGGTGCCCGGCCTCCAGGGCCTGCCGCAGCCAGCCGACGGCCTCCGTGGGCTTGTCCTGGTCGAGCAGGAGCCGGCCCAGGTTGCCGGCCGCCAGGGTGTCGCCCTGGGCCACCGCCCGGCGCAGCAGCTCGGCGGCCTCGTCCAGCCGCTCACCGCCGTCGCGCAGGAAGGCGCCGTAGTCGTTGAGCGCGTTCGGGTGGTTCTCGGCGAGCGCCCGTCGGTAGTACTCCTCGGCGCGGGGGCGGTCCTCGATCTCGTCCGCCAGGATGCCCGCGATCCACAGCGTCACGTCACGGCCCCGGCGTTCCGCCTCCTGCAGCGCCGACACGGCCTCCTCGGGCCGGTCCAGCTGGACCAGCAGATCGGCCAGCGCCTCGTACGCCGCGGCGTTGCCCGCGGCCGCGGCCGCGGAGATCGTCTCCAGCGCGGCCTCGGTGTCGTCCCAGTCCTCGATCAGGTCCAGGATCGTGTCCGCGACCTCGTCGTCCGGGCCGGTCCATGCCTCCAGGTAGAGCGACAGTGCGGCGGCGTGATGGCCGGCCGACCACTCCTGCTCCGCCCGGGCCTCGGTGTTGTCCTCCGGCATGAAGGTTCCTCTCGTACTGCTGCATGGGCCCGTGTCCGTACGTGGCACCGGGGCGTGCGCCAGCATGGCACACGCCCCGGGACCACCGACGGCCACAGCCGTCCCGCGTCGGCGGTCAGGTCGGCCAGGGCCGCGGCTGCGCGCCGATACTCGGGTCATGGTGCTCACAACCGCACCACGACCAGGGCCGTGTCGTCGGTGGCGCCGCCCGGAGGGAGCAGTTCCAGCAGGACGGCGTCGGCGAGCCGTTCGGGGTCGTCCGCGCGGTGCCGGCGCAGCGAGTCGGCGAGGCGGTTCAGCCCCGTGTCGATGTCCTCGCGGCGCCGCTCGATCAGCCCGTCGGTGTACAGCACCAGGGTGGCGCCGTCCGTGTACGCCGTCTGCGCCTGCACCCGCGGCAGCGGGTCGGGCCGGGCGTCCAGCGGCGGGTCGGTGGCCCCGTCGAGGCACTCGATCCGCCCGTCGGCGTGCACCAGCATCGGCGGGGGATGCCCGGCGCTGCTGTAGGCGATGGTGCGGGCGTCGAAGTCGACGAACGTGGTGACCGCGGTGGCCGACTCGGCGCCGTCCACGACGCCGGCGTACCGGCCGAGCACGTCCAGGGCCTGGGCGGGGCCGGCCGCGACCCGGGAGGCGGCGCTCAGCGCGCTGCGCAGCTGGCCCATCACCCCCGCGGCCTCCAGCCCGTGGCCCACCACGTCGCCCACCGAGACGCCGAGGCGGTGGCCGCCGACCAGGTCCACGAGGTCGTACCAGTCGCCGCACACGTTGAGTGCGCCCACCGCGGGGCGGTAGCGCACGGCGGTGCCCTGGTGGCGCACCTGCCGCAGTGCGGGCAGCATCGCCTCCTGGAGGGCGAGCGCCACCTCCCGCTCGCGGGCGTGCGCGTCCCGCAGCCGCTCGTTCAGCTCCTGCAACTCCCGTGCGCGGGTGTACAGTTCGGCCTCCAGCACGCGGGTCCGGCTGCCGGTGTGGCCGCCCCGCGCCCGGATCAGCTCGGTGACCTCCTCCACCCGGTGCACGAGCAGCACCACGTCGCCGTCGGGACCGAACACCGGTGCGTTCACCGGGCTCCAGTAGCGCTCCTCCCACTCGCCGGGCCGCTCGAGGCTCTCCACGTCGTAGCGCTGCAGGGCCATCGCGTCGCGCTGCCCGGTGGCGAGCACCCGCTCGAGCGAGGCCGCGAGATTGCGCATGCCGCTCGCCGAGGGGTCGTGGGGGTTGTCCGGGAAGACCTCGAACATGTGCCGGCCGACGACCTGTTCGCGGGTGCGTCCGGCCACCTTCAGGTACTCCTGGTTGGCGTCCGCGTACACCAGTCCGGGCGTGATCAGGGCCACCATGCCGGGCAGGCTCTGGAACACGGCCGCGTAGTCGATGACCTCGCCCATGTCACGCCTCCGCACCCGCCAAGGGCTGTTCGGCCCAGATGATCTTCCCGTCGGGCACGAACCGGGTGCCCCAGCGCTGGGTGAGCTGCGAGACCAGCAGCAGCCCGCGGCCGCCCTCGTCCGTGGTGCGGGGGTGGCGCAGATGCGGGGCGGTGGCCCCGCCGTCGAACACCTCGCAGACCAGGGCCCGTTCCCGGATCAGCCGCAGCCGGAGGGGGCCGCCGGCGTACCGGATGGCGTTGGTGACCAGCTCGCTCACCACCAGTTCCGTGGTGAACGCCAGCTCGCCCAGCCCCCATTCGGACAACTGCCGGCACACCGTCTTGCGCGCGTCCGCGACCGCCGCCGGGTCGTGGGGCAGTTCCCAGTCGGCGACCTGGTGCCCGTTCAGCCGCTTGGTGCGGGCCATCAGCAGCGCCACGTCGTCGTGCGGGCGGGTCGGCACCAGCGCGTCGACGAGGGCCTGGCACCGCACGTCCAGGGAGGGCGCCGCCTCCCGCAGCGCCCGGCGCAGCCGCTCCCGGTCGGCGTCCCCCGCGCCGTGCCGGCCGTCGGTCAGCAGCCCGTCCGTGTGCAGCGCCAGCGTGCTGCCCTCCGGCAGCACCAGCTCCACCGACTCGAACGGCGGCCCGCCCGCGCCGAGCGGCGGTCCCTGCGGCAGTTCCACGAAACGCACCGTGCCGTCGGGCAGCACCACGGCCGGCGCCGGATGTCCCGCCGCGGCCATCGCGCACCGGCCGTCCACCGGGTCGTAGACGACGTACACGCAGCCGGATCCGACGGAGTGGGCGCCGTCCTCCTCCCCGGCGTCCGCCCGGCCGTACTCCCCACGGGCCGCGCGCGGCGCCACCAGATCGTCCAGGTGGGCCAGCACCTCCTCGGGCGGCAGGTCCAGCGCCGCCAGGGTGCGTACGGCGGTGCGCAGCCGGCCCATCGCGGCGGCCGCGTCGATGCCGTGGCCGGGCACCTCGCCCACCACCAGGGCCACCCGGGCGCCGGACAGCGGGATCAGGTCGTACCAGTCCCCGCCGAGCCCGGTCAGCTCGTCGGCCGGGCGGTAACAGGCGGAGACGTCCACCGCGTCCTGCTCCGGCAGCCGGAGCGGGAGCAGGCTGCGCTGCAGGACGAGGGCCGCGCCGCGTTCCCGGGTGTAGCGGCGCGCGTTGTCGAGACAGACCGCGGCCCGCGAGACGAAGTCCTCCGCGAGGCTGAGGTCGGAGGCGTCGAACGGCTCCAGCCGGTGGTGGCGGTAGAAGGTCGTGATGCCCAGGGTGACGCCCCGGGCGCGCAGCGGCACCACCATCGCGCTGTGCAGGCCCAGCTCCCCGAACGTGGCCTCCCGGCCGCCCGGCGCCTCCGCCGCCCACGGGCGGGCCGACGGGTCGAGCCGCTCCTCCCGCCAGGGGCGGCCGGACGACAGGCACCGGATGGGCGCCGAACCGGGCCGGTAGGAGGTGGCGCTGCCGATCTCGACGACGGCCTCCGGTATGTCGGGGGACACCGACCGGTGGGCGGCCCGGCGCAGCGGCACGGGCTGCGCGCCGGGCACCGACGTACCCCGGGGTTCAGCCCCGTGCAGCACCTCCTCCAGCAGGTCCACGGCGACGAAGTCGGCGAGCGCCGGCACCGCCACGTCGGCCAGCTCCTGCGCGGTGCGCATGAGGTCCAGGCTGCGGCCGATGCGCTCGCCGGCCCGGTCCAGCAGGGCCAGCCGCTGCTGCGCGCGGCGCCGCTCACTGATGTCGACGACCGTGTAGTACACGCCCATGGGGTGGCCCTGGTCGTCGTCGAGCCGGGTGAACGACATCATGTGCGCGGTCTCGCGGTACGGGGCGGCGCGCACCCGCCCCACGTGCTCGTAGCCGATGACCGGCTCGCCGGTGGCCAGCACCCGGCGCATCTGCGCCTCGATCGCCTCCGCGTCCAGCCCCGGCTGGACGTCGGCCAGGCGCAGTCCGAGCCGCTGCTCCGCCGGAGCGCCGCCGTATCGCGCCAGCGCCTCGTTCGCCCACACGAACCGCAGGTCCGTGTCCACGATCGCGATGCCGATGGGGGAGCACGCGACCATCTGCTCCAGCATCGTCCGGCTCATGTCCCAGCCGGGGCCGCCGGGCATCGCCGACAGCAGGGCCAGCCAGCGCGACGGGCCGCGGGACTCCTCGGCGGCGGTGATGCGCACCATGAAGCGGGTGGCCGGTCCGCCCTTGCAGCGGGCGGTGAGCAGTCCGGCCCAGCCGCCGTCCACCCGGCACCGCTCCAGCACCTCGGGCGCGCGCTCGGCGTCCGGGCCGGTCAGCAGGTCGGCGAGCTGCTTGCCGACGACCTCCGGGGCCGTGTAACCGAGCAGCCGCTCGGCCTCGCGCGTCCAGCCCGTCACCAGTCCCTGGCCGTCGAGCAGCACCGGCGCGGCGTCCGCCACGTCGAACCGCCGGCCGGCCATGTCCGGCCCGTCGTCACTGCCCACGGCCGACCTCTCTGTCGCTGACAGTGGTCCACCACTCTTGCCCCCCATCTTCACCCGCCCCGACACGGGCCGCACGGTCGACGAGCGCTCGACGGGGGAACGGAGTGGGGGTGTTTCCCGGGGAGGACGCGCCTCGCGGCGTGGGGGAGTGGCGCCCCGAGGCAGGGGCCGGGTTCGGCCATGGGGAGCCGGCGTGCCCAGGAGGAAGGCGGAAGGGCTCGGGCCGGCGAGGCCGACCAGGCGGGCTGGTCGCCGACCTCCGGCGACACGGGCGAGCGGGCCGCTACGCGAGGCAGCGGCCCGCTCGGCGGGGTCTTCTTCCTGCGCGCCCCTGGGGCCAGACCGCTCGGTGGGCGCCGCGCCGGGGGAGCGGCCCGTCCCGGCCCGTGATCGGCCAGAGTGGTGATCCACCCGCACGCGCCGAGGCCGGCCCGTCCCCTGGATGCCCGGGCGGCCTCCCTCAAGGCCCTGGGGGAAGCCGCCCGGCAGGAGGTCAGTCGGTCAGGACCTTCTCCAGGGCGGTGAGGGCCGACTCCAGCTCCTCCTGGGTGATCGTCAGCGGCGGGGCCAGGCGGATCGTGGAGCCATGGGTGTCCTTGACCAGGAAACCCTTCCGCATCAGCCGCTCGCTGATCTCCCGCCCGGTGCCGATCGCCGGGTCCACGTCGACGCCGGCCCACAGCCCCCGCGCGCGGAAGCCCACCACGCCGCGGCCGACCAGCGCGGACAGGCCCGCGCGCAGCACCTCGCCGAGCTCGGCGGCCCGGCGCTGGAAGTCGCCCGTCTCCAGCAGCTCGATCACCGCCGTGCCGACGGCGGCCGCCAGCGGGTTGCCGCCGAAGGTCGAGCCGTGCTCGCCCGGGTGCAGCACCCCGAGCACCTCACGGGTCGCGACCACCGCCGACACGGGGACGATCCCGCCGCCGAGCGCCTTGCCGAGCAGCAGCACGTCGGGCAGGACGTTCTCGTGCTCCACGGCCAGGGTGCGGCCGGTGCGGCCCAGCCCCGACTGGATCTCGTCCGCGACGAACAGCGTGTTCGTCCGCCGGGTCAGCTCCCGCACACCGGCCAGATAGCCGTCGTCCGGGATGATCACGCCGGCCTCCCCCTGGATCGGCTCGATCAGCACCGCCGCCGTCGTCTCGTCGATCGCCGCCTCGATCGCGGCGAGGTCGTTGTACGGCACGATCCGGAAGCCCGGCGCGAACGGGCCGAAGCCGGTGCGGGCCGTCTCGTCCGTGGAGAAGCCGACGATCGTCGTGGTCCGGCCGTGGAAGTTCTCCGCCGCGACCACGATGGTGGCCCGGTCCGCGGGGACGCCCTTCACGTCGTACGCCCACTTGCGGGCCACCTTGATGCCGCTCTCCACGGCCTCGGCGCCGGTGTTCATGGGCAGCACCATGTCCAGCCCGGTCAGCGCGGTGAGCCGCTCGGCGAACTCCGCCAGCTGGTCGTTGTGGAACGCCCGCGAGGTCAGCGTCAGCCGGTCCAGCTGCCGGTGCGCCGCCTCGATCAGCGCCGGGTGGCGGTGGCCGAAGTTGAGCGCCGAGTAGCCGGCCAGCAGGTCCAGGTAACGGCGCCCCTCGACGTCCTCCACCCAGGCGCCCTCGGCGCGGGCGACGACCACGGGCAGCGGGTGGTAGTTGTGCGCGAGGACGGGTTGCTCCGCGCCGATCAGCTCGGCGGAGGTGCGGACGTGTGCGGGTGCGCTCATCAGCGGATCTCCTGGGTGCAGCACTTGATGCCGCCGCCTGCCTTGCGGAACTCCGACAGGTCGACGGGAACGGGGTCATAGCCGTGCTCGTCCAGCCGGGCGGCGAGCGTCTCGGCCTGCGGGGCGATGAACACGTGGCGGCCGTCGGACACCGAGTTCAGGCCGAAGGCGAGGGCGTCCTGCTCGGTCGCGAGGACCGCGTCCGGGTACAGGCGCTGCAGCACCTCACGGCTGCCCGGCGAGAACGCCTCCGGGTAGTAGGCGATGTTGCCGTCGGGCCCGTCGTCGAGCACGAACAGGGCGGTGTCGAGGTGGTAGAAACGCGGGTCCACCAGGGTCAGGCTGATCACCGGGTGCCCGAAGAACTCCTGCACCTCGCGGTGCGCCTCACGAGTGGTGCGGAACCCGGTCCCCGCCAGCATATAGCGGCCGGTCCACACGAGGTCGCCCTCGCCTTCGCAGACGTTCTCGGGCCGGTACACGTCGTAGCCGGCCGCCTTGAACCAGGTGTCGTAGTGGGTGGACTCCGGGCGCCGCTCGGGCGCGTGGAACAGCGAGCCGAAGACGCGGCCGCCGACGACGACCGCGGAGTTCGCGGCGAAGACCATGTCCGGCAGCCCGGGCACGGGCTGGACCGCCTCGACGGCGTGCCCGTGGGCGCGGTAGGCACCGATCAGGGCCTGCCACTGCTCCCGGGCGAGGTCGACGTCGACGGGTGTGTCGGGATGCATCCAGGGGTTGATCGCGTACTGCACGGCGAAGTGTCTGGGTTCGCAGACGAGGAAGCGCCGCCGGCGCGGCACACGGCTGTCGGTCACAGAGGGGTCCCTCCGCTTCCTGGGGTGTCGACTGAGGGTTGACACCACGGTAGGAACTGACGGGGACGGCGGACAAGGAACGACAGCTGCGTGTTCACGCAGGATCACTGCGTTCGTACGCGGCTCAACGCACGTCTGCTGCGCCGTCCGGGGCGACCTGGTTGGCGCCCGCCTCGGGAGACTCCGGGATGAGGTGGGACAGGACCATCACGCTGATCGTCTTGCGGATGAACGGCTCCGTACGGATCCGCTCCAGCACCTCCTCGAAGTGCTCCACGTCCCGCGCCCGCACGTGCAGCAGGGCGTCCGCGCCGCCGGTCACCGTCATCGCCGCGGTGATCTCCGGATGGTTGCGGACCACCTCGGCCAGCCGCCGGGGCGGTGCCGCGCCCTCGCAGTACACCTCTACATACGCCTCGGTGCGCCAGCCCAGCGCCGAGGGCTTCACCGTCGCCGTGAACCCGGTGATCACCCCGGCCTCGCGCAGCCGGTCCACCCGCCGTTTCACCGCCGTCGCCGAGAGCCCGATGGCAGCGCCGATCTCGGCGAAGCTCGTCCGGGCGTTGGCCATCAGAGCGGTCATGATCTTGCGGTCGAGCTCGTCGAAAGGCGCCGGCCTGCTGTTCATGTCCGCACTGTATCCAGCGTGCGCACGGCCGTGAGGCGGGCGAAGCCGGCCGGTGGCCGGAGCCGGTCAGCTGGTGCGGGTCGCGGCCATCCCGACCGTGATCAGACCCAGGACGACCCAGCCGAACCACAGCCAGCCGTTGCTGCCGAGCGCCACGGTGTACGCGGTCACGACGACGAGCCCGCCGAGGGTGACGGCCGCCATGGCCTTGGTGGACCCTGGCGTGGAACCGGGAACGGAACCGGGCATCGCGACACCCTCCTCATGGTCGGCTCCCCTCCATGGTGCCCCGGATCCACGCACCCGAGCCCTGTCGGGACGCGATCAGTCGGTGCGGGCGTTCAGCGAGGCCAGATAGGCGTTGTACGCCTCCAGCTCCTTGTCGCCGTCCCGGTCGGCGGCGCGGTCCGTGCGGCGGGCCTGCCGCTGCTCGGAGCCGTACCACTGGAACAGCAGCGCGATCAGCACCAGCACCGACGGGATCTCGCTGAACGCCCAGGCGATGCCGCCCGCCGCGTTCTGGTCCGACAGCGCCTCGATGCCGAGGGAGGCCGGCGGGTTCTTGAACGTCTCGACCATCGGCGCCGACGCCATCATCAGCGCGATGCCGAAGAACGCGTGGAACGGCATGCCCGCGAACAGCTCCAGCATCCGCATCAGATGACCCGGCCGGTGCGGACCGGGGTCCACGCCGATGATCGGCCAGAAGAACACCACGCCGACGGCGAGGAAGTGCACCATCATCGCCACGTGCCCGGTCTTGGAGCCCATCAGGAAGTCGAACAGGGGCGAGAAGTACAGCGCGTACAGGCTCGCGATGAACAGCGGGATGGTGAACGCCGGGTGCGTGATGATCCGCATGTACCGGCTGTGCAGCAGCATCAGCAGCAGCTCGCGCGGCCCCGTGCGGCCCCGGCCGGCGGTCGGCAGCGCGCGCAGGGCGAGGGTGATCGGGGCACCGAGCAGGATGAGGATCGGCGACAGCATGCTGATCACCATGTGCTGGACCATGTGCACGGAGAACATGACCATGCCGTAGTCGTTCAGCTTGGTGCACATCATCAGCGCGACCGTGAGCACACCGACCGCGTACGACACGGTCCGGCTCACCGGCCAGGCGTCGCCGCGCCGCGTCAGCCGCAGCACGCCCCAGCCGTACAGGGCCAGCCCGAGGAGGCAGGCGACGAGGAAGAAGGGGTCCGCCGACCACTGAAGACCACGTCCCAGCGTGAACGGCGGCAGATCCATGACCATGCCGTGCCCGCTGTGCTCCATCCGCCGGCTCCTGATTCGTGGGGGGTTGTGCGCTTTGAGTCGGCTCTCAGGGTACGGCGGACCCCGGCCACGTCAGTGACCGGGGTCGGGTAAGCCGCCAAGGGGCGCGGGGCTGTGTCCATATGCGGCTCCGCCGCGTGGGCGCGAGCGACCACGACGGACCCGCACCCGCCGGACGGACTACAGGACGCACTCCGCTTCCGCGTACCGGTCCGCCGGCACGGTCTTCAGCGTCTCGACGGCCTCCGCCAGCGGCACCATCACGATGTCGGTGCCGCGCAGGGCCGTCATCTGCCCGAATCGGCCCGCGTGCACGGCCTCCACCGCGTGCCACCCGAACCGCGTCGCCAGCACTCGGTCGTACGCCGTCGGCGTGCCGCCCCGCTGCACGTGCCCGAGGATCACCGGGCGGGCCTCCTTGCCGAGCCGCCGCTCCAGCTCCACCGACAGCTGCCGGGCGATCCCGGCGAACCGCTCGTGCCCGTAGATGTCCTTGCCGCCCTCGTCGAAGTCCATCGAGCCGGCCTTCGGCTTCGCGCCCTCGGCGGCGACGACGATCGCGAACCGCTTGCCCGCGTCGAACCGCTCGCCGACCCGCGCCGTCAGCTCCTCGATGTCGAAGGGCCGCTCCGGCACGACGATGGCGTGCGCGCCGGCCGCCATGCCGGAGTGCAGCGCGATCCAGCCGGTGTGGCGGCCCATGACCTCCACGACCAGCACCCGCTGGTGGGACTCGGCGGTCGTCTTCAGCCGGTCCAGCGCCTCCGTCGCCACGCCCACGGCCGTGTCGAAGCCGAACGTGACGTCGGTGACGGCGATGTCGTTGTCGATGGTCTTCGGCACGCCGACGATCGGCAGCCCGCTGTCGGACATCAGCCGGGCCGCCTTGAGCGTGCCCTCACCGCCGATCGGGATGATCGCGTCGAGCCCGAGCTCGGCGACATGCCCCTTGGCGCGCTCCACGCCGTCCCGCAGGTGCGAGGGCTGCACCCGGGAGGAGCCGAGGATGGTGCCGCCGCGGGCGAGGATGCCGCCCACCGCGTCCAGGTCGAGCTTGAGGTAGTCGCACTCCAGGAGGCCCTTCCAGCCGTCCCGGAAGCCGATGACCTCGTCGCCGTGGTCGGCGACGGCACGGTGCACGACGGACCGGATGACGGCGTTCAGACCGGGGCAGTCGCCGCCGGACGTGAGGACACCAATGCGCATAGCCCGAAACAACCTTCTTCACGTGGGCCGGGACCGGACCGCGCTGTCCGGCTCGATCCCGGCCACCCTAGCGGTTTCGGGGCCCCCTCCCGCACCTGCCGTCCGCCTGTCGGAACGCCCCGCTCACCTGTGCGGACGGGGCGTCAGACGGGCTCGTGAACCCCGGGCGAAGCCGGGGTTCACGACGGGGTCACGCCGGCTGCTGGGCGGCCGCGATGCGCTCGCCGCGCAGCGCCTCGTACCAGCGGTCGTCGACCGGCGGCAGCGCGTTGACGTCGAGCGCCAGCTTCAGCAGCAGGTCGGCGATCAGCGGGTTGCGGGCCAGCACCGGGCCGTGCATGTACGTGCCGAAGACGGTGCCGTTGTACGCGCCCTCGGTGCCGTCGCCGGTGCCGTTGCCGTTGCCGATGCGCACGTTGGCGAAGGCGCGGGCGGTCGGGCCGAGGTGGGTGACGCCCTGGTGGTTCTCGAAGCCGGTCAGCTGAGGCAGGCCGAGCTGCGGGTCGATGTCCGCGAGCACGTCCCCGACGCACCGCGCGCCCTCGCCGCGCACCGAGACCACGTCCAGCAGGCCGAGACCGGGCTCGCGCTGGCCGAGGTCGTTGATGAACTCGTGGCCGAGGATCTGGTAGCCGGCGCAGACGGAGAACACGATCGCGCCGTTGTCCACCGCCCGGGTCAGTCCGCCGTCGCGGCGCAGCCGCTCGGCCGCGAGCCGCTGCGGTCGGTCCTCGCCGCCGCCGACCAGGTAGATGTCACCGGAGGTCGGGATCGGCTGGTCGCTGCGCACGTCGAGCCGGGCCACGTCGAGGCCCCGCTGGCGCGCCCGGCGCTCCACGACGAGGACGTTGCCCTGGTCGCCGTAGGTGGAGAGCAGGTCGGGGTAGACCCATACGACCCGCAGGCTGTTGTCGCTCACAAAAGTCCCCTGACGTCCTCAGTTGCCGACGCGGCGGCGCAGGTCCTGGAAGGCGGTGTAGTTGGCGATGACCTCGATGCGGCCCGGCGGGCACAGCTGCACGGCCGCGTCGAGGGTGTCGCAGACCTGGAACTGCTGGTTCGCGACCTCCAGCCGCACCGCGAGGTCCAGACGCCGGTCGCCGATCACGACGATCGGGTGGCCGGTCAGCCGGGTGTAGTCGACGTCCCACAGCCAGGAGGTGTCGGTGCCGTCCGCGCCGCGCGCGTTCACCGACAGGATCACCGGGGTGGGCGGCGGGTCGATCAGCGAGAACGTCTCCAGCCAGCCGGCCGGGTTCTTCGCCAGCAGCAGCCGCAGGTCACGGCCCTCGAACTGGACCACGTCGTAGCGCCCGGCGACCGCCTGCACCTGGTACATGCGCTCCAGCGCGACCTGCGGCGGCACGCCGAAGACGGCGGCGACGGCCGCGGAGGTGGCGGCGTTGGCCTTGTTGGCGCGGCCCGGCAGCTGGAGGTGGATCGGCCAGGCGGAGCCGTGCGGGTCGAGCACGTGCTCGCCGTGCAGGGCCCAGCTCGGCGCGGGGCGGCGGAAGCCGCACTCGCCGCAGAACCAGTCGTCGCCGGGGCGCTGCATCACACCGCCGCAGGACGGGCAGGACCAGGCGTCGTCCTTCCACATCTGGCCGGCGGCGACCCAGATCACGTTGGGGGAGGAGGACGCGGCCCACACCACCAGCGGGTCGTCGCAGTTCGCGACGACGACGGCCTTGGTGCCGGCCAGACCCTCACGCCAGTTCTCGGCGAGCATCCGGGTCTCGGCGGCGCGGTCCAGCTGGTCGCGGGAGAGGTTGAGCAGCGCGATGCACTTGGGCTCGGTGTCCCGGGCGACGCCGGCGAGGTACTTCTCGTCGACCTCGATCACGCCGTACCGGGCGTCCGAGCCGCCCGCGAGGGCGGAGGTGATGCCGGCGGGCATGTTCGCGCCGAGGGCGTTGGAGACGACCGGGCCGGCCGCGCGCAGCGCCTCGGCGATGAGCCGGGTGGTGGTGGTCTTGCCGTTCGTCGCCGAGACGAGGATCACGTCCAGGTTCTGGGCGAGCTTGCCGAGCAGGTCGGGGTCGAGCTTGAGGGCCACCCGGCCGCCGATCACCGAACCGCTGCCGCGCCCCGCGGCGCGCGATGCCGCCGCGACCGCCTTGCCCGCGGTCACGGCCAGCTTGGCCCGCGGCGTGAGCGGGTCCGAGTTGCCTGCCATCAGTTCTCGATCCTCCTTGCGTACGCGCCGCGCCTCGAAGCCTTTGAAGCCTGACGGCCACGTGGTGTGGGCATCAGCCTATCGAGATCCATTCGCACTCCCGAACCACGGCCCGCACCTGCGCGGCGTGCGGGTGCCTTGGTGACCGTACCCTTTCCGCCATGCGACACGGCTCGATCCCGGGTGCCCGCGGGCGCGTCCGGCCCCTCACCCTGCTCGGCGACCCGGTTCTGCGCCGGCCGTGCCGGGAGGTCACCGACTTCGGCCCGGAACTGGCCGCCCTGGTGGAGGACTTGTTCGCCACGATGTACGCGGCGCGGGGCGTGGGCCTCGCCGCGAACCAGGTCGGCGTCCCGCTCCGGGTCTTCGTCTACGACTGCCCGGACGACGACGATGTCCGGCATCTCGGTCATGTCGTGAACCCGCGGCTGGTCGAGGCCGACGGGGTGTCGCTGCGCGGGCCGGAGGGGTGCTTGTCCCTGCCGGGACTGGAGGCGGGGACGGAGCGCTACGACCACGCGGTGGTCGAGGGGGTCATGGTGACCGGGGAGCCGGTCACCGTGCACGGGACGGGGTTCTTCGCCCGGTGCCTGCAGCACGAGACGGACCATCTGGAGGGCATGCTCTACGCCGACCGGGTCACGGGATGGCGGCACCGCAAGCTGATGCGCCAGGCGGCCCGCGCCCCCTGGCACCGACAGGCCTGAGACACCCCCTAGAACCCCGGGCCGCCCGCCTTGTCGCCCGCCGCGGCCAGGCGGCCCCACAGCAGGTCGGCGAGGGAGCGGACCAACTCCCGGCGGGTGCAGGGGCGTTCGCCGAGCCACCAGTCGCCGGCCGCGTGCATCATGCCGACGATGCCGTGGCCCCAGACCCGGGCCAGCTGCCGGCTGTCCGGGCCGAGGTCGACGCGCTCCTCGATGACCTGGGCCAGCTCCTCGCCCATCCGGCGCAGCAGGGGCGCCGAGTGCTTGCCGACGTCGAAGCCCTGGTCGCCCTGGGCGCCGCCGCCTTCGGCCGGATGCATCAGGAACCGGTACACCTGCGGACGGGCCTCGATCGCCGCCAGATAGGTGTCGAGGGTGGACTCCACGCGCTCCCTGCGCTCGGCCGGGGCGTCCAGGGCCGCCCGCAGCGAGTCGAGGAGGGCGTCCGTGTGCCGCTTGGCAAGGGCGGCGTACAGGCCGCCCTTGTCGCCGAAGTGCCGGTAGAGGATCGGCTTGGTGATCCCGGCCTCGGCGGCGATGGCGTTCATCGAGGCCTGGGGGCCGTCGCGCAGCACCACCCGGTCGGCTGCCTCGAGCAGCTCGCGCCGACGGCGGTCGGCGGACCGCTCCTGCTCGGTCCGCTGCGTGGTGTCCATGTCCTCTCCCCACCCATGCTGAATCGGTGACGCCTGCGCAAACTAACACTGTCCGCGCCCGGGTCCTCGAACGGGCTGCCGAGGGTCGTCGGGAGTTGACTTTTCCTACCCGCCGGTAACAGACTCCCGTTACCGCAAGTAACACGCACGTGCGCCGCCGCTGGAGGGGACATGGCCGAGTTCACCATGGAGCTCAACGACGAACAGAAGGAGGTCCGCGACTGGCTCCATGGCTTCGCCGCCGACGTGATCCGCCCCGCGGCCGCCGAATGGGACGAGCGCGAGGAGACCCCCTGGCCGGTCATCCAGGAGGCCGCCAAGGTCGGCATCTACTCCCTCGACTTCTACGCCCAGCAGTACTTCGACCCCACCGGCCTCGGCATCCCCATGGCCATGGAGGAGCTGTTCTGGGGCGACGCCGGCATCGCCCTGTCCATCGTCGGCACCGGCCTCGCCGCCGTGGGCGTCCTCGCCAACGGCACCGAGGAGCAGATCGGCACCTGGATCCCCCAGATGTACGGCGACGCCAACGACGTCAAGGTCGCGGCGTTCTGCTCCTCCGAGCCCGACGCCGGCTCCGACGTCGCCTCGATGCGCACCCGGGCCGTCTACGACGAGGCGAAGGACGAGTGGGTGATCAACGGCACCAAGACCTGGGCCACCAACGGCGGCATCGCCAACGTCCACGTCGTCGTCGCCTCCGTCGACCCCGAGCTCGGCTCCAAGGGCCACGCCTCCTTCATCGTCCCGCCGAACACGCCCGGCCTCGCCCAGGGCCAGAAGTTCAAGAAGCACGGCATCCGCGCCTCGCACACCGCCGAGGTCATCCTCGACAACGTGCGCGTCCCCGGCTCCTGCCTGCTCGGCGGCAAGGAGAAGCTCGACGAGCGCCTGGCCCGGGCCCGCGAGAAGGCCAAGCAGGGCGGCGAGCGCGTGAAGAACGCCGCGATGGCCACCTTCGAGGCGTCCCGCCCGGCCGTCGGCGCCATGGCCGTCGGCACCGCACGCGCCGCGTACGAGGTGGCCCTCGACTACGCCAGGACCCGTGAGCAGTTCGGCCGCCCGATCATCGACAACCAGGGCGTCGCCTTCCAGCTCGCCGACATGCGCACCCAGATCGACGCCGCCCGCCTGCTGGTGTGGCGCGCCTCCTGGATGGCGATCAACGGCAAGCCGTTCACCGCGGCCGAGGGCTCCATGTCCAAGCTGTTCGCCAGCGAGACCGCCAAGAAGGTCACCGCCCAGGCCATCCAGATCCTGGGCGGCAACGGCTACACCCGGGAGTACCCGGTGGAGCGCATGCACCGCGACAGCGCGATCTACACGATCTTCGAGGGCACCAGCGAGATCCAGCGCCTGGTCATCGCCCGCACCCTCGCCGGGATGCCGATCCGCTGACCGCCCGTCAGCGGGCCGCCGGCCCCCAGCCCCTCGCTCCGTGCGGGGGGCTTTTCCCGTTCCGGGTCGCTGGAACGGGTGCAGTTGCCGCTTCATGACGGCTCGTCAGTGGATCACGCCGGTAGGGTCGGGCCTCCCGAAAGGAGGTCAGGCGTGCCCGCTCGTGTCCGCGCCATCCTGGCCACGGTCATCCTCGCCGCCGCCGCGCTGCTCGGGGCCGGATCCCCGGCACTCGCCGACCCGGCCGCCCCCCGCCCCTTCGTGATCGAGGGCCTCGATCTGCACGACGCCACCGTCAAACGGTTCGGCTCCACGTACTACATGTACGGCTCCATGTACGCCTGCGGCTTCGAGTGGTACGTCGCCGGCACCCCCTGGTGCGGCTTCGGCGTGTCCACCGCCAGCCGCCCGCAGGGCCCGTGGAGCGCCCCCAAGCCGCTGTTCGCGCCCGACTCCCAGGACCCGTGGGCCAAACGCAGCTGGCAGACCACCTGCGGCGGCACCGGCCAGGGCTGCTTCAACCCCCGCATGATCCAGCGCACCGGCTGGGGCGTCGACGACGGCGCCTTCCTGCTCTGGTTCAACGCCCCGCGGCACTACACGGACAGCAAGGTCAACGCCTACAACGTCATGACCTGCGCCGGCCCGGCCGGCCCCTGCGGCCCCGGCGCCACCGGCGGCAGCTACACCAAACCCACGCTCGACGTCTGCGCGGGCAACGGCGACTTCGGCATCATCGAACGCCCCCGCACCCGCCCGGCGATCGTGTGCACCATGCCCGGCGAGACCGCCCTCAGCATCGAGGAACTCGACGCCGACGGCACCGGCGGCACGGGCACCGGCGTCCAGGGCGTCGCCGGCCTCAGCAAGATCGAGGGGCCCGGCGGCTGGTGGAGCGCACGCCACCGGCAGTACGTCCTCACCTACGCCGACCAGGCCTGCGGCTACTGCGCCGGCACCGGCACCGGATACGCCACCGCGCCGTCGCTCTACTCCGGCTGGAGCGCGCCCGGCAACGTCGGCTGGGGCGCCCCCGCCAACGGGCGCCGCATCGTCAACGGCACCTCCTGCGGCGG
This sequence comes from Streptomyces sp. NPDC014801, assembly GCF_043082085.1. Taxonomy (NCBI): domain Bacteria; kingdom Bacillati; phylum Actinomycetota; class Actinomycetes; order Kitasatosporales; family Streptomycetaceae; genus Streptomyces; species Streptomyces sp. NPDC014801. The sequence goes on along the minus strand of NZ_JBIBXG010000002.1, from coordinate 435,482 downwards.
CCAGCCGCGCACCGTCACCGTCCTCGACGGACAGCCCTGGCAGATCATCGACCTGTGGCGCGGCACCCGCAACGAGACCCAGGCCGGCACCCTGATGGCCCCCCTGTCCTACACCCCCACCCAGGGCACCCCCGGCGACGGCAAGCGCTGGATCCCGCCCGTCAGCTACTCCTGCAGCTGAGCGGCTCCCGCACGAGCCCTCGGGGAAGGACGCCATGCCCCCCACCGCGAGCGACCTGCTGGAATCGACCACCCGCGCCCTGGCCCCCGATCCCGGGGCCAACCCTCTGGTGCCGCTGATCGCCCGCGGCGAGGCCGGTCTGGAGACCCTGGCTCTGCTCGCCCTGGAGCAGAGCCGGGTGATCCCCGCGGACCGCCGCGCCTTCGGGTACCTGGCCGAACGCGCGGCGGACGAACCGGAGGCCGCCGCCTTCTTCCGCACGCTCGCCGACGGCGAGACCCTGGCCGAGGAGCGGCTGGGCGCGTTCGCCGAGGCCTGCGGCGTCGACGCGGCGCGCGCCGCCGCCCACCGGCCGTCGGCCGGCTGCCAGGCCTACCCCGCCCATGTCGCCTGGCTCGCCCTCAACGCCGCACCCGCCGACGCGGTGCTGGCCCTCACCGCCAACTTCTCGGCCTGGGGCGGCTACTGCGCGACCATCGCCGACGCCCTGCGCCGGCACTACGGCTTCCCGGACGCGGCCTGCGCCTTCTTCGACTTCTTCGCCACGCCCGCGCCCGCCCTGGAGCGGCAGGCGCTGGACGCCGTGCGGGCGGGGCTGGACACGGGGCGCCTGGACCCGGACCGCGCCCACCACCACGGCCGGCTGCTCCAGGCGTACGAGGCGATGTTCTGGACGACGCTGCGCCAGCCGGCCTGACCCGGCTCGCGGCCCGGCGGCTCACCGGCGACTCACGGTGCTCCGCTGCTGTGCGCGATGCACGCGACGTCGATCCGGTCGGCGAGCTTGGCCAGCTCGATGGTCAGCGCGGCCACCGTGTCCTCGTCGAGCCCGCTCTCCCCGGCCTCCACGAGCCGCACCCACCGCGTGCCCACGGTCCGGAGCAGTTTGCTCACGTCGGCCGCGGAGACCTGCAGGACCCCGCGGTCGTCGACGATCAGAGGCAGAGTCACTTCGCGGTTCACACCCGCGATCGTAGCCTCACGCACCCTGCCAGACCGTGGTGATGTTGCAGAACTCGCGGATACCGTGCCCGGACAGCTCACGCCCGTACCCCGAACGTTTGACCCCGCCGAACGGGAACGCCGGATGCGAGGCCGTCATGCCGTTGACGAACACGCTGCCCGCCTCCAGGTCCCGGACGAACCGGTCGACCTCGGCCTCGTCCCGGGTCCACACGTTCGAACTCAGGCCGAACAGCGAGTCGTTGGCGATCAGCACCGCCTCGTCCAGGTCGCCGGCCCGGTACAGGGTGGCCACCGGACCGAACGCCTCCTCGCGGTGGATGCGCATCTCCCGCGTCACGCCGGCGAGCACCGTCGGCGGGTAGTACCAGCCGGGCAGTTCGGGCCGGCGCAACCGGTGGCCGCCGCACAGCACGTCCGCGCCGCTGCGCCGGGCGTCGTCGACCAGCTCCTCCAGGTCGTCGCGGCCCCGTTCGCTGGCGAGCGGCCCGACGTCGGTGTCCTCGTCCATCGGGTCGCCGACCTTCAGCGCCTGCATCCCGGCGACGAACTTCTCCGCGAAGGCGTCGTAGACGTCCGTGTGCACGATGAACCGCTTCGCGGCGATGCAGGACTGCCCGTTGTTCTGCACGCGCGCGGTGACCGCGACCTCGGCCGCCCGGTCCAGGTCGGCGGACGGCATCACGATGTACGGGTCGCTGCCGCCCAGCTCCAGCACCGTCTTCTTGATCATCTCCCCGGCGGTGGAGGCGACCGCGCGGCCCGCCGGCTCGCTGCCGGTGAGCGTGGCCGCCTTCACCCGCTCGTCCCGCAGCACGTCGTCGACCTGCGCCGAGCCGATCAGCAGCGTCTGGAAGCAGCCCTCGGGGAAGCCCGCCCGGTGGAACAGGTCCTCCAGGTACAGGGCCGTCTGCGGCACGTTCGAGGCGTGCTTGAGCAGGCCGACGTTGCCCGCCATCAGCGCGGGCGCGGCGAACCGCACCACCTGCCACAGCGGGAAGTTCCACGGCATCACCGCCAGCACCGGACCCAGCGGCCGGTAGCGCACCCGCACGCGGGTCGCGCCGGAGTCCTTCACATCCGTCTCGGCGGGCTCCTCGTCGGCGAGCAGGGCCTCCGCGTTGTCCGCGTACCAGCGCATCGCCTTGGCGCACTTGGCGACCTCGGCGCGGGCCTGCTTGATCGGCTTGCCCATCTCCGTGGTCAGCATCCGGCCGGCGTCCTTCTGGTCGGCGTCCAGCAGGTCGGCGGCCTTGTGGAGCAGACGGGCGCGGTCGGCGAAGCCGGTGGTGCGGTAGGTGCGGAAGGTGGCCTCGGCGAGCTGGAGCCGGCGCTCGATCTCCTCCTCGTCCATGGCCTCGTACGTCTTGAGCGTCTCGCCGTTCGCCGGATTCACCGTTGCGATGGGCATGACCGACCTCCCTCGGAGCGGGTGTGCTTAGACCTTCGCGCGCGGCCGGGCCGACCGCAACGCGTGCGCATCTGCTCAGGTCGAGTGCTCCGCCAAGCGGTCGAGAAACGCCGCCTGGGCGCGGACGATGACCGCGCGTGCCTCGTCCAGCGCGAACCAGGCCACCCGGTCCAGCTCCGGGAACTCCCGCATCCGCCCGGAGCGCGGCGGCCACTCCATGACGAACGTGCCGGGAGTGACGGCGTCCGGATCGAGGTCCGCCTCGACCGCCCAGGCCGTGACCGTCTTCCCGCCGCTCTGCCGCACCTCGCCGAGCGGTACGGCCTCCCCGTCCGGCGGAGCGAGCCCCAGCTCCTCACGGAACTCCCGGCGCGCGGCTTCCCAGGCGGGCTCGTCCGGGTCGTACTCGCCCTTGACGACGGTCCACGCCCCGGCGTCCTTCTTCGCGAAGAAGGGCCCGCCCATGTGCCCCAGCAGCACCTCCAGCCCGCCGGGTGCCCGGCGGAACAGCAGCAGGCCCGCGCTGTGCCTGCCCGTCACGGGTGCACCTGCGGGTGGGCGGCGAGCAGCGTCTCCACCGTGTCGGCGTCCTGCGGGCGCTTGTCCTCCCGGTAACGGAGAACACGGGCGAAGCGGAGCGTGACGCCGGCCGGGTAGCGGGTGGAGCGCTGCAGGCCGTCGTAGGCGATCTCGACGACGAGTTCGGGGCGGACCTTCACGCCCCAGCCCTTGTGCTCCACCGCCAGCTCCTGCAGCCGCTCGGTCTGCCAGGCGAGCATGGCGTCGGTCATGCCCTTGAAGGTCTTGCCGAGCATGGCGAAGCCACCGTCCGCGGTGCGGGCGCCGAGATGCAGGTTGGACAGCTTGCCGGTACGCCGGCCATGACCCCACTCGGCGGCCAGCACCACCAGGTCCAGGGTGTGCACGGGCTTCACCTTCAGCCAGGCCGCGCCCCGCCGGCCCGCGCTGTAGGGGGCCTGGAGGTCCTTCACGACGACACCCTCGTGCCCGCGCGCCAGAGTTTCGGCGAGGAAGGCCTCGGCCTGCGGGACGTCGTCCGGCCCCTCCGCCACGGCCCGCCGCACCCGCATCGGCTCCGGCACCAGCCGCGCCAGCTCCGCGTGCCGCTCGGTCAGCGGCAGGTCGAGCAGATCGCGGTCGTCGACCGCGAGCGCGTCGAAGAAGACGGGGGAGACCGGAACCTCCCTGGCGGCCGTCGCCACGTCCACCCGGGAGCCGACCCGGCCGGCGATCTCCTGGAAGGACCGCGGCCGGCCCGCCGCGTCGAACGCGATCACCTCCCCGTCGAGCACGAACCGCTCACCGCCCAGCTCCCGTGCCGCCCGCGTCAGCTCCGGCAGCCGGTCCGTGATGTCGTCGAGGGTGCGCGTGTAGACCCGTACCGCGTCACCGTCGCGGTGCACTTGGACCCGGATGCCGTCCAGCTTCTCCTCGACCGCGCACACCCCCAGCTTGCCGACCGCCTCGGCGACCGAGGACGCGGTGTGCGCGAGCATCGGCAGCACCGGCCGGCCCACGGTGAGCCGGAACCGCTCCAGCGCGCCCGGCCCCTCGGCGAGCAGCGCCTCGGCCACCGTCTGCAGCGACCCCGCCAGCATCACCGCGCGCCGCACGTCCTGCGCCGGCGCGCCGGTCGCCTCCGCCAGCCCCTCGACGGCGAGCGCGTCCAGGGCGCCCTGACGGACCTCCCCGGTGATCAGCCCGACCAGGAAACGCTGCTCGGCCTCGGTGGCCGCGCTCATCAGCTCCCCGACCAGCCGCGCCCGCTCGGCCTGCGACCCCGGCCCGGCCACCTTCCCGATCTCGGTGAGCCGCGCGTCCACCTCACGCACGGTCAGGCTCGGCTCGGCGGCCGCCGCGGCGCCGCGGCCCAGCACCTTCCACCCGATCCCGAGCCTCCCCTGCGGAAGCCGCCCGGCGAGGTACGGGATGACCACCGGCACGTCCTCCGCCTCGGCGTCCCGGAACAGCCCGGCCAGCAGAGCCCGCTTCCGCGAGCGCGCGGAGGTGGCGGCGACCTCCTGCGAAACCTCGGCGAGCCGATGCAGCAACATGCAGTCATGGTGCACCGCACGGGGCACGTCCACACCTGCATCCGCAGCCCCGGCCAGCCCTCCACCGCCCTTTGGACATCATGGGGCCACCGCAGACACCGCAAGGGGCGCGGGGAACTGCGCGCCCAGCCACGACGCACCGCAAGGGGCCGCCGCAGGCACCCGGGGAGCCCCCACGCCCCCGCACCGGAAATCCGTCAAGCCGCCGCAGGCACCGTCAGAGCAGCGCCGCGTCCAGGTCCGCGAACAGCAGCTCCCCATTGATCGCCGCCCCCGCCCGGTACCCCCGGCTCGCCGCGTTGACGACCTGCTCGGCGAAGCCGCTCGCGTTGCCGGCCGCCCACAGACCCGGCACGCTCGTCAGCCCACGTTCGTCGATCACCGGGTAGGACCCGAAGGGAGTGTCCCGCAGTTCGGCCCCCAGCCGCCGCAGCAGGTCGGTGCGCGGCACCGCGCGCGGCGCCATGAAGAGCACCTCACGGGCGTGCACCGTGCCGTCGGCAAGCCGGACCCCGGTCAGCCGGTCGTCCTCGACCACCAGCCCCGCGACCGCGCCCGGCACCACGTTCACCCCGGCCGCCGCCAGCCGCCGCAGGTCGTCGTCGGACAGTTCCCGCTCGGCCACCCGGTGCAGGAAGAAGGTGACGTCCTTCGACCACTGGGTGACCATCAGCGCCTGGTGCACGCTCAGCGGTGTCGTGGCGAGCACCCCGAACGCCTGGTCGCGCACCTCCCACCCGTGGCAGTACGGGCAGTGCAGCACGTCCCGCCCCCAGCGCTCGGCGAGCCCGGGAACCTCCGGCAGCTCGTCCTCGAGGCCGGTGGCCACCACCAGGTGCCGGGCGCGCACCTCCCGGCCGCCGGCCAGCCGTACGGCGAACCCGCCGTCCTCGCGCACCGCGTCCACCGCCCGGTCCCGGACCAGTTCCACGCCGTACCGGGCGATCTCCTCACGCCCCACGGCCAGGAACTCGGCGGGCGGCATCCCGTCCCGGCTCAGGAAGCCCTGCATGTGCGCGGCGGGCGCGTTGCGCGGCTCGCCGGCGTCGACGACCAGGGTGCGGCGCCGGGCGCGGCCCAGTACCAGTGCGGCGGACAGCCCGGCCGCGCCGCCGCCGACGACGATCACTTCGTACATCTCGGTCATGGTGACCACCTCCGCCTCCGACCGTGCACCGGGCGCTACGGAATCGACAAACACCTTTGCCGATTCGGCAAGCCGGTCGGGGACAATGGCGGTATGACGACGGACGAGGTACTCGCGGGCGTCGGCCCGAGGCTGCGCAGGATCCGCAAGGAGCGGGAGGTGACGCTGTCGGCGCTGTCGGAGGCGACCGGCATCTCCGTCTCCACGCTGTCCCGGCTGGAGTCCGGCCTGCGCAGGCCGAGCCTGGAACTGCTGCTGCCGATCGCGCAGGCCCACCAGGTCCCGCTGGACGAGCTGGTCGGCGCGCCCCCGGTCGGCGACCCCCGGGTGCGCGCGAAGCCGATCACCCGGGGCGGGCGGACGCTGTACCCGCTGAGCCGGCAGCCGGGCGGACTGCAGGCCTACAAGATGGTCATGCCGCAGCGCGTGGAGCAGCCCGATCCGCGCACGCACGAGGGGTACGAGTGGCTGTTCGTGCTCTCCGGGAAGCTGCGCCTGGTGCTGGGGGAACACGACCTGGTACTCACGCCGGGGGAGGCCGCCGAGTTCGACACGCGCGTGCCGCACTGGTTCGGTACGACGGGGGAGGGCCCGGTGGAGTTCCTGAGCCTCTTCGGTCCTCAGGGAGAGCGCATGCACGTACGCGCGCGGCCGAAGCGGCGCTGACCCCTGCCCGCGGACTCCGGTCACCGTGAGGGTGACGCACGAGACTGTTCCCTGATCGGCAAGCGACCGCTTAGTATGCCGAGGAACCGGTCGGACGACGACGCAGTCTTGTGGAGGCCCCGCATGCAGGCATGGCAGGTGCACGAGAACGGAGAGCCGAGCGAGGTGATGCGCCTCGGCGACGTCGAGCGTCCCACGCCCGGCGACGGCCAGGTCCTGCTCAGGGTGCGCGCCGCGAACATCAACTTCCCGGACGCCCTGCTGTGCCGGGGCCAGTACCAGGTCCGCCCGCCGCTGCCCTTCACCCCCGGCGTGGAGATCTGCGGCGAGACCGAGGACGGCCGCCGCGTCATCGCCAACCCGGCCCTGCCGTACGGCGGTTTCGCGGAGTGCGCCGTCGCGGACGCCGCCGCCCTCCTGCCCGCGCCCGAGGCGCTGGACGACGCCGAGGCGGCCGCCCTGCACATCGGCTACCAGACCGGCTGGTTCGGCCTGCACCGCCGGGCCGCGCTCCAGGCCGGCGAGACCCTGCTCGTCCACGCCGCCGCCGGAGGCGTCGGCAGCGCCGCCGTGCAGCTCGGCAAGGCCGCCGGTGCCACCGTCATCGGGGTCGTGGGCGGCGCCGGGAAGGCCGCCGTCGCCCGCGAGCTGGGCTGCGACGTGGTGATCGACCGGCGCGAGCAGGACGTCGTCGCGGCCGTGAAGGAGGCCACCGGCGGCCGCGGCGCCGACGTGATCTACGACCCGGTCGGCGGCGAGGCGTACACCCAGTCCACCAAGGTCGTCGCCTTCGAGGGCCGGATCGTCGTCGTCGGCTTCGCGAGCGGCACCATCCCCAGCCCCGCCCTGAATCACGCCCTGGTGAAGAACTACTCGATCCTCGGCCTGCACTGGGGCCTGTACAACACGAAGAACCCCAAGCTCGTCCAGCAGTGCCATGAGCAGCTCACCGAACTGGCCGCCCGCGGCGCGATCAAGCCGCTGGTGAGCGAGCGGGTGCCGCTGCGCGAGGCCGCGGCCGGCGTGCAGAAGGTGGCGGACGGCCTGAGCACCGGCCGGATCGCCGTGGTGATGGAGGGAGCAGCATGACCGACGCCGAGGAACTGCGCGAGAGGACCCGGGAGTTCCTGGCCGCGCACCCGCCCGCGACGACCGACCGCCTCGACTTCCTGCGGGCGCAGTTCGACGCCGGCCTGGCCTGGGTGCACTACCCGGAGGGCCTCGGCGGCCTGGGCGCCCCCCGCTCCCTGCAGGGCGTGGTGGACGCCGAACTCGCCGCCGCCGGAGCCCCGGACAACGACCCGCGCCGCAACGGCATCGGCCTCGGCATGGCCGCGCCGACGATCCTCAAGTACGGCACCGAGGAGCAGAAGCAGCGCTTCCTCAAGCCCCTGTGGACCGGCGAGGAGGTGTGGTGCCAGCTCTTCAGCGAGCCCGGCGCCGGCTCCGACCTCGCCGGGCTCGCCACCCGGGCCGTCCGCGAGGGCGACTCGTGGATCGTCAACGGGCAGAAGGTGTGGACGTCCGGCGCGCACAACGCCCGCTGGGCCATCCTCATCGCCCGCACCGACCCGACCGTGCCCAAGCACGCGGGCATCACCTACTTCCTGTGCGACATGACCGACCCCGGCGTCGACGTCAGGCCGCTGCGCCAGATCACCGGCGAGGCCGAGTTCAACGAGGTCTTCCTCACCGACGTCCGCATCCCCGACGCCCACCGCCTCGGCGCGGTCGGCGACGGCTGGCGGGTCGCGCAGACCACGCTCAACAACGAGCGCGTGGCCATCGGCGGCATGCGGCTGCCCCGCGAGGGCGGCATGATCGGCAAGGTCGCGCAGACCTGGCGCGAGCGCCCCGACCTGCGCACCCACGACCTGCACCAGCGGCTGCTGAAGCTGTGGGTCGAGGCCGAGGTCTCCCGGCTCACGGCCGAACGCCTGCGCCAGCAGCTCGTCGCCGGTCAGCCCGGCCCCGAGGGCGCCGGCATGAAGCTCGCCTTCGCCCGCCTCAACCAGGAGATCAGCGGCCTGGAGGTGGAACTGCGCGGCGAGGAGGGCCTGCTGTACGACGACTGGACCCTGCGCCGGCCCGAGCTGGTCGACTTCACCGGCCGGGACGCCGGCTACCGCTATCTGCGCGCCAAGGGCAACAGCATCGAGGGCGGGACCAGCGAGGTCCTGCTGAACATCGTCGCCGAGCGCGTCCTCGGACTGCCCGCCGAACCGCGCACCGACAAGGACGTCGCATGGAAGGACCTGTCCCGATGAGCACCCAGCCCGACCTGCTGTACTCGGAGGAGGAAGAGGCGCTGCGGGCCGCCGTCCGGGACCTGCTCACCGACCACTGCGCCCCGGCCGACGTGATCGCCCGCGTGGAGACCGACGCCCCGCACGACCGCGCGCTGTGGAAGTCCCTCGCCGAGGGCATGGGCCTCGCCGGCCTGCTGGTGCCCGAGGACCAAGGCGGCCAGGGCGCCTCCCACCGCGAAGTCGCGGTCGTCCTGGAGGAGCTGGGCCGCGCGGTCGCGCCGGTGCCGTATCTGACCAGTGCCGTCGTCGCCACCGAGGCGCTGCTGGCCTGCGGTGACGCCGACCTGCTCGCCGCCCTCGCCTCCGGCCGCACCATCGGCGCCCTCGCGGTCGGCCTGCACCTGGCGCCGGGCGCCGCCTTCACCGCCGTCCGCGTGCAGGACGGTCTGCTGCACGGCGAGCTGAGGGGCATCGCGGACGCCTCGGTCGCGGACGTCCTGCTGGTGCCGGCCGAGGACGGCGGGTTGTACGCCGTGGAAGCGAACGCCGCCACGATCACCGCCCAGGCGTCCCTGGATCTGACCCGCCCGGTGGCGACGGTACGGCTGGACGGCGCCCCCGGCCGCCGCCTCGGCGACGCCGAACCCGCCGTACGACGGGCCCTGCGCGCCGCCGCCGGACTGCTCGCCTCCGAACAACTCGGCGTCGTCGACTGGGCGCTGACCGAAACCGTGCGGTACCTGAAGGAGCGCAAGCAGTTCAACCGGCCCGTCGGCGGCTTCCAGGCGCTCAAGCACCGGCTGGCCCAGCTGTGGCTGGAGGTCGTCAACCTCCGCGCCGCCGCCCGGGGCGCCGCCGACGCGCTGGCCTCCGGCGAGGACACCGACGTCATCGTGTCCGTCGCCCAGGCCTACGCCGCACCCGTCGCCGTCCACGCGGCGGAGGAGGCCCTGCAACTGCACGGCGGCATCGGCATGACCTGGGAACACCCCATCCACCTCTACCTGAAGCGGGCCAAGGCCGACTCGATCGCCTACGGCACGGCCGGCGCGCACCGAGAGGCGCTGGCCGCGCGCGTGGACCTCCAGGCGCCCTGACGCCCGGCACGGTGTGAAGCCCGCCCCTCCTGACGGGGCGGGCTTCACGTGCCTGCGACCGCTAGCGGGCCTCACGTGTCTGCGACCGCGAGCGGGCCTCTTCCCCACGCCGCGAACCCGCCACCGGGCCCCTCCGCGCCCCTCACGACAGGTGAACATCGCGCCAACTCCCCGCAGCACCAGCCCCTTTGACGGCTGAGGGCCCGCATACTCTCCCCGGTCCATCCGGAATCAAGGGGAGGCAGTGGCATGACCCTCACCACCCGTCGCAGAGCCCTCACCACCCTCGGCGCCGCCCTCGCCCTGCCCGCGTCCCAGGCCTGGGCGGGCGGCGAGCGGCGCGGTCCGCGCCCGCTGTGGAACGCGCACGCGCACAACGACTACGCGCATCCGCGCCCCCTGTTCGACGCCCTCGACCACCGCTTCGGCAGCGTCGAGGCCGACATCTACCTCGTGGGCGACCAGCTCCTCGTCGCCCACGACCCCGTCGACCTCGACCCCTCCCGCACCCTGGAATCCCTCTACCTGGAGCCGCTCGCCGCCCGCGTCCGCGCCCACCACGGCTCGGTCTACCAGGGCTACCGCAGGCCGCTGCAACTGCTCATCGACATCAAGACCGAGGGCTCCTCGACCTACCGCGCTCTCGACCGCCATCTCGCCCGCTACCGGCACCTGTTCACGACCTGTGCCCACGGCCGAGTGCACCCCGGCCCGGTCACGGCCGTCGTCTCCGGCGACCGCGCCGCACGCGCCCCGATGGAGGCGCAGACCGTCCGCCGGGCCTTCTACGACGGCCGGCTCACCGACCTCGGCACCGCCGCGCCCGCCTCCTTCGTCCCGCTCCTGAGCGACAACTGGACGCTGCACTTCACCTGGCAGGGAACCGGTGTCTTCCCGGACGCGGAGCGGCGCAAGCTGCGCGGGATCGTCGCGCAGGCGCACGCGCACGGGCAGCAGGTGCGGTTCTGGGCGACCCCCGACACCCCCGGCCCGGCCCGTGACGCGCTGTGGACGGAACTGCTCGCGGCCGGCGTCGACTACCTCAACACCGACGACCTCGCCGGCGCCGAGGCCTTCCTCGACGCCCACGGGACGCGGTGAGCCCGCACGCCCACGGGGCGGGGTGACACCACCGAGCCCGCACGCCCACGGGACGCGGTGACACCACCCGTTCGGACGACAGGTCAGCCACCCGGGCCAACCCCCGCCTACGCCACACTTGCGGCCGAACGTCGTGAATCGGGCGTCCCCGACGCGGCGTGAGGTGACGTGACGTCACGTTCCGTGGCGTCGTGGCGGAGGAGGCCGACGATGGCGATTTCCATCTCAGTGGTGCTGCTGCTCCTGGTCCTTGCGGTGATCTTCATCCGCAACGGCGGGCTGAAGATCAGCCACGCGCTGGTCTGCCTGCTGCTGGGCTTCTATCTCGCCAGCACCAGCATGGCCCCGACGATCCAGAGCGGGCTCACGGCCACCGCCGACATCGTCGGCAGCCTGAGGCCGTGAGCCCGCATCCGCTCACCGGGTGACGAACACACCGATACCGTTCGGGACGGGCCGCTCCGCACCGCCCGTGGGGTGGTTGCGCACGGACACGGCGGTCTCGCCCGGCGCCCGCGCGACCAAGGTGCTCGACCCGCCGCCGTCCAGGCTGAAACCGTCGCGCGCCCCCAGTTCGCGCAGCGCCCCGGCCACCTCGGCGACGGTCAGTCCGGTGCGGTACCGCGGGTCGCCGTCCAGGGCGAACAGCAGCACCCGCCGTCCGTTGTCGGCCAGGCCCACCGCGGTGCGCACGGCGGCCGTGGTGTCGTCGAGTCCGGGCAGCGGACGGCCGCCGGAGAGCAGCGGATAGCCGCCCAGGGCGAAGCGGTACGGCACCGCGCTCCCGGCCGCCACCAGCCGGTGCGTCACGCTCACCCGCGCGCCCTCGGCCAGCTTCCGCAGCCGCTGCGCGCCCGCCTCCCGGCCCACCAGCACCGTCGTCCCGCGCGCGATGGGACCGCCGCCCGGCGTGTCGGACGCCGCGACCACACGGCCGCCGCGGAGAGTCACCTCATAGGTGTCGGTGCTGCACGGCGCGGCCCGCTCGGTGTCGGTGCCGCACGTGGCCCGCTTGCGCGAGGCGCTGCCCCAGTCCGCGGTGAACGCGCCGACGGAGCCGACCGGCAGGGCGTACTGGTTCAGGCCGCCGAGCGGCAGCGTCCCCTCCGGTGTGCGGACCGACCCCCGCAGGACGAGCCGGCCCATCCGGGCCCGCCGGTCGGTGCCGACGCCCACGACGTCCTCGGTGCCGGTGCCGGGCGGCAGCGCGGGCCCGAACCGCTGCCCGTCCGGGACGGCGGCCTTGAGCGCGTGCCCGGCCGCGATCGCCGGGCCCACGCTCGCACCGGTCGCGTCCACGCCGGGATGCTGCGTCTCGGTGATGTTGAAGAAGTCGCCGTTCACACCGGCCACCGCACCGGCGGCGTCCGCCAGTTGCGAGACGGGCGCCCGCGCCGCCACCGCGCCCGGGTACAGCAGCCCCAGGCGCACCTTGGCGTTGCGCAGGTCGACGCTCAGTACGTGCGCGTGCGCCGGCCCCTTGGCTCCCTGGAGGTCGAACTCCTCGTACACCACGCCGGGCGCGATCGCCGTGCCCCGCTGCGCGGCCCCGGCCGGCGCCGCGCCCGTCAGGGCCCCACCGACCAGCGCGGCGAGCGCCATGAGAAGTGTCAGGACCGATCTGCCCCGTGCGCACGGCTTTTGACGTGTCGCCATAAGTCCCCCCTGATGTCGCGTCAACTGTCCCAGGACTCGGGGAAAGTGCACCAGAGCGCGCCGCTCCACGCGGTGGCCGCCGGACGACTGCACGAGAACGGGTGAGAAAACACGTCCTGACGGATGCGGCCGGTCAGGGGAGGGAAGGGGGGCGGGCTACGGCCTCGGGGTCACCGCGACCGTGCCCTGGGCCACCGCGCACAGCGTCTCGGTGCCGTCCTCGGCGACCGTGGTCAGGTCGCACCGGCACGCCACCCGGGTGCGCCCGGCGCGCACCACCCGGGCGTGCGCCCGCAGCACCGCGCCCTCGGCCGGGCGCAGATAGTCGATGGTGAAGCCGGCGGTGATCAGTCCACTGCCCACCGCGCTGCCGGCGGCGAACGTCAGCGCGTTGTCGGCGGCATAGCTGAGCACGCCGCCGTGGAGGAAGCCGTACTGCTGGCGCAGCTCCTCGCGGATGTCCAGCTCCAGCGTCGCCTCGCCGTCGCCGAAGGCCACCAGCCGGGCACCGAGCAGCACGCTGAACGGCTGGGCCGCCAGCACCTTCCGCGCCTCTTCAAGACCGGGTAGGTCGTGCACCACGCCCTCCTCACTTCAGTAGTGAAGTGAGCCTGGCGCGGACCCCGCCCCTCTGTCAAGATCGGCCCATGCCCGAGCCCGACCTGCGCCTGTTCTTCCTGCTCCAACGGGCGGCCCACCAGCTGCGCACCACCGCCGACCGCCGTCTGCTGGCCGCCGCCGGCATCACCACCGCCCAGGTGGGCGCGCTGTTCGCGGTGCACGACCGGCCGGGCCTGACCCAGCGGGAACTGGCCCGGACTCTGGGGTTGCGCGAGTCCGCGGTGACCGGCCTGGTGGGACGGCTCACCACGGCCGGCCTCGTCGACCGCCGGGCCCACCCGCACGAACACCGCGCCGTGGTGCTGGAACTGACGGACGGCGGCCGTCAGGCCCTGCGCGCCGCCCGCCCGGAGATCGACCGCTTCAACGCCGACCTGCGCGAACTGCTCGGCGAGGACGGCTTCACGGCGACGGCACTGGCGCTCGGACGGCTCGTGGAGTGGGACCGGTGAGGCAGGGCCGCGTCGGGGGACGGCAGGGGAGTGGCGCTCGGTGACGCCGTCACCAGGCGGCAGTTCGGCCCGCGCGGTGATGCCGTGTCAGGCGAAGTTGACGAGCCGCAGGTAGCGCACCCAGTCCCAGTTCGGACCGGGGTCCGTGTGGTCGGAACCCGGCACCTGGTAGTGACCGAGGATGTGCTCGCGGTCCTTGGGGATGCCGTAGCGGTCGCAGATCGCCGCCGTGAGTCTCGCCGACTGCTCGTACAGGGCGTTGGTGAACCAGGACGGCTGGTCCACCCAGCCCTCGTGCTCGATGCCGATGCTGCGCGTGTTGTAGTCCCAGTTCCCGGCGTGCCAGGCGATGTCCTTCTCGCGGACGCACTGCGCCACATGGCCGTCGGAGGAGCGCACGACGTAGTGCGCGGACACCTTCTTCTGCGGGTCCTGGAAGATGGACAGGGTGTCGGCGTACGTCTCCTGGGTGACGTGGATGATCACGAAGTTCAGCGGATAGGCGGTCGGCCGGCTGGACACCGTGTAGTTGGAGGTGCTCGCCGGCTGCCACTCGGTCGGCGGATAGCCGACGGCCTGCGCCCGGGCGGCGGCCCGTCCCGGCGGCAGCAGGGCGGAGGAGGCGGCGGCGAGGGCGGCGCCCGTGAGGAGCCGTCGCCTGCTGGGAAGCGGTCGTGACCGTTCCATGGGCGGATGCCTTTCGACGTGGGTGACGTGCCCGGCCGCCGTACGGCAGACCGGGTTCAGTGCCGCGGGGCGTCCGCGGCCTCGCGCGGTCGTATCGGCGGCCCGCCGTGATGCTCCCGCGCGGACGGCCGTTTCTCTCGGAACTCGGCCCCGCGCGTGTGGCGGGTGTCGCCCGTGGTGACCAACGGCCACGCGACACGGGTGGTCTGGCAGTGCGCCGCAGCGGTCGTGTCCCCCGTCATGTGAGCCCCCTCGTCCCCCGTTACGCCTGCCGCGCCGGCCCGGCGGCAGCGCCTCGCGTGATTCACGGTACGGCGGCCACGGGACGGGCAGAAGAGGGCGGCGCGAGTCTGTGGACAACTGCGGGACAGGGGAGAGCGCGGCCACACGGTCGAGTGAACTGCCGGTGGGTGATGGGTGGTTGAACGCCGGAAGGGAACGGGCTCACGCCCGCGCGGCCACCCGTGCGGGTGGCGGGGCTCAGGCTCGCGCAGCCGCCCCTGCCCGCAAGGCGTTCACGCCCGCGCGGCCACCCGTGCCGGGTCGTCCAATACCGCCCGCACCACCGAGTGCGCCGCTCCGAGCAGCGGTCCCTCGGGGCCCAGCCGGGACACCGAGACGGGGCAGGCGCGGCCGGCGGTCCGGCGGTCCAGTTCCCCGTGCAGCGCCGGCAGCAGCCAGGGCGCCAGACCGGCCAGCGCGCCGCCCAGCACGACGGCTTCGGGGTCGAGCAGGTTCACCGCGCCCGTGAGCGCGATGCCCAGCGCGACGCCCGCCTCCCGCAGCGCCCGCCGTACCGCCTCGTCGCCGTCGGCGGCCCGTGCGGCGAGCAGACCCACCCGGTCCTCGCCCGGCTCCAGGCCGGCCGCGCGCAGGACGGCCTCCTCACCGGCGTACTGCTCCAGGCAGCCGTGGCCGCCGCAGCCGCAGGCCGGCCCGTCGGGGTGGACCGGCACATGGCCCAGCTCGCCAGCGAAGCCGCGGGTGCCGCGCAGCAGCCGCCCGTCCACGACCACCGCGGCACCGATGCCGATCTCGGCCGACACGTGCAGGAAGTCGCGCGGTGTGCCCTCCCCGAGCCACAGCTCGGCGAGGCCGCCGAAGTTGGCCTCGTTGTCCACGACGAGCGGGAAGCCGGCCGGCAGCAGCGTGCCGAGGTCGGTGTCGCGCCAGTCCAGATTGGGGGCGCGGACGACGGTGCGCGCGTCGGGCGCCACCAGGCCGGGCACCGCCACCGAGAGCCCGGCGGGCCACAGCCCCTCGGCCTCGGCCTCGGCGACGACCCGTTCGACGAGGCCGGCGAGTTCGGCCAGGACCGGTTCGGGGGAGCGGCCCCGGTTGCTGCCGTGCCGCTCGGCCCGCGCGCGCACCCGCCCGCGCAGGTCCACCGCGCAGACCGCCAGGTGATCGACGCCGATCTCGGCGCCGATGCCGGCCGGCCCGCGGTCGCTGACGGCGAGCGCGGAGCCCGGCCGGCCCACCCGTCCGGGCCGCTCGGGGCCCAGCTCCTGCAGCAGACCGGTGCGTATCAGCTCGTCGACCAGGGTGGACACGGCCGCCCGGGTCAGGCCGATGCGGGAGGCGACCGCGGCCCGGGACAGCGGGCCCTCCGCGCTCACCGTGTGCATCACCCGGGACAGGTTGCGGCGGCGCATGCCCTGCTGGGTGTCGGGCAGCGCGCGCCCCGGGGACGCCGGGTGGGCCTCGTGCAGCGGTGCGGTCATGCCGGAAGTCGGTCCTCGGTCGATGTCCTCAGCGGGCCTCCCGCCGAAGCAGCGGGGCCGCGTCGGAGAGTACCCCGGAGATCCTGTCCAGCGTGTCCCGGTCCCGCTCCACCGCCTCCAGCACCGGGCCGCGGGCGGTGTCCCAGCGGCGGGCCACGGCGGCCGGGTCCTCGCCGGTGAGCAGGCCGGCCGCCTGGGCCGCCGCGCCCAACGCCACCAGTTCCCGCGCCTCGGGCACCTGCACGGGGCGGCCGGACAGCCGCCGCACGGTCTGCTGCCAGGCCGTGCCCCGGGCGCCGCCGCCGATCAGCAGCAGCGGCGCCGTGGGGTCCGCGTCCTCGTCCAGCACCAGGTCCAGCGCGCCGAGCAGGGCGTGCACGGCGCCGTCGTAGGCGGCCTGCAGCAGCTGGCCCGCCGTGGTGTCGTGGCGCAGGCCCAGCAGCAGTCCCGAGGCGTCCGGAAGGTTCGGCGTGCGCTCGCCGTCGAGGTAGGGCAGCAGGGTGACGCCCGCGGCCGGCTCGACGGCCTCGCGGTCCAGGCCCAGCAGCGCGGCGACCCGGTCGACGGCGAGCGTGCAGTTCAGGGTGCAGGCCAGCGGCAGCCAGTCGCCGTGCGCGTCGGCGAAGCCCGCCACGGTCCCGGTCGGGTCGGCGGGGCGGCGCCGGGACACCGCGTACACCGTGCCGGAGGTGCCGAGGCTCATCACCGGCGTGCCGGGGCGCAGACCGAGGCCCAGCGCGGCGGCCGCGTTGTCGCCGGTGCCCGCCGCGACCAGGGTGCCCTTGGAGAACGGCAGGTCGTGGTGCTCGCGGACGGTGCCGGCGACCTCGCCGGGCCGCACCACACGGGGCAGCAGCGCCGGGTCCAGGCCGACGTGCGCCAGGATCTCCTCGTCGTACGCCTCGGTCGTCGAGGCCCACCAGCCGGTGCCGGAGACGTCGCCGCGGTCGGTGGTGCCCTGGCCGGTGAGCCGCTCGGTCAGGTAGTCGTGCGGCAGGCGCACCGCGCGCGTGGCGCGCACCGCCTCCGGTTCGTGCTCGGCGAGCCAGGCCCACTTCGTGACGGTGAAGGAGGCGGTGGGCACGCTGCCGGTGTGCTCGGCCCAGAACTTCGCGCCACCCAGCTCCTCGGTCAGCCGGCGGGCCTGCGGCGCCGAGCGCACGTCGTTCCACAGCAGGGCCGGGCGGACCGGTTCCCCGTGCTCGTCCAGGGTGACCAGGCCGTGCTGCTGTCCGCCGATCGACACCGCGGCGGCCTCGTGCGCCGGCTCGCCGCACTGGCGCAGCGCCTCGCACAGCGCGTCCCACCACTGGCGCGGATCGCTCTCCCGGCCCGCGCCGGAGGAGACCGTGTGCGGGGCCTGGCCGCTCGCGACGACCCGGCCGGTGGACGCGTCGACGACCAGCGCCTTGGTGGACTGCGTGGACGTGTCCACGCCGACGACGAGCGGACCCTCGGCTGCTGACATCGTGCTCTCCCTCTTGCTGCGACTCGGGACGGCGTGCCCCTTGTCTCTTCCCACCGGTGCGTGGGCATACTAATTTGTAAAGCGCCATGACGAAATAGTCGCGGCAAGCGATCAAGAGCCAGAACAAGGAGCCGTGGCATGAGCTACCAGCCCACCCCCGAGGACAGGTTCACGTTCGGTCTGTGGACCGTCGGCTGGCAGGGCAGGGACCCCTTCGGGGACGCCACCCGCGCCGCCCTGGACCCGGTCGAGACGGTGCAGCGTCTGTCCGAGCTCGGCGCCTACGGGGTGACCTTCCACGACGACGACCTGATCCCCTTCGGCTCCACCGACACCGAGCGCGAGGCGGTCGTCAAGCGCTTCCGGCAGGCCCTGGACGCCACCGGCATGAAGGTGCCGATGGCCACCACGAACCTGTTCACCCACCCGGTGTTCAAGGACGGCGCGTTCACCGCGAACGACCGTGACGTGCGCCGCTACGCGCTGCGCAAGACCATCCGCAACATCGACCTCGCCGTCGAGCTCGGCGCCCAGGTCTACGTCGCCTGGGGCGGCCGCGAGGGCGCCGAGTCGGGCGCCGCCAAGGACGTGCGCGTGGCGCTGGAGCGGATGAAGGAGGCCTTCGACCTCCTCGGCGAGTACGTCACCGAGCAGGGCTACGACCTGCGCTTCGCCATCGAGCCCAAGCCCAACGAGCCGCGCGGCGACATCCTGCTGCCCACCGTCGGCCACGCGCTGGCGTTCATCGAGCGCCTGGAGCGCCCGGAGCTGTACGGCGTGAACCCCGAGGTCGGCCACGAGCAGATGGCCGGGCTGAACTTCCCGCACGGCATCGCGCAGGCCTTGTGGGCGGGCAAGCTGTTCCACATCGACCTCAACGGCCAGTCCGGCATCAAGTACGACCAGGACCTGCGCTTCGGCGCCGGCGACCTGCGCGCCGCGTTCTGGCTGGTCGACCTGCTGGAGAGCGCCGGATACACCGGGCCGCGCCACTTCGACTTCAAGCCGCCGCGCACCGAGGACCTGGACGGCGTGTGGGCCTCGGCCGCCGGCTGCATGCGCAACTACCTGATCCTCAAGGAGCGCGCCGCCGCCTTCCGCGCCGACCCCGAGGTGCAGCAGGCGCTGCGCGACGCCCGCCTGGACCAGCTCGCGCAGCCGACCGCCGCGGACGGCCTGCAGGCCCTGCTCGCCGACCGCACCGCCTTCGAGGACTTCGACGTCGACGCGGCCGCCGCCCGCGGCATGGCCTTCGAGCGCCTCGACCAGCTGGCCATGGACCACCTGCTGGGGGCGCGGGGCTGACCTCGCAGGCGGGGCTGACCTCGCCGGGGGATGGCTGGCCTCGCACGGGGTGGCTGACCTCGGACGGGGGTGGCTGGCCTCGCACGGGGTGAGGGCACGCGCGTGCGCCCTCACCCCGGCGGCTGCTACAGCGTGTGCGGCAGACGCACGTACACCACCGTCGTCTCGACGCCGCTGTCGACCAGCCGTCCCTGCGCGTCGAAGGCGGCGGCGCCGTCGGTCATCCCGAAGTCGTTGTCGTTGATCAGGGCGAGCGTGTCGTGGTCCACGCGCGCGACGCCCTCGATCTTGCCGGGCACACCCGCCACCGTGCCCAGGTCGACCACGAGACGCTTGCGCAGCACCGGGACGCCCGCGGACGCCGGGTCGTCCAGCTGCTCCAGCGAGGGCGACGCGGTGTCGTCGTCCCAGCGGCCGCCGAGGATGTCCGCCGACCGCTCCAGACGCACCAGCTGCAGCCGGGCCACCCGGTCGGTGCGCTCCTCGACCAGCAGACGATCCTTGCCGACGGCGACCACCGAGGAGATCTTCAGCTCCGTGGTGTCGTCCTCACCCGGGTCCACCACGCCCACCGGGTCGAAGCGGTAGGCGTACTCGGCCGTCACCGCCTTGCGCTTCGGTGAGAAGCGCAGCAGCCGCGTGGTGCGCGAAGCCTCGCCCGCGGCGGTGTCCGGCAGCGACAGCGGGCTCTGGACCGCCATCACCAGGTCGCCGCCCGGCAGTTGGGCGAGCCCCTCGAAGCCGCGGTTGACCTTCCGGTGCAGCAGCACGGACGGCAGCGCCTCGACCACCGGGTAGTCGGTGCCGGTCAGGTGCAGCCCCTCGGGCACGTACCGGGTGAGCACCCTCCCGCGCGCGGAGACGTGGACCAGCGAGGGGCCGTCCTCGTCCACGAGCCAGAAGGTCCCGTCCGCGGCCCGTACGATCCCCTCGGTGTCCAGCCCGTTCGGGTCGTACGGCAACGGGGTCTTCGCGTCGTAGGAGTACGGCGCCTCGTCGCGCCCCCGCTGATTCGGCAGCCCGGTGACGGCCTTGCCCGACGCCGTGGTCACCGGGATCGCCTCCAGGACGCGTACGGTGCCGCCCTGCACCCGGATCCTCACGATCGCCGGGTCGAAGCCGGGCACCGGGAAGGTGCGGCGCTTGGTGCCGTCGACCTTGATCTGGCCGTTGGGGCCGCGGTCCGTCACCGTCCAGAACTCGCCCCCGCGGCCCGCCGGGTAGATGTCGCTGCCGATGCCGCCGAGGTCCACGCCCCGGTCGTCGTCCACCGTGCCCGGCAGCAGCGCGTTGCTGAACGCACCGAGCGGGAGGTCGCCGAGCGTCGCCGTCCGGACGACGTGCGCGTCACCGGACGGCGCCGACACGGCCGGCCCGGCCGCGGCCAGGCCGGCCACCAGAGCGAGCGGGACGGCCCCCGCGAGACAGCGGTGGACAGGGCGCCGGCCGGCGGCGTTCGGGGACATCTGGCCTCCTGGAGGACGGATTCGAGGACAAGGGCACGGACGTCGTCCACGACCAGGCCGAGGACTGCAGCGACGACCGGCCGAGGACTGCAGCGACGACCGGCCGAGACCGCGGCTAGGATCGGCCGAGACCGCGGCCAGGACTGGTCGAGACGTCAGCGACGGCCGGTCGAGGACGAGGTCCGGGGCACGGGCCGGGACCAGGTCCGTTGACCAGGTCCGGGACAAGGTCGGTGACTGTCGCCAGAGTTGGGCCCCGTCTCGAACGTCGCACGACGGCCGGGTGAACGGCGGGCGTCGGCCGCTCGTCGGGCCGGACCTCCGTCGCGCTCGGGTCCGGGCTGCCGGTCTTACGTCCGGGTCGTCGGCGGCTCCGCGGAGCGGGCCGTCGCCAGCGCCGTCGCCGGATCGGGTGAGGCCGTGCCCGCCGGGATCCACTCCCCGCGCACCCGGCGGAAGGGCCACCAGGCGCCGTCCCGGCCCAGGCGGATCTGTGCGTCGCCGACCGTCCAGCGGTTGCCCCGGGCCCGCAACGGCGGCCGCTCGTCCTCCTCCCAGGCGGCCTCCAGCGCGGCACGCGCGCGTGCGTGTGCCTCGCCCTCGACCGTCCACTCCTCCTCCAGGGCGGACAATCCGGCCGCCCCGCCGAACCGCCACGCCAGCGCGCCCCGCTCCAGCGCCCGCGGGGAGCGTCCCGAACCGGCCGCGAGGCGCAGCGCGACGGCGGCCTCGGGCTGCCCGGCGGCCAGCCGGACGGCGTCCTGATCCGCTGTCAGCTCAGCGACCGGCGGCACCTGCGCAGCCGGCGCTCCCGGCGGGAGGGCGTACGTCCCCGAGGGGGCGTACGCCGCCGCCAGCAGCCGGTGAGCGGTGTCGGCGGCGCGGCCCGCCAGGAACTCCAGCGCGGTCGGATCGACGCCCGGCCCGGGCTGTGCCCCGGTGTCCAGGGAGGGCGGAAGCCCCGGCTCCGCGGGCAGTGCGGGCAACGGGGGCAGCGGCGGCAGCACGGCCCCCGCCGCAAACGCCTCCTCCGCGTCCACGCCCTCCGGCTGGGATTCCTGCTCCTCCCGCGACCGGCCACGGGATTGGAGTGCCTCCAGCACCGCGCCTTCCGCCCTGCCGCGCATCAGCAGCAGCACGAACGGATCCTCGTCGAGCAGCCGCGCCACCTGGTGGCACAGCGCCGCCGTGTGCCCGCAGTGGTCCCAGGCGCCGCACTCGCACTCCGGCTCCAGGTCCCCGATCCCCGGCAGCAGATCGACACCCGCGTGTGCCGCGTCCTCGACCAGGTGCGGCGGCATCTCCCGCTCCAGCAGCGCCGCCACATGCCCGGCCCGCTCGGCGGCCATCCCCAGGAAGCGGTCCCACGCCTGTGCCGAGAGCTGCGTCAGCAGGACATCGGCCCGGTATCCGGTGCCGTCCCGGTCCCGTACGACAGCCGTGAGCCGGCCCGGCCGCACCGACACCGCGCCCACGGCACCCGCCCGCGCGAGTCCGCGGCCGGTCTTCACCTGCTGCCCGTCCAGCGCCGTGTCCTCCAGCGCCTTCAGCCACGCGAGCCCCCACCAGGTCCGGGCGAAACCCCGTCCCCGCACCGGCGGCAGGGCCGCGAAGACCCGCTCCGTCGCGTCGTCCGGCCCGCTCATCGCTCTCCTCCCCGCAGCTCGACCAGTTCGGCCAGCTCCGCGTCCGTCAGCTCGGTCAGGGCGGTCGTCCCGCCGGCGCCGAGGACCGCCTCGGCCAGCTCCCGCTTGCGGTCGAGCATCCGCGCGATGCGGTCCTCGATGGTCCCCTCGGTGATCAGCCGGTGCACCTGCACCGGCCGGGTCTGTCCGATGCGGTACGCCCGGTCGGTGGCCTGCGCCTCGACGGCCGGGTTCCACCAGCGGTCGAAGTGGACGACATGCTCGGCCCGGGTCAGGTTCAGGCCCGTGCCGGCCGCCTTCAGCGACAGCAGGAGGACGGGCACCTCGCCGTCCTGGAAGCGGCGCACCATCGCCTCCCGCTCGGCGACGGGGGTGCCGCCGTGCAGGAACAGCGTCGGCACCCCACGGTCGGCCAGATGGCGTTCGAGGAGCCGGGCCATGCTCACGTACTGCGTGAACAGCAGTACGCTCGCCCCCTCCGCGAGGACGGTGCCGAGCAGTTCGTCCAGCAGCTCCAGCTTCCCCGAGCGCCCGGCGATCCTGGGGTGTTCCTCCTTCAGGTACTGCGCGGGGTGGTTGCAGATCTGCTTCAGCGACGTCATCAGCCGCACGATGAGCCCCCGGCGGGCCATGTCGTCCGCCGCGGAGATACGCGCCAGGGTCTCGCGCACCACGGCCTCGTACAGGCCCGTCTGCTCGTCGGTGAGGGCGACCGCGCGATCGGTCTCCGTCTTGGGCGGCAGCTCGGGCGCGATGCCCGGGTCGGACTTGCGCCGGCGCAGCAGGAACGGGCCCACGAGCCGGGCCAGGCGCCGCGCGGCGGCGGGGTCGCGGCCGCCCTCGACGGCCTGCGCGTAGCGGGTGCGGAAGGTGCCGAGCCGGCCGAGCAGCCCCGGCGTGGTCCAGTCGAGGATCGCCCACAACTCCGACAGGTTGTTCTCCACCGGCGTGCCGGTGAGCGCCACGCGTGCGTGGCCGCCGAGGGTGCGCAGGGCGCGTGCGGTGGCGGAGTGCGGGTTCTTCACGTGCTGCGCCTCGTCGGCGACGACCAGGCCCCACGGCACCCCGGCCAGCCGGGCGGCGTCCTGCCGCAGGGTGCCGTAGGTGGTGAGGACGAAGGCGCCGTCCGCGACGGCGTCCAGGTCGCGCCGGTTGGCGTGGAAGCGGCGCACGGGCGTGCCCGGCGCGAACCGTTCGATCTCGCGCTGCCAGTTGCCCATGAGGGACGTCGGGCACACCACCAGGGTGGGACCGGCGGTCGCCGGGTCGGTCTGCCGGTGCAGGTGCAGCGCGATCAGGGTGATCGTCTTGCCCAGGCCCATGTCGTCGGCCAGGCAGCAGCCCAGGCCCAGCGCCGTCGTCCGGGCCAGCCAGGTCAGCCCGCGCCGCTGGTAGCCGCGCAGGGTGGCGGCGAGCGCGGCGGGCTGGAGGACGTCCTCACCGGACGGCTCGGCGTCCCCGGACACGGCCTCCTCGGTTGGGTGCCCGGCGCTCGCCCGGTCGGTGAGCCGGTCCTTCAGGGCGGCGAGCCATCCCGTCGCCCTGACCTCGACGGCACGGCCGTCGACCTCCGTCGAGCCGGTCAGCGCGGCACCGAGCGCGTCGATCGGCGTGACCTTGCGCTCCTGCCGGTCCCGGAGCCGTCGTACTTCCTGAGGGTCGATC
This sequence comes from Streptomyces sp. NPDC014801, assembly GCF_043082085.1. NCBI lineage: Bacteria > Bacillati > Actinomycetota > Actinomycetes > Kitasatosporales > Streptomycetaceae > Streptomyces > Streptomyces sp. NPDC014801. The sequence continues at coordinate 411,902 of NZ_JBIBXG010000002.1, read as the reverse complement.
AGCACCCACTGGTCGCGCAGTCGCACCAAGGGGCGGCCGGCCTCCGCGAGCCGGTCCAGCTCCGCCCGGGTCAGCCGTTGGTCGCCCAGGCCGACCCACCAGGAGAACGACAGCAGCGCGTCGGCGGACAGGAGCGACGGCACACGCGAACCACCGGTGCCTGCTTCGGCCGGACCCTCTGCGCCGGATTCCCCGAATCCGCCGACTCCGGAGTCCGCCGATGCGCCGGCGCCGGATTCCGCCGTGGCGTCCGCCGGTCCGACGACGGCGCGGGTGGTCAGCGTACGGGCCAGGGAACGGGGCCAGTGCACCTCCACGCCGGCCTGGGCGAGGGTACGCGCGCCCCGGCCGAGCAGATCGGTGACCTCCTCGTCGGCCAGGTCCACGGCCTCGGGTACGGCCGTCGCCAGCAGCGGGGCCAGCGGCGGCCACGCGCGTGTGGCGCGGCGCAGGGCGACCAGCGCGTCCATCCGCGCGCGTGGCCCGAACGCGTCCTGGGCGCCCTCCGGTGCCGTCCACAGGTCCGCCGCGTCGACGACCAGGTCGGGCCGCGTCACGCTGTGCAGCTGCGGTACGGCACGGAAACGCGGCGCCGCCGCATCCGGCGCGGCGTCGTCCAGGCCGGGCACCTCGACGCGCAACGACAACCGCAGTCCCGCGTCGTGACCGGCGGCGACATCGGCTGCCCAGGCGCGCAGCTCGGGCGCGCGCCGAGGCTCCCACGCGGCGAACGCCGGGCCGCCCGTCACCAGGGGAGCGGCCGGTGAGCGCGGCAGTGTGTCGGCGACCGCGTCCAGGAAGGCGCGCAGCAGCCGTTCCGGCTCGGGCAGCCGCAGCGGCCCGGCGGAGGCGAGGGGGACGGCGTGGGCCTCCGGGGGCATGGAGGCCGCGAGCCGGCGGATGTCCTCGATGTCCCGCGCGCTGTGCGGGCCCGAGCGCCAGGCGTCGTGGTCGGCCCCGGACAGGCCCGGCAGGAGCAGCCCCCGGGCCGTGAACTCCAGGGCCAGGAAGGCGGCCGCGCCCCAGAAGACCGCGGCGCGGTGTCCGTGCGCCCCGGCACGCGCGTGGGTGAGGACCGGCAGCGCGGCGCCCACCGGCAGCATCAGCGCGGGCACGGTCGTGGACGTGACGCCGTGCTCGCCGGGCAGGGCGACGGTCAGGTCCGTGACAAACCCGGGCACCGGCCCGGGAGACGGCGCGGTGCCGTCGGGCCGCCAGAAGGCGACGGCGCCGTTGCGCGCCGGGTCGGCGGGGACGAAAACGGTGCAGGACTCGGCCAGTTCCGCGGGATCGGGCGAGGACGGGAGAGGTGGAACCGTGGCAGGACGCGGCACGGGGAAGCGCACTCCTCAAATTTGACTACCGGAGGAGTCGCCGAGGATACAGCACGGACGACGCCGGACCGCTGTCTTCATCGTGTGAACCAGGTCACCATGGGAGCGGCGGTCCGGGCCCGTAGGGGACGCTTCTCAGGGATCGGTCAGGGTCGGCCTCCGGAACCGCGGGAGACGCAGGGCCGTTTCCACCACAGACAGCGGCAGTGGCCGCGAAGGAGGCGACGTCCATGTCGAACAACGCGAAGATCGCCGTAGGGGGTGTGGCGGTCGGGTTGCTTCTGCTGATCTGGCTGCCCTGGTGGGCAGCGCTGCTGATCGTCCTCGGCGTCCCGACCGCCGCCTATCTGACCCTCGACCCCGCACAGCGGCGCCGGCTGCGCCGGGTCACGCGCAAGGAGCTGGGCCGCTGACCCCTCACCCGGCCGGCGTGCCCGCCGTGCCCAGCGCGCACGAGTCGACCACGTCGCCGCTCGCGGGCCTCGCCACGGTGTGGTCCGCGGGCGGCACGGCGCCGCGCTCCACCCAGGAGACCAGCGCGGTGAAGGCCGAGCGGTAGCAGGGCAGGATGGGCCGCAGACGGTCCGGGTAGCTGTCGTACAGCCCGTCGACGTGCGTGCCGCCCGCGATCGTGTAGTACCGGTGCAGGCGGCCGCGCCCGCGCGCGTCCACCATGCGCGCGTACACGTCCGAGTCGGCGGCCTTGGGCAGCAGCGCGTCCAGGTCGCCGTGCAGGGTGATCAGCGGCTTGCCGATCCTGCCGGTCAGCGCGACCCGGGCCACGGCGCGGTGCACGGACGCCGGACGCGAGGCGTAGTCGTACGTCGCGTCGGAGGCGCAGGGCGCCAGGATCTGCTCGACGGTCGTGCCCGCGGACGCGCCCGGGCAGCCGGGGTCGTAGGAGGGGTCGAACTCGGCGCGGTAGATCTTCTGTGTGACGCCCCAGTACGCCTTCTCGTGGTACGGCCACAGGAACTCCGAGCCCGGCGCGAAGCCCACCGCGTACAGGTCCTCGTCCCGGGCCGCGCCGAGCGTCCGCGCCACCGCCGCCGGCAGGGAGGTGAGCAGGTTGGGGCCGTGGGTGGTCCACAGCGCCCCCTCCCAGTCGACGCCGCCGTCGTACAGCTCGGGGTGGTTCTCCAGCTGCCAGCGGGTGAGGTAGCCGCCGTTGGAGATGCCGGTCATGTAGGTGCGCCGGGGTGCCCGGCCGTAGCGCTGGGCGACCACCTGACGGGCGGCGCGGGTGAGCTGGGTGGTCCGCGTGTTCCACTCGGCGACCGCGTCCCCGGGCCGGGTGCCGTCGCGGTAGAAGTCGGTGCCGTTGTTGCCCTTGTCGGTGGCGGCGTAGGCGTATCCGAGGGCGAGGACCTGGTCGGAGATGGCCTTGTCGGTGGCGTACTGCTTGCGGGTGCCGGGCGCGCCGGTGACGACCAGGCCGCCGTTCCAGTGGTCCGGCAGCCGGATCACGAACTGCGCGTCGTGCTGCCAGCCGTGCGTGGTGTTGAAGTGGGAGGAGTCCGGGAAGTAGCCGTCGATCTGCGTGCCGGGAACCCCGGACGGCGTCCGGGTGCCCGCCGCCGTCAGACCGGCCTGGTCGGCCGTGTCGGTGTACGGGGTGCCCGCGAGCCCGGTCGTGGTCAGGTCGGGCAGGCAGGCGGTGCGCTGGAGGGCGGCGCCGGGTACGTGGAGTGCGTCCTGCCGCGCGCAGTGCCCGGGGCTCTCCGCCCGGGCGGCGGGCAGCGGACCGGTGACGGTGGCCGCCACCAGGGCGACGGCGAGCGGAATTCCTCGGGACAGACGCATCACGGCCTCCGGGCCAGCGGGGACAGGGCGGGCGGGCGCGGCTGTCGGGCCGTCCCGCGGCTGCCCCATGCTGGTGGTCCCGTGCCCCACCGACCATGGTGTGTCGCCCCAGGGAAAAGTCCCTTGCTGTGGGGCGGCACACCATGCCTCGGGTCTCAAGGCACAGGAGACGGGCCGGTGTTGTGTGCGCGGGCGGTCAGCTGGGGCGCACGGCCACCTTGTCGAGCGCCTCCAGCAGGCCCGGCAGCTCCGGTCCGCGCCCCACCGGCAGGACCTCGCCCGGGCGTTCGTCGAGGAGCACGAACGCGATGTCGTCGGTCCTGGCCACCAGCGACCAGCCCGGCCCGTCCGCGCGCAGGGTCCGTGCGTCTCCCGGCGCGAACGACGACCGCACCCGGCCGAGCGGGGGCGGCGTGTCCACATAGGCCCGCACCTCGGCCAGCACCCGGCGCACACCGCTCGGCGAAGGGCTCTCCTCGGCCTCGCCGCCTCCGGGCACGGGCTGGTTGGGTACGTCCTGACCGGTTCCGGCCTGCCCGGACGCCTCCTCGGCGGACGCCTCTGCGACGGCCGCCTCCCGCGCGGACTCCGTCCCCACCGCCGTGACGGGCTCGGCGGCGGTCTCGTCGGCGGAGCCCTCCCGCGCGGATGCCCCGCCGGTCGCGTCGGTCCCGTCCGTCGCGGCGCCGGCGCGGTCCGCCCCGCCCCCGCCGGGCTGCGCGAACCTGCTGTCGTCGACCTGCTCCCGCCAGGCCGCCCACTGCAGCGCGACCTCGTCGGCGCCGAGCCGGCGCTGCGCGGGACCCCAGAACGAGGTGTCCGGTGGAGTCAGCACGGGCCCCTCGGCCTCCTCCGGGGGCGGATCGTGCGGCTGGGGCAGGCCGGGCGCGGCGACGGCGACGTGCAGCGGCCAGCCGGGGAGCGCGGCCACCACCGACCGCTCGTCCGGCGACAGCTCGTACTCCATGCCGCAGTCCCACGAGGCGATGGCGACGGCGACCAGCGACACGTCGTCCGTGACCACCGTCCAGCGCGCGCCCGTGCCGTCCTGACCGAGCACCAGGCCGTAGCCGTCGGCGAGCGGTGCGAGGCCGAGCGCGGCGCAGGCCTCCGGATAGTCGTCGCCGAGCACACTCGGGAACTGCGCCGGCGTCAGCAGCACCGCCGTGAGCACATAGAGCGCATCGTCCTCGGCGGCGACGGCGTCCTCGTCCGTCCCGGCCATCCCAGCCTCCTCAGGAGTAACGTTTTACGGCGCGCACCCTAGTGCGCCCCGAAGCCGCTTGTCACGACTCCCAAGGCCATCCGGACCTGCAGTTTTCCGCCTGGACGGGGGCGAATCGACCGCCGCGGGCGAGCGCGGGCCGTCCCTCAGGCCGCCGGCAGGCCGAGCAGTGACCGGGCCACCTCCCGCGGCGACTGGTCCCGCTCCCGGGCCAGCGCGACGACCGCCCGGCACGCCAGCTCGCTCACCCCGAACGACAGCGCCTCCGGCGACACCCAGCCGGCCGCCTCCTCCTCCCGCTCCTGGTCGTCCTCCACACGGGCCGAGACATACGCCGCCGCGGCCTCGAAGAGATTGTGCGGGCGGGCCTCGCGCCCGCCGTCCGGCCGTGTCCGCGTCGACCCGAGGAGTCTGACGCCGGCCTTGCGCACCCTGGCGAACATGGTGACCGTCCTTTCCCTCGCACGGATTCCCGGCCGGCCCTCCGCGCCGGGGCGCGGAGGCGGGCGGACCACAGCGCTTCTGCCGTTCATCTCCTGCTGCTCACCGTAGAGTTGGACTCCCGGCGGCAGAAGAGGGACGGTGCGGTGAAGCGGTACGAACGACTTCGGCAGATCCGGCGGATGGACCCCTACCGGGAGGCGACGGAGATCCTCCGGCTGGTCTCCGCCTACGAGTTCCCCTGGGACTACACCCGTTCCTTGGAGTTGGCCCTCTACCGCACCTACGCCGTCCCGAGCATCGGCCGGCTCCTGGCGCGGACGGCCGAACTGACCGACCGCACCCAGAAGCGCTACGACGACACCGCCCTCCTGCTCGACGCGATCGTCGAGCATGGCTTCGCGAGCACCCCGGGCCGCACCGCGATCCGCCGCATCAACCAGATGCACCGCAGCTACGACATCAGCAACGACGACATGCGCTACGTGCTGTGCACCTTCGTCGTGATGCCCCGGCGCTGGATCGACGCCTACGGCTGGCGCAGGCTGTCGAGCCACGAGATCGTCGCCTTCAGCGAGCACTTCCGCACGCTGGGGCGCCACATGGGCATCAAGGATCTCCCCGCCGACTACGAGGAGTTCGAGGCGTGCCTCGACTCCTACGAAGAGGCCCACTTCGGCTGGGACGAGGAGGCGCGACGGGTCTCCGACGCCACGCTCGACCTGATGGCCTCCTGGTATCCACGCCCGCTCGCCCCCCTTCTGCGCACGACCACGCTCGCCCTGCTCGACGAGCCGCTGCTGCGCGCCTTCCGCTACACACCGCCCGGCCCCGCCGCCCAGGCGCTCGTGCGCCGCGCGGTACGCACCCGCGGTCGCCTGGTCCGGCTGCTGCCGCCGCGCAGCGCCCCGCACTTCGCGCGTCAGAACTGGGAGATCAAGAGCTACCCCGGCGGCTACCGGTTGAACGATCTCGGCACCCACCCGGTTCCCGGGCTGCGTGGCTGTCCGGTGCGGCCCGCGGACGGCTCAGTCTCCCAGTGACGCCAGCGTCTGCCGCAGCCAGCTGAGTTCCGCCCGCGAGGTGGCGCGGGCGATCGTCAGGATGCCCTGCCGGAAGGGGTCCGGCAGTTCCTCCGCGCTCACCGGCCGGTCACCGTCGTAGAAGAAGCTCGCCGGCTCCTGAAGGAACGCGAGCCGGCGCCGCAGGACGGCCGCCTGGGCGGTGGGGTCGTCGAGGTGGCGCAGGAAGGCGAGCACCGTGAACCAGCGGTTCTCGTCGGTGATGTCCTGCGGCCCGGGCTCCGCCAGGCGCCGGCGCAGCTCGCGCCTGCCCTCGTCGGTCAGGGTCAGCACATGCCGGGGTGCGGCCACCGCGCCCGGCTGGGTGGCCCGCTCCAGCAGACCCGCCTTCTCCAGTCGCTTGATCGCCGGATACAGCGTGCTCTCCGCCACGGGGCGGATGTGCCCGGTCAGGGCCGTGATCCGTTTGCGCAGCTCATAGCCGTGCAGCGGGGCGTCGTAGAGGAAACCGAGGATGGCGAGCTCCAGCATGCCCGTATTCTCTCGCATCCGCGCGGTACATCGTCGGACAAGTACCTCGGCTTCTTAATACATCGGTGACGATGTATTGTCGCGTCGTGGTGAATGGCACCGGTGTACGAGGGAGGACTTGATGCGGCAGGCCGAGTTCGACGGCAAGGGAAGTCTCATCCGGTGGACGGAGACACCGGGCGAGGAGCCCGCGCGCGTGTACGTGCACGGGCTGGGCGCGGCCTCGACCGTGTACCACGCGCACATCGCGGCCCGTCCCGAACTCGCGGGGCGGCGCAGCCTCTTCGTCGACCTGCCCGGGCACGGCATCAGCGACCGGCCCGCGCACTTCGGCTACAGCCTGGAGGAGCACGCGGACGCCCTCGCGGCGGCCCTGGACGCGGCGGACGTAACCGGCGCCGAGCTGATCGGGCACAGCATGGGCGGCTCGGTCGCCCTGGTACTCGCCCACCGCCGCCCGGACCTGGTCTCCAGGCTGGTCCTCACCGAGGCCAATCTCGACCGCGATCCGCCCCCGAGCGCGGGCAGCAGCGGCATCGCCTCCTACGCGGAGGACGAGTTCGCCGACGAAGGGCACGCGCGCGTGCTGGAGAAGGTGGGCCCCCTCTGGGCCGCCACCATGCGGCTGGCCGATCCCCGCGCCCTGCACCGCAGCGCGGTCGGGCTGCGCCGCGGTTCCGAACCGGTCATGCGCACGATCCTGGAGACACTGAAGATCGAGCGCCTCTGGCTGCAGGGCGAGCTCAGCGGGGACCTGCCCGGCGCCGCCGGGCTGCGGGCCGCGGGCGTCCGGGTGGTGACCGTGCCGGACGCCGGGCACAACGTCATGTTCGACAACCCCGGCGCCTTCGCCGCCGCGGTCGCCGGGCGCCTGTGAGCCCTCACCCCTCCCGGACGGCGAGGGCCAGGAAGCGGTCGTCCCGGTCGACGTACGACGTCATGCGCCAGCCCGCACCCGCCAGCAGCGGCCGCAGGTTGGGCTCGGCGCGCAGGTCGTCCGGGGTGATCTGCCGGCCGTGGCGGGCGGCCAGCGCGGCCCGGCCGATCGGATGGAACAGCGCCAGCGTGCCGCCGGTGCGCACCACCCGCGCCAACTCGCGCAGGTTGCGCGCCGGTTGCGGCAGATGCGCGATCAGCCCCGCGGCGAACACCGCGTCCAGGGACGCGTCGCGCAGCGGCAACGCGGCCACGTCGGCGAGCAGCAGCCGCCCGTCCCGGTCCCGCCCGGCCCGCACCGCGGCCTGCAGCATGGCCGGTGTGAGGTCGGCGCCCACGACCACGCCCGCGGGCCCCACGGCCGCCCGCAGCGGCGTCAGCGCGCGCCCGGTGCCGCAGCCGGCGTCCAGCACCCGGTCGCCCGGGCGCAGGCCCAGATCGGCGACCGCGGCGGCGTAGGCGGGGCCGTCGTCGGGGAAGCGGCTGTCCCAGTCGGCCGCGCGGGCGGTGAAGAACTCCTGAACATGCGTGTGGTCGTCGCTCATGTACCGCATGATTCCCCATCGCCCGTCACCGCCACGGATGACGCAGCTGTGCGCATGTTCGAGCCAGACACGATCGTTCCGGCACACCGCTGCGTCATATTCCAGCACTTTCGAAATGCGCCCCCTTTGTGCGCCCGTGTCCCCTAGCGTCCCGGGGCCATGGGACACCTGGACCACGCCGCCTTCGGCTGGCTGACCCCCGTGCTGTCGTACGTGATGGCCTGCATCGGCGCCGCCCTCGGGCTGCGCTGCACCATGCGCGCGCTCGCCGCCACCGGGCGCGCCCGCCGCAACTGGCTCCTCACCGCCGCCTCCGCCATCGGCACCGGCATCTGGACCATGCACTTCGTGGCCATGCTGGGTTTCGCCGTCAGCGGCACCGACATCCGCTACGACGTGCCGCTGACCGTGCTCAGCCTGCTCGTCGCCATGCTCGTGGTCTGCGGCGGCGTCTTCGCCGTCGGCTACAGCCGCGACCGCACCCGGGCCCTGCTGCTCGGCGGGCTCACCACCGGATGCGGCGTCGCGAGCATGCACTACCTGGGCATGGCCGCCGTACGGCTGCACGGCCAGGTGCACTACGACCCGCTGCGCGTCGCCCTCTCCGTGCTGATCGCCGTCGTCGCGGCGACCGCGGCCCTGTGGGCGGGGCTCAACATCAAGTCGCCGCTGGCGGTCACCGTCGCCTCCCTCGTCATGGGCGCGGCCGTCAGCAGCATGCACTACACCGCGATGTTCGCGGTCCGCGTGCACGTCACCCCCTCCGGTGAAGCGCTTCCCGGGGCCACGGCGATGCAGTTCATCTTCCCCCTCGCCGTCGGCCTCGGGTCCTACCTCTTCATCACCGCCGCCTTCGTCGCGCTGTCCCCGACGGCGGGGGAGCGCGCGGCCTCCGCGTCCGCCCAGCGCCCGGTCGAGAGCGTCGCCCCCTAGGCACGGCTCCCGCCGGCCCGACCCACTCTTCGAACGAGGAGGCCATGCGTACACCCCGTAGGACCCTCACGGCCGGCGCCGACGCGCCGCCCCCGGTGCGCGGTCGCCGCGCGCACGCCGGACGACCCGCCGCCGAGGGCCCCCAGACACCCGCGGGCACGGCGGCCGCCGCACCCGCGCGTGCCGGGCGCCGGCGGATACGGCCGCGCACCGTGCGCGCCAAGATCGTGTGCCTGCTGATGGTGCCGGTGGTCTCGCTGCTCGCCCTGTGGGCGTACGCCACCGTCAGCACCGCCCAGGACGTCTCCCGGCTCCGGCAGTTGCAACGCGTCGACGCCCAGGTCCGCGCCCCCGTGACCGAGGCCGTCGCCGCGCTCCAGGCCGAGCGCACCGCGGCCGTGCGGTACGCCACCGACCCCGGTGCCGGGGACGCCGCCGCCCTCAAGGACCTCGCCGCCCGCACCGACCAGGCCGTGGCACGGCTCAGGCTGGGCGACCGGCACACCGTCGCCGACAGCCAGGAACTCCCCGCGGGCGTCTCCCGACGGCTCGCCGCCTTCGTCCGCGACGCGGGAGGGCTGCGCGGGGTGCGCACCGAGGTCCTCGGCGGACGCCTCGGCTGGAAGGACGCCTTCCACCGCTACACCGACACCGTCTCCGCGGCCTTCGGCGTGAGCGGGTCGCTCACCGGCATCCAGGACGCCGACCTCGGCTCCGACGCGCGCGTGCTACTGGAGTTCGCCCGCGCGGGCGAGGCGCTGGCCCAGGAGGACGCCGTCCTCGCCGGCGCACGCGTCACCGGACGGCTCGACGGCGAACGGCTGCGGCTGTTCACCGGCGCCGCCGCCACCCGCCGTACCCTCACCGAGTCCGCGACGGCCGACCTGAGCGGCCCCGAGGCCACCGCCTGGCGCGGCCTCGCCGAAGGGGACGCCTACGCCGCACTCGACGCCTCAGAGGAACGCGTACTGGCCGCGAAGGCGGGAGCCCGGACCGCCGGTGTCGTGCCCGCCGGGTGGGACAGCGCGCACACGCGCGTGCAGGACGGCATGCGCTCCCTGGAGAACGAGGCCGGCCGCGGGGTCGCCGACCGGGCCGACCCCTTCACCCGGGGCCTGCTCACCCCGGCCGGCGCCGCCGTGCTGCTCGGACTGCTCGCCGTGGCGGCCTCCCTGGTCATCTCCGTCCGCATCGGCCGCGGCCTCGTCGTCGAACTGGTCAGCCTGCGCAACGGCGCACTGGAGATCGCCCGGCGCAAACTCCCCGAGGCCATGCGCCGGCTCCGGGCCGGCGAGGAGATCGACGTCCACGCCGAGGCCCCGCCGGGCGCGCCCGCCGAGGACGAGGTCGGGCAGGTCGCCGAGGCACTGGCCACCGTGCACGGCGCCGCCCTGCGGGCCGCCGTCGAGCGCGCCGAACTCGCCAGCGGCATCTCCGGCGTCTTCGTCAACCTCGCCCGCCGCAGCCAGGTCCTGGTCCACCGTCAGCTCAGTCTCCTCGACAGCATGGAACGACGGGCCGAGGACCCGAACGAACTCGGCGACCTCTTCCGCCTCGACCACCTCACCACCCGGATGCGGCGCCACGCCGAGAGCCTGATCATCCTCTCCGGCGCCGCACCGGGCCGGGCGTGGCGCAGACCCGTCTCACTGACCAACGTGGTCCGCGCGGCCGTCTCCGAGGTCGAGGACTACGCGCGCGTGGAGGTGCGCCAGCTCCCCGAGGCCTCCGTCTCCGGGGCCGCCGTCGCCGACCTCACCCACCTGCTCGCCGAGATCATCGAGAACGCCACCCAGTTCTCCCCGCCGCACACGCGCGTGCGGGTCAGCGGCGAACCCGTCGGCAACGGATACGCCGTCGAGGTGGAGGACCGCGGACTGGGCATGGGCCGGGAGACGCTCGCCGAGGCCAACCGGCGGATCGCCCAGTCCGAGGCCCTCGACCTGTTCGACAGCGACCGGCTGGGCCTGTTCGTCGTCAGCCGTCTCGCCGCCCGGCACGACATCAAGGTGCACCTGCAGACCTCCCCCTACGGGGGCACCACCGCGGTCGTCCTGCTGCCCACCGCCCTGCTGCACGGCGGCGCGGCGGACCGCTCCCCCCGGCAGACCGCCGAGGCAGAACAGCCCGCCGAGCGCGCGTACGCGCGCGTGCCCGGGACCGACCCCCGGCAGCAGGCCGTCACCCCGCACCCGCACCCCGCCATCCCGCACCAGCAGGCGACCGGCCACGACCCTCAGGAACCGGCCCCGCCCGTCCGGCCCGCCCTGACCGCGCCACCGCAGCTCGCCGCCGGGACCGGTGGCGAGGACCCGCCTCCGGGAGTGACCACCTTGCGCCTGCACCGTCCACGGGACACCGCCGAGCACAACGGCGCCTCCGACGACCTCCCGCGCCGGGTACGCCAGGCCAGCCTCGCCCCGCAACTGCGCGAACGCCCCCGCCAGGACCCCCCGGGCGAGGACGGACCCCCCGACGACGACCGCCGCACCCCCGAACTCGTCCGCGACCGCATGGCCGCCTACCGCGCCGGATGGGCACGCGGCGGCGGCAGACGACCCGGCCGCCCGGCCGGCCCCGAACCGGGCGGCGACAGCAGCGAAGGAGACCTCGCATGATCCAGGACCCGACCACGGCGAGCAGCCGGCACTCCGGCGAACTCGACTGGCTGCTGGACGATCTCGTGATGCGCGCCGGCGACGTACGGCACGCAGTGGTGCTGTCCAACGACGGTCTCGCCGTCGGCGCCTCCAGCGGCCTCGCCCGGGAGGACGCCGAGCACCTGGCCGCCGTGTCCTCCGGCTTCCACAGCCTCGCCAAGGGCGCCGGCCGGCACTTCGGCGCCGGCGGCGTGCGCCAGACGATGGTCGAGATGGACGACGGCTTCCTGTTCGTGGCCGCCGCGGGCGACGGCTCCTGCCTCGCCGTCCTCACCAGCGCGACCGCCGACATCGGCCTGGTCGCCTACGAGATGGCACGCCTGGTCAAGCGCGTCGGCGAGCACCTGTACACGGCGCCTCGCGTCACCGCACGGCCACCGGCCGCCGGCTGAGAGCGGAAGGCGGTCGCCGCCCATGAACGAGGACAGGCACGGCGCCCCGGACGACGCGGGCAGCCAGTGGTACGACAACGAGGCCGGACCCCTCGTGCGGCCCTACGCCATGACCGGCGGCCGCACCCGGCCCGGCCCCACCGGGGTGCGCTTCGACCTGATCGCCCTGGTCACGCTGGATCCCGCCGCCCCCGACCGGGACGACGCCGCGCTCGGCCCCGAGCATCGCGCCCTGATCGACCTGTGCCGTGTCGAGACCCAGTCCGTCGCGGAACTCGCCGCCGGGGCCGACCTGCCCCTCGGCGTGGTCCGCGTGCTCCTCGGTGACCTGCTGGAGCTCGGCCGTGTCACCGTCCACCGCCCCGTGCCGCCCGCGCACCTGCCCGACGAACGGATCCTGCGCGAGGTCATCGAAGGGCTGCGCGCGCTGTAGCCGCCCCGGCAGCCGCCGGCATCCCACCACCCACCCCGCACGCCGACCGTTGCCGGTCCTCCCGAGAGAAGTGATCGATGGTCTCCGAACAGCCCGACGCCACCGGCGAGTCCGCCCTGGCCCTGAAGATCCTCGTCGCCGGCGGATTCGGCGTGGGCAAGACCACCCTGGTCGGGGCGGTCAGCGAGATCCGGCCCCTGCGCACCGAGGAACTCCTCAGCGAGGCCGGTCAGTCGGTCGACGACACCGACGGCGTGGACCAGAAGGTGACGACCACGGTCGCCATGGACTTCGGCCGGATCACGATCCGTTCGGGCCTGTCGCTGTACCTGTTCGGCACACCGGGCCAGGACCGGTTCTGGTTCCTGTGGGACGAGCTGTCCCAGGGCGCCCTCGGCGCCGTGGTGCTCGCGGACACCCGGCGGCTCGAGGACTGCTTCCCGGCCGTGGACTACTTCGAGCACCGCGGCATCCCGTTCGTGGTGGCCGTCAACTGCTTCGCCGGCGCCCGGATGCACGCCGTCGACGACGTCTCGCGCGCCCTCGACCTGGACCGCGGAACCCCCGTGGTGCTGTGCGACGCCCGGGAGCGCGAATCCGGCAAGGAGGTGCTGATCCGGCTCGTCGAGTACGCGGGGCGGATGCACACCGCCCGGCTGCTGGACTCGGTGGGCTGAGCGGCCGGGGCCGAGCCCGGGAGTGGGGGGACGGCAAACGGAACTGCTGGCGGGCAGCGGGCGAGTCGGGCGCGGGCAAAGGCCGGCGGGGGAGCAGGCAACTCCCGGGCGCGCGGCCGCTCGCCTTCTCAGTCCGCGATCGCCTTCTGCGCCAGCACCTTGTCGACGGTGACCCGTACGAGGAGTTCGCCCGGCACGCCATTGCGGGCCCCGAACTCCTCGGCGCGGTCCTCGCCCATGTACCGGCCGCCGATGCGGGCCGCCCAGCCGCGCAGCTCGTCCAGGTCCTCCGACAGCCGGGCCCGGCCCTGCAGCACCACGAAGTGGAACGGCGGCCGGTCGTCGTCCACGCACAGGGCGACCCGGCCGTCCCGGGCCAGGTTGCGTCCCTTCACCGTCTCCCGGTGCGTGGTGAACACCACGTCGTCCCCGTCCAGCAGGAACCAGATCGGCGCCACGTGCGGGCTGCCGTCGGCCCGGGTGGTGGCCAGTTTCCCGGTGCGGGTCCCCTCGGAGACGAACGCCCGCCATTCCTCGTCGGTCATCTTCTGTGCCATGGCCCCCATCCTGCTTGCCGGGCGGCCGGTCGTGGGGAAGGCTGGCGGACAGATCCCCCGGCCAGGGGGGAGACTTCACACGGGGAGCGGGAACATGGGGCAGAACCAGGGACTTGGCTGGCTGCTGGACGACCTGACCGAACGCGTGGACCATGTGCGCCACGCGTTGGTGCTGTCCAACGACGGACTGGTCACGGGGGCGAGCACCGGGTTGCGGCGGGAGGACGCCGAGCACCTGGCCGCCGTGTCGTCCGGACTGCACAGCCTGGCCAAGGGCTCCGGCCGTCACTTCGGCGCGGGCGGGGTGCGCCAGACGATGATCGAGTTCGATGACGCGGTGCTGTTCGTCACCGCCGCGGGCAGCGGCAGCTGCCTGTGCGTCCTCAGCGGCGCCGAGGCCGACTTCGGGCAGATCGCCTACGAGATGACCCTGCTCGTCAACCGGGTCGGCGAGCACCTCGACGTCGACGCCAGGCAGCCCGAACGCAAGCCGGTCACAGACTTCTGACCTGCGCGTTCGCCGGACCTGGCGGAGTTATCCACAGGCTCGGCGGGCGGTCGGCTCCAGCGGCTACGGTTTTTTCCACGGCGAGCGCACCGGGCGTGAGCCACCCACTCCACGGGGGAGACGACCATGACCGCGCACACTCTCACCACAGCGGACCGGCCGACCCTGACCATCGGCCGGGCCGCGCGGGAACTGGGGCTCAAACGCAGCGAGTTCGGCCTGGCGGTGCACCTCGGCCGCATCCGCACCGTGCCCGACGACGGGGGCGGGGGCCGCCGGGTGCCCTCCGCCGAGCTCGAGCGGCTGCGCTGCCAGGAGGGCTTTCCCGGCACGCTCACCGCGGCGATCCGCACGGTGGGCACCACCGAGGGCGCGGCCCTGATGGAGATCGCGCCCACCCGGTTCACCCGCCTGGCACGGCTCGGGCTGCTGGTGCCCGTACGCCTCTACCTCAACCGCTACCGGGCCGTCGTCTGGCAGTATCTCGCCGCCGAACTCCAGCAGTTCGCCGCCGCGGAGGAACACGCGCGGCTGCTGACGGGCCGCACACTTCCCGCCGACCTGATCGCCCGGCTCAAGGACGGGGAGGACCTGCGCCCGCGCAACTGGCGGGGCCGCCATCTGGGGTTCCTGCGGCGCCAGGCCGGCGACGACCCCTGGGCGCGGGCCGGGGCGGTGGCCGCGCTGCTCGATCCGGTGCGGATCGCCGAGATCGTTCCGGACCCCTACGAGCGCGCCCACCTGTACCGCTTCCGGCCCGGACCGCCCGTCCACGGCGCACCGGGTTCGCCCGCCGTGCTGCTGGCGGAGCGTCTCATGACCGCGGACGACCCCCACGAGATCGGGTGGCTCCGGTTCGATCTCACCACCGCGCTGGCCGAGGCCCGCGAGGACCGGCCGGCGCCCCGCCCGGCACCGGTCGGCGAAACGCAGCCAGGAGAAGCGACGACACGGCAGACACCGCCACAGCAGCCGGAACCGGCCCGTCAGCCGGAGACGCCCAGGCCGCCGCGGGGCCTGCTGGGCCGGCTGCTGCGCAGAGGGCAGTGAGCTACAGCGCGCGGAACAGACCCTCCTGCACGACCGAGACCAGCAGATCGCCCCGCACGTCGTAGATCCGCCCGCGGGCCAGTCCCCGGCCGCCGGTCGCGATCGGCGACTCCTGGTCGTACAGGAACCACTCGTCCGCCCGGAACGGCCGGTGGAACCACATGGCGTGGTCGAGCGAGGCCATGTCGAAGTTCCGCGGACCCCACAGCGGTTCGACCGGCAGGCGCACGGCGTCCAGGAGCGTCATGTCGCTGGCGTACGTCAGCGCGCAGGTGTGCACGAGCGGGTCGTCGCCGAGCGGGCCGACCGCGCGCATCCACACCGCGCTGCGCGGCTCGGCGCTCTTGACCTCGTCGTCCGTCCAGCGCAGGCGGTCGACGTACCGGATGTCGAAGGGCTGCCGGCGCGCGAAGCGCTCCCACTGCTCGGGCAGCGCGCCCAGGTGTTCCCGGATCTCCTCGGCCACCGTCGGCAGGGTCTCCGGAGCCGGCACCTCCCGGGCCGGCGGCAGCTGGTGCTCGAAGGGACCTTCCTCAGGCTGGTGAAAGGAGGCGGTGAGATTGAAGATCGTGCGGCCCTGCTGCACGGCGGTGACCCGGCGGGTCGTGAACGACCGTCCGTCCCGCACCCGTTCCACCTGGTACACGATCGGCACGCCCGGCCGGCCCGGGCGCAGGAAGTACGCGTGCAGCGAGTGCACCGGGCGGTCGCCCTCCGTGGTGCGGCCCGCGGCGACCAGCGCCTGGCCGGCGACCTGGCCGCCGAAGACCCGCTGCAGGGACTCGTCGGGGCTGCGCCCGCGGAAGATGTTGACCTCGATCTGCTCCAGGTCGAGCAGGTCGACCAGTCGCTCGGCCGGGTTCGTCATCGGTGAGTTGCTCCTGTGGTCACAGCTGGCCGACGTCGGTCACGCGGACCACGGCGCGGCCCTCGGCGTCGGAGGCGGCCAGGTCGACCTCCGCGCTGATGCCCCAGTCGTGGTCGCCGTTCGGGTCGTCGAAGATCTGCCGGACGCGCCACAGCCCGTTCTCCGGCTCCTCGTTGATGACGAGCAACTTGGGGCCACGGGCGTCGGGGCCGGTCCCCAGCTCCTCGTACTCGTCCCAGTACTTGTCCATCGCCTCGCCCCAGGCGTCGGCGTCCCAGCCGGACTCCGCGTCCATCTCGCCGAGTTCGTCCACCTGGTCCAGGGCGGCCAGCTCGACCCGGCGGAACATGGCGTTGCGCACGAGCACGCGGAAGGCGCGCGCGTTGGTGGTGACCGGCTTGACCTCGTCGGCCTTCTCCTGGGCCTCCTCGGCGGTCATCTCCTCGGGATTGGCGAGCTGCTCCCACTCGTCCAGCAGGCTGGAGTCGACCTGGCGGACCATCTCGCCGAGCCACTCGATCAGGTCCTCGAGGTCCTCGGACTTCAGATCGTCGGGGATGTTGTGGTCGAGGGCCTTGTAGGCGCCGGCCAGGTAGCGCAGCACGATGCCCTCGGTGCGGGCCAGCTCGTAGAAGGAGACCAGCTCGGTGAAGGACAGGGCCCGCTCGTACATGTCCCGCACGACCGACTTCGGGGACAGCGGGTGGTCGCCGACCCAGGGGTGGCTCTTGCGGTAGGTGTTGTACGCGTGGAAGAGCAGCTCCTCCAGCGGCTTGGGGTAGGTGATGTCCTGGAGGCGCTCCATGCGCTCCTCGTACTCCACGCCGTCCGCCTTCATGGCGGCCACCGCCTCGCCGCGAGCCTTGTTCTGCTGGGCGGCGAGGATCTGGCGCGGGTCGTCCAGCGTGGACTCCACCACCGACACCATGTCCAGCGCGTACGACGGCGACTCGGGGTCGAGGAGTTCGAACGCGGCCAGCGCGAACGTGGACAGCGGCTGGTTGAGCGCGAAGTCCTGCTGCAGATCGACGGTGAGGCGGACGATACGGCCCTCGGCGTCCGGCGTGTCCAGCTTCTCGACGATGCCGCCGTCCAGCAGCGAGCGGTAGATCGCGATCGCGCGGCGGATGTGCCGCAGCTGCTGCTTGCGCGGTTCGTGGTTGTCCTCCAGCAGCCGGCGCATCGCCTCGAAGGCGTTGCCGGGCCGGGCGATCACCGACAGCAGCATGGTGTGGGTGACCCGGAAGCGGGAGGTCAGCGGCTCGGGCTCGGACGCGATGAGCTTCTCGAAGGTGTTCTCCGTCCAGCCGACGAAGCCCTCCGGTGCCTTCTTGCGCACCACCTTGCGGCGCTTCTTCGGGTCGTCGCCCGCCTTGGCGAGCGCCTTCTCGTTCTCGATGACGTGCTCGGGCGCCTGCGCCACGACGAAACCGGCGGTGTCGAACCCGGCGCGGCCGGCCCGGCCCGCGATCTGGTGGAACTCACGGGCCCGCAGCGTGCGCACCCGGTTGCCGTCGTACTTGGTCAGGGCGGTGAACAGCACCGTGCGGATGGGCACGTTGACGCCCACGCCGAGGGTGTCGGTGCCGCAGATGACCTTCAGCAGACCGGCCTGTGCGAGCTTCTCCACCAGCCGCCGGTACTTGGGCAACATGCCGGCGTGGTGCACGCCGATGCCGTGGCGCACGTAGCGGGAGAGGTTGCGGCCGAACTTGGTGGTGAAGCGGAAGTTGCCGATCAGCTCGGCGATCTGGTCCTTCTCCTCGCGCGTGCACATGTTGATGCTCATCAGCGCCTGCGCCCGCTCCACCGCCTGCGCCTGGGTGAAGTGCACGATGTAGACGGGAGCCTGCTTGGTCTCCAGCAGGTCGGTGAGCGTCTCCGTCAGCGGGGTGAAGCGGTACTCGTACGAGAGCGGCACGGGACGGGTCGCCGAGCGGACCACCGCGGTCGGGCGTCCGGTACGGCGCGTGAGGTCCTTCTCGAAGAAGGACACATCGCCCAGCGTGGCCGACATCAGGATGAACTGCGCCTGCGGCAGCTCCAGCAGCGGGATCTGCCAGGCCCAGCCGCGGTCCGGTTCCGCGTAGAAGTGGAACTCGTCCATCACGACCTGGCCGATGTCCGCGTGCCTGCCGTCCCGCAGCGCGATCGAGGCGAGCACCTCGGCCGTGCAGCAGATCACCGGGGCGTCGGCGTTCACGGACGCGTCGCCGGTCAGCATGCCCACGTTCTCGGTGCCGAACAGCTTGCACAGCTCGAAGAACTTCTCCGACACCAGCGCCTTGATCGGTGCGGTGTAGAAGGTGACCTCGTCCCGGGCCAGCGCCGCGAAGTGCGCACCGGCGGCGATCATGCTCTTGCCGGAGCCGGTGGGCGTCGACACGATCACGTTCGCACCGGAGACCGCCTCGATCAGCGCTTCCTCCTGGTGGGGGTAGAGCGTGAGACCGCGCTCCTGGGCCCAGGACTCGAAAGCGTCGTACAGGGCGTCGGGGTCGGCGGTCTTCGGCAGCTGATCGATGAGGGTCACGCCCCCATCTTGCCTGGCCTCGCCCCCGATGCGGGAATCGGATGTCCCGGCGAAGATCACGACCGCTACGCTGTGTCGCCGACGGAGCGTCATCGCGCCCGGTCAACTCTACGGCGCGGCATGAGGAATGGGGCGGGCACAGGCCATGATGGGACCAGCACACTCACTGTCGGGCGCCGCGGCCTGGCTCGGCGTCGGTGCGGCGGCCGCCGCGGCCGGGCATCCGATGCCCTGGCCGGTGGTGCTCGCGGGTGCGCTGATCTGCGCGGGCGCCGCACTCGCCCCGGACCTGGACCACAAGGCGGCCACGATCTCCCGCGCCTTCGGCCCCCTCTCCCGCGGGCTGTGCGAGATCGTCGACAAGCTGTCCTACGCCGTCTACAAGGCGACCCGCAAGCAGGGCGACGCGCGCCGCTCCGGCGGTCACCGCACGCTCACCCACACCTGGCTGTGGGCGGTCCTGATCGGCGCGGGCACCTCGGCACTGGCGATCACGGGCGGCCGCTGGGCGGTGCTGGCGATCCTCTTCGTGCACATGGTGCTGGCGATCGAGGGGCTGCTGTGGCGGGCGGCGCGCGGTTCCAGCAGCGACGTGCTGGTGTGGCTGCTGGCCGCGGCTAGCGCGTGGATCCTCGCCGGCTGGCTGGACAAGCCGGGCAACGGCTCCGACTGGCTGTTCACGGACCCCGGCCAGCAGTATCTCTGGCTGGGGCTGCCGATCGTGCTGGGCGCGCTGGTGCACGACATCGGGGACGCGCTGACCGTCTCCGGCTGCCCGATCCTGTGGCCGATTCCGGTGGGCCGCAAGCGCTGGTACCCGATCGGGCCGCCCAAGGCGATGCGGTTCCGGGCCGGCAGCTGGGTCGAGCTGAAGGTGCTCATGCCGGCGTTCATGCTGCTCGGGGGAGTGGGCGGGGCGGCGGCCCTCAACTTCATCTGAGCAGCTCGCGCGCCCGCCGTGGGGTCCCGCGCCTGGGCGCGCCCCCTTGTCGCGCGGTGCGCGGCCGGTCCCTACGACGCCTCGCCGCCGTAGCGCCGCTCGAAGCGGGCGATGCGGCCCTCGGTGTCCACGGTGCGGGCCTTGCCCGTGTAGAAGGGGTGGCTCTCGGAGGAGATCTCCACGTCCACCACCGGGTAGCTCTGCCCGTCGTCCCACTCGATGGTCTCGTCACTGGTGGCGGTGGACCGGGTCAGGAAGGCGTAGCCGGCGGCGCGGTCGCGGAAGACGACCGGGTGGTAGTCGGGGTGCTTGTCCTGCTGCATGGCGGCTCCTCGCAGGGGGCGGGTGGCGTTCGGGTACGGCGGTGCGGACGGGTGTGGGGGTCAGCCGGAGAGGGCGTCCTCGTCGACGATGTGCATCGCGGCCTCCTCGGCGGAGGCGGCGGCGCCGTCGATCCCGACGTCCGAGGCGACCAGGGCGGCCTCCTCGTCCTCGTGCGCGCCCTCGTCGGGGGCGACGAGCCGGCCGGAGCGGACGGCACCGACCTCGCTGTCCAGCGGTTCGCCGTCCGTGCCGTCGGTGTCCCCGATCCCGTCGCCGTCGGGCACGGGCGGATCGGGCAGCTCCTCCGCCAGACGCTGGTCGAGGGTTTCACCCGCGCGGCGCTCCGCGGCCGTCACGCCGGTGTGCTCCACCGCCCAGGGCCGCTCCGGAGGGGACCAGCCGCGGTCCAGCGGATCGTCGACGCCGTCGTACTCCAGCGTGTCCTCGGAGTCGAGCACGCCCGTGTCCTCCCGCTGGTCGGACGGATCGGGCTGGTAGACGTCGTCTCCCCATCCATCGGCGCTGTTCACGGGTACCTCCAGGGAGTGGGGACAAGCCCGTTGTCACGACGGCCTGCGACGGCACACCATGGCGCGGGGCACAGGCCGCGCACGGCACGGAGCCGGACGGTCCCCGGGCCTTTCCCGAGCCGGTGCCGTTCTCCAGCGTTCCACCCCCGCTCACCCCTGCGCAACGGCAGAGGCCCCCACGCCGGGCCGCGCGGGCGACCCCGGCCCTTCGCGGACCGTCCCCCGCCCCGGCCCGGCGCGGCCCGGAACGCGCCCCGGCCTGCGGGGGCGTCCACCGGCCGGGTCGCTCCCGCGTCCGGCACCCCGGCCGGGGACCAGTCCTCGCCCCGGCCCCGCGCGGACCGGACCCTGCCCCGGCCTCCCACGGTGTCCACCGTCCGGGTCGCTCCCGCGTCCGGCCCCCGGCCGCGACGGCGCGGGCCGCGGTGCCCGTCAGCCCTGCCCGATCGGCCCCGGCCCCGGCGCCCGCCCTGCTGCACGTCAGCCGTGCCAGGACCGCCACAGAGCCGCGTAGGCGCCGTCGGCCGCGACCAGGGTGTCGTGGCTGCCCAGCTCGCTGATGCGGCCGCTCTCCACGACGGCGATGACATCCGCGTCGTGAGCCGTGTGCAGCCGGTGTGCGATCGCGACGACGGTGCGGCCGTCCAGGACCCGGGCCAGCGAGCGCTCCAGATGGCGGGCGGCCCGCGGGTCGAGCAGGGACGTCGCCTCGTCCAGGACCAGCGTGTGCGGGTCGGCCAGCACCAGCCGGGCCAGCGCGATCTGCTGGGCCTGCGCCGGCGTGAGCGCCAGCCCGCCCGAGCCGACCTCGGTGTCCAGGCCCTCGTCCAGGGCGCGGGCCCAGTCCCCGGCGTCGACCGCGCCGAGCGCGGCCCACAGCTCGGCGTCCTCGGCGCCGGTGCGCGCGAGCAGCAGGTTGTCGCGCAGCGAGCCGACGAACACATGGTGCTCCTGGTTGACCAGGGCCACATGGGAGCGGACCTGCTCGGCGGGCATCCGGGAGAGTTCGGCGCCGCCGAGGGTGATCCGCCCGGAGCGGGGCCCGTAGATGCCGGCCAGCAGCCGGCCCAGCGTGGACTTGCCCGCGCCCGAGGGGCCGACCAGGGCCATCCGGGTGCCGGGCGGCACCCGCAGGGAGACCTCGCGCAGGACGTCCACGCCCTCCCGGTAGCCGAAGTGCACCCGCTCGGCGTGCACGTCGCGGCCGCCCGGGACCACCGACGGGTCGCCCGCGTCCGGTTCGATGTCGCGCACGCCGACCAGCCGGGCCAGCGACACCTGGGCGACCTGCAGCTCGTCGTACCAGCGCAGGATCAGGTTCACCGGGTCGACGAGCATCTGGGCGAGCAGCGCGGCGGTGGTCAGCTGCCCCACCCCGATCCAGCCCCGCAGCACGAAGACGCCGCCGATCATGAGCACCGAGCCGAGCACGGTGACGTGCACGGCGCTGATCACCGGGAAGAGAACCGAGCGCAGCCAGAGCGTGTAGCGCTCCCACGCGGTCCACTGGGCGATCCGCTGCTCGGACAGCGCGGTGCGGCGCTCGCCCAGCCGGTGTGCCTCGACGGTGTGCCCGGCGTCCACGGTCTCCGCGAGGGCGGCGGCGACGGCGGCGTATCCGGCGGCCTCGGAGCGGTAGGCGGACGGGGCCCGGCGGAAGTACCAGCGGCAGCCGACGATCAGCAGCGGCAAAGCCAGCAGGACGGCCGGCGCGAGCGGCGGCGCGGTGACGACGAGGCCGCCGAGCAGCAGCACCGTCCACATCACGCCGATCGCCAGCTGCGGCACGGCCTCGCGCATGGCGTTGGCCAGCCGGTCGATGTCGGTGGTGATCCGGGAGAGCAGGTCGCCGGTGCCGGCGCGTTCCAGCACGCCGGGCGGCAGGGCGACCGAGCGGACGAGGAAGTCCTCGCGCAGGTCGGCCAGCATCCGCTCGCCCAGCATCGCGCCGCGCAGCCGCACCTGCCGTACGAAGACGGCCTGCACGAGCAGGGCCAGCACGAACAGGGCGGCGGTGCGGGTGAGAGGGAGGTCCGCCGCCTTCCGCGAGACGCGCTCGACGAGGTCGCCGAGCAGCCAGGGGCCCGCCATGGAGGCGAGGACCGCGGCTGTGTTCACCCCGATGAGCAGCAGGAAGGCGCGGCGGTGGCGGCGGAACAGTTCGGCCACGTAGGCGCGGACGGTGGCGGGGGCGCCGACGGGCAGGGTGGTCGCCGTCGTCGGGGCCGCCGGGTCGTAGGCCGGTGGCGCCACGCCGATCATGCGGTCTCCTCGATCTCTCGCAGTTCTTCCAGCACGTCCAGCTCGCCGTCGAGCGCAGCGTCGTCGCGCACCCCTGCGCCCGGCGCGGCGGCCTCGTCGTCGGTCTCCCGGGTCACGACGGCCCGGTACCGGGGGTCGGAGCGCACCAGCTCCGTGTGTGTCCCGACCGCCGCCGCCCGGCCCTCGTGCACCAGGACGACCTGGTCGGCGCGGTCCAGCAGCAGCGGTGAGGAGGTGAACACCACCGTGGTGCGGCCGGCGCGCACCCGGCGCAGGCCCTCGGCGATGCGCGCCTCGGTGTGCGAGTCGACGGCCGAGGTCGGCTCGTCCAGGACCAGCACCTCGGGATCGGTGACCAGCGAGCGGGCCAGGGCGAGGCGCTGGCGCTGGCCGCCGGAGAGGGACCGGCCGCGTTCGGTGATGCGGGCGTCCATCGGGTCGGCGGCGTCGAGCGAGCCCTGCACCAGCGCCTGCAGCACGTCGTCGCACTGGGCGGCCGCCAGTGCCGTCTCCGCCTCGACGGCTCCGGAGGCGGGCACGTCCAGCAGCTCGCGCAGGGTGCCGGACAGCAGCACCGGGTCCTTGTCCTGGACGAGGACGGCGGTACGGGCGGCGGTGAGGGGCAGTTCGTCCAGCGGGACCCCGCCCAGCCGGACCGACGGGCCCTCCTCGGTGGCGTGCCCGCCGAGCCGTTCGGCGAGCCGGCCGGCCGCGTCGGGGTCGCCGCACACCACGGCGGTGAGCCGGCCCGCGGGGGCGAGCAGCCCGGTCTCCGGGTCGTGCAGGTCGCCGGAGGGGAGCAGCGCGGTGCGCGATCCGCCGGGGCCGACGGCCCGTTCGAGGGAGAGCACACGGGCGGCGCGTTTCGCCGACGGCCGGGAGAAGGAATAGGCCATGGCGATCTCCTCGAAGTGGCGCAACGGGTAGGCGAGCACCATGACCGAGCTGTAGACGGTGACGAGTTCGCCGACGGCGATCCGGCCCTCGCGGGCGAGGTGGACGCCGTAGACGACGACGCCGATGAGCAGCAGGCCGGGCAGCAGCACCTGCAGGGCCGCGATCAGCGACCACATGCGGGCGCTGCGCACGGCGGCGCGGCGGACCTCCTGGGAGGCGCGGCGGTAGCGGCGCAGGAACAGTTCCTCGCCGCCGATGCCGCGCAGCACGCGCAGCCCGGCCACGGTGTCCGAGGCCAGTTCGGTGGCGCGGCCCGCCTTCTCGCGCTGTTCGTCCGCGCGGCGGGTGGCGGCGGGCAGCAGCGGGAGCACGGCCACGGCGAGCAGCGGCAGTCCGACGGCGACGACCACGCCGAGGGCGGGCTGGTAGACGACCAGGCCGGCGCAGACCAGCACGACGGTGAGCGCCGCCGCGGTGAACCGGGACACGGCCTCCACGAACCAGCCGATCTTCTCCACGTCACCCGTGGACACGGCGACGACCTCGCCGGCGGCCACCCGCCGGGTGAGGGCGGCGCCGAGTTCGGCGGCCTTGC
Organism: Streptomyces sp. NPDC014801; assembly: GCF_043082085.1. Taxonomy (NCBI): domain Bacteria; kingdom Bacillati; phylum Actinomycetota; class Actinomycetes; order Kitasatosporales; family Streptomycetaceae; genus Streptomyces; species Streptomyces sp. NPDC014801. The sequence continues at coordinate 387,906 of NZ_JBIBXG010000002.1, read as the reverse complement.
GGGCCAGCAGTTGCTGGACGCGGGCGGCGGCCGTGATCCAGTTGGTGACGGCGGCCCGGTGCAGGAAGGTGTCGCCGAGCGCGGTGGCCGCGCCGCACAGGGCGAGGAGGCCGCCGGCGAGCGCGAGCCGCGTTCCGGAGCGGTCGACGACGGCCTGGACGGCGAACCCGACGCAGAAGGGCAGCGCGGAGACGGCCATGAAGTGCACCAGGCCCCAGGCCAGTGCCTTGAGCTGACCGCCCAGCTGATTCCGGCCGAGCCACCACAGGAAGCGGGGTCCCGAGCGCGCGTCGGGCACGCCCGGGTCGGAATACGGAAGGTCGTGAATCTGCATGACGTCCCAGTGGCTCGTGTCAGGAAGCGGATGGTCGGAAGGGGCGGGGGAGAAGAGCGGAGGAGAGGAGCTGAGGAAGGGGGACGGGAGGTGAAGGGAGGGAGGAGCGAGGGGAACGAGTGAGGAAGGCACGGCGAAGGGGCCGGCCGTCCGGGGGCGGCGCAGCAAACCGTGACAGGTTGGCGCCGCAGCGTGGTCGGAATCAAACGGTTTTCCCCGGGGCCGCACACCCCCGGCCACCGGCCGCGTGAAACGGCGGTGCCATCATGGATCGATGCGACACAGCGGCAAGGGCGGGACGTGGCGCGCGACCGGGCTCACCGCGGCGGCGTGCGCCCTGACACTGGGAGCGCTGACCGCGTGCGGCGGTGGGGGAGGCCACGGCGGACCCGAGGCGGAATCCGGCGCCACGGCCACCCGCCCCAGCACGGACCCGACCCGCATCCCCGGCGTCGGGGACCGCCTGCGGCGCCGGATCCCGGCCGATTCCCGCCAGGTGGTGGCGGTCTACGGTGACGGCAAGGACGCCCCCGGCGCCACGGTCGTGCTCTACGACCGGCGCGGATCCGTCTGGGAACGGGTGCGCAGCTGGCCGGCGCACAACGGCAAGAAGGGGTGGACGCTCGACCACCATGAGGGGGACAACCGCACGCCGGTGGGCGTGTTCACGCTGAGCGACGCCGGCGGGGTGCTCCCCGACCCGGGCGCGAAACTGCCGTACACCGAGTCGGCCTCCTTTGCCGCGCCGCACACCTGGGGCAGGAGCGCCTGGCACGACTTCGACTACGTCATCGCCATCGACTACAACCGCGTCAAGGGCACCTCGCCGAACGACCCCACTCGCCCCCAGGGGCAGAAGAAGGGCGGGAGCGTCTGGCTGCACATGGACCACGGCAGCGGGACGTCGGCGTGCGTCACGCTGTCCCGGCCGGCCATGGAGTACCTGCTGCGCGCGATCGACCCGGCGCGTCACCCGGTGGTGGTGATGGGGGACAAGGCGGACCTGCGGGCCTGATCGTCCGAAGTCGCCCGCCGAGGCCGCCGAAGATCCCGAGGCCCCATTGCGGGCCCGGCCGGGACCCCGTAGAAACCCGGCCATGAGAAGCCGGATCATCATGTCCATGCTCGCCGGAGCGACCCTCCTGGCGAGCACCCTCCTCGGAGCGGCCGCCGCACCAGCCGGTGCCGCCGCACCAGCCGGTGCCGCAGCCCCCGCCGGAGCGGCCGCCCCCGCCGGCGCGGCGCGGAGCGCCGACGTGCCCGCCGAATTCGGTACCGACTGGCACGACCCGCTGACCGCCGCCCCGCCCGTCGCCCGCCCTCACTCCCGGTCCTGCCAGGTCACCCTCGCCGAGGCGCAGTTCCGCGACTTCACGCCGTACCGGGGCCGGTACACCCCGCCCGCCGGCTGCGGTGAGCGGTGGAGCAAGGTCGTGCTGCGGCTCGACGGAAAGGTGAAGGGCCGGCAGTTCGACCGGCTCGGGTACCTGCACGTCGGCGGGGTGGAGGTGCTGCGCACCTCGACGCCGGAGCCGTCGCCCGACGGCATCTCCTGGTCGGTCGAGAAGGACGTCACCCGCTACAGCGACACCTTCCGCCGCGCGCAGGACGTCGAGATGCTCATCGGGAACGTCGTCGACGCCACCTACACCGGCGTCATCGACGTCAAGGCGACCCTCACCTTCTTCACCGGCGCTCCTGCCGAGCGCACCCCCGACCGCGTCCTCACCCTCACCGACGGCAGGACGCTCACCACCCCGCGCAACAGTGAGCGCGTCCTCGCCGAGGTGTACGCCACCGGGTCGGGCGGCGGCTGCGAGGAGTTCTGGTATCTGACGGTGCCGGACGCGGCGCCGTACTCCTGCAAGGCGAGCGGTGGGCCGTACCGCGAGGTGCAGGTTTCCGTCGACGGGCAACTGGCCGGTATCGCCGCGCCGTTCCCGACGGTGTGGACGGGCGGCTGGTCCAACCCGTTCCTGTGGTACGTCCTTCCCGCACCGCGCGCCTTCGACGTCAAACCGATCACCTACGACCTGACGCCGTTCGCCGGACTGCTCAACGACGGGCGTCCGCACCGTGTCGAGGTGTCGGTGGCCGGGGTGCCCGAGGGGCAGGCCGGGTGGAGCACGCCGGTGAACGTGCTCGTCTGGCAGGACGCCGGAAAGGCGCAGGTCACCGGCAAGCTCACCGAGCACCGGGTCGGCGATCTCACCAACTCGTCCGTCCACACGCCCGGTTCCGAGCACCGGCTGGACACGCGCGGCGGCCACCGCCTCACCGTCGCCGGCTACCTCGACACCTCGCACGGCCGGGTGACGACCACCGTCGACCGCGTCCTCGCGAACACCTCCGTCCACCGCTGGAACGACGGCGAGACGGTCGACGGGCTGGACGCCACCTGGAACGACGACGAGACGGTGACCGTGGACGGACGCGGGCCGGCCCGGAGTGCCCACACGCACCGGACGTACACGATGGACGGCACCATCACCATCGGCGCGGACGACCGGCTGCGCACCGTGCTCACGCTCGGGGACCGGGCCGCGGTCGACGAGACCCGCGGCGGCCGGCGGACGGCCTGGTCCCGGCTGGACGACACCTACTCCGGCGACGCCGCGTTCACGCTGAACGTGCCGCGCGAGCAGCGGCACGCCGTCGGCACGAGCCGGGAACGCTACCGGCTGTACGGCTCGGAGGGCTGCTGGGACCGCACCCTGACGACCCGCCAGGGAGCGCTGGTGGAGGACCGCCAGGCCTGCTGAGCCCGAAGCGGGTCCTGACCGGCGGGTTCAGCAGCCGCCCGCCGGCGCCCCGTCGATCAGGGTGTCCAGCAGGTCGCCGAGCACCGCGCGCTGTTCCTTCTCCAGGGGCGCCAGGATCTCCTCCGCCGCCGCGCGGCGCGCCGCGTGCAGTTCGCGGAGCGTCTCGCGGCCCGACGGGGTCAGCTCGATGCGGGTCACCCGGCGATTGACCGGATCCGGGACCCGGCGGACCTTGCCGTGCGCCTCCAGGGCGTCCACCAGGGTCGTCACCGCGCGTGGCACGACCTCCAGCCGTTCGGCGAGGTCGGCCATGCGCGGCGGCGTGCCGTAGTGCGCGAGGGTGCGCAGCAGGCGGGACTGCGCCGGGGTGATGCCCAGGTCACGCGTCTGCAGATGGCGCTTCTGGATGCGGTGCACCCGGCGGGTGAGCCGCAGCAACTGCTCGGCGAGCAGGCCGTCGGGATCGGGCGAGGTCATGCGGGAACAATATCAGGACCTGGTTCATTGTGAGTTTAGGTAACAATGAGCTATGGTCCGTTCGGTCGGCGCCCCGTGCCCGGTTTCACATGCAGCGCCGACGCCCGCCACCCCACCCCCGTAGGAGCCCATGCACCCCGATCACGCGCCCTCCTGGACCCCGCCCGCGGACGCCGCCGAACAGCCCCGGCAGGTCCGCCGGATCCTGCGCCTCTTCCGTCCCTACCGCGGCCGGCTCGCCGTCGTCGGCGTGCTCGTCGGCGCCTCCTCGCTGGTCTCCGTCGCCACGCCGTTCCTGCTGAAGGAGACCCTGGACGTCGCCATCCCGCAGGGCCGCACCGGGCTGCTCAGCCTGCTCGCCCTCGGCATGATCCTCAGCGCCGTCCTCACCAGCGTCTTCGGCGTGCTGCAGACACTGATCTCGACCACCGTCGGCCAGCGCGTCATGCACGACCTGCGCACCGCGGTCTACGGCCGCCTGCAGCGCATGTCGCTCGCCTTCTTCACCCGCACCCGCACCGGCGAGGTGCAGTCCCGCATCGCCAACGACATCGGCGGGATGCAGGCCACCGTCACCTCCACCGCGACCTCCCTGGTCTCCAACTTCACCAGCGTCGTCGCCACCGTCGTCGCGATGGTCGCCCTCGACTGGCGGCTCACCGTCGTCTCCCTGCTCCTGCTGCCGGTGTTCGTCTGGATCAGCCGCCGCGTCGGCAAGGAGCGCCGGAAGATCACCACGCAGCGGCAGAAGCAGATGGCCGCCATGGCCGCCACGGTCACCGAGTCGCTGTCGGTCAGCGGCATCCTGCTCGGCCGCACCATGGGCCGCTCCGACTCGCTGACCGCGTCCTTCGCGGAGGAGTCCGAGTCGCTGGTCGGCCTGGAGGTACGGTCCAACATGGCCGGGCGCTGGCGCATGGCCGTCATCACGATCGTGATGGCCGCGATGCCCGCGGTCATCTACTGGACCGCCGGTCTCGCCCTGCAGCTCGGCGGCCCGGGCGTCTCCATCGGGACCATCGTCGCCTTCGTCTCGCTCCAGCAGGGGCTGTTCCGGCCCACGGTCAGCCTGCTGTCCACGGGCGTGCAGATCCAGACCTCCCTCGCGCTCTTCCAGCGCATCTTCGAGTACCTGGACCTGCCCATCGACATCACCGAGCGCGAGAACCCGGTCCGCCTCGACCAGATCAAGGGCGAGGTCCGCTTCGAGGACGTCACCTTCCGGTACGGCGCTGACGACGAGGCCCGTCCGGTGCTCGACGGCGTCGACCTCACCGTGCCGGCCGGCGGCAGCCTCGCCGTCGTCGGCCCGACCGGTGCAGGGAAGTCCACCCTCGGCTACCTCGTGCCGCGCCTGTACGACGTGACCGGCGGCCGCGTCACCCTCGACGGCGTGGACGTGCGCGACCTGGACTTCGACACCCTCGCCCGGGCGGTCGGCGTCGTCTCGCAGGAGACGTACCTCTTCCACGCCTCGGTCGCCGACAACCTCCGGTTCGCCAAGCCCGACGCCACCGACGAGGAGCTGCACGCGGCCGCCCGCGCGGCCCAGATCCACGACCACATCATGTCGCTGCCGGACGGTTACGACACGGTCGTCGGCGAGCGCGGCCACCGCTTCTCCGGCGGCGAGAAGCAGCGCCTCGCCATCGCCCGCACCATCCTGCGCGACCCGCCGGTGCTGATCCTCGACGAGGCCACCAGCGCCCTGGACACCCGTACCGAGGCCGCCGTGCAGCAGGCCATCGACGCCCTGTCCGCCGACCGCACCACCGTCACCATCGCCCACCGGCTGTCCACCGTCCGCGGCGCCGACCAGATCGTGGTCCTCGACTCCGGCCGGGTCGCCGAGCGCGGCACGCACGACGAACTGCTGGCACTGGACGGGCGGTACGCGGCCCTGGTGCGCCGGGACGCCCGCCTGGAGCCGACGAGCTGACGCAAGGGCGGTTATGCCGGGTTTGTCGCACTTTTGCGGTTACCGTTCCCGCATGCAGACGAACTTCCCGCGACGCCGGACGAGGAGCACGAGAAGCCCGAGGACGACGAGCAGCAGAACGGGGAGCAGGGCGAGCGGGGGGAGCGCCAGGAGCGCGTGGGGCGGGCCGAGCCGGCTGGGTGGCGCGAGGAGCACCGGCGGCCGGGGCGGCGCGGCCCCGAGAGGTGCGGGGCGAGGGGGCGCGGGCCGGGGCGGCAGCCCGGTCCGGCTCACCCGCCGCGGCCGTGCCGTCCTGATCGCGGCCGGAGCCGTCGTCGCCGGTGCCGCCGTGGCGGTGCCGCTGCTGATCCTGGGCGGCGAGGGGGCGGGCCGGTCCGCGACCCTGGTCGTCCCCGAGGGCTGGCGGGCGGCCCAGGTGTACACCGCCGTCGACAAGGCGCTCGGCCTTCCTCCGGGCAGCACCCGCAAGTCCCTGGCCAAGGCGGACCTGAAGCTGCCGAGCGACGCCGGCGGCAACCCGGAGGGCTACCTCTTTCCGGCGACGTACCCGCTGCCCGACAAGGACCACGCGAAGCCGGAGCAGCTGCTCGCGACGATGGTCGACACCGCCAACCGCAAGTTCGCCCCCGTCGCCGCCGGCGCCCAGCGCAACGCCATGAACGCCTACCAGGCGGTCACCATCGCCAGCATCGTGCAGGCCGAGGCGGCCACCAAGGAGGACATGGGGAAGGTCGCCCGGGTCGTCTTCAACCGGCTGGAGCGGGGCATGCCGCTGCAGATGGACTCCACCCTCAACTACGGCCTGGGCCGCTCCACCCTGCGGACGACCACCGCCGACACCCGCGCTGAGAGCCCGTACAACTCCTACCAGCGCATGGGGCTGCCGCCCACGCCGATCGACAACCCCGGCGAGGACGCGCTGCGCGCGGCGATCAACCCGCCGGCGGGCGACTGGCTGTACTTCGTCACGGTCCGGCCCGGCGACACCCGCTTCACCGCCGACTACGCCGAACACCAGCGCAATGTCGCCGAGTTCAACCGGTCGCAGCACTCCGGCGGGTGAGCACCCGGGCCGTCAGGCCGCCAGGGCCCGAGCGTCCTGCTCCGCCAGCAGCCGCCTGATGTCCCGTACGGCCGCGCGCCCGGCCCGGTTGGCGCCGATCGTGCTGGCCGACGGGCCGTAGCCGACGAGGTGGATGCGCGGATCGGCGACCGCGCGGGTGCCCTCGACGCGGATGCCGCCGCCCGGCTCGCGCAGCCGCAGCGGCGTCAGGTGGTCGATCGCCGGGCGGAAGCCGGTGGCCCACAGGACGACGTCGGCGTCCACGTGCCGTCCGTCGTTCCAGGCCACCCCCTCCGGGGTGATCCGGTCGAACATCGGCTGCCGGTCCAGGACGCCGTCCGCGAGGCCCTGCCGTATCGCGTCGTTCAGCGGCAGGCCCGTCACCGACACGACGCTCCGCGGCGGCAGCCCCTGCCGAACCCGCTCCTCCACCAGCGCGACCGCCGCGCGGCCCGCGTCCTCGTCGAAGGGGCCCTCGCGGAAGACCGGCGGACGCCGGGTGACCCAGGTCGTGGCGGCCGCGTAGGGGGCCAGCTCCAGCAGGTGCTGGGTGCCGGAGGCGCCCCCGCCCACCACGACGACCCGCCGCCCCGCGAACCACTGCGGGCCCGGATACTGCGCGGTGTGCAGCTGCCGGCCCCGGAAGGTCTCCTGACCGGGGTAGCGGGGCCAGAACGGCCGGTCCCAGGTGCCGGTGGCGTTGATCAGCGCGCGGGTCGACCACGCGCCGTGGGAGGTCTCGACGAGCAGCCGCCCGTCCGCGCCGTCGCGCACCGCCGTCACGTCCACCGGGCGCCGCACCCGCAGGTCGAAGGCGCGCTCGTACGCCGCGAAGTACTCGGCGACGACCTGCGAGGACGGCCGCGCCGGGTCGGCGCCGGTCAGTTCCATGCCGGGCAGCGCGTGCATCCCGTGCACCTTGCCGTACGTCAGTGACGGCCACCGGAACTGCCAGGCACCGCCGGGCGCGGGGGAGTGGTCCAGCACCACGAAGTCCCGCTCCGGTGCGAAACCGGTGCGGCGCAGGTGGTAGGCGCTGGACAGGCCCGCCTGCCCGGCGCCCACGACGACGACCTCGACCTCGCGCAGTTCGTTCACGTTTCTACTAACGCCGGTGCGGTCGTGGATCTTCCCCCTCGACGGGGGCCCGGGGCCGTCGAAGCGGGTGTCGCTGCTGCGCCGTTCGTCGGAAGGGTGGACCGATGGGTGAGGATGGGCCCATGTCCGATGCCTTCACCACCCGAGTGCTCCACGTGTCCTCCGGATCCCGGGAGGCCGTCGTCGACCTCACCGGCGACTGCGAGGCCTTCCTGCGGGAGGCGGCCGGCGGCCGCGACGGCCTGCTCAACGTCTTCGTACCGCACGCGACGGCGGGGATCGCCGTGATCGAGACCGGTGCCGGGAGCGACGACGACCTGCTCGCCGCGCTGCACACCCTGCTGCCGGCCGACGACCGCTGGCAGCACCGCCACGGCAGTCCCGGCCACGGCCGCGACCACGTCCTGCCGGCCCTCGTCCCGCCCCACGCCACGCTCCCCGTCATCGCGGGCCGTCTGGAGCTGGGCACGTGGCAGTCGGTGTGCCTGGTCGACACCAACAAGGACAACCCGCACCGGCAGGTCCGGCTGAGCTTCCTGGGCTGAGCTTCCCCCGGTGCGGCCGTGAGGGCCTGAGAGCCTGAGGGCCGGTGGCCTGAGGGAAGGGCGGAAGGGGCCCGCGGACCCCTTCCGCCCCGCCTGCCGTCAGGAGTTGATCATGTCCCGCACCTGGGCATAGACGGTCGCGTCGGAGAGCAGCCCGGTGTGGCTCAGACAGGCCGTCTTCGTGTTGGCCGCCCCCGAGAGCGCGACGGAGCTGTCGGGGTTGATCACGGTGTCACAGGGCGACCACCAGGTCGCGTAGCGAGGGGCGCCCGGCGTCTCGTCCCCGGAGTTGAGGGAGGCGAGGAACGACGAGCCGATGCGCATCTCGGTGCACGAGGTGTCGAAACAGCTGTTGGCGCTGTCGGTGCCGTGGTTGGGGCCGCCCAGGGACACCCAGGCGTCGACCTTGTCGCCGCCGCCGAGGTTCTTCAGGAAGTAGCGGGAGGACAGGCCGCCCATGGAGTGGCTGACGATGTCCACCTTGGTGGCGCCGGTGGCCGAGAGCAGCCGGTCGACCTCGGCGGAGAGCTGCTGGGCGGTCGTGGCGTTCGACTGGTGCCAGTCGTAGGTCCACTGGTCGAGGTGGGAGGAGGGCCAGCCGTCGTTCTGGAAGCGGCCGGCCATGGTGTTCCAGTTGCTGCCGTCTCCGGTGTAGCCGTGCACGAACAGGACGGGGTTGCTGGTGGGGGTGAAGCTGGAACTGCTCGACGCCTGGGCGGGGACGGAGGTCTGGAGGGCGAGAAGGGTTGCGGCGGCAGCCACGGCGGTGGCCACGAGGGTTCTGTTCACGGGGGGTCCTCACAGGAGCGGTACGGGGAGTGTGCAGACACCGGTGTGAGGGGGTGGCGGCGTGAGCGTACTGGCCGGTAACCGCCTGCGGTCAAGACGCGTGCACCGATCTTTCGGCACGGGCGTCGCGAAGAGCTCCCGTGGGGGCACGCGGAAGGGCCCGTTTCCGTGCGGGCATGCGGAAGGGCCCGTTTCCGTGCGGGCATGCGGAAGGGCCCGCACCCGAAGCGGGTGCGGGCCCTTCGAAGGCGCCGGTGTCAGGCCGGGAGGATGTTCTCCGCCTGCGGGCCCTTCTGGCCCTGCGTGACGTCGAACGTCACCCGCTGGCCCTCCTGCAGCTCACGGAAGCCCTGGGTGGCGATGTTCGAGTAGTGCGCGAACACGTCCGGGCCGCCGCCGTCCTGCTGGATGAAGCCGAAGCCCTTTTCCGAGTTGAACCACTTCACGATGCCGCTGGCCATGATTTTCTCCTCCGCATGGGGTAGTGACGGGCGCTTCGCACCTCGCGAGGCCCGGTCGCCGCAATGACCCCCACCGGGAGAATCCCCGGCATAAAACAAACGCGCCTGAAGGTCACAAACCGTCAGGCGCGCACAAAGTCATGGGTACCAAAACTGCAACGCATTCACTGTAGCACACCGCGGCCGGGTGCCCCGGCGCGCAGGCCGTCCATGACGAGGTCCAGCAGGCGGCCGGCGCGGGCGGGGGCGTCCTCGGCGGCGCCGACGTGCCACAGGCCGGCGATGGCGAGCATGAAGTCCTCCGCGCCCACCCCGGGCCGGATCGTGCCGGCCTTCTCGTTGGCGCGCAGCAGCCGCTCGGCCGCCTCGGACACGGCGGTGGGCGCCGGTTTCGCCGGGCCTCCCGGGGCGCTCGTGGCCTGGCGCAGCGCGTCGGCCAGCCCTGCCTTGGTCATCGCGAACCGGGCGAGACGGTCCATCCAGGTGCGCAGCGCCCGCTGCGGGTCCTGCTCGCGCAGCAGCGCGTCCGCGCTGTCGGCGACCTGCTGCATCTCGTGCCGGTAGACCTCCAGGACCAGCGCCTCCCGGCTCGGGAAGTTGCGGTAGAAGGTGCCCTGCCCGACGCCGGCCTTCTTGGCGATCTGGCTGAGCGGGGCGTCGGCGTCGCGGGTGAGTTCGGCCAGGGCGACCTCCAGGATGCGCTCGCGGTTGCGCTGGGCGTCCGAGCGGCGTGGCGCCTCGGGCGCGTCCTTCTTCGGCTGCACTGGGTCCTCCTCACGGGTTCGTGGCCGAACCCGGCCTTGCTAAGCGGACAGCTGTCCGTTAGGTTCGTACGGTCTAGCGGACAGCTGTCCGGTTAGCGCCTTCCTCACCATAGCGCCTGCCTGCCCCGACGTCTTCTCCGCCCGCTCCACCCAGCCCCACGGGAACGTCTCCGCCTGCTCTTCGCGAAAGAAGGCTGATCATGGCCACAGCGCCGTCGTCGACGCACAGCGCCGTCACCCTGCACATCAACGGCGAGAAGCACACGCTGACCGTCGACCACCGCACCACCCTGCTCGACGCCCTGCGCGAGCGCCTCGATCTCACCGGTACGAAGAAGGGCTGCGACCACGGGCAGTGCGGCGCCTGTACCGTCCTCGTCGACGGGCGGCGCACCGTCGCCTGCCTGCAGCTCGCGGTGGCGGCCGAGGGCCGGGACATCACCACCGTCGAGGGGCTGGCCGAGGGCGACGAGCTCCACCCGGTCCAGCAGGCCTTCCTCGACCTCGACGGCTACCAGTGCGGCTACTGCACGCCCGGCCAGATCTGCTCCGCCGTCGCCATGATCGAGGAGCACGCCCGCGGCTGGCCCAGCGCCGCCACCGGCGACGTGAGGCCCGAGGCGGGACCGCCGCCGCTGACACCCGAGGAGATCCGCGAGCGGATGAGCGGCAACCTGTGCCGCTGCGGCGCCTACGTCTCGATCGTCGAGGCCATCACCCGCGCCGCCCAGGAGCAGTCCGGCAAGGACGAGGAGGCGGCGGCATGAAGGAGTTCGGCTATCAGCGCGCCGCGGACGTCGCCGGCGCCGTCGCCCTGCTCGGCGCCGACCCGGACGCCCGCTACCTCGGCGGCGGCACCAACCTCGTCGACCTGATGAAGTCCGGCGTCGAGCGGCCCGCCCGCCTCGTCGACGTCCGCGAACTGCCCCTGGACCGCGTCGAGTCGACTCCCGAGGGCGGCCTGCGCATAGGCGCGACCGTCACCAACAGCGACCTCGCCGCCCACCCCGACGTCCGCCGCCGCTACCCGGCCCTCGCCCAGGCGGTCCTCGCCGGCGCCTCCGGCCAGCTGCGCAACATGGCCACCGTCGGCGGCAACCTGCTCCAGCGCACCCGCTGCGCCTACTTCACCGACGTCACCCAGCCCTGCAACAAGCGCGTCCCGGGCAGCGGTTGCCCCGCCCGCACCGGCGAGCACCGCGGCCACGCCATCCTGGGCGCCTCCGAGCACTGCGTCGCCGTGCACCCCTCCGACATGGCGGTGGCGCTCGCCGCCTTCGACGCCGTCGTCACCTACGAAACCGCCGAAGGCCCCGGCGAGGTGCCGCTCGCCGACTTCTACCTGCCGGTCGGCGACACCCCGCACCGGGAGACCGCCCTGCCGCCCGGCGCGCTGATCACCGGCGTCACCCTGCCGGCGGCGCCCACCGCCGCCCACTCCCGCTACCGCAAGGTGCGCGAACGGGCCTCCTACGCCTTCGCCATCGGCTCCGTCGCGGCCGCGCTCGACGTCCGCGACGGCCTGGTGCACGACGTGCGGCTCGCCTTCGGCGCGGTCGCCTCCCGGCCCTGGCGGGCCCGCACCGCCGAGGAGACGCTGACCGGCCGGCCCGCCACACCGGACGCCTTCGCCGCGGCCGCCGACGCCGAACTGGCCGCGGCCACCCCGCTGCCCGACAACGGATACAAGGTGACCCTCATGCGCAACCTCGTCGTGGCCGTGCTCACCGAACTCGCCGAGGAGACCGCCCGATGACCACGACCACCACCGCCACCACCCTGCGCTCCGTCGGCACCGCCCACACCCGCGTCGAGGGCCGCGACAAGGTCACCGGAGCCGCCCGCTACGCCGGCGAGATACCGTTCGCCGACCTCGCCCACGGCTGGCTGGTGACCTCCACCGTCGCCCGCGGCCGGATCACCGCCGTCGACACCGAGCCCGTCCTCGCCATGCCCGGCGTGCTGGCCGTCCTGCACCACGGCAACGCCCCCCGCCTGGACACCGAGTACACGGGACTGCTCGGCACCCCCGACCGCACCTCCGCGCTCTTCCAGCACGACCGTGTGCCGCACCTCGGCTGGCCGGTGGCGCTCGTCGTCGCCGAGACCTCCGAACAGGCCAGGGAAGCCGCCGAAGCGCTCGTCGTCCACTACGAACAGCAGCCGCACGACGTCGACTTCGGCCGCGCGGGCGAGGACGCCTACGCCCTCGACGGGCACATGCCCGGGGTCGCCGAGAAGGGCGACCTGACGGCGGAACTCGCCGCCTCCGCCGCGGTCGTGGACGAGGAGTACACCACTCCTGAAGAGCACCACTCGATGATGGAGCCGCACGCGGCCACCGCCCACTGGGACGGCGGCCGGCTCGAGATCGTCGACTCCAACCAGGGCACCATGTGGGTCGCGCACGAGCTCGCCCTGCTCTTCTCGCTCGACCCGGCCTCCGTGCACGTGCGCTCCGAACACGTCGGCGGCGGCTTCGGCAGCAAGGGCGTGCGCGCCCACCAGGTGGCCGCCGCGCTCGCCGCGACCACCCTCCAGCGGCCCGTTCGCGTCGTGTTGACCCGCCGTCAGATGTTCTCGCTGGCCGGCTACCGCAGCCCCACCCGGCAGCGGGTGAGGCTCGGCGCCGACGCCGCCGGGCGGCTGCGCGCCCTGGAGCACAGCTGCCTCAGCCTGACCTCGACGGTGCACGAGTTCGTCGAACCGGGCGCCGCACCCGCCCGGGTGATGTACGACGCCGACGCCCACCACACCGCCAACCGGGTCGTACGGCTGGACGTGCCGACCCCGACCTGGATGCGCGCGCCCGGCGAGGCACCGGGCTCCTTCGCGCTGGAGTCGGCGCTCGACGAACTCGCCGAGCGGCTGGGCCTGGACCCCATCGAACTGCGCGTGCGCAACGAACCCGAGGCCGGGCCCGTGTCCGGGCTGCCGTTCGCCAGCCGGCACCTGATCGCCTGCTTCGAGGAGGGCGCCCGCCGCTTCGGCTGGGCCGACCGCGACCCGCGGCCCGGCCTGCGACGCGAGGGACGCTGGCTGCTCGGCACCGGCACCGCGGCCGCCTCCTTCCCGGCCGGTTCCGCCCCCTCCACGGCGGCCGTCACCGCCGAGGCGGACGGCACCTTCACCGTCCGGGTCAACGCCGCCGACATCGGCACCGGCGCCCGTACGGCGCTCACCCTCGTCGCCGCCGACGCGCTGCAGGTCACCCCGGAGCGGGTCCGGGTGCTCATCGGCGACAGCGACTTCGGGCAGGCCTGGATCGCCGGCGGGTCCATGGGCACCCGCTCCTGGTCCTGGGCGGTCACCGCCGCGGCCGGCGAACTGCGCGAACGGCTCGCCCTCGGCACCGCGATCCCGCCGGAGGGCCTGACCGTGCGCTCCGACACCACCGAGGCCGTCGGCGCGCTCAGCCAGAAGGAACGGCACTCCTTCGGCGCCCAGTTCGCCGAGGTCGCGGTCGACGTGACCACCGGCGAGGTGCGGGTGCGGCGCATGCTCGGGATCTTCTCCGCCGGCCGGATCATCAACCCGCTCACCGCCCGCAACCAGCTCGTCGGCGGCATGATCTGGGGCCTGTCCATGGCCCTGCACGAGGAGGCGGCCCGCGACCGGGCCACCGGCGGCGTGGTCGGCGCGGACCTCGCCGGCTACCACGTCGCCACCCACGCCGACATCCCCCAGGTCGAGGCCGACTGGATCGAGGACGTCGACCCGGACGACCCGATCGGCATCCGGGGCGTCGGCGAGATCGGCATCGTCGGGGCCGCCGCGGCCGTCGCCAACGCCGTCTGGCACGCGACCGGCGTACGCCACCGCGCGCTCCCCATCCGGCCGGACCGGGTCATCCAGGCGGGGGAGCCGCGTGCTTGACATCGCCGCGGAGCTGCACCGCTGGGCCGAGGAGGGCCGGGACTTCGCCGTCGCCACCGTCGTGTCCGTCGGCGGCAGCGCCCCGCGCGGACCCGGCGCCGCGCTGGCGGTCGACGCCGACGGCACGGTGATCGGCTCGGTCTCCGGCGGCTGTGTCGAGGGCGCGGTGTACGAACTGTGCGTGCAGGCGCTCGCCGACGGCGAGAGCGTGCTCGAACGCTTCGGCTACAGCGACGAGGACGCCTTCGCCGTCGGCCTCACCTGCGGCGGGGTGATCGACATCCTGGTCACCCCGGTCCGCGCGGGGGACCCCGCCCGCGCGGTGCCGGCGGCGGCGCTGGCCGTCGCCGGCCGCGGCGAGCCCGTGGCCCTGGCCCGCGTCGCCCGCGGCCCCGCCGGGCTGCTCGGCCACGCCCTGCTCGTCCACGGCGACGGCCGCATCGACGGCACCCTCGGCGGCCACCCGGACCTCGACCGTACGGCGGCGGCGCAGGCCCGCGCCCTGCTGGAAGCCGGCCGCACCGGCACCGTCGAACTCGCCGAGGACGGCACGCACTGCCCCGGCGGGCTCACCCTGTTGGTGGAGTCGAACGTGCCGCCGCCCCGGATGATCGTCTTCGGTGCGGTGGACTTCGCGGCCGCCCTCGTCCGCGCCGGGAAGTTCCTCGGCTACCACGTCACGGTGTGCGACGCCCGCCCGGTGTTCGCCACCCCGGCACGCTTCCCCGACGCCGACGAGGTCGTCGTCGACTGGCCGCACCGCTATCTGCAGGCGACCCGCACCGACGCCCGTACGGTGCTGTGCGTGCTCACCCACGACGCCCGCTTCGACGTGCCGCTGCTGACCGTGGCGCTGCGCCTGCCGGTCGCGTTCGTCGGCGCGATGGGCTCGCGCCGCACCCACGCCGACCGCGAGCGCCGCCTGCGCGAGGCCGGCCTGACCGGACGGGAGCTCGCCCGGCTGCGCTCCCCGATCGGCCTCGACCTCGGAGCCCGTACGCCGGAGGAGACCGCCCTGTCCATCGCCGCCGAGATCGTGGCGACCCGACGCGGCGGCACGGGGCTGCCGCTCACCGGCTCGGACCAGCCGATCCACCGCGACCCGGAGCGAAACGACCACACGGCAGCGGCCTGACCC
Organism: Streptomyces sp. NPDC014801; assembly: GCF_043082085.1. Taxonomy (NCBI): domain Bacteria; kingdom Bacillati; phylum Actinomycetota; class Actinomycetes; order Kitasatosporales; family Streptomycetaceae; genus Streptomyces; species Streptomyces sp. NPDC014801. Next base: position 372,660 of record NZ_JBIBXG010000002.1, on the reverse strand, counting down.
CGGCCACCGCCGGCCGCGGGCGAGGGCCGGAGCTGGGTCGCCCCGCACGTCACACACCGGCGCCGCCCCGAGCTGGGCGGCGCCGGTGCGCGGTCCGGCCCGAGAGGAGCGTCTGCCCGCCCCACCGAGCGGTCACGCGCCCGCGCGCCCAGCGGTCGGGCCCGTGCGTGCCGAGCCGACACGCACGGGCGTGCGCGCAGCGCTGTCACGCTCGCGCGCCCAGTGGTCACGCCCCCGCGTGCCGAGCCGTCACGCAGCGGGCTGCGCCGAGCGCTGTCACGCCCACGCGCTTAGCGGTCGGGCCCCCGCGTGCCGAGCCCATACACACCGGCGGGCGCCCAGCCCTGTCACGCCCGCGCCTCGTGCCGTCACGCCCCCGCGATGCGTTCCGCCGCTGCGATCGCGCAGACGCGGGCTGCGCCGTGGGTGGCCAGGTGGAGCGCCCCGCGGGGCGGGGACTGGGCGACGCCCATCTCGATCACGATCGTGTCGGGGCGGGCGGCGAGAAGGGTGTCGAGGGCGGAGCCCATCCACGCGTGGCGGTGCTCGTCGCGCACGACGGCGACCACGCGGCGGCCCTCCGCCGCGGCGAGCGCCGCCGTCCCCGCGTCCTCTCCGGTGAACACGCCCGTGGCGGTGCCCGGCAGCAGACGGGTCAGCTCGACGCCCACGCCCCACGGCGTCTCGTCGCCGACGGCGATGTTCGGCGTGGGGCTGAAGGTGGCGACGTACACCGGCTCGGTGACCGCTCCCGTCTCGGCCGCGCCGGGCGTCACGGTCACGGCCCGGCGGGCGGCGGTCAGGCCGATCTCCGGCTCGGCCGGCGCCCCGGTGCCCGCGGCCCGTACCGCCTTCGCGGTCCAGCCGGCCAGCTCCCGCACCCGGGCGGCCGCGTCGGCCAGCCGTTCCTCGGGCAGTTCACCGGAGCGGACGGCGGCCACCAGCGCGTCCCGCAGCCGCAGCACGATGTCCTCGTCGCACAGACCGCCGCCGACGCAGATCGCGTCCGCGCCGGCCGCGACGGCCAGGACGGTGCCCCGCTCGATGCCGTACGTGCCGGAGATGGCGCGCATCTCCATGCCGTCCGTGACGATCAGGCCCTGGTAGCCGAGTTCCCCGCGCAGCAGGTCGGTCAGGACGGGGCGGGAGAGCGTGGCCGGGCGGTCCGGGTCGAGGGCGGGCACCAGGATGTGCGCGCTCATCACGGCGCGCGTGCCGGCCGCGATCGCCGCCCGGAAGGGGGCGAGTTCGCGGGCGTGCAGCGTGGCCGTGTCCACGTCGATGCGGGGCAGGGCGAGGTGGGAGTCGACGCCGGTGTCGCCGTGGCCGGGGAAGTGCTTGGTGCAGGCGGCGATGCCCACGGACTGCAGGCCCTCGACGTAGGCGGCGGTGTGCCGGGACACCAGGGCCGGGTCGGCGCCGAAGGAACGCACGCCGATCACCGGGTTGTCGGGGTTGGCGTTGACGTCGGCGGACGGCGCCCAGTTGAGGGTGACGCCGCACGCGGCGAGCCGGCGGCCCAGCTCGCGGGCGACGCCCCGGGTCAGCTCGGTGTCGTCGACCGCGCCGAGGGCGTTGTTGCCGGGGAAGGAGGAGCCGGTGTGCACCTCCAGCCGGGTGACGTCGCCGCTCTCCTCGTCGATGGCGACGAGGACGTCCTCGCGTTCGGTCCGCAGCTGCGCGGTGAGCGCGGCGACCTGCTCGGCGGTGACGACGTTGCGGCCGAACAGGCCGACGGAGACCAGGCCCTCGCCGAGCCGGCGGCGCACCCAGTCCGGCGCGGTGGTGCCGGCGAAGCCGGGCTGCAGCACGGCCAGCGCGTCCCGGGCGACGGTGTCGCCCGCGGTGGATCCGCTGCCGGACGCGGTACTGGTGAATGTGGTCATCGGGGCGTTATCCCTTCACGGCGCCGTCGGTGAGGCCGCTGACGGCCTTGCGCTGCAGGAAGATGAAGAGGACCAGGATCGGGGCGGCGAACAGCGAGGAGGCGGCCATCGTGGCGCCCCAGTCGTCACCGAAGGCGGTGCGGAACTGGGAGATCCACAGCGGGAGCGTCTGCTTCTCGATGCTCTTGTTGAGGATCAGCACCAGCGGGAACTCGTTCCAGGCGGTGATGAAGCCGAACAGCGAGGTGGCCATCAGGCCCGGCGCGAGGAGCGGGAAGATCACCTTCACGAAGGCCTGGACGCGGGTGCAGCCGTCGACCATCGCGGACTCCTCCAGCTCCTTGGGCACCGCGGCGACGTAGCCGCGCAGCGTCAGGATCGTGAACGGCAGCACCATCATCATGTAGAAGACGGTCAGCGGCACCAGGCTGTCGAGCATGTCGCTGTCGCGCACCAGCATGTAGTTCGCGATGATCATGACCTCCCAGGGCGCCATCTGCGCCAGCATGAAGGTCACGACGAACACCCCGCGCCCCTTGAACCGCATCCGGGCGATCGCGAAGGACGCGAGCAGGGAGATCACCAGCGACAGCAGCACCGCCAGCACGGTCACGGTGACGGAGTTGCGCACCAGGGTCCAGAAGTGGTCGGCGTGCACCGCCTTGTCGAAGTGCGCGAAGGTGAGGTTCGTCGGGAACCACACCGGGTCCTCGGCGATGATGGCGCCCGTCGGCTTCAGGGCCGTGGCGAACATCCAGTAGACCGGGAACGCGAAGACCACGAAGAGGATGACGGCGGTCGCGTTGGGCCAGATGCGGCCGAAGATCGAGCGCTTCACAGCTCGTCCTCCTCTTGCTTGAGCACCATGCGCAGGTAGTACGAGGTCAGGGCGAGCAGGACCAGGACGGTCAGGAACGAGATGGCGGCGCCCATGCCGAAGTGCTGGTTGCCGACGCCCTCGACGAAGGCGTACACCGGCAGCGTCTCGGTGAGCCGGTCAGGGCCGCCCTCGTTCATGGCGAAGACCTGCGGGAAGGCCTTGAAGACCCAGATGACCTCGAGGAACGTCGTGGAGTACAGGAAGGGCCGCAGGAACGGGAACGTCACCGAGGTGAAGCTCTTCCAGGTGCCGGCGCCGTCCAGCGAGGCCGCCTCGTACAGTTCGCGCGGGATGGTGGTCGTCGCGGCGTACAGGTTGATCGCCACGAACGGGATGGACTGCCACACGATCAGCAGGGTGATGACGGAGAACGTCGAGAACTGCGTGCCGAGCCAGTTGTAGTCGGCCATCGCGTGCCAGCCGAGCTTGTCCAGCACCCAGTTGACGACGCCGAAACGCTGGGCGAACAGCCACTGGTAGACGGTGGTGGCGGCGATGACGGGCATCGCCCAGGCGAGCACCAGCCCGAGCAGGAGCAGCAGCCGCATCCTCCTGCCGAGCCGTGCCAGCAGCAGGCCGGTCAGCGTGCCCAGCAGCATGATCAGCGCGACGTTGGCGAGTGTGAAGAGCACCGAGCGCTTGACGACCCGCCAGAAGTCGGAACTGGTCAGCACCTCGCGGTAGTTGTCGACGCCGTTCCACTCGGTCAGGTGCAGGATGAGCTGGCGCGGGTTGAGGTTCTGGAACGACAGCATGCCGTTCTTCACCAGGGGCACGCCGAGCAGGATCAGGGTGGCGAGCAGCGCGGGCAGCAGGAGCAGGTAGGGGGCGGCGGCGGTGCGCCGGCCGCGTGCGGGCGCGGCCCGGCCGGTCCCGTCCCGCGGGGGCGAAGGAGCCTCGGCCTTGTGGACACCGGGCCCCCCGGCCGTGTCCGTGCCTTGGGTCTGCACTGGCATGGCTTGCCGTCTCTTCCGTGGCCGTACGGGCAACACATGAGGGGCCGGGGGCGGCGCGGTGGCCGCCCCCGGCGCGAGGTCGTCAGTTCTTCTGGGCGAGACGCTTGTTGATCTCGGCCTCGACGTCCTTGGCCGCGTCCGCCGGCGCCTTGCCGTTCAGGACCGCGGTCATGTAGCTCTTGATCGGGTTCGGGGTGTTCTCCACCGCGGCCCACTCGGGGATCAGCGGGGTGGTGCCACCGACGGCGGCGGCCGGCGCGGCGGCCTCGGCGACGGCGTTGCCCTTGAGGTTGCTCTCCAGGGAGGCCTTGTTCGGCACGATGCCGTTGAGCTTGGCCAGCTCGCCCTCGAACTGGTCGGACAGGGCGATCTTGAGGAACTGCTTCGCCAGGTCCTGTTTCTTGCTGCCCGCGGCGACGGCCAGGTTGGAGCCGCCGAGGAAGACGCTCTCGGGCTTGCCGGCGGTGGCGCCGGGGATGGTGAAGTAGCCGAGGTCCTTCTCGATGGCCTTGTTGGCGGTGACGGCGGTGGCCGCCTCCCAGCCCATGCCGATGAACGCGCCGGTCTTGCCCTTGGCGAACACCTCGGCCTGCTGCGGGGTCGCCTCGTCCTTGTCCTTGGGGGCCTTGGAGTAGGAGGCGTACTTCTTGTAGATCTCCATGGCCGCGCCGACCTTCGGGTCGCCGAGGTTGGAGACGTACTTGTCGCCGTCCTTCTTCACCAGGTCGGCGCCCTGACCGATGATCAGGCCGTCGAGGAAGTACCAGTTCTGGCCGGGCAGGTAGATCGGCTCGGCGTCGGTCTTCTTGCCGATGGTCTCCAGGTCCTTGAAGAACTCGTCCCGCGTCTTGGGGGTGTCCTTGATGCCGGCCTGGGCCCAGATCTTCTTGTTGTAGATGACGACGCGGTTGGCGAAGTACCAGGGGGCGGCGTACTGCTTGCCCTCGTAGACGGAGGAGGCGGAGACGGACGGCGTCCAGTCCGCGCCGATCTCCTGCTTGAGGTCGCCGAGTTCGGCGAGGCCGCCGGTGGCCGCGTAGGCCGGGGTCTGGGTGTTGCCCACCTCGATGACGTCCGGCGGGTTGGACTCGGAGAGGGCGGTGGTGATCTTCTGCTGGATCCCGTCCCACTTCTGGATCTCGAACTTGACCTTGGCGCCGGTCTTCTGCTCGAAGGCCGCCTGCACGTCCTTGGTCCACTGGGCCGGGGCCGAGCCGTCCATCGTCCACACGACCAGCGTCTGGCCCTTGGAGCTGTTCTGCCCGGCGTCCTTGCCGTTGTCGTCGCTGTCGCCCCCGCACGCCGCAACGGACATCATGATGCCTGCGATACCGATCGCGGCAACCAGCTTGCGCTTCACGCCACCCCTCCTAAGGAATACCTCTCACCCACGCCCTCGGCGGTGACCTGCGAAAACGGCGCTTCTGCACGCTGGGCTGGGGACCTGGCCTCAAATGGTGTAGACCAGCACCGCGAGCTTGGCCTAGACCTATGGGGCTGTCAAGGGGTGTTCGGGGACCCGATGTCCGTCGTGACCGGAACGTCACCGGCCTCCGCCTGGGGAGCGGCGCCCCTGGTTGGACTAGACCAAGGTCGGTCTCCCCGCTATAACGGAGAACCGCTGAGCGGGCCGCGTCCGCCGTCCGTCGGCCGATCGGACAGCGGAGCCGGGAAGGCGGGTCATGAGCACCGACGTCAGCAGCGCCCACGACGAGCGAGGGGTCCCGGACCGGGCCGAGCGGGTGCCGAAGTACTACCGGATCAAGAAGCGGCTGCTGGAGATGACCGACGCCCGGCCGCCCGGCGCGTCCATGCCGCCGGAACGGCTGCTGGCCGTGGAGTTCCGCACCTCGCGCACCACCATCCGCAAGGCCCTGCAGGAACTCGTGGGCGAGGGCAGGCTCGACCGGGTCCAGGGCAAGGGCACGTTCGTCGCGCGCCCCAAGGTGTACCGCACCCTCGATCTGACCTCCTACACCGAGGACATGGAGGCGCAGGGGCTGCGGCCGGCCTCGCAGACGCTGGAGATCGGGTACGTCACCGCGGACGCGCAGCTCGCCGGACTCCTCGGGCTGGTCGCCGGCGACCGGGTGCTGCGCGTGGAGCGGCTGCGGCTGGCCAACGGCGAACCGATGGCGATCGAGGCGACCCACCTTCCGGACCGCCGCTTCCCCGGGCTGCGCGCGAACCTCGCCAAGTACACCTCCCTCTACACGGCACTCGCCGAGCAGTACGGCGTACGGCTCGCCGAGGCCGACGAGACCATCGAGACCTCGCTGGCGACGCCCCGGGAGGCGGGGCTCCTCGGTACGGACGTCGGCCTGCCGATGCTGCTGCTGTCCCGTCACTCCCGGGACGCGGAGGGCCGGCCGGTGGAGTGGGTCCGCTCGGTGTACCGCGGCTCGCGCTACAAGTTCATGGCCACGCTGACGCGACCGATCGGGTGAGCCCGGCGCCGACGGTGGCGCGCGACATCCCTGAGCCTTGGGGGCAGGCGGACCCGCACGTCCGGAGAAATTGGATACCAAAATTGCCCGAACGGCTACGGTGAGGTTCAGAACCCTTGTGAGGTAGCCGAATTTTGGTATACAAAACGGGGACCTGCTGAACGTCGCCCAGGTCTCAGGAGTCCCCATGTGTCTGGATCCGGTTCCCCCGCCTCCCGCCCGGCTCACCCGGCGCGGTGTCCTCGCGGGCGCCGCCGCACTCGCGGGGACGGCCACCGTGCCGGCCGTCGCCGCCCCCGCGGCGGCCCTTCCGGCCCCGGGGACGGAGTCCGGCGGTCCCGCCGGCGACCTCGTCATCGAGGGCGGCACCCTGCTCGATCCGGCCACCGGCGAGGTCACCGAGGACGCGGTCGTCGTGGTCCGCGGCGGCACCGTGCGCTGGGCGGGCCGGCGCGGCAGGGGTCCCGTCCCCGCGGACGCGCGGCGGCTCGACGCGCACGGCCACTGGGTGCTGCCCGGCCTGGTCGACGCCCACATCCACCTCAGCACCGTCGCCGAGGCACGCGCCGCGGTGACCCAGGGCGCCACCAGCGCCCGCAGCGGCTCCACCACCTTCTTCCAGGACATCGCCGTACGGGAACTGGCCCGCCGGCTCCCCACCCGGGCGCCGCGCCTGACCGCCGCCGGTGTCTTCGTCACTCCCGACCTCGGCGAGTCGGTGCTCGCCGACCCCGACCTCGCGCCCCTGGCCGCACTCAAGGACGGCGTCCGGTCCGCGCAGGCGCTGCGGCGCGTCGTCGAGGTCAACCTCGCCCGGGGCGCGGACGTCGTCAAGACCCGGGTCAACGAGCGCGCGGGCCTGCCCGAACAGGACCCGCTCACCCAGGTCTACTCCTACGAGCAGCTCTCCGAGGTGGTCGCGGCGGCCCGCCGGCGCGGCAAGGGCGTGCTGTGCCACAGCTACAGCGCCCAGGGCTGTGACGACGCCGTGCGCGCCGGGATCCGCTCGCTGGAACACGGCGTGTTCGTCGCCGAGCGCACCCTGCACGAGATGGCGCGGCGTGGCACGTACTTCACGCCCACCCTCACCGCCATCGCCGGCATGGCCGGCGACCCGGACCCGGTCCTCGACGAGCGCGGCCGCACGTTCCTGCCCGTGCTGAAGGAGGCGGTGCGGACCGCGCACGCGCTCGGCGTACCGCTGGCCGCCGGCACCGACTCCTCCGGCGGCGACGTCAGTCCCATCGGCGGCGAGGTGGTCCTCATGCACAGTGCCGGCCTGTCACCGCTGGACGCGATCCGCACGGCGACCACCGGTGCCGCCCGGCTGCTCGGTGTGGAGGGCACCGTGGGCCGGCTGGCCCCCGGGTACGCCGGCGACGCCGTGCTGCTGGCCGGCGATCCGCTGTCCGATCTGACGGTCCTGACCCGGCCGGCGCACGTCGTCCGCGCGGGTCAGGTGCTCTGACGGTCCGTCAAAAACCTTCCATCCGGCGCGAGTCGTCCCGAGCGGGCCCCTGCCGCACGGGACGGTTCGCGCTGCCCTTTTCCGCCCGGAAAAACGCCATTCCTCAACTTCCGTCCGATCTCTTGACGGTGGTCTTCGGCGAAAACTACGTTCATTCGCGCGGAAGTTAACTTCCATTTCGTGGAAACCTCTGAACGTTCCCGCTCTCCCCCCGGAGTCCCGTATGACTGCGCTGGACAACCGGTCGTCCGTGGAGACCAGCAGCACCCCGAGCCCTGGTCTCTACACGTACGATCTCGCCCCCACGAAGAAGGAAGGGCGCCGCTGGGGCGCCTACAACGTCTTCACCCTGTGGGCCAACGACGTGCACAGCCTCGGCAACTACGCGTTCGCCATCGGACTGTTCGCGCTCGGGCTGAACGTGTGGGGCATCCTGGCCGCCTTCGCGCTCGCCTCCGTCCTGCTCTTCCTGCTGCTCACCCTGTCCGGCTTCATGGGACACAAGACCGGCGTGCCGTTCCCCGTCATGAGCCGGATCGCCTTCGGCATCCACGGCGCGAAGATCCCGGCCGGCGTGCGCGGCCTGGTCGCCATCGCCTGGTTCGGCATCCAGACCTACCTCGCCTCGTCCGTGCTGAGCACCCTGCTCGTCGCGATGTTCCCGGGCCTCGGCCGGCTCGACGACGACTCCCTGCTCGGCCAGTCCACCCTCGGCTGGATCACCTTCCTGGCGCTGTGGGGCCTGCAGGTCCTCATCGTCAGCTACGGCATGCAGATGATCCGCCGCTACATGGCGTTCGCCGCGCCCACCACCCTGATCACCATGTGCGCCCTCGCCGCCTGGATGTTCTTCCGCGCCGGCGGATCGATCTCCCTGTCCGACGGCGACCCGCTCACCGGCGGCGCCATGTGGCTGCAGATCCTCCAGGCCGCCGCGCTGTGGGTGGTCATCTACGGCACGTTCGTGCTGAACTTCTGCGACTTCACCCGCTCCGCCCGCAGCCGCGCGGCCATCGTCCGCGGCAACGTCGTCGGCATCCCGGTGAACATGCTCTTCTTCGCCGTCATCGTGTGCGTCCTCAGCGGCGCCCAGTTCAAGCTCGACGGGCACGTCATCACCAGCCCGACCGACATCGTGCGGACCATCCCGAACATGGCGCTCCTCGCCGTCGCCTCGCTCGCGCTGATCGCCCTCACCGTGGCCGTCAACCTGCTGGCCAACTTCGTCGCCCCGATCTACGCCCTGGTCAACCTCTTCCCGCGCACACTCGACTTCCGCAAGGCCGGCCTGGTCAGCGCGGCCCTCGGCCTGGTCATCACGCCCTGGAACCTCTACGACAACCCCGTCGTCGTCAACTACTTCCTCGGCGGCCTCGGCGCCCTGCTCGGCCCGCTCTTCGGCGTCGTCATGGCCGACTACTGGCTGCTGCGCCGCTCCCGCGTCAACGTGCCCCACCTGTACACCGAGGACGAGGCCGGCGACTACCACTACCGGCGCGGCTACAACCCCAAGGCCGTCGCCGCCTTCGTCCCCAGCGCCGCGGTCGCGGTCACCGTCGCCCTGGTGCCCCTCTTCCACTCCGTGGCCGGGTTCTCCTGGTTCATCGGCGCCTTCCTCGCCGCCGCCCTGTACGCGCTCGTCGCGGACCGCTCCAGCGCCGCGCGGGACGTGGACGGCGAGGCCATCGCCGTCGCCGCCGAGTGAGCCGGCCCGGTCCCGTCCGCCACGCCAGCAAGAAAGCCGAACGATGCGCATCCTCGTCGTGAACGTCAACACCACGCAGTCCATCACCGACGCCATCGGCAGGACGGCGGCCACCGCGGCCTCGCCCGGCACCGAGATCGTCCCGCTGACCCCGGCGTTCGGCGCGGAGTCGGTCGAGGGCAACTACGAGAGCTACCTCGCCGCCGTCGCCGTCATGGAGACCGTGCGCGCCTACGACGGGCCCTACGACGCCGTCATCCAGGCGGGCTACGGCGAGCACGGCCGCGAGGGACTGCAGGAACTCCTCGACGTTCCCGTCGTCGACATCACGGAGGCGGCCGCGAGCACCGCGCAGTTCCTCGGCCGCAGCTACTCCGTCGTCACCACCCTCGACCGCACCGTCCCGCTCATCGAGGAACGCCTCCACGTGGCCGGACTCGGCGCGCGCTGCGCCTCGGTACGGGCCAGCGGGCTCGCCGTACTCGACCTGGAGGAGGACGAGAAGGCGGCCGTCGACGCCATCGTCGAACAGGCCGCGTACGCCGTCGAACGCGACCGGGCGGAGGTGATCTGCCTGGGCTGCGGCGGTATGGCCGGCCTCGCCGAACGCGTCGTGGAGCGCACCGGGGTGCCCGTCGTGGACGGCGTGGCCGCGGCCGTCACCGTCGCCGAGTCGCTGGTCCGGCTGGGGCTGCGCACCTCCAAGGTGCGCACCTACGCCCGCCCGCGGCCCAAGCTCATCGCCAACTGGCCGCCCATGGCCCTGTGACCCGTTCCCGTCCCTCTCCCGCCACCGGCCGAGGTCCCGCCACCGGCTAAGGTCACAGTGGCTTGGTCCCCACGGCACCCCGGCACCCGCACAGCGCCGGCGCGCCGACCGGGGACGTGACGAGAGAAGGACGGCCATGACGGGGTCAGAGAGGTTCACGCCCGAGTCCGAGCGCGTGACCAGGCAGCTGCGCGACGAGATCCTCGACGGCGTACGGCAGCCGGGCAGCCGGCTGGTCGAGCGCGAACTCGCCGAGTCCCTCGGAGTCAGCCGGCTGCCCGTCCGGGACGCCCTGAAGACGCTCGTCGCCGAGGGGCTGGTCACCCCGCGGCCGCGCACCTGGGCCGTGGTCCGCGAGTTCACCCCGTCCGACGTGGCCGACCTCGACGAGGTGCGCGGCGTGCTGGAGACCCTGGCGTTCCGGCTCGCCGCGCAGCGCCACACCCGCGAGGGGCTGCGCCGGCTGCGCGCCGACCTCGACCGCGAGCTGGACGCGGCGCGGGCCGGCGACGCCGTGGGGGCCCGCCGCGCGGCGGCCGACTTCCACCAGACGGTGATCTCGCTGGCCGCGAACGAGTTGCTGAGCGAGCTGGAGCGGGTCATGCGCAGCCGGGTGCGCTGGCTGCTCGGCCAGCACGACGACCTGCTCGGCATCGCCGAGGAACACGAGGCCCTGTACCAGGCCATCGCCGACCGCGACGTCGCGCGGGTGGAGTCCCTCGTCCTGAACCACCTCGCCACGAGCCGCGCGGCGGTCCAGGACCACCGCACCCACGACACCGCCTGACACCCGCCTGCCGGGGGGCCGGGCACCGGACCGCCGCGCCCTCCGTGCGGCGCCGCGCAGGCACCTCCGCCGGCCGCCGGCCCGGACCCGGACCCGGCGCGCCGGCGCGCCCGGCGCTGTCGCCGGGTCAGCAGGGTCGGCTCATGAACAGGGCCGTTTCTCCCTCCGATTCCGTGCCCGTGTACAGGGACGTGTCCAGGCCGCACAGTTCGAAGCCGGCTCGCCGGTAGAGGCGGACGGCGGGGGCGTTGAGGTGGGTGACCTCCAGCCACACATGGCCGGCGCCCACGCGCCGCCCCCGTTCCACCGCCCGTTCCAGCAGCGCCGCGCCGATGCCGCGGCCCCGGTGGGGCGGGGCCACGCACAGGTCGGCGACGACCAGCCGCCGGTTCCACCGCTGGAACACGGTCGTCACGTAGCCGCACACCCGCCCTTCCGCCTCGGCCACCACGGTCCGGGTGTCCGCGTCGTCCGCCTCCCCCTCCCCGTCGTCCGGGAAGGTCTTGCGGACCGGCGGGTCCACCGCCCTCTCCACGATCGTGAACCCGGTCTCCGTGCGGCGTACCGCGAAGACGGTGTCCGTCGTGAAGGACCCGTCGATGCTCTCGACGGCGGCCCGGTCCTGCGGCCGTGCGGCGCGGAAGGTGACGGCGGCGCGGCCGTCCTCGGTCGTCCCCATGGTCCCGGAGCGTAACCGGCCGGCCGCGCCGTGATTGCGGCCCCGTCCGGGATGCCCGAGCCTGGGGGAGTGCGCCGGGTTCGCGGAAGGACGATGCGATGACGACCGATGTGCCGCGGGACGCCGAGCCGCAGGACGCCGAGCGCCGGCGGCTCGCCGAGGCCGACGCTGGTGACGTGGCCTGGCGGCGCTGGGGGCCGTATCTGAGCGAGCGGCAGTGGGGCACCGTCCGCGAGGACTACAGCGCCGACGGCGACGCCTGGTCGTACTTCACCCACGACCAAGCCCGCTCCCGCGCCTACCGCTGGGGCGAGGACGGCATCGCCGGGGTCAGCGACGACAAGCAGCGCCTGTGCCTCGCGCTCGCCCTGTGGAACGGCCGCGACCCCATCCTCAAGGAGCGCCTGTTCGGCCTGACCAACGCCGAGGGCAACCACGGCGAGGACGTCAAGGAGTGCTACTACCACCTCGACAACACGCCCACGCACTCCTACATGAAGTACCTCTACAAGTACCCGCAGGGCGCCTTCCCCTACAGCGACCTCGTCGACACCAACCGGGCCCGCGGCCGCGGCGAACCCGAGTACGAACTGCTCGACACCGGGATCTTCGACGAGAACCGCTACTTCGACGTCGTCGTCGAGTACGCCAAGGCCGGCCCGGAGGACCTGCTGGTCCGCATCACCGCGCACAACCGCGGCCCCGACACGGCCACCCTGCACCTGCTGCCGACGCTGTGGTTCCGCCACACCTGGTCCTGGGCCGGCGGCACCGCCGTGCCGGTCCTGCGCCAGACCCCCGGCGCGATCCTCGCCGACCACGAGGAACTCGGCACCCGCCGGCTGTACCACGACCCGGCCGCCGCCACCTGCTTCACCGGCAACGAGACCAACAACGAGCGGATCTTCGGCAGCCCCGACACCACCCCGTACGTCAAGGACGGCATCGACCGGTACGTCGTCCACGGCGAGCGGGACGCCGTCGACCCCGCCCGCACCGGCACCAAGGCCGCCGTCCACCACGTCCTCACCGTCCCCGCCGGCGACAGCGCCACGATCCGCCTGCGGCTGACCGACGCCGAACTCGCCGACCCGTGGGGCGACTTCACCCAGGTTCTCGACGCCCGCCGCGCCGAGGCCGACGCCTTCTACGCCGCGCTCACCCCCGACGGCATGGGGGAGGAGGAGCGGCGCATGGTCCGCCAGGCCCTCGCCGGAATGCTGTGGAGCAAGCAGTACTACTACCTGGACGTCGAACGCTGGCTCGCCGAGCACGGCGTCGACCCGCTCGCCGTCGACCCGCGCGTCCGCAACAGCGGCTGGTACCACATGGTCAACGACGCGATCATGTCGATGCCGGACACCTGGGAGTACCCCTGGTTCGCGGCCTGGGACCTCGCCTTTCACACGCTCGCCCTGGCCATGGTGGACACCCATTTCGCCAAGGACCAGCTGGAGTTGCTGCTGCGCCGCCTCTATCTGCACCCCAACGGCCAGATCCCGGCCTACGAGTGGAACTTCGGCGACGTCAACCCGCCCGTGCACGCCTGGGCGGTGCTCTTCGTCTACGAACTCGACAAGCACCGCACCGGCCGCGGCGACCGCGTCTTCCTGGAACACGCCTTCCAGAAACTGATGAAGAACTTCTCCTGGTGGCTCAACCGCAAGGACGTCGACGGCAACAACGTCTTCCAGGGCGGCTTCCTCGGCCTGGACAACATCGGCGTCTTCGACCGCAGCGCCCCGCTGCCCACCGGCGGCCGGCTGGACCAGGCGGACGGCACCGCCTGGATGGCCCTGTACTGCCAGAACCTGCTGGAGATCGCGATCGAACTCGCCGTCGACAACCCGGTCTACGTCGAACAGGCCCAGATGCTCTTCGAGCACTTCGCATGGATCGCCGTCGCCATGAACCGCATGGGCCGCGACAACGCCAGCCTGTGGGACGAGGAGGACGGCTTCTTCTACGACGTGCTGCGCATGCCCGACGGCCGCGCCACCCCGCTGAAGGTGCGCTCCCTGGTCGGCCTGATCCCGCTCGCCGCGACCAGCGTCATCGGCGGCCGCGCCGACCGCAGCTTCCCCGAACTCGTACGGGGCGCGAGGGAGTTCATCGAACGCCACCCCGCCGTCGAGGCCTTCGTCGAGCAGCACGTCACCGCCGACCCCAACGACGACGGCCGCTATCTCTTCGCGCTCTTCGGCGAGGACCGGCTGCGCCGCATCCTGGCCCGCATGCTCGACGAGGACGAGTTCCTCGGCCCGTACGGCATCCGCTCGCTGTCCCGGTACCACGCCGAGCACCCCTACACCTTCGAAGTCCACGGCGAGCGCTACGGCGTCGGCTACCTGCCCGCCGAGTCCGATTCCGGCATGTTCGGCGGCAACTCCAACTGGCGCGGACCGGTGTGGCTGCCGGTCAACGTGCTGATCATCCGCGCTCTGCTGAACCTGCACGCCTACCACGGCCCCGAGTTCACCGTGGAGTGCCCGACCGGCTCCGGCAGAGAGCTGAACCTGTACGAGGTCGCCCGCGAGATCTCCGACCGGCTCACCGCCACCTTCCTGCCCGGCGCCGACGGCCACCGCCCGATCCACGGCACCCAGGCCGTCTACGCCAAGGACCCGCACTTCCGGGACCTCGTCCTCTTCTACGAGTACATCCACGGCGACACCGGCGCCGGCCTCGGCGCCTCCCACCAGACCGGCTGGACCGGACTCGTCGCGGCCACCGCGACCCTGTTCCGCACCATCGGCGCCGACGACTGGCACCGCGGCGGCCGGGACTCCCTGAAACCCGAGGAGCCGCGCCCATGACGGTCGTGTACGAGATCAACACCCTGGTCTGGCTGCGCGAGCTGAGCGCACGGTACGGCCGCACCGTGCGCCTGGGCGACGTGCCCGGCGAGGCCTGGGACGAGATCGCCCGGCCCGGCCTGGACACCGTGTGGCTGATGGGGGTGTGGGAACGCAGCCCGGCCGGCCTCGCCCTCGCCCTGCGCGACCCGGGCCTGCTCGCCTCCTTCCGCGCGGCCCTGCCCGACCTCACCGAGGCCGACCTCGCCGGCTCCCCCTACTGCGTACGCGACTACGTCGTCGACGCCCGCCTCGGCGGACCGGACGGACTGGCCGCGGCCCGCGCCCAGCTCGCCGCCCGCGGACTGCGGCTGATCCTCGACCACGTCCCCAACCACGTCGCCCCCGACCACCCCTGGACCACCGGCCGGCCCGGCTGCCTGATCCAGGGCACCCGCGCCGACCTGGAGCGGGCCCCCGACGCCTTCCTCGACATCGCCGGACGGGTCTGCGCCCGCGGCCGCGACCCGTACTTCCCGCCCTGGCCGGACGTCGTCCAGCTGAACGCGTTCAGCGCCGAACTGCGGGACGCGACCGTCGAGACGCTCGTCGCGATCGGCGACCAGGCGGACGGCGTGCGCTGCGACATGGCGATGCTCATGACCAACGAGGTGTTCGCCCGCACCTGGGGCGAGCGGGCGGGAGCCGTCCCGGCCGAGGACTTCTGGCCGTACGTGCTGCCGCGCGTGCGCGCCCGCCACCCGGAGATGCTGTTCGTCGCCGAGGCCTACTGGGACATGGAGTACGCCCTCCAGCAGCAGGGCTTCGACCACGCCTACGACAAGCGGCTCTACGACCGGCTCGTGCACGAGGACGCCGAGCAGGTCCGCGCCCATCTGCGCGCCGGCCTCGGCTACCAGCGCGGCCTCGTCCGCTTCCTGGAGAACCACGACGAACCCCGCGCCGCCGCCGCCCTCCCCGGCGACCGGGAACGCGCGGCGGCCGTCACCGTCGCCACGCTGCCCGGGGCGACCCTGTGGCACGAGGGCCAGTTCGAGGGCCGCCGCACCCGCCTGCCCGTCTTCCTCGCCCGCCGCCCCGCCGAGGAGCCCGACGAGGACCTGCGCGCCTTCCACGCGCGCCTGCTGCCCGCCGCCGCCGCGGTGCGCCGGGGCGACTGGCGCCTGCTGGAGACCGCCGGACTGCCCGGCGACGACACCCATCGCGCCCTGCTCGCCTGGAGCTGGAGTGCCGGGGACGCCCGGCACCTGGTCGTCGTCAACCACTCCGACGGCACCGCGCGGGGCCGCGTCCGCCTCCCCTGGGAGGATCTGCGCGGCACCGGTCACCGGCTGACGGACCTGCTCACCGGGCACTCCTACGACCGCGACGGCGACGAACTGGCCGACGCCGGACTCCACGTCGAACTGCCCGCCCGGCAGGCCCATGTGCTCGCCGTGCCGGTGCCCGGCGCCGGGCGCGACACCCTGCGTACGGCCGCCGTCACCGCCTGACGCAGCGGGCCTGTTCGAGTGGTGCCCCCGCCGACGCGGGCGTAGCGTCGACGACGGACCCGGCACCCTGGGGCAGCCATGAGCCACAGCCCGCAACCGATCTCGACGACGCAGCCCGGCACCGAGCGGCGGGGCGGCGGAGGCAACGCGATGGCCCTGCTGGTCATCGCTTCCTGTCAGCTGATGGTGGTGCTCGACATCACCATCGTGAACATCGCCCTGCCGCACATCCAGAGCGCGCTGCACTTCTCCACCACCAGCCTGGCCTGGGTGGTCAACGCCTACACCCTCACCTTCGGCGGTCTGCTGCTGCTCGGCGGCCGCACCGGCGACATCCTCGGCCGGCGCCGCGTGTTCATGTTCGGCGTCGCGCTGTTCGCCGTCGCCTCCCTGCTCGGCGGGCTCGCCCAGAACCCGGGCGAACTGCTCGCCGCGCGCGCCTTGCAGGGTGTCGGCGGCGCCATCGCCTCCCCGACCGCGCTGTCCCTGGTCAGCACCACCTTCAAGGAGGGGCCCGAGCGCAACCGGGCCTTCGGCGTGTTCGCCGCGGTCTCCGCGGGCGGCGGCGCGATCGGGCTGCTCATGGGCGGGATCCTCGTGGAGTGGCTGAACTGGCGGTGGGTGCTGTTCGTCAACGTGCCCATCGGCGCCCTCATCGTCCTCGCCACGCCCCGCTTCATCCGCGAGTCCGAGCGCCATCCCGGCCACTTCGACATCGCCGGCGCGCTGACCTCCACGGTCGGCATGGTGCTGCTGGTGTACGGGTTCATCCGGGCCGCGCAGGAGGGCTGGCGGGACGCGCTGACGCTGGCCTCGTTCGCCGCCGCGGTCGTCGTGCTGGCGGGGTTCGTGCTGATCGAGCGGCGCTCCAAGCAGCCGATCACGCCGCTGCACATGTTCGCCGACCGCAACCGGGCCGGGACCTACGGCATCATGCTGTGCCTCGCGGCGGCGATCTTCGGCATGTTCTTCTTCCTCACCCTGTTCGTGCAGGACGTGCTGGGCTTCAGCCCGCTGCAGGCCGGACTCGCCTTCCTGCCGGTCAGCGCCGTCATCGCGGTCGGCGCCGGGCTCGCCTCCCGGTTCCTGCCCCGCTACGGGCCCAAACCGTTCATGGTGACCGGCGCGATCCTCGCCGCGGCGGGCCTGTCCTGGCTGACCCTGACCGACGTGAACTCCACCTACGCGGGCAGCATCCTCGGCCCGATGCTCGTCTTCAGCCTCGGCATGGGCATGGAGTTCGTGTCGCTGACCCTGATGGCCCTGTCCAACGTGGCCCCGCGGGAGGCCGGCGCGGCCTCGGGACTGCTCAACGCCACCCAGCAGGTCGGCGGCTCCCTGGGGCTGTCCATCCTCGTCACCACCTTCGGCACGGCCAGCACCAACGAGGCGCAGAAACAGATCCCGCGCTTCCTCGCCCAGGCCACCCCTCTGGAGCGGCTGCGCTTCCAGCGCACCGGAGTGCTGCCCAAGCCGTGGTCCGACCAGGTCCTCACCTCGGGCGCGTCCGCCGCGTTCGTCGTCGCCGCGATCTTCACCGCCCTCGCCGCGCTGATCGCCGTCTTCGCCATCCAGGTCCGCGCCTCCGACCTGGAACGGCTCCAGGGGCAGACCGGGATGCCGCCCGGGTAGACGGGCGAAGTCCCCCGGCGTCCCGCATCCTGAGACTGTTGCCTGAAGGGTGATCCGCGTCTCATGGCCAGGTGGGGTCGTTGCCGCGACCATGGTGGCACTCACCCGCACGCCGAAGGGATCGGGGATGCTCCGCAAGGTACTGGTCGCCAACCGTGGCGAGATCGCGATTCGCGCCTTCCGGGCCGGATACGAGCTCGGCGCGCGCACCGTGGCCGTCTTCCCGCACGAGGACCGCAACTCGCTGCACCGGCTCAAGGCCGACGAGGCCTACGAGATCGGTGAACCCGGGCATCCGGTGCGCGCGTATCTCTCCGTCGACGAGATCATCCGCGCCGCCCGGCTGGCCGGTGCCGACGCCGTCTACCCCGGCTACGGCTTCCTGTCCGAGAACCCCGAGCTGGCGCGCGCCTGCGAGGAGGCCGGCATCACCTTCGTCGGCCCGAGCGCGCAGATCCTCGAGCTGACCGGCAACAAGGCCCGCGCGGTGGCCGCCGCCCGCGAGGCCGGCGTGCCCGTGCTGGGCTCCTCGCAGCCTTCCACCGACGTCGACGAACTGCTGCGGGCCGCCGAGGACATCGGCTTCCCCGTCTTCGTCAAGGCCGTCGCGGGCGGCGGCGGGCGCGGCATGCGCCGCGTCGAGGACCCCGCCCAGCTGCGCGAGGCCATCGAGGCCGCCTCCCGCGAGGCCGCGTCCGCCTTCGGCGACCCGACGGTCTTCCTGGAGCAGGCGGTCGTCGAACCCCGCCACATCGAGGTGCAGATCCTCGCCGACGGCGAGGGCAACGTCATGCACCTCTTCGAACGCGACTGCTCGGTGCAGCGCCGCCACCAGAAGGTCATCGAGCTGGCGCCCGCACCCAACCTCGACCCGGCGCTGCGCGAGCGGATCTGCGACGACGCGGTCAAGTTCGCCCGGCACATCGGCTACCGCAACGCGGGCACCGTCGAGTTCCTGCTCGACCGCCAGGGCCGGCACGTCTTCATCGAGATGAACCCGCGCATCCAGGTCGAGCACACGGTCACCGAGGAGGTCACCGACGTCGACCTCGTCCAGTCCCAGCTGCGCATCGCCGCCGGCGAGACCCTGACCGACCTCGGCCTGTCCCAGGACACGGTCACCCTGCGCGGGGCCGCGCTGCAGTGCCGTATCACCACCGAGGACCCCGCCAACGGCTTCCGCCCCGACACCGGCCGGATCAGCGCCTACCGCTCGCCCGGCGGCTCCGGCATCCGCCTCGACGGTGGCACCACCCACGCCGGTACGGAGATCAGCGCGCACTTCGACTCCATGCTGGTCAAGCTGACCTGCCGGGGCCGCAACTTCACCACCGCCGTCAACCGGGCCCGCCGCGCGGTCGCCGAGTTCCGCATCCGCGGCGTCGCCACGAACATCCCCTTCCTGCAGGCCGTGCTCGACGACCCGGACTTCCAGGCCGGCAACGTCACCACCTCGTTCATCGAGCAGCGCCCGCACCTGCTCACCTCCCGGCACTCCGCCGACCGCGGCACCAAGCTGCTCACCTACCTCGCCGACGTCACCGTGAACAAGCCGCACGGCGAGCGCCCCGAGCTGATCGACCCGGTGAGCAAGCTGCCCGCGCTGCCCGCCGCCGAGCCGCCCGCCGGCTCCAAGCAGAAGCTCACCGAGCTGGGCCCCGAGGGCTTCGCCCGCTGGCTGCGCGAGTCGCCGACCATCGGCGTCACCGACACCACCTTCCGCGATGCCCACCAGTCCCTGCTCGCCACCCGGGTGCGCACCAAGGACCTCCTCGCGGTCGCCCCGGTCGTCGCCCGCACCCTGCCCGAACTGCTGTCCCTGGAGTGCTGGGGCGGCGCCACCTACGACGTGGCGCTGCGCTTCCTCGCCGAGGACCCGTGGGAGCGGCTGGCCGCCCTGCGCGAGGCCGTCCCCAACCTCTGTCTGCAGATGCTGCTGCGCGGCCGCAACACCGTCGGCTACACCCCGTACCCGACCGAGGTCACCGACGCGTTCGTGCAGGAGGCCGCGGCCACCGGCATCGACATCTTCCGCATCTTCGACGCCCTGAACGACGTCGGCCAGATGCGCCCCGCCATCGAGGCCGTCCGCGAGACCGGAACGGCCGTCGCCGAGGTCGCCCTGTGCTACACCGGCGACCTCAGCGACCCCGGCGAGCGGCTCTACACCCTCGACTACTACCTGCGTCTCGCCGAGCAGATCGTCGACGCCGGCGCCCACGTCCTCGCGGTCAAGGACATGGCCGGCCTGCTGCGCGCCCCGGCCGCCGCGAAGCTCGTCTCCGCGCTGCGCCGCGAGTTCGACCTGCCGGTCCACCTGCACACCCACGACACCGCGGGCGGTCAGCTCGCCACCTACCTCGCCGCGATCCAGGCCGGCGCGGACGCGGTCGACGGGGCGGTGGCCTCCATGGCCGGCACCACCTCGCAGCCGTCGCTGTCGGCGATCGTCGCCGCCACCGACCACTCCGAGCGGCCCACCGGCCTCGACCTCAAGGCCGTCGGCGACCTGGAGCCGTACTGGGAGAGCGTCCGCAAGATCTACGCCCCCTTCGAGGCGGGCCTCGCCTCCCCGACCGGCCGTGTCTACGACCACGAGATCCCCGGCGGCCAGCTGTCCAACCTGCGCACCCAGGCGGTCGCGCTGGGCCTCGGCGACCGCTTCGAGGACATCGAGGCGATGTACGCGGCCGCCGACCGCATCCTGGGCCGCCTGGTCAAGGTCACCCCGTCCTCCAAGGTGGTCGGCGACCTCGCCCTGCACCTGGTCGGCGCCGGGGTGAACCCGAAGGAGTTCGAGGAGACCCCGGACCGCTTCGACATCCCCGACTCGGTGATCGGCTTCCTGCGCGGCGAGCTGGGCACCCCGCCCGGCGGCTGGCCGGAGCCGTTCCGCACCAAGGCCCTGAAGGGCCGCGCCGAGGCGAAGCCGGTGCCGGAGCTGTCCGCCGAGGACCGCGAGGGCCTGGAGAAGGACCGCCGCGCGACCCTCAACCGGCTGCTCTTCCCCGCGCCGACCCGTGAGTTCCTCGCCCACCGCCACTCCTTCGGCGACACCAGCATCCTGGACAGCAAGGCCTTCTTCTACGGCCTGCGCCCGGGCAAGGAGTACGCCGTCGACCTGGAGCCCGGTGTGCGGCTGCTCATCGGTCTGGAGGCGATCGGCGAGGCCGACGAGCGCGGCATGCGCACGGTGATGTCCACGCTGAACGGCCAGCTGCGGCCGATCCAGGTCCGCGACGTCGCAGCGTCGGCCGACATCCCGGCCACCGAGAAGGCCGACCGCGCCGACCCGGGCCATGTCGCGGCGCCCTTCGCGGGCGTGGTCACCCTCGCCGTCGCCGAGGGCGACCAGGTGGAGGCGGGTGCGACCGTGGCCACCATCGAGGCGATGAAGATGGAGGCCTCGATCACCGCGGCGAAGGCGGGCACCGTGTCCCGCCTCGCGATCAACCGGGTCCAGCAGGTCGAGGGCGGCGACCTGCTCGTCGTGATCGGCTGAGCCAAGAGACGACAAACGGCCCCCCGGCACCGGAAGGTGCCGGGGGGCCGACGTCGAGGGCGAGGAGAGCGCAAGGGCTAACGCAGAAAAGGAGTCTGAGAAGGAAGCCCCTGCATGGCCTCGCCGACGCCCAAGGTAGCAGTCACTCCGGGATCAGGTCGCGCAGATTTTCCGGCGTGACGATCCGCGAGTCCGGGTGCAGCCCGTCGGGCCGCTCCAGACCGATGTAGGTGACCGGGCCGTCCGGCACGGACGCACCGTCCCAGCGGGTCACGGTCGTCCCCCGCCCGGCCAGCAGATCGGCCAGATGGCCCACGGTGAGGTACTCCCGCTCGACGATGCCGCGCAGCAGCGTCGCCACCGACACCCGGTTGCCCTCGACCCGGTTGGCCGCCGGGTGGCCCTTGAGGTACAGGTGCAGCCACTTGGCGCGCCACCGGCCGTCCTCACCTCGCAGGAACGCCAGCGGCAGCGCCACCCGGCCCGGCCCGCGCAGGTCCGACTTCATCCGCACGGTCCGCGGCTCGAAGGGCCGTCCCGCCTGCTCCGCCTCGCGCAGCATGAACCCGAAGAAGGACTCCTCGACCTCCTCGAAGCCCTCCCCGGAGAAGATGTTGACCTGCGGCACGATGTAGGTGCCGCGCACGGCGCCGAGCCGCAGGTTGATGAACTCCGAGGCCCCCTCGGGCGCTTCCGTGATGTCGCCGGAGTGCTCGCCCTCCATGGCGGACAGGGCCATGTACGACAGCCAGGTGACCGTCCGGTACCCCGCGTCGAGCAGCAGCGCCGACAGGTCGTAGTCGGTGCGGTGGACGCGCTCCTTCCAGTACACGAAGAAACGCAGCAGCTCGCCGTCGACAGGGGAGAGGGAGCCGCGGGGCAGCACGCCCAGGCCGGAGGCGGTCGCCTTGCCGCTGAGCGGGAGCGCCACGTCCAGCACGTCCGGGTCGACCAGGAGGTGGTCCACGGCCGGCAGGCGACGGCGCATCTCCTCGTCGATCACGCCGATCAGCCGCTCCCGCTCCGGCGGCAGCACCGGCGGGCGCGTGTCCTCGGTGACCCAGGCGCGGCCGCTGCGGCCGACGAACACCCGGCGCTCACCGCTCGCCCGGGCACGGTTGCGCAGGTGCTCGGCCACCGACAGCAGCACGCGCCCCGACACCTCGCCGGCGACCTGCTCGGCCGCCGTCACCACCGCGTCCCGCTCCTCCTGGGTGAGCGCCGTGCGCAGCAGCCGGTCCAGCGCGCGGTACAGCCGGCCCGGGGCGGCCGACAGCAGCGTCACCGCGCCCGTCACGTCGTGCGTCGCGAGCAGCTCCTCGACCCGGCTGCCGAACGAGCGCGCCTCCTTCTCCCCACGGGCGACCGCGAACACCTCGGCGGCGTGCGGCCACCGCGGGTACTCGTGCGGGTGCAGCCGCTCACCGAGCCGCTTGAACGGCTCGCGGTGCGCGGTGACGTCGGCGAGCTTGGCGGGGGAGGCGGCGACGACCGCGTCGAGGCCCGCGAGCAGCGCGCGGCGCACCGGCCGCGGCAGCGTCGAGAACCGGGTCGGCTCCGTCAGGGTCACATCGCCGCCGGACAGGGCGCAGGCCAGCCGCAGGACGTCGGTGACCGTGTCCAGCAGCAGCGGCGCGCCCGCGGTCAGCCGGGCCCGGTTCACCACCGCCCGGTTCTCCCGTACCGGGATCGCCTCCGGCTGCGGCCCGTCCACGCAGTGCCCGGCGAGCAGCTCCAGGTCCCGCAGCCCGTCCTCGCCGAGCGGGGTGCTGCTGCCGGCCAGCGCCAGGTACAGCTCGGTGACCTCGTCCTCCAGGGGGCCGCCGAGGTGCAGCACGGTGAGGCGGTCGCCGACCGCCGGGATCAGTTCGTCGTGCGCGGCGAGCATCTCGTCGTAGGCGTGCGGGTAGCGGCCGTAGGACGGCAGGGTCAGCAGGTCCACGACGCCCGCGTCGAGCCGGCTGAGGACGCCGGGGCGGGCGGCGTCGTCGGCCAGCGCCTCCGTGAGGCAGCGCATCCAGAAGTCGACGGTGTCGGGGACGTTCGCCGGGAAGTCGACGAAGTAGACGTTGTGCCGGACGTGGTCGCCGGCCGTCTCGCGGACGGTGGCCAGCACCCGGCGGGCGGTGGCGACGACGGTGGCCCGGGACAGCGACGACAGGTGCTTCAGCGCCTGCCCGGAGAGCTTGAACCCCACCGAGACCAGCGCGGCGTCGAACTGCCGCGCCGCGGCCTCGCCCGGCCCCGCCGGTCCGGCGGGGAGGGGGATGCGGTGGGTGTGCCGTACGACCAGCTGTTCGAGGGTGTCAC
Organism: Streptomyces sp. NPDC014801; assembly: GCF_043082085.1. Lineage (NCBI taxonomy): Bacteria > Bacillati > Actinomycetota > Actinomycetes > Kitasatosporales > Streptomycetaceae > Streptomyces > Streptomyces sp. NPDC014801. Next base: position 349,330 of record NZ_JBIBXG010000002.1, on the reverse strand, counting down.
GCATTGCGGCATGATCGCAGCGCGCCGCGGCCCGCCGCACCGGGTTTTGCGGCTACCCCTGGTCGCGCTCGGCGTCCCGCTGCTTCAGCCGGGCCGCCTCCTTGCGCACCTCGGCCTGGGTGGCGCGCTCCTTCACCAGCCACTCGGGCATCTCCTGCTTGAGCGCCTCGATCTGCTCGGTGGTGAGCGCGTCGGTGATCCCGGCACGGGCGAGGCCCGCGTGGGAGACGCCCAGCTTCGCCGCGACCACGGGCCGCGGGTGAGGACCGTTGCGTCGCAGCTCGCGCAGCCACTCGGGCGGGTTGGCCTGGAGCTCGTCGAGCTCCGCACGCGAGACGACACCCTCCTGGAACTCCTTGGGGGTGGCGGGGAGGTACACACCCAGCTTCTTCGCCGCCGTGGCCGGCTTCATCGTCTGGGCGTTCTGCTGCGACTTCATGCGGTCCAGCCTATCCGGCCGGGCGGAGACCCCCGACCACAGCCGGTAGCCTTGCCCGCGTGACAGGCTCCGAAGACTCCCCCTCGTTCCGGCTCGCGTACGTCCCCGGCGTGACGCCCGCCAAGTGGGCCCGGGTCTGGACCGAGCGCCTGCCCGACGTCCCCCTCACCCTGCTGCAGGTCCCGGCCGGCGAGGCGGCCGGCGTGCTGCGCGAGCGCGACGCCGACATCGGTCTGCTGCGGCTGCCGGTGGACCGGACCTTCTTCAGCGCGATCCCGCTCTACACGGAGACCACGGTCGTCGTGGTCCCCAAGGACCACGTGGTCACCGCCGCCGACGAGGTCACCCTGAGTGATCTCGCCGACGAGGTCGTCCTGCATCCCCTCGACGACGTGCTCGGCTGGCAGGACGCGCCGCCGGGCGAGCCCGCCTTCCAGCGCCCGGAGACCACCGAGGACGCGATCGAACTGGTCGCGGCCGGGATCGGGGTGCTGATGGTGCCGCAGTCGCTGGCCCGGCTCCACCACCGCCGGGACCTCACCTACCGGCCGGTCACCGACGCGCCGCAGTCCAGTGTGGTGCTGTCCTGGCCGGAGGACGCCACGACCGACCTGGTGGAGGAGTTCATCGGGATCGTGCGCGGCCGCACGGTCAACAGCACACGGGGCCGGGGCCGCACCCAGCAGGCCCAGGCCCAGCAGAGCGGGGACAAGGGAAGCAAGGGGGAGCGGCGCACGCCCGCCCGCGGCGGCGAGCGCAAGGCCACCGCCGGCGGTGCGAAGAGCGGCGGCTCCCGTGGAGGAGCCTCCCGGGGCGGCCGCGCGCAGGGCGGGGGCGCGGCGAAGAGCGGCGGCACACGGAGCGGCGGCGGCGCCAAGGGCGGCGGCCGCCGCGGCAGCGGAGGCGCGGGCAAACCCCGCCGCCGCGGCTAGCCATGCGGTGAGGTCCGTCAGCGTGCTGCCCCGCTCGCTGACGGAAACCCGTCACCTGAGTGACGTACGGCGTGCCGGTGTCGCCGCCGAGGATGACGCCGGATCACCAGGTGTCGACGAACCCCCGGCCCGGTTCGGTCGGTTCGGACCACGTCTCCAGGGCCGCCGAGACCCACGCCCGTGACCGGGCCGGGTCGATGACCGCGTCGATCTCCAGGGCCGCCGCCGCGTTCACCGCCTTGCCGTGCTCGTACAGTTCGGCGACCCGGGCCTCGAAGGCCGCCTGCCGCTCGGCCGGGTCGGCGAGCGCCTCCAGTTCCTTGCGGTAGCCGAGGCGGACCGCGCCCTCCAGGCCCATGCCGCCGAACTCGCCGCTGGGCCAGGCCGCCGTGGCCAGCGGGGCGCGGGTCGAGCCGCCCATCATCGCCATCGCGCCCAGCCCGTACGCCTTGCGCAGCACCAGACTCACCAGCGGTACGCGCAGGTTCGCGCCGGTGACGAAGAGCCGGGCGAAGTGCCGTACCGTCGCGGTCCGTTCGGCGTCCGGGCCGACCATGAATCCGGGCGTGTCGCACAGCGAGACCACCGGCAGGCCGAACGCGTCGCACAACTGCAGGAAACGCGCAGCCTTGTCCGCGGCGTCCCGGTCGATGGCCCCGCCCAGGTGCGCCGGGTTGCTGGCGATCAGCCCGAGCGGCCGGCCCTCGATCCGCACCAGGCAGGTCAGGACGCCGACGCCGAAGCCGGCGCGCAGCTCCAGCACCGAGTCGACGTCGGCCAGCGCGCGGACGGCCGCCCGCATGTCGTAGGCCCGCCGCCGGTTCTCCGGCACGACGTGCCGCAGCAGCCGCGGGTCCGGCTCCTCCCAGTCGGCCCGCGGGCCCGTGAAGTACGACAGATAGCGCCGGGCGACCGCCACCGCCTCCGCCTCGTCGGCCACCGCCAGGTCCACCACTCCGTTCGGGACCTGCACCGACAGCGGCCCGACCTCCTCCGGCCGGTACACGCCGAGCCCGCCGCCCTCGATCATCGCCGGGCCGCCCATCCCGATGCTCGCCTCCGGTGTCGCGACGACGACGTCGCAGCAGCCGAGCAGCGCCGCGTTCCCGGCGAAGCAGCGGCCCGAGGCGATCCCGACCAGCGGCACCCGGCCGCTGAGCCGGCCCATGCGCTGGAACGTGGTGATGTCCAGACCCGCGACGGACGTGGTGTCCGTGTCCCCGGGGCGGCCGCCGCCCCCTTCCGCGAACAGCACCACCGGCAGCCGCCGCTGCTCCGCCAGCTCCAGCATGCGGTCGGTCTTGCGGTGGTTGTTCAGCCCCTGTGTCCCCGCCAGCACCGTGTAGTCGTACGACATGACCACGCACGTCCGGTCGTCGATCCGCCCGGTGCCCGTCACCATGCCGTCGGCGGGCGTGGAGCGGATCAGGTCCTCCAGCGGCCGGCGCCGGCGCTGGGCGGCGATCGCCAGCGCGCCGAACTCCGTGAACGACCCCTCGTCGCACAGGTCGGCGATGTTCTCGCGGGCCGTGCGGCGGCCGAGGGCGTGCCGCTTGGCGACGGCCTCGGGACGGTTCGCGTCCAGGGTGAAGCCGTGCCGGCGCTCCGCCTCGGCCAGATCGGCGCGGACGGCGTCCAGATCGGCCCGCTCCTCCGGCTCCCCGTCCCCGTCCGGCCCGGCGACCTGGTCCAGCTCCGCGAGCAGCGCCCCGGCGGCGACCGTCTCGCCCACGCGCGCGTACAGCCGCCGTACGACCCCGGAGGCGGGCGCGCGGACCACGTGCTCCATCTTCATCGCCTCGATCACCAGCACCGGCCCACCGGAGCGGACCGCCTCGCCCGCCGCCACGTCCACCGAGACGACCGTGCCGCTCATCGGCGCGGTGACCGTGCCGTCCTCGGCCGCGGGCTCCGCGTCCGCCGAGGCCCGCACATGCTCGGCGACCACGCCCGTGTGCGCCCAGAACCGGGGGCGGTCCAGCACCTCCCGCAGCAGCGGGATGCCCGTGCGCACCCCGTCCACGGCGAACTCCGCCAGCGCCCGCCGGGCCCGCGCGCAGGCCGCCTCGACCCCTCCCTGCGGCGCGTACGCGATCACCTTCGCCAGCAGCGCGTCGTAGCGCGTGCCGATCTCCACCCCGGCCCGCACCGCCGTGTCGACCCGCACGCCCGGACCCGTCGGCACGTCGAACCGCGTGATCCGGCCCGACTGCGGCAGCACAGCGCCGTCGGCCGCCGTCACCTCGGCGTTGACTCGCGTCTGCACCGCCACCCCGCGCGGAGCCGGCGGCGGCCCCGCGAGCCGGACGTCGGCGAGGGTGTCCCCGGCCGCGAGCCGCAACTGGACCGCGACCAGGTCGACCCCGGTCACCTCCTCGGTGACCGTGTGCTCCACCTGCAGCCGGGGATTGGCCTCGATGAAACGGAACTCCTCGCCGCGCACCAGGAATTCGACCGTCGTCAGGCTGGAGCAGCCGGCCGCCCGGGCCAGCCGCACGGCTCCGGCGAGGATCTCCTCCCGTACCGCGTCGGGGAGTTCGGGTGCCGGCGCGATCTCGATCAGCTTCTGGTGGCGACGCTGGGCGCTGCAGTCCCGGTCCCACAGATGCGTCACCGCGCCGGCCGTGTCCCCGACGATCTGTACCTCGATGTGCCGGGCGCCCTCCAGCAGCCGCTCCGCGTACACCTCGTCCCGCCCGAAGGCCTGCCGCGCCTCCGAACGGCATCGCTCCCAGGCCTCCTCCAGCTCCCCGGCCGACCGCACCACCCGCATCCCGCGGCCGCCGCCCCCGCCGGCCGCCTTCACCATCAGCGGCCCGTCGGCCAGCAGGGCGCGGGCGCCGTCGAGGCCGTTCGCCCCGGCGAGCACCGGCACGCCCTCCCGCGCGGCCAGCTCCCGGGCCCGTACCTTGTCGCCGAGCAGGCGCAGGGTGCGCGCCGTAGGACCCACGAACCGGATCCCGGCCTCGGCGCAGCGTTCCGCGAAGTCCGCGTCCTCGCTGAGGAAGCCGTACCCGGGGTGGACGAAGCCGCACGCCGTGCGCCGCGCGGCCTCGACCAGCGCCTCGGCGTCCAGATAGCCGCCGGCCAGCGGCACCGCCTCGTCGGCGAGCCCCACATGGGCGTCGTCGCCCGGCGCGTACACCGCGACCGCGCGCAGCCCCGCCTCGCGCGCGGCCCGCAGCACCCGGACGGCGATCTCCCCGCGGTTGGCGACGAGGACGGCGGCAGAACCCATGACAGCTCCCTGAGGGCGCGGACGACCGGCCGTGCCATGCTCATTGACATTGACGTCAACGTCAATACGCTGGCGGCGTGGCACGCACCCCGAAGACCTGGGCGGTCCGCACCGCCCGCGACCGCACCGAGGCCCCGGCCCGGGCGCGGCTGCTCGACGCCGCCGAGACGGTGTTCGCCCGGCTCGGCTACGGCCCCGCCACCGTCGCCGACATCACCACCGAGGCCGAGGTCTCCCGGGCCGGCTTCTACGTCTATTTCGCCTCCAAGGAGGAGGTCTTCCGCGTTCTCGCCGTCCGGGTACGGGACGCCTTCCTCGCCGCGCAGGAGGTTCCCGGCGTCGACACCGACGACGCGCACGCCGTCGCCCGCGCGTCCGTCGCCGCGTTCGTCGCGGCCTACGCCCGGCACGCCGCGCTCATGCCGCTGCTGGAGCAGCAGGCGCGCACCGACGAGGACGTCCGCGCGCTGTGGCAGGAGATCCGGGAGCGGCCCGTGCACCGCCACGCCCGCTACATCCGCCGCCTGGTCGCCGAGGGCCGGGCGCGACCGGTGACCGAACCGCTCGCGGTGGCCCGCGCGGTGGGCGCCATGAGCGTCGAGTTCGCCCGTCAGGTCGCCGCCCGCCGGATCGGCCACGCGGCCGCCGTACGGGACGTGACGGCCATGTACCTGCAGCTGCTCCATGTCGCCCCGAGGGAGGACGAGCCGCGATGACGCACACACCCCGCACCGCGCAGACACCCACCACGCCGCCCGCGGCGGGCATCGAGGAGTGCCTGGCCGACCTGCGTGAGCGCTGGGCACGGGCCCGGCGCGGCCGTCAGCCCGCCACGGTCCGGCACCGTGCGGGCGAACGCACCGTGCCGGGGTACGTGCGCCACTGGGCGCGGGAGCGGCCCGACCGGGCCGCGATCGTCACCGGCGGCCAGTCGCTCGGCTACCGCGAGCTGGACGACGTCACCGGCCGCCTGGCCGGCTGGCTCGCCGACCGCGGTGTCAGGCCCGGCGACCGGGTCGCCGTCTGCCTGCCCACCAGCGTCGTCTTCGCCGTCGCCTTCCTCGCCATCCTGCGCCTGGGCGCCGTGCACGTGCCGGTCAACCCGATGTTCCGCGCCGCCGAGATACGCCACGAACTCGACGACTCCGGCGCCCGGCTGGTGCTCTCCTTCGAGCCCCTGAAGGACGTACTGGAGGAGGCGCTGAGCGGCAGCGAGACCCGGGGCGTGCTCCTGGAGGACGTCTGGGCGGATGTCCTCGCCCACGCGCCGCTGACCGACGGCCCCGAGGACCTCGACGCGCTCGCCGCCCTCAACTACACCGGCGGCACCACCGGCCTGCCCAAGGGCGTCGAACACACCCAGCGCCACATGGTCTACACGGCCACCGCCATCCAGAACGGCCTGCCCGGCGCCGAGGACGGCATCGTCTCCCTGTGCTACCTGCCCGTCTTCTGGATCGCCGGCGAGAACCTCGGCATCCTCGCCCCGCTCGTCTCCGGCGGCACCAGCGTGCTGATGCCCCGCTGGAACCCGGCCGAGGTGCTCCGGCTGATCGAGGAGCACCGGGTCACCACGATGGCCGGCACCGTCGAGAACTACCTCGAACTCCTCGACCGTCCCGACCTGGCGGACCACGACGTGAGCAGCCTCACCCACCCGCTCGCCGTCTCCTTCGTCCGCCGGCTCACCCCCGACGTCCGCGCCCGCTGGCGGGCGGCCACCGGCGGCGTCCTGCGCGAGGCGTCGTACGGCATGACCGAGACGCACACCAGCGACACCAGCACCCTCGGCTTCCAGGACGGCGACCGGGACCTGCTCGGCGACCCGGTGTTCTGCGGACTGCCCGTGCCGGGCACCGACATCATGGTCCTGGACTTCGGCACGGGCGAGCCGGTACCGCCCGGCACGCCCGGGGAGATCGTGGTGCGCGGTCCGTCCGTCCTCACCCGCTACTGGCGCGCTCCTCAGGCCACCGCGGCGGCGCTGCGCGGCGGCTGGCTGCACACCGGCGACATCGGCAGCCTCGACGAGGACGGCTGTCTGCGCTACCTGGGCCGGAACAAGGACATGATCAAGGTGAAGGGCATGAGCGTGTTCCCGACCGAGGTCGAGACGCTCCTCGCCCGCCACCCCGACGTGCGCGCCGCGGCCGTCGTCGCCGTCGACGACGAGCACAGCGGGCAGCTGCCGTACGCCTACGTCACCACCGCGCCCGGCTCGGCGCTCACCGCCGACGGGCTGCGGGAGTGGGCGGGCGGTGCGATGGCCGCGTACAAGGTGCCGGTCGTCGAGATCGTCCCCGAGCTGCCCATGACGCCCACCGGGAAGATCAGGAAGACGGACCTGGCGGCCCGGGCGGCGCGCGGCCGGTCCTGACGTTCAGGGCGCGGCGCGGTGGTGGCGTCAGGGACGGGGCGTGACCGTGACGCTCAGGAGGCGCTCTGCCGTCCGATCGACTCCACCAGAGGCAGCAGGCGGTGCGGGACCCGCTCGCGCAGGGCGACTTCCGTGCGGGTGCGCACCACGCCGGGCAGGCTGATCACCTTCTGGATCACGTCCTCCAGGTGCGCGTTGTCCCGGGCCACGACCCGGGTCAGCATGTCCCCGCCGCCGGTGATCGAGAACGCCTCCACGATCTCCGGTACGGCGGCCAGCGCGTCGCCCACGTCGTCGAGGTGGCCCTGCGTGACCTCGATGTGCACGAACGCCAGCACCGGGTGGCCGAGCGCGGCGGGGGAGAGGGTCGGCCCGGTGCCGGTGATCACGCCGTCGCGCTCCAGGCGGTCCAGGCGCGCCTGGAGCGTGCCGCGGGCGACTCCGAGGATCCGGGCGTACTCACGCACGCTCGTGCGCGGCTGTTCGAGCAGCAGCCGCAGGATGCGGGTGTCGAGCTCGTCCACGGTCATGGCCCCACCGGTCTCTCGGGTCGTGCAGTGATCGCCGCCGACTGTACCAATGGCTCACCACGACGGTCCTCGTCCCGGCCGGGGTCGCTGGTCCGATGGCTCGCTACCGGCCGACGAGAGGGCTCTGTGGCTGAGCCATTGGTACAGCTTGACAGTCATGACTTGAGCCGATGTCGCCGGTGATGCTCTCATAGTCGGGTCGATGGCGCTGCGGACCTCCGCGGCGCCTTTTTCGTGCGAGTGTGCCAAGGGGGCGGTAAGCAGTGCTGAAGAGGGCGTTCGTGGCTCCGGATCCGGGGCGGATACGGCTGCGGTTCGCGGCGCGGGCCGTGCTCGGCATCGGGCTGGCCGTCGTCGTGTGCGGCCTGGCCGGACACTCCCTGCCCGGTGCCGTCACCGGCGGACTCGCCGCGCTGCTCGCCCTGTTCACGGTCGCCGACACCACCGTGCGCGCCCAGGCCGCCACCACCGCCCTGCTCCCCGTCGTCGGCCTCCCGGTGCTCGCGGCCGCGGCCGAGCTGCACGACGTTCCCGTCCTGCGCGACGTCATGTTCCTCGCCGTCGTCGGCGCGGGCGTGTACGCCCGGCGGTGGGGGCCGCGCGGCCACAGCCTCGGCGTGTTCGCGTTCATGATGTTCTTCATCGCGCAGTTCCTGCACGCCGGTCCGGGGCAGCTGCCCGAGCTGTACGCCGCGCTGCTGCTGTCCGTGGCGTCCGCGGCCGCGGTCCGCTTCGGCCTGTGGTGCTACGAGCGCCGCCTGCCGCCCGCCGCCGCGCCCGCGCCGCCGGGCGGCAGGGGACTGGCCCGGGTGACCACCCGGCAGGCGGTCCAGGCCGTCGCCGGCGCAGGATTCGCCCTGGTCGCCGGCCAGCTGGTCAGCGGGGAACGCTGGTACTGGGCCGTCGGCGCCACCTGGTGGGTCTTCGTCAACACCACCTCGCGCGGCGAGACCCTGGTGCGCGGCTTCCGCCGGGTGCTGGGCACCGTCATCGGCATCGGGCTCGGCCTGCTGATCGCCGTGCCCGTGCACGGGGCGCCGCTGCCCACCGCCGTCCTCGTCGCCGCCTGCGTCTTCGGCATCTTCTACACGGCCGCCGTCTCCTACACCTGGATGATGCTCTGCGTGACGCTCCTCGCCGAGCTCCTGTACGGCCTGCTCGGCGTCCTCACGCCCGGCCTGCTGGCGCTGCGGCTGACGGAGACCGGCGTCGGTGCGCTCGGCGCCGCCCTCGCGGTGCTGTTCGTGCTGCCGGTGACCACGCACGCCGTCACCGACGCGTGGATCCAGCGCGCCCTGCGGTGCGTCCACGCCTGCACCGCCGAGGCCGCCGCGCGCCTCTCGGGCACGCCCGGCGCCGACCCCTCGCCCCGGGTGGCCGAACTGGAACAGCTGCTCGGCCGGGTCCGGCTCTCCGTCGCGCCGCTGGTACACCCGCTGAACCCGATGCTCGGCCGCAAGCAGCGGGCCCGAACCGTGCTCGCCCTGCTCGACGACTGCGCCCGCGAGCTGCGCGGCCTGGTCGCCGTCGCCGCCGACCCCGAGGCCTCCCACGACGCGCGGCTCGCCGCCGCCTGCTGGCGGGTGCAGGCCGCGGTGGAGGCGCTGACCGAGGGCGAGGCCCGCGAACTCGCGGTCTCCGCCCACCCGCCGGCCACGGAACCGGCCGCCCTGGCCCATCTCCACGGCCTGGAGCGCGCCCTGGCCGAACTGGCGACCCCTCTGCGGACCCCGTCGGGGTCCCGGCTGGTGGGGGCCTGAGGAGGACCTCTGTGCTGAAGAGGGCGTCTCTGCCGTCGAGGCACTGCGTCCGGCTTCAGCAGGCGGAGTGTCCGGCGGCGATCCCCCGGCACCGCCCACGCCTGCACGCCTGCCTCGCCGTGTCTCCGCCCATGCCCAGGGCTGTGCCCGCGCGGGCCTCTCGCCGAGGTGCGGCGCGCCACACGGGGCCCGTTGGTCTAGACCGCACATGATCGGCTGCTAGCGTCGGCGCCACGAGTGGCCGGTGAGAGGGGACTGTGGTGGCGGAGAGCGGGCGGCGGGCGTTCATCGGGTCGTACACGGCGGCCGGCGGCCCCGGGATCGTCGTCGCGGCCGTCGCGGACGACGGGGGCGGGCTGACGGTCCTGGGCGGCGCCGACGGCCTGCCCGATCCCTCCTACCTGGCCCTGTCGCCCGACGGCCGGACGCTGTACGCGGTCAGCGAGACCACCGACGGCGCCGTCGCGGCGTACCGTCTCGACGGCGACAAGCCCGAACCGGCCGGCCCCCGTGTCGCCGTCGGCGACGGGCCCACCCACCTCGGCCTGTACGACGGTCATCTGCTCACCGCCGACTACGGCTCCGGCAGCGTCACCGCCGTGCCCGTGCGCGCCGACGGCACCCTCGCGCCCGCCGCCTCCGGCGTGCTGCGGCACACCGGCTCGGGCCCGCACAGCCGGCGCCAGCAGGCCCCGCACGCCCACCAGGTGCAATCGGACCCGAGCGGCCGGTGGGCGGTCAGCGTCGACCTGGGCACCGACTCGGTACGGGTGTGCACGCTCGCCGACGGCGTTCCCGTCCTGCACGGCGAGTACGCGCTGCGGCCCGGCTCCGGGCCGCGCCACCTCACGTTCCACCCGTCCGGCGCGTACGCCTACGTCGTCAACGAACTGACGCCCACGGTCACCGTCTGCCGCTGGGACGCCGCCGAGGGCGTTCTGACGCCGCTGGGCGAGACGCCGGTGCTGCAGGGCGCCCCGGCGGGCGACGCCTACCCCTCGGGGATCGTCGCCTCGCCCGACGGCCGCCACGTGTGGACCGCGACCCGCGGCGAGGACGTGCTGTCCGTGCTCGCCGTCGAGGCCGGCGGCGCCGAGCTGCGGCTCGTCGGCACGGTGCCGTGCGGCGGCCACTGGCCGCGGGCGCTCACCGAGGCCGACGGAGTCCTCTACGTCGCCAACGAGCGCTCCGGCGACATCACCTGGTTCGCCCTGGAGCCGGCCACCGGACTGCCCCGGCGGGCCGGCTCACTGGCGCTGCCGGCGGCGACCTGCGTGCTCGTCGGCTGACCGGGCCGGCGCCTCATGGCGCAGGGCCCGCCCCCTTGTGGGGAGCGGGCCCTGCGGTCGATCCGGTGTGCGCAGTGGTCCGTGGTGGTGCGGGCGCGGGTCAGCGCACCGGCGTACCCTGCGCCGGCTGCGGGGCGATGCCCAGCGCCGTCGTGTACTTGGCGAGCGCGAGCTTGCCGATCGCCGGGTACGGGCCGAGCGCCTCGGCGGCCGGGCAACCGGCCTCCTTCGCGGCCTCCTCGACCAGCGAAGCGTCGATCTCCGGGCCGATCAGGTACGGCGCGAGCGCCAGCTGCTGGGATCCGGAGGACCGCAGCTGCTCGGCGACGTTCGCGATGGAGCCCTCCTGGTCCAGGGCGGCCGCCATCACCGGCACGGCCAGGCGCGCGGCGAGCAGCATGCCGGTGATCCCGGCCGCCTGCACGGCCTCCTCGCCGCCCACCGCAGCGAGGATGATGCCGTCCGCGGCCGTCGCCACGGTGAACAGGCGGGCGCGGTCGGCGCGGGCCAGACCCGCCTCCGACAGCCGCACGTGCAGCGCCTCCGCGAGCAGCGGGTGCGGCCCGAGCACGTCGGTCAGCTCGGCGGCGACCCGGCTGTCCATCATCGCCTGCCGGACCTGGCGCAGCAGCGCGTTGTCCGGACCGGCCAGCAGCGGCACGACCACCGCGACGGGGCCCTCGGGCTCCTTGACCTCGAGGCCGGCGGCGAGCGCCTGCTCGTAGCGGGCCGTGCGCTCCTCCGCCGTGTGCGCGAGCACCGACTGCAGCGTCGGGAACTCCGCGTCGTCCCCGTCGAGGTACCCGATCCGCGCGTCCAGGCCGGGCAGCTCGGAGCGCGCGATGCTCACGACCTCCTCGGCGAGGTTGCGCGTGGCGGCGCCGGTCGTGCCCGGCACCGCGAGGACGAGCGCGGGCGCGCCCTCGGGAGCCGCCAGGGGTTCGGGACGGCGGTGCCGCCCGGGCTGGCGGGGGCGCGGCATTCGTACAGGCAGGCCGGACGCGGGCCCAGTGGGGGAGCTCATGGCGCCGCATGTTACTGGCTTCCTGGGCTCCCCTGTTCGGGGAGGGTGCAGGTGAGCGGTATCCGTCCGGTTTTGTCTGATGAGTTACGTACGGATCGGAAGTGATCGGCGTCTGTTTCAGGTGACTTGTCCGGCAGAGGTCATCTCGTCGCTCATGTCCCCGGCGCGTCCACCACCTGCAGCATCATCCCGTCCGCGGGCAGGGTCAGGGTGCCGGCGGCGAGGGTGCGGGCGATCCGGACCGCACCGTGCAGGGGGTCGCCCTCGGCGGGCACACGGCGCGCGTACGGCAGCCGTGCGGCCAGTTCCTCCTCCAGGGGGACGAGCAACGGCTCGCCCGTCCTGAACAGGCCGCCGGTGAGCGCGACGTACGGCTCCCCGCCGGGCGGGCACACGGCGGCCGCCGAGTCGGCGATGTGCCGGGCCGCCTCGCGCAGGACCCCGGCGGCCACCGGGTCGCCGTCAGCCGCGCACGCCGCCACCTGCGGCGCGAAGGACGCGAGCACGGCCGGGCGGTCGGGACGCGGATACAGGGCGCCGGGCAGCCCGGTGGCCGGCCCGAACACCTTCTCGGCGCACGCCAGCAGCGCCGCAGAGCCGCCCGGCCGGCCGTCGTGGGCGCGCAGCGCGGCCTCCAGACCGGCCCGCCCGATCCAGGCGCCGGAACCGCAGTCGCCGAGCAGATGGCCCCAGCCGTCCGCCCGCCGCCAGGCGGTCAGATCCGTGCCGACGGCGATCAGGCCCGTGCCCGCGGCGATCACCGCGCCCGGTCGCGCGCCCAGGGCTCCGGTGTACGCCGTGACGGCGTCCGCGGCGAGCGCCACCCGCCGTACGCCCAGCTCCCGCCGCAGCGCACCCGGCAGTTCGGCGCGCAGCGCGTCACCGAGGGTGGCGAGCCCCGCGGCCCCGACGGCCGCCGCGGCCGGCGCCGGCAGCCCGGCCTCGGCCAGCAAGGCCCGGGTCAGCGGCAGCAGTTGGTCCAGTAGATGGCCCGCGTCGATGCCCCGGCTCCCCGTCCGCACCGGCTCCCGCGACGCCCGCTGCCCCACCATCCCGCGCGCCGCGGTCCCCACGGCCACGCGCAGCCCGGAGCCACCGGAGTCGACGGCGAGCACGACCGGGTCGGCGACCCCCGCGGCCGACGGGCCGTTCGTCGACGGCCCGTTCGCCGGCGTGGCGGGGCCGGTCACGGCAGGCGCCAGTCCACCGGCTGGCCGCCCTGGCGGATCAGCAGGTCGTTGGCCCGGCTGAACGGACGGGAGCCGAAGAAGCCGCGGTCCGCGGACATGGGGGAGGGGTGCGCGGACTCCACCGAGGGCAGATCCCCGAGCAGCGGACGCAGATTGCGGGCGTCGCGGCCCCACAGGATGGACACCAGCGGCTTGCCCCGGGCCGCCAGAGCCCGTATCGCCTGCTCGGTGACCTCCTCCCAGCCCTTGCCGCGGTGCGCGCCGGGCTTGCGCGGTGCCGTGGTCAGCGCCCTGTTGAGCAGCAGCACCCCCTGCCGTGTCCACGGCGTCAGGTCGCCGTTGGACGGGGCCGGCAGCCCCAGGTCGGCCTGCAACTCGCGGTAGATGTTGATGAGGCTGCCCGGCAGCGGCCGCACGTCCGGCGCGACCGAGAAGGACAGACCCACCGCGTGCCCCGGGGTGGGGTAGGGGTCCTGCCCGACGATGAGGACGCGGACCTCGTCGAAGGGCTGCTGGAAGGCGCGCAGGACGTTCGCGCCGGCCGGCAGGTAGGTGCGCCCCGCGGCGATCTCCGCGCGGAGGAAGTCACCCATCGCGGCGATCCGCCCCGCCACGGGTTCCAGGGCCTGCGCCCAGCCTGCTTCGACGATTTCATGCAACGGTCGTGGTGCCACGGGCGTCACCCTACTGCCGTGCGCAAGGCGACGATCAACCGGTGGCCCGCACCTGCTGACACCACGTCCACTGCGATCCCCCCTGTTTCGCTGTTCCGCCGATTCCCCGTTCCCCCCTCGTCGTTCATCCGATCACGGCCGCCCGCACACACAGCACGTCCGGCAGATGGGACGCCAACTGCCGCCAGCTGTCGCCGTCGTCGGCCGAGGCGTACACCTCGCCGTTGCGGTTGCCGAAGTAGACGCCCGCCGGGTCGCCGTCGTCCGTGCACAGCGCGTCGCGCAGCACCGTGCCGTAGTGGTCGTCCTGCGGCAGGCCCGCCGTCAGCGGCTCCCAGCTCTTGCCCGCGTCCGCCGTCCGGTAGACCCGGCAGCGCCGGCCCGCCGGGACCCGGTCGGCGTCGGCGTTGATCGGGAACACGTACGCGGTGTCGCCCCGGTGCGGATGCGCGGCCGTGGCGAAGCCGAACGTCGACGGCAGCCCTTCGCCGATGTCCGTCCAGTGGGCGCCCGCGTCGTCGCTGCGGTACACCCCCCAGTGGTTCTGCAGATACAGCCGGTCCGGATTGCCGGCGTCCCGCGCGACCTTGTGCACGCACTGGCCGAACTCCGGGTTGGGGTCCGGCAGGAACACCGCCGAGACACCGGAGTTGGACGGCTCCCAGCTCGCCCCGCCGTCCACCGTGCGGAACACGCCGGCCGTCGACACGGCCACCGTCACCGCGCGCGGGTCACGCCGGTCGGTGAGCACCGTGTGCAGCCCCTCACCGCCGCCGCCCGGCACCCACTTGGACCGTGTCGGGTGTTCCCACAGCGGGCGGACCAGCTCGAAGGTCTCCCCGCGGTCCTCCGACCGGTACAGCGCGGCCGGCTCCGTGCCCGCGTACACCACGTCGTCCTCGGCGGCCGCCGGGTGCAGCTGCCACACCCGCTCCAGCGAAGCGCCCGTGTCCTTGGGGAACTTGACCGCCGGCTGAGCCGGCTCGGTCCAGGTGCGGCCCAGGTCGTCGGAGTGGAACACGGACGGTCCCCAGTGCGCGCTGTCCCCTCCGGCCAGCAGCCGCGGGGTGCTGCCGCGCGTGTCGATGGCGACCGAGTACACGGCCTGTGCGTTGAAGTACGGACTCTCGTCGAATTCCCAGTCGCCGCCCTGCTCGCGACGCCCGATGAACAGGCCTTTGCGCGTGCCCACGGCCAGCAGTACCCCGGTCATGCCTCACACCTCCGCGACGTCTTTGTCCCAGACATCGGCCAGTGTGCACCCCACCACTGACAGTGGCCTCTCCGCACGGTGTCGCCGCAGGTCAGGGCGGCGATTGTGGCAGACGCGAGCGGAGCGCGGGGCGCTTTCGGGACAACGCGTGCGGGCCGTGCGCGGCCGTGGGACCGTCGAAGGGCAGGACTCGTCCTGAGCACCGGGCGGCTCTTCGCCGTACAGGAGGGCGCCGGGGATGCTCGCGCTGATGAGGAGGGTGCCGTCGATGGGGGTCCGTGGTCCCGAGGTGTGGCTGTGGCGCTGGCGGCGCAATCCCCTCAGACGCCGCGCCGACAAGGTGGAGGCCTGGGTGGTGCTCGCGCTGTGGACGTGCACCGTCCTCGCCGGGGTCCTCGCCGGGCTGGGCGCCGCCCGGTCGGTCGAGCAGGGACTGGCCCGTGAGCGCGCCGAGTGGCGTCCCGTCGTCGCCCACCTGACCGAGCGGGCGCCCGCGTCCCCCGGCGGGGCCGAGCGGGTGTGGGCCGAGGTGTCGTGGCGGGCGGCGGACGGCTCCGCGCACGACGGACAGGTGCGGGTGGTGCGGGGCAGCGCCGCCGGCGCGCCCGTGACGGTGTGGACCGACCCGCGGGGCCGCCTGGTGTCCAAGCCCGTCACCGTCGCGCAGGCCCACCTGCGGGGCGCCCTGCTCGGCGCCCTGGCCGGGCTGAGCGCCGCCGTGGTCCCCTTCGTCGCCGGCCGCGCCGTGTGCCGCCGCCTGGAGCGGCGCAGGCTGGACCAGTGGGAGACCGAGTGGGCCCGCTTCGACCCCCTGTGGGGACGGGGCCGCACGGGCTGACACCGGGGCCGGGGCCGCACGGGCTGACACCGGCCGGCCCGACGCCCCGACCTCGGCGCCGCGGCCACCGGGTCACCGAGCCGCCGGGTCACCCGGACCCGGCCGGCGGCTGCCCGGTCCGCCTCCGGCCGCGCGGGTCATCCGGCGGTGCGTCGCCAGTCGCGCGGTTTAGGCGGTACGGCGCACGGGCGCGCGGGTCCTCCGCTGGTGCGTCGCCAGTTGCGCGGATTCGGCGGTCCGCCTCAGGCCGCCCAGTCCGCCTCAGGCCGTGCGGGTCCGGCGCCGGCCGCCCGGGCGTGGCATCCCGGCGCCCGTGGCGCGCGCCCCCGCAGCGACCCCGCTGGGCAGTCCGGCCCCGGCACGCCGCCGCCGGGCACTCCAGCCCTCTGGTCACACCCCGCTCGGGACCCCAACCCTCTGGTCACGCCCCCCGGGCACTCCAGCCCCCGGGGCACACACCGCCCGGGACAGCAGCCCCCTGGTCACACCTCACCCGACACTCCAGCCCCCCGGGTCACACACCGCCCGGGATCCCAGCCCCCTAGTCACACCATCACCGGGCACTCCAGCCCCCCGGTCACACCCCGCCCCCCGGCAGCCCCCGGTCCAGGATCGCGTTCAGGTCCGCCGCCGGAGGCAGTGTGCCGAAGGCGTGGCCCCAGTCGCCGGCCAGGCGGGTCGCGCAGAACGCGTCGGCGACCGCCGGGGGTGCGTGGCGGACCAGGAGGGAGGCCTGGAGGGCGAGCGCCATACGCTCGACCAGGCGGCGCGCGCCGACGGGGGAGGCCTCGCGCAGGTCGTCCCGCAGCCGCGCGACCGCCGCGTCCAGGCGGGCGTCCGCGCCCCGCGCCCGCGCGAACTCGGCGAACAGCGCCTCCGCCGTCTCCGGATCGCGCGTCAGCGCCCGCAGCACGTCCAGCGCGTTGACGTTCCCGGAGCCCTCCCAGATCGACAGCAGCGGCGCCTCACGGTAGTGCCGGGGCATACCCGAGTCCTCGACGTACCCGTTGCCGCCCAGGCACTCCAGCGCCTCCGCGGTGAACGCCGGCCCCCGCTTCGTCACCCAGTACTTGCCGACGGCCGTGGCGATCCGCCGGAACGCCCGCTCGCCCGCGTCGCCCCGCACCGCCCGGTCGGCCGCCCCGGCCAGCCGCAGCGTCAGCGTCGTGGCGGCCTCGGACTCCAGCGCCAGGTCGGCGAGGACGTTGCGCATCAGCGGCTGGTCCAGCAGCCGCGCCCCGAAGGCGCTGCGGTGCCGTACGTGGTGCCCGGCCTCTACCAGCGTCTTGCGCATCAGCGTCGCCGAGGCCATCACACAGTCGAGCCGGGTGCAGTTGACCATCTCGATGATCGTCTTCACTCCCTGGCCCTCCGGCCCGACCAGCCAGGCCACCGTCCCGTCGAACTCCGGCTCGGAGGACGCGTTGGACCGGTTGCCCAGCTTGTCCTTCAGGCGCTGCACCCGGAACGGGTTGCGGCTGCCGTCGGGCAGGATCCGGGGCACGAGGAAGCACGACAGCCCGCCGGGGGCCTGCGCCAGCACCAGGAACACGTCGCACATCGGCGCCGACGTGAACCACTTGTGCCCGCGCAGCGTGTACAGGCCCGGCTCGGCGGTCGGCGTGGCCGTCGTCGTGTTCGTCCGCACGTCGGAGCCGCCCTGCTTCTCCGTCATCCCCATGCCGGCGAGCAACCCCCGCTTCTGCGCCGGCACGCGCAGCCCGGGGTCGTACTCCCGGCTGGTGAGCAGCGGCTCGTACACCTTGGCCAGTTCCGGCTCCCGGCGCAGCGCGGGCACGGCGGCGTACGTCATCGACGTGGGGCAGCCGTGTCCGGCCTCGCTGTGGCCCCACACCAGTCCGCCCGCGGTCCGCGCCACGTGCGCGCCGGGCCGTTCGTCCGCCCACGGCGCCCCGGCCAGGCCCTCCTCGACCGCCACCCGCATCAGCTCGTGCCAGGCCGGATGGAACTCCACCTCGTCGATCCGGTTGCCGTAGCGGTCGTGGGTGCGCAGCTCCGGCTCGTGCCGGTTGGCCAGGTCACCCCACTCCTGGGCCTGCGCGCCGCCCGCGCGCTCGCCGAGCCGCCGGAGGTCCGCCTCGGCCCAGCCGGCGCCCTCCCGGCGCAGCCCCTCCAGCAGGGCCACGTCGTCGGAGGCGTCGTACGGCGCGAGCGGCGGGGGCTGGTTGGTGACGTCGTGCGTGGTGGACGGCTGCGGCCGCGCGGGCTCGAGGATCGAAGTCATACCCGCCATGTTGCACTCCTGCTGCGACCGCAGCAATAGTGCAACATTCCGTGCTGCGCCTACAGTACGTCCCCATGCGCTCCCCGCACGTCCCGCAAGGCCCGCCCGGCGGCGATCTCGCCCTGCGCCCGCTGTCCGCCCGGTCGGTCGTGCTGAGCCTGCTGCTCGGCGCGCACCCGCCGGAGCTGCCGGTCAGGGCGCTGACCCGGGCGGTGGAGCCGTTCGGCGTCGGCGGCTCCACGCTGCGTGCCGCGCTGAGCCGGATGACCGCCGCCGGCGACCTGCGGCGCACCGAGACCGGTTACCGCATCGGCGACCGCCTCCTGGAGCGCCAGCGCCGCCAGGACGACGCGGTACGGCCCCGCACGCGCGCGTGGCACGGCGACTGGGAGATGGTGGTGATCACGGCATCGGGCCGCGGCCCCGCCGAACGCGCCGACCTGCGCGCCCGGTTGACCGCGCTGCGCCTGGCCGAACTGCGCGAGGGCGTCTGGCTGCGCCCGGCGAACCTCGACCGCCCGCTGCCCGCCGGACTCACCGAGGTCGCTCAGTCCTACACCGCCCGCCCCGCCGAGCCCGCGCCCGCACTGGCGGCGCGGCTGTGGCCGCTGGACTCCTGGTCCACGACCGCCCGGGCCCTGCTCGACCACGCCGACACCGTGGAACGCCCGGCCGACCGGCTCGCGGCCTTCGCCGCGGTCGTCCGGCACTTGCTCGCCGACCCGGTCCTGCCGCCGGACCTGCTGCCCGACCCCTGGCCGGGCCCGGTCCTGCGTTCGGCCTACGCCGCCTACCAGGAGGAACTGGCCGCCTCCGTGGGCGAACACCGCGCCTCGGCACGCGAGGCGGGCGGGCCTCCCGCCGGCCGGCCTTCCTGAGCCGGTCCTCCGAGAGGGCGGGGCGCACGCCCCGGCCGATCCGGCCCCTGCCACGCGCGAGGGCATCACGCCCGACGGCCGCACGAGGAGGCCCAACGCCTCCCCGTGCGGCCGTCGTTCACCGCGGCGCGCTCACTTGTACGTGATGTCGGACGCGGAGTACTTGCAGTAGGTGCCGTCGGGGCCCGAGCCGTTGGTCGTCGGCTCCTTGCCCGTGTTGTTGCCGATGTACTTCTGGCAGGGGACGATCTTCCTGCTGCTGTCGCCGACGATCGTGATGTTCCGCAGCGTCGCGCTGTCGCCGTAGTTGGTGTTGATCCCGACGAGCGCGGTGCCCTTGTACGTCGCCTCGATGGTGTCGAGGTTGATCGTCCGCTTGTACTGCGTCTTGCAGTTGCCGCAGCTGCGCACCAGCTTGCCGAAGTTCTTCACGGCGAAGCCGGACACGTTGAGCGTGCCGGCGCCGTTGAACTGGAAGACCTTGTCGTCGGCCTCCTTCGCGCCGCCGCCGGAGACCGTGTAGACGTTGGACGACGACGAGCCGAGGAAGGTGGCCGCGTCCTCGCCGACGTCCTCCCACCAGACGTTCTGCAGCGTGCAGCTGCCCAGACAGTGGATGCCGTCGGCGGCCGGGGAGCCGATGATGACGTTCTTCAGGACGGTGCCGGGGGCGAGCTCCAGGAGGGGGCCCTGGTCCTCGTCCTGGCTGCCGGAGCCGAGGTCCCCGGTGCCGTACAGGCGCTTCATCCCGTAGTCCTTGGTGCCCGACAGCTTGATCGTCGAGGAGACCGCCTGGCTGCCGTTGGCGGTGGGCCAGGTGGCGGCGCTCGCCGGGGACAGCGCCCCGGATGTCATGAGCATGCCAACCGCTAGCCCGGTGGCCGCCAGGGTTCCGCCGAGTGCGCGACTGCGGCGGATGCGTGGACGGATCGCTGATGTCATGTCCCGCGTGCCTTCCTTTCGGTGGGGGGTCGTGCGGTGCGGTCAGGTTGTGTATGTGAACGATGTGTGTGTCGCTGAACAGTGAGTGGGGCTGACGGCCCGATGCGGGCGACTCGGCGCCTCCATCGGTCACATCGCTGAACGGACCGTAAGGGGCAAGCGCTTTCTGGTCAACGCTTCGCGCAGTCGGTATTCGGCCACTCCCCGGCCACCGCCCCGGCGCCCCCCGGCGGTCGGACAGGACCGCACGCGGGCCCCGGGCAGGCCCCCGGGGAGCCGCGGGATGACCGGCCGCTTCGCGGGAACCCGGCAGGTCTTACACGATGGTCGGGTAGGCGATGTCACGCGAGGTGAGGACAGTCATGGCTACGCAGCAGTCGTCCACGGCCGCCACCCCCCTCCCGCAGCCGCTCCGCGCCGCGGCCTCGGCGCTGCGGAGGGTGCCCGGCGCCGGCCTGGTGGGCCGGGCGGCCGGCGGGACGCTGGACAGAATCGGTGCCATGTCGCCGCGGGGCCGGCGGATGGCCGTCTACACCGGCGCCGGGGTGCTCGGCGTCGCCGGGGTGGTCGAGTGGCCGGTGGCCCTCACCGGGGCCGCCGTGGCCTGGCTGACCCAGCCGCGGCCCGGCGAGCAGGCCGGCGCCGCACAGCACGCGCGGCCGGCGGCCGCCGGTGCCGCGGGGCGGGAGACGACCGGTGCCGCACACCGCGCGGGCGGCGGACGCCGCGAGGCGGCCGGCGCTGCCCGGCGCGAGGCCGCGCCCGACGGGCCGGGCGCCGGCCGGCACGAGAGCGCGACGGCGAGGAGCGCCGCCAAGAACGTGGCGAAGACCGCGACGCTCAGCGCCTCGCACGGGACGGGCGTCCACCACCACGGCACCCGGGCGAGGCGGACCACCGCGTCACCCACGCGGACGAGACTCGCGCCGTCCACCCCCGACACCCGGACGCAGCACGGCGAAGAGTGAGGATTCCATGGCCCTGGGCTTGCTGAAGCTTCCCGCGGCGGTCGCCGCCGTCCTCCCGGCCGGACCCCGGCTGGTGACGCGCGGCTCCGCGCCCGCGGACCTGGCCGCCGGTGCCGTCGGCCTGGCCGCGGGCGCGGTCGCCGGGGCGGCGAGAGCGGGGGTACGGAGCGCGGACGCCGCGGTCAGGGTGGGCCGCGTCGCCCGCGGCGCGCTGCCGGGCTCGGGCGGCCCCTGGCGGTCCGGCCGGCGCGCGCACCTCGCGCTGCGGACGGCCGATGAGGACCACGTACGGCGGGCGGGTGGGCTGGAGGAGACGGCACGGCGGGTCGCGCGCATCCTGGCCGAACGGCCCGACGTCGCCTTCGCGTACTGGGACGGCGGACTGGCCCGGCTGGTGGTGTCGGCGACCGAGGACGCCCTGACCGACCGGGTCGTGGAGCACGCCACCGCCCTGGCCGAACGCCACGGTCTCGGCACGGCGGACGCCTCCGACCTGGACATCGAGGAGTTCCCGCACCCCGGCGACCCGGCCGGGGTGCGCACCGCGACGGCCGCCCTGCTGACCGACGTGGCCGGCACGGCGGCCGCGCTGACCGCGTACGCGCTGCGTCTGCCGCCCTCTCCGCGGCTGGTGACGGCGGGCGTGACCCTGCTGCGGGAGAACCCCCGCGTCCGCGGCTGGCTGCGCCGGCGCTTCGGCCGGTCCCGGATGGACCTGCTGCTGGCCGCCGCCAACGCGGCCGCGCACGGCGCCGGGCAGACCCCGACGGCGCTGGTGCTCGACGGCGCCCTGCGCGGCTGCCAGCTGGCGGAGACGGTGGCGCGCTCGGCGGCCTTCGACGCGGTCCACGACCGGCTGTGCACCCCCGGCCGGGACGGGGTGCACGCCGCCGCCCACCCGCGCCCGCCGCTGCGCGGCACCCCCGCCGAGGAGTACGCCGCCCACGCGGGCACCGGCAGCCTGCTGGGCGCCGCGGCGGCCCTGCTGGTCAAGCACGACGTGAACGAGGCCGCCGAGGCCGTCCTCGCCGGCTCGCCCAAGGCCGCCCGGTACGGCCCCGCCGCCTTCCACGCCGTCCTCGGCATGGCCCTCGCCCGCACCGGCGTCCTGGTCCGGGACGGCGAGCGGCTGCGACAACTGGAGACGGTCGAGTCGGTGCTGCTGCACCCGAGCGCGCTGCGCTCCGAGGGCGCGGGTGCCGACCCGTGGGCGGAGCCGGTGCTGGACGCCGCCCGCGCCGCCGGGCTGCGCGTGGTGATGGTGGACGACCCCGCGCTCGCGGACTTCACCGGGCTCGCCGACCATCTGCTGCCCGCCGGCCGGCCGCTCGGCGAGGCCGTCGAGCGGCTGCGCGCCCGCGGCCCGGTGCTCACCGTCGCCCGCCCGGCGGCGATCGAGGACCACGACGTCGTGACCGGGCTGCTCGCCGGTGACGTGGCCGTCGCCCTCGCCGACGGCGACACCCCCGTGGTGTGGGGCGCCGACCTGATCGCCCCCGGTGGCCTGCCGGACGTCTGGCGGCTGCTGCGGGCGGTGCCCGCCGCACGGCGGGTCGGCCGTACCTCCCAGACCCTGGCCCGGTCGGGGGCCGCCCTGTCCGGGCTGCTCGTCGCGATCGGCGAGGCCCGGCGCGGCCGGCGCGCCCCGATCCCCGGCACCCGGCACGCCCCGGTGGACGTGAGCGCGGCCGCCGCCCTGGTCAGCGGCGCCCGCGCGGCGCTCGGGGTGGCCGCGGCGCGCGCCCCGCACCCCCGCGCACGCGTCGCCTGGCACGCCCTGGAGCCCGACGCGGTACGGGAGCGGCTGGCGCGGCTCGGCGAGGACCGGCCGCCGCTGCGGGAGCAGACCACCGGCCGGCTGCGCCGGGCCGCCCGGCGCGCCGGCAAGGTCCCGGCGCTCGCGCCGGTGCGCTGGACGCTCCAGCTGGCGCAGGCCGTACGCGAGGAACTGCACGATCCGCTCACCCCCGTCCTCACCGTGGGCTCGGCCGCCGAGGCGATCCTCGGCTCCGCCGCCGACGCCCTGCTGGTCGTCGGCGCGCTCGACCTGAACGCCCTGGTCGGCGGCATCCAGCTGCTGCGCGCCCAACGGGCGCTGTCCGGGCTGCTCGCCGAGCACAAACGCAAGGCCCGCGTCACCTCCGAGGAGTGGCGCGAACCGCGGACGGTCGACGCCGCCAAGCTCCACCCCGGCGACGTCATCCACCTCAAGGCGGACGACGTCGTCCCCGCCGACGCGCGGCTGCTGTGGGCGGACGGCCTGGAGGTCGACGAGTCCGCGCTGACCGGTGAGTCGCTGCCGGTGGACAAGACGACCGACGCCTGCCCGACCGCCGTGGTCGCCGAGCGCCATTGCATGGTGTTCGAGGGCACGACCGTGGTGGCCGGCAACGCCCGCGCGGTCGTCGTCGAGACCGGTGAACGCACCGAGGCGTCCCGCGCGGTCCACCTGGCCGCCCGGACACCGCCCTCCGCGGGCGTCCAGGCCCGCCTGAAGGAACTCACCAGCAAGGCGCTGCCGCTCACCCTGGCCGGCGGTGCCGCGGTGACCGGGCTGTCGCTGCTGCGCGGCACACCGATCCGGGAGGCCGTCAGCGGGGGAGTGGCGGTGGCCGTCGCCGCCGTACCGGAGGGCCTGCCGCTGGTGGCGACGGTGGCGCAGCTCGCGGCGGCCCGCCGGCTCAGCCGGCGCGGTGTGCTGGTGCGGGCGCCGCGCACGCTGGAGGCGCTCGGCCGGATGGACACGATCTGCTTCGACAAGACCGGCACGCTCACCGAGAACCGGCTGCGCCTGGTCCGGGTCACGGACGCCGACGGCACGGTCCACCGCCGCGAGGAGGCGCCCACGCGCCGCACCCTGGTGCAGGCGGCGCGCGCCTGCCCGCGGCTGAACGGCGGGTCCGACCGGCCGGTGCACGCCACCGACGAGGCGGTGCTGGAGGCCGCCGCGGACGATCCGGAGTGGACGCAGGAGGAAGGCCTCGCCTTCGAGGCGGCCCGCGGCTACGCGGCCGCCGTCGGGCGCACCGCGGACGGCGACCGCCTGCTGGTCGTCAAGGGCGCACCGGAGAACGTGCTGCCCGCCTGCAACGGCCACGCGCAGGCGGCCTCCGAGCTCGCGCACGACCTGGCCGCGCACGGACTGCGCGTGCTGGCGGTGGCCGAACGCCGCCTGGACGAGCAGGAGTCGGTCGCCGAGGTGCTGGACGAGCCGCTGCAGGCGCTGGAGTTCACCGGCCTGGTCGCCCTCGCCGACGTCCCGCGCGAGACGTCCAACGCGCTCGTGCACGGGCTGCGCGAGGCGGGTGTACGGCCGGTGATGCTGACCGGTGACCATCCGGAGACGGCCCGGGCGATCGCGCTGGAGCTGGGCTGGCCCGAGGACACCGACGTGGTCACCGGTGACGAGCTGGCCGCCGCGGACCGCACCGAGCGGGCCCGGATGCTGCGGGACTGCGGGGTCGTGGCGCGGGTCGCGCCGGAGCAGAAACTGCAGGTGGTCGAGGCGCTGCGGGACGCGGGCCGGGTGGTCGGCATGGTCGGCGACGGCGCCAACGACGCCGCCGCGATCCGGGCCGCGGACATCGGGGTCGGCATCAACGCCCGCGGTTCGGCGGCCGCTCGCAACGCCGCCGACCTGGTCCTGACCGACGAGGACCTGAGGGTGCTCGTCGAGGCGGTCGGCGAGGGCCGGGCCCTGTGGCACAGCGTCGCGGACGCCATCGCGATCCTGATCGGCGGCAACGCGGGCGAGGTCGGCTTCGGCATCGTCGGCACCCTGCTGGGGCGCCGGGCGCCGCTGTCCACCCGGCAGATGCTGCTGGTGAACCTCTTCACGGACCTGTTCCCGGCGATGGCCGTCGCGGTCACCCCGCACCAGGACGTGATCGAGGAGGCGACCGGACCACTGGGCTCCTCCCTGCTCGGGGACCCGCTGATCGAACAGATCCGGCACCGCGCCCTGACGACCTGTCTGGGTGCCGTCACCGCCTGGTTGTTCGGCCGGTTCACGCCGGGGACGACCCGCCGCTCGACGACGATGGCGCTGTGCGCGCTGGTCGGCACGCAGCTCGCGCAGACCTTGGCCGACCGCAAGGGCAGCCCGCTGGTGCGGGGGACCGTGCTGGGATCGGCGGCCGCGCTGGTCCTGCTGGTCCAGACGCCGGGCGCCAGCCAGATGTTCGGCTGCACCCCGCTCGGCCCGCTCGCCTGGGCCGGGGTGGCCGCGGCCATCGCCGTCGCCCTGCTGGGGCAGCGCGCACTGCCCCGCCTGGAGCGGACGGTGCTCAGCCTGACCCGGTGACGGCCGGCGCCGGGCCGAACCCGGTGGCCTGTGGCCGGCGGCCGGCGGCCGGTGGGCGCGGGCCGGATCCGGTCGCCGGTCGGCGCATGGTCGACGGGGTGGATCCGGTCGCCGGTCGGCGCGTGGTCCACGGGGCGGATCGCGCGGTATCGGATCCGCCCCGAGCGCGGCCGACACCAGCGGGCCGTCACCCCGACCCGGCGTGCGGGCCGCGGGGTGACGGCCCGGTGGACGTCGAGGGCCTGCGGCCCTCACACCGACCGGGCGTGCGGGCCGGGGTGACGGCCGTGTGGTCGTCGACGGCAGCGGGCCGTCACACCGACCGGTGGTACTGGTCCGGCACGTGGACCTCGCCGCCGAGCTCGCGCGCGGCCAGCCGGGCCCACGACGGGTTGCGCAGCAGTTCGCGGCCGAGGAGGACGGCGTCCGCCTCACCGTTGGCGAGGATCTTCGCGGCCTGCTCGGGCTCGGTGATCAGGCCGACGGCGGCCACCGGCATCGGCGTCTCGGCCTTGACCCGCGCGGCGAACGGCACCTGGTAGTTCGGGCCGACCGGGATGCGCGCCCCGGAGGCGTTGCCGCCGGTGGACACGTCGAGCAGGTCGACGCCGTGGGCGTGCAGCTCGCGGGCGAAGCGGACGGTGTCGTCCTCGCTCCAGCCTCCCTGCTCCAGCCAGTCGGTCGCGGAGATGCGGAAGAACAGCGGCTTGTCCTGCGGCCACACCGCGCGTACGGCGTCCACGACCTCCAGGGCGAAGCGGGTCCGGTTCTCGTAGGAGCCGCCGTAGGCGTCGGTGCGGTGGTTGGAGTGCGGGGAGAGGAACTCGTTGATCAGGTAGCCGTGGGCCCCGTGGATCTCGACGATCTCGAACCCGGCGTCCAGCGCGCGCCGCGCGGCGTCCGCGAACTGCCCGACGATCGCCTGGATCTGGTCGACCGTCAGCTCGGTCGGCACCGGGTGCCGCTCGTCGAAGGCGACGGCGCTCGGGGCGAGCGGCTGCCACCCGTGGGCGTCGGCGCCGACCGGTGCCCCGCCCTTCCAGGGCTGGTCGGTGGAGGCCTTGCGGCCGCCGTGCCCGAGCTGGATCGCCGGCACGGTGCCCTGTCCGGCGAGGAAGCGGGTGATCCGCCGGAAGGCCTCGACCTGCGTGTCGTTCCACAGTCCGAGGTCGTACGGCGAGATGCGGCCCTCGGGCGAGACGGCGGTCGCCTCGACGATGATCAGGCCGGTGCCGCCGGCCGCGCGGGCGGCGTAGTGGGCGAAGTGCCAGTCGTGCGGCACGCCCGCCTCCGGACCCTCCGGCGCGGCCGAGTACTGGCACATCGGCGGCATCCACACGCGGTTGGGGATGGTCACTTCGCGCAGGGTGTAGGGCTCGAAGAGCGCACTCACGGCGGACTCCATTCGTCACGGGACCGGTGTCGACTCGTACGATACGCATCGTAGTACGGCGAGTGTCAAACTACGAGAGCCTTCGTACAATGAAGGCATCCGACGAAGTGGAGTCCCGCCGTGTCCCCTGCCGCCCCCGCCGTCAGCAGCCGTGAGCTTCCGCATCCGGCGCGGGAGGAGATCCGGCTGGAGACCGTGCTCCATGCCCTGTCCGACCCGATGCGGCTGCGCATCGTCCGTGAGCTCGCCGTCGGGAGCGAGGAGCTGACCTGCTCGCACTTCGATCTGCCGGTCACCAAGTCGACCACCACGCACCACTTCCGGGTGCTGCGCGAGGCGGGCGTGATCCGGCAGATCTATCGCGGCACGGCCAAGATGAACGGCCTGCGCCGCGACGACCTGGACGACCTCTTCCCGGGCCTGCTCGACGCCCTGCTGGACGCCGCCGCCCGCCAGTCGGCCCGCCTCGGCTGACCCGGCGCGTCCCCGCCCGGTCCGCCTCGGCCCACCGGTCGGGCTTGCACTTGGTCTCGCCGCCGGGGCTGCGCTGACAGGGTGCTGTCCGGGCGAACGGATGCGTGTCCGTTCGTATGGAATGTGATCATGCGGTTACGTTGCGTGTGTGCTTGAAGCATCCTTTCTTAATCTTTCCGACCGATCGGAGGCGGACGGCGCGGTCACCGTGACGCCCGCGTGGGAAGTGCAGGAGGAGGCCGGCGCGACGAGGTGGTTCTCCGTCCGTCTCGCGTTCCCCGACGGCGCCGGAGTCGAGGCGCTCGCCGTGGTGTCCGAGGGGTGCGTGTCCATCGAGGACGTCCGGGCCGAGCCGGCGCTCTCCCTGGACGACCTGTCGCTGCTCGCGGACTGGATCGAAGGGCCCCTGTTCGAGGCGTGCGGGGTGGACGACGGCGAACTCGCCGAGGCCGGCGAGGAGGCCGGCGCCGAGGACGGGCGGTCCGGTGGACGCCGTGCCCGCCCCGCCTGGCCGCGCGGCCTCGAGGGGCGCCGGCTGGTCGCCCAGGAGTACCGCGCGGCCCAGGAGGAGGGCGTCGACCCGGTCCTCGCGGTGATGTGCGCGACCGGCCACAGCCGCCGCAAGTCCCTGCGCCTGATCGCCCAGGCCCGCGACGCCGGTTTCCTGACCCCGCGTCACATCCGGCGCCGGGACGAGTAGTCCGTCACCGCATCTGGCGCATCCGGGTGATCTCGCTCGTCTGCTGCGCCACCACGTCGTCGGCCATCTCCTCGATCCGGACGTTGTTGCCCTGCGCCTTCACGTCCGTCGCCATGGTGATCGCCCCCTCGTGATGGGTGATCATCAGCGTGAGGAAGAGCGCGTCGAACGCCTTCCCGCGCGCCGCCGCCAGCTGCTTCAGCTGCGCCTCGGTCGCCATGCCCGGCATGCCGCCGTGCGCGTGCCCGCCGGCCGCCTCCGGCTTGCCGTACTCCTTCAGCCAGGCCCGCATCGTGGCGATCTCCGGCCCCTGGGCGGCCGCGATCCGCGCCGCGAGACGCTTCACGTCACCCGACTGTGCGTTCCGGGCGGCCAGTTCGGTCATCTCCAGCGCCTGTTCGTGATGCGCGATCATCATGCGCGCGTACGACACGTCCGCCGCGTTCGGTGTGTCGTCGTCCGCCCGCTGCCGTGCCGCCTCCTCCGCGGACAGCGTGTGGTTGGCCTCGCCCGGCGCGCCCGGCACCAGAACCGAAGGACCGCCGCCGGACGCCGGCCCGGACTCCGTGCCGGAGTCACACCCCCCGAGCGTGAGCAGCGCGAAGGCGGACAGCGAGATCGCCGCGAGGACCGGACGCAATCCACGGCGCAGGAGCAAGGCGACCTCCAGAGGTCTTCGTGACGATCCCATTGCCATCTGTTGAATTGAGCATGATGAAGACGATACTGCGGGGGAGCGTGAACCGTTCCGACCGGAACGGCAACGAGGGAGGACACACAGTGACCCTGTCGCACGATCCCCGAACACGACGCAGACGTCTCGGAGTTGTCGCGGCGGCCGCCGGACTGCTGGCCGCGCTGCTCACCGCCGCACCGGCGGGCGCCACCCCCGACCCGGGCGACAGCCCGGCCGCGCCGAAGGAGGTCTCCCGCAGCGCCCAGGCCCGGGCGGCCGAGGAGATCGCGGCCGGCGAGATACCCGGCCAGGACCAGATCGTCCACTCCGCCAACGTCCAGCACCTCGCCAACATCCCCAAGGACGCCCTGCCCGGCACCAATTCGGACCTGGCCTTCCAGGGCCGGTACGCCTTCGCCGGCAACTACGACGGCTTCCGCATCTTCGACATCGGCGACCCGGCGTCACCGAAGACGGTCGCCCAGGTGCTCTGCCCCGGCTCGCAGAACGACATCTCCGTCTCCGGCAACCTGCTCTTCCTGTCCACCGACTCCTCGCGCAGCGACAGCAGTTGCCACAGCACCACCCAGCCGGCGACCGAGAAGTCCTCCTGGGAGGGCATGAAGGTCTTCGACATCACCGACAAGCGCAACCCGAAGTACGTCGCCGCCGTCGAGACCGCCTGCGGCTCGCACACCCACACGCTGGTGCCCAAGCGGGACAACGTCTACATCTACGTCTCCTCCTACTCGCCGAGCGCGAGCTACCCCGACTGCCAGCCCCCGCACGACGGCATCTCGGTCATCAAGGTCCCGCGCAACGCCCCCGAGAAGGCGGCCGTGGTCAACTTCCCGGTGCTCTTCCCCGGCGAGGGCCCGGACGGCGGCGGCAACCCCGGCGCGCCCACCAACCCCGGAGTCTCCAAGACGACCGGCTGCCACGACCTCACCGTCCTGCCCTCCGAGGACCTGGCGGCCGGCGCCTGCATGGGCGACGGCATCCTGTTCTCCATCAAGGACCCCGAGCACCCCAAGGTCATCGACCAGGTCCAGGACAACGTCAACTTCGCCTTCTGGCACTCGGCGACCTTCAACCAGAAGGCGAACAAGGTCGTCTTCACCGACGAACTCGGCGGCGGCGGCGCGGCCACCTGCAACGCGGCCACCGGCCCCCACCGCGGCGCCGACGGCATCTACGACATCGTCGGCAAGGGCGACAAGCGCAAGCTCGTCTTCCGCGGCTACTACAAGATCCCGCGCCACCAGGCCGACACCGAGAACTGCGTGGCCCACAACGGCTCGCTCATCCCGGTCAAGGGACGCGACATCATGGTCCAGGCCTGGTACCAGGGCGGCGTCTCCGTCTGGGAGTTCACCGACTCCGCTCACCCGAAGGAGATCGCCTACTTCGAGCGCGGCCCGCTGACCACCGACAACCTCACCGTCGGCGGCGCGTGGTCGGCGTACTACTACAACGGCTACATCTACTCCAACGACATCGCCAAGGGCTTCGACGTCCTGAAGCTCACCGACCGGCGCACCGACCAGGCCCGCCGGGTCCACCTGCGCGAACTCAACGTCCAGACGCAGCCGGACTACTTCGACTGATCCGCCGGCCGCGAGCCGGTCGCGAAGAAGCGGGACAGATCCTGCTCGCACCCCCCGCCGGGCGCTCCGGTGTCCGGCGGGGACCCCGCCTCCCAGTCCAGCCCGTAGCGGTGGAACAGCTCGGCGCGCATCGCCTGGATCGACATGGGGACATTCGGCAGCACCATGGCGTAGACGGCGCCCATGAGGACCGAGCGCAGCATCGGATAGTCCCGGTCCGCGTCGCACGAGCCGTGCCCGGCGACCGTGGCGCGCAGCAGCTCCGCGAGCCGCTGCTGCTCCGGGCACTGCACGAAGCCCTCCGCCTGCAGCAGCCCGGCCATGTGCTGGCGCATCAGCACCGGTTCGTCCCGGGCCAGCCCCAGGATCGCGTCGATCGCCCGCGCCATCCGCTCCCGGCCGTCGCCGGTGCGCGGTTCGCGCTCCAGGGCCTCCTCCAGCGTGCGGTGCATCAGCCGGTGCACGGCGGACTGCACCAACTGGCGCTTGCCCGGGAAGTAGTACGACACCAGCCCGCGTGCCGAGCCCGCGCGGTCGGCGATGTCGGCGAGCGTCGTCGCCTCGTAGCCGCGCTCCCTGACCAGCTCGACTGCCGCCTGCAGCAGTCGCTCCCGGGAGCGCCGCCGCAATTCCTCATTGACCGAGGCGCTGCGCGGGGACATGCTGTAACTCCTGCGTTGACTGGCTGCCAGCCAACTATACTCAACGCGTGTCGACCTGCCCCTGTGCGGGCACGGTCGGCGTTGCCGTCCGCTCTGGGCGACGCGGGGGATCGTCCAGAGCGGACTTCTTCTCCCGCAGATGGTCGCCTGAGGCAATTGATCGTGCGGCCCCCGTGGCCCGTGCCGGGCGTACCGGGCCTGCCAGGGCGTATCGGTCGCACACCCGTCTCCTCCTCCCTAGAGTGAGCCGGGGACACCAGCCGAGGAGGCGTGCGCGGATGGAACAGGACCAGCGGATCCTGGACAGGATCACGGAGATGGTCGAGGCGGAGCGCCGGCTGCGCGAGGACTTGGCGGCCGGGCGGATCGAAGGCGACACGGAACACCAGCGGCTCGGCGAACTGGAGCGCGAACTGGACCGCTGCTGGGACCTGCTGCGCCAGCGGCGCGCCAAGGCGGAGTTCGGCGAGAACCCGGACGACGCCCAGGCCCGCCCCTCCTCACAGGTCGAGGGCTACCTGGAGTAGGCCCACAGGCTCCACGGCGGCTCCTGGTGAGCGGCCCGTCCTCGGTCGGCTGCTCGCGATGAACCGCCTGCCTCGGCCGGCTGTCCGTGGTGAGCGCCCCGTCTCAGCCGGCCAGCTCCAGGACCGGCCGCAGTCCGTCGGGCCGCTCATGGACGGGGAGCGGGTCCACGAAGTGCACCCGGCAGCCCAGGGCCGCCGCACCGCCGTCCGCGCGGGGCTCGTCGCCGACCATGAGCGCCTCGCCGGGCTCGACGCCGAGCGCGTCGCATGCGAGCGCGAACAGCCGGGGGTCCGGCTTGCGGATGCCGTGCCGGTACGACAGCACGTAGGTGTCGATGAACGAGTCCAGCCCGTGGACGAGGAAGACGGGACGCGGATCCCAGCCGATGTTGCTCACCACGCCGATCTTCAGGCCCCGGTCCCACAGCGCGCTCAGCACGTCGAAGGCGTCCGGGTACGGCGTCCAGGCGTCCGGCGTGCGATGCCGCTCATAGAGGGCGTCGTACAGCGCCGGATCGGGCAGCGGCACCTGACGGGACAGCCCCGTGTACGCGGCGCGGTGGTGGTCGGCGCTCTGGTCGCGGGTCTCCCACAGCTCGGCGAGGTGCTCCGGCACCTGCCGCGGCACGGGCCCGCCGGGCTGTGCCCCGGCCGCCGCCAACGCCTGCGCGGTGGCGGTGAGTTCGGATTCGGGCAGCGTGATTCCGGCCTCCGCGAGGACGCCCCGCAGCCAGGATTCGGTGGACTCGATCCGGAAGAGCGTGCCGGAGAAGTCGAAGAGGACGGCGGCCATGGTGATCATCCTACGGTCCGGTCACCGGTGCCCCGCCGGGTGAGGGTGCCACGGCGTCCCGCCGGGTGAGGGTGGCACGGCGTCCCGCCGGGCGAGGCGCCGTGGTGTCGGTGGCGGCGCGCCGTCAGGAACCCTCGCCCGCCGGGCCGTCGGGGGTCCGCTCGGCGACCACTCCCGCGAGGGCCGCGGCGACGCGGGCGACGGCGGGGTCGTCGTCGTGGGCCAGTCGGCGCAGGACCGCGAGCGCGGTGGTTCCCGGCAGCTCGACCAGCGCCTGGACGAGGCGGATCCGCGTCGCGGAGTCCGCGGCCGGCGCGGCGAGTTCGGCGGCCAGTGCCGCCAGGATCCGGTCCCCGCTCCCCGGCTTCCGGGACAGCGTTCCCAGCACCTCCGCCGCCTCCACGTCGTGCGAGCCGTCGCGCACCATGTCGACGAGCGCGGGCACGGCCGCCACCACGCCGTGCCGGCCCAGTGCCAGAGCGGCGTGCCTGCGCACCGTCGCGTCCGGGTCCCCGAGCGCGTCGGCGAGCACCGCGCCCGCACCGGGAGCCTCGGGCAGCTCCGCGAGCGCCTGCACCGCGCGCCGCCGGACCTCGACGTCCTCCGCCCGCGCACCGGCGCGCAGCGTCGCGACGCCTTCGCCGCCCGCCCGGGCGAGCGCCCAGCGCAGGGCGCCCGCGACATGGGGTTCGGCTTCGGCCAGGACCGCTTCGGCGAGCAGCTCGGCGGGAACCGGCACGCCCTCCGCCCCGGCCAGGGCGGCCTGCTGCCTGCGCGCGGCGCTGGCCGAGCCGAGGTCCCGCAGGAGGGCGACGACGCGCAGCACGTCCTGCCAGTCGGCGGGCGCCGACGCGTCGATCGCCCGGAGCCGCTCCAGCAGCTCCTGTTCCCGCGCCACCCGCTCCTGCGTCCACCGGATGAGGTCGCCGACCAGCGTGGCCGGCGTGAACGACGGGTCCTCCAGCGCGCGTTTGATCTGCTGCAGCGACAGCCCGAGGGAGCGCAGGCTCTCCACGTGGAAGATCCGGCGGACGTCCTCCGGGGAGTACTCGCGGTAGCCGCCGGCGGTGCGGCCCGTCGGGCGCACCAGCCCCAGGGCGTCGTAGTGCCGGAGCATCCGGGCACTCACCCCGGAGTGGCGGGCCACATCGCCGATCAGCAATCCGCCGCCTCCGTCGACTCGGCCGGCCCCGTGGGGACGGTGCTCTCGGCAGCCTGTGCGGGCGCGGCGGTTTCCGAGGGCCCGGCGCAGGCAGCCACCGCGGCAGCCCGCTCCGGGCCGAGGCTGACCAGGCGCTTGGCCTCTTCGACGGCCGCGTCGAAACCGGTCTCCGGGTCGCGCCGGAGCAGTTCGGTGGCGCGGGCGTGTGCGGCCACCGCCGGGTCGGGATGCGCCGCCGCCTTCTCCAGCGCGGGCCCGCTCACCTCGCCGAGGTCGACGAGGGCGCGGCTCAGGCTCAGCCGCATGTCGCGGTCGCCGCGGCCGAGGTGCCGTACCAGTTCGCCGGCCAGGTCCGCCTTCTCGTCCTCGGGCGCGAGGGCGACCGCGACGCGCCACGCGGTCCGCGCGACCTCGTCGTCGGCGTCGCGCAGCATCTCGCGGCCGATCCAGGGCCAGGCGCTCGCATCACCGATCTTGGAGAGCGTGTGCAGTGCCTGGCTGCGGGCCTGGTCGCGTGCCGAGCCGAGCTCCCGGCGGATCCGGGGCAGGGCGATCTCGGGCGGAAGGCGGGTCAGCGCCCAGGACAGCATGTCCCGCACGAAGAAGTCCGGCTCGACGGCGCACCGCTCGACGAGGGTCTCCAGGAACGCGGGGCCGGCCTGCGAGCCGGCCGTCAGGGCCGCCTGCAGCCGGACCGACGAGTCCTCGGCGCTCAGGGCCCTGAGCAGCGGGGCGTGGTGCGGGGGCACATGGGTCGTGTTGATCGGGACCACCTCCTGCGCCCAAGCCAAAACGTTGTCATAGTGTCAAGGTCAAGCCCTCGGCCGAGGAACGCGCGGCGCGACCCGCGGGGAAGTCGCACGGACGCGCCGTCGGTCACGGCCGCTCGCGCAGGCATACGGACGCGCTGCCGGTCACGGCCGCCAGCGCAGGTGTACGGCGATGGCGCACGCCACCAGCGCCCCGCCCAGCAGCCAGCCGCCGACCACGTCGGAGGCCCAGTGGACCCCGAGCCACACCCGGGTCACGCCGACACCGACGACGGAGACCGCTGCGACACCGAGCGCCGTACGCCGCAGGGCCGGCCCGGCGCCGTACGCGTGGACGAGCCACAGCAGGAGCCCGCACACCACCGTGGCGGTCATGGCGTGGCCGGAGGGGAAGGCCGCGTAGTGCGCGGAGTCGACCGGGTCGGGCCAGACCGGGCGCGGCCGGCCGACCGCGGCCTTCAGCGCCTGCTGCACCACCGTCGCCAGCGCCGTCGCCGTCACCAGCCACGCGGCCGTCCACCAGGCCGCCCGCCGCCACAACAGCCACACGGCGACGGCGGCGCACAGCAGACGCATGGTCGAGGGGTCCCAGACCCAGTCGGTGAGGATGCGGAAGACGTGGGTCGCGCCGGGGTCGCCGACCGCCCAGCGGTGGGTGGTGCGGGCGATGTCGCCGTCGGCGCCGGTCAGCGGATGCCAGCGCACCGCGACCAGCGCGGTGAGCAGCGCCGCGCACAACGCGAGCGCCAGGGCCCAGCGCGCGGGGCCGTGATGTGCGGGGGAGCGGGGCGGGGCGTCGGCGGACAGAGAGTGCATGAGTGCGATCCTCGCCGACGCGGGGCGCACGAGGCCAACTCGGCTGCTCGCCCGGCGATCAGCGGAGCGTCCGAGGCCCTGAGCCGACCCCGCCGCGCCCCCGGCGATCAGCCGAGCCGCTCGCAGCCCCGGGCCGACTCCGCTGTTTACCCGGCGATCAGCCGAGCGCCCGAGGTCCTGGGCCAACCCCGTTGCTCGTCCGGCCATCAGCCGAGCCGCCCGCAGCCCCGGGCGGACTCCGCTGTTCGCCCGGCGATCAGCGGAGCGTCCCAGAACCCTGGGCCAAGCCCGCCGCGCCCCCGGCGATCAGCCGAGCGCCCGAGGCCCCGGGCCAACCCCGCCACGCCCCCGGCTATCAGCCGAGCCGCCTGCAGTCCCGGGCCAACCCCGTTGCTCGCCCGGCGATCAGCAGCCGCTCGCAGCCCGGGCCAGCCCCGTTGCTCGTCCGGCGATCAGCCGAGCGCTCGCAGGCCCGGGCCGAACGCCACCAGCAGGGGGATCACCGGTACCAGCGCGGCCAGGGCCGTCAGCCGCAGCCGGCGGGCCGCGGTGAGCCGGGCGGGGGCGGTGAGCAGCCGGTGCACCCGCTGCGGCACGTGCCCGTGCCCGGTGGGGCAGGGGCCGAACACGCCGCGGTCCTCGTTGAGTTCGACGAGCGCGAGCGCGGTGGTGAGCCGGCCGAAGCGGCGCGAGGCCATGTCGTCGGCGGCCAGTTCGACCAGGCGGTGCATCTCGGCGCGGAACGCGGCGAACACCGGCACCTGCGGGAAGCCCTCGGCCAGCGCGGACGCGCAGTGCAGCAGCCAGTCGTGCCGCGCCCGCGCGTGCCCCTGCTCGTGCGCGAGGACGGCGTCCAGCTGACGGCCCTTGAGCCGGCGCAGGGCGGCCGTGGTGACCACCAGCCGGGGCGCGGTCCCGGGCAGCCACCAGGCGTCGGGCCGCTCGCCCTCCAGGATGGCCAGGCGCCCGTGGCCGGGGTCCTCACCGGGCAGGTGCGGGGCGCGCACGCGCAGTTCGGCCCGGCGCAGCCGCCGCCGGGCCCGCGCCCTGGCCACTTCCCGGACCAGCATCGCGGCGGTCCACACCCCGCCCAGCGCGAGCGCCACGGCGGTGGTCGCCGCCCAGGGCGCGCCCACGCCGAGCGCGTAGGCCTCCACGACGGAGCGCGGCGCGGAGCCGAACACATGGCCGCGCACCGCCTGCCAGGCCGCGGCCGCGCTGAGCGTCATCGACAGGGCGCAGCACAGCAGTACGGCCGCCACCACGCACTGCCACACCCACAGGGCGACCACCGGTTCACGGTCCGGCCAGTCGGCCCGGGCGAGCAGCCGCGGCGCCACGACGGCGGTCAGGACGCCGAGCAGCAGCAGGATCGCGGGGACCACCATGAGCGGCAGCCTATGAGGCGCGGCTACTCGGCGGTACGTATTGATTCGGCAAAGTGACGCACACCACGGACCGGATCATCGTGCTCCATCGGCGCCGGCTGCGCGTCAGAGCGTAAGCAGCATCGCCACCATCGCGATGCCCATCGACAGCCGGCAGGCCCGCGTGAGCTCCGGCCGCTCGCCCCAGGCGACCGCCGGCGGGGCGCCCGGCACCGCCGGGACCGGCACCAGCCGGGCGCCAGACAGCAGCACGTAGCCGACGAAGTACAGCAGGAGCGCCCCCGTCACCAGCGGCACCCCGCCGCCCGGGTGCGCGTGGTGGTGCGCCGGGGCGTCCGCCATCACCACGGCCATGTAGACCATGGCCGTGGCCCCCACCAGATGGTGCAGGTGATGGGCGGAGCCACGCCGTGCCGCCCACAGGGCGCGCAGGGCCGCCGGCCCGAACACCGCCGCGTAGGCCGCCCACGCCCACGCGGGCGGTGTGAACACCGCCGCCGGCACAGCCATCGCGGCCATGCCGAAGCCCATCAGCGCCTCACTGCCCGCGATCCGGCGCTGCTCCCGGGCCCCGCCGCGCATCCGCACCAGGCACCAGGCGCCGGTCGCCGCGCACAGCGCGACCAGGAGCCAGCCGGACGAAGCCGGTCCGTGCACGCGCACCTCCCCGCTCGACGGACGGTCCAGGGGGAGCGATGCCCCCACGCCGCGATGCGCACGCGAGCGCAAGGGTGTACAAGGGGCGCGCACAGGAATCCTTCACGAGTAAAACACCTGTTAAGCTATGGGTATGCGCATCCGTCCCCTCCCGCTCGCCGGAGCCCTGCGGCTCGGCCGGCCGTCCCCGATCTGGTTCAAGCCCGCCCTGAGCGTCGTCTTCTCGGTGGCACCGCCGAACCTGATCCTGCTGGCGCTCGGCCGCCTCGACCTGGCGATGTACACGATGGCCGGATCCCTGTGCGCCCTGTACGCCCACAACCGCCCCTACGCCGCCCGCGCCCGGACGCTGGCCTGGGTGGTCCTCGGCATGACCGGCGGTCTCGCCCTCTCCCTGGTCGCGGCCTCGCTGACCGCGAACGCGGCCGTCCTGGTCACCGTCGGCGCCCTGCTGGCCGCCACCCAGAAGGCGGTCTGCGACGCCACCCGGGTCGGACCGCCCGGCAACGTCGTCCTCACCTTCATCAGCTCCGCGTCCCTGTTCGTGCCGCAGACGCTCGGCCAGGTCCCCGGTCACCTGGCGCTGGCGCTGGCCGCGGGCGCCTGGGCCTGGCTGATCGGCATGGCACCGGGCCTGGTCCGGCCGCACGGCCCGGAGCGCCGGGCCACCGCCCAGGCGCTGACCGCGGCCGCCGCCCACGCCGCCACCGGCGACGCGCGCACCCGTGGCGCCGCGGCCGCCGCCGTGCAGGCCGCCTGGCAGACCCTGCTCACCGCCGGCGTGCGCTCCGACCGCACCCGGCGCGGCCTGGAGCGCCTCCTCGTGCGCGCCGAGGTCGCCCTGGCGGCCCCCGCCGACACCGACCCCGAACGGCTGCGCACCTGGGCCCGCGCCCTGCGCGGCAACGGACCGGTGCCCCGCGTCGACGACCTGCCCGGCGAGGCGGACGAGCTCCTCGGCGTGCAGGCCGAGGGGAACACGCGCCCCGGACACCACCTGGCCGCGCTCGCCCCGATCGCCCTGCGCACCTTCCTCGGCTGCGCCCTGGCCGGATACGCCTCCCTCGCCCTCGGCGTGGGCCGCCCGTACTGGGCGCTGGTCACCGCCGCCTCCCTCTACCAGGCCAACCTCACGCTCACCTGGAGCCGGGCCGTGCAGCGCGTGGTCGGCAACCTCGTCGGCGTCCTGGTCTTCGTGGCGGTCGTCCCGCTCGCCCACCTCCACCAGGCAGCCCTCGTCCTGCTCTGCCTGGCCTTCAACTTCGGCGCGGAGGCGCTGATCGGCCGCAACTACTGGCTCGGCACCATCTGCGTGACCCCGATGGCCCTGCTGATCACCGAGTTCGCCCGCTTCCAGGACTCCGCCGAACTGATCACCGAGCGGACGGCCGACACCCTGGTCGGGGCCCTGGTCGGATTCGTCGCCGCCGTGGCCGTCACCAACCGCCGCTCCGGCGACCGCCTGGAACAGGCCCTCACCACCGCCGAGCAGGCCCGCGAACGCACCGCCCGGCTCCTCGCCGAGCCGCACGCCGGCCCCGCCGCCCTGGAAGCGGCCCGCCGCGCCCTGACCGCCGCTCTGGTCGACCTGCGCGCCACCGCCGAGGCCGCGGCCGGCGAGTGGTGGCAGCGCGCCCTGCCCCAGGACCGGGTGGTGCTCGCCGAGCAGGCGGGACACCGTACGCTCGCGGCGACGGTACGGCGCCAGGGACTCCTCCTGGACCGGGACGACAGCACGAGAGCGGAGGACGTACGGCCATGACGGCGAGCACGGGAAGGGGCGCGGCCGGTGACACCGTCGCCGCCGTCGTCCGGCAGTGGCGGGCGGTCCACCCCGACCTCGACACCGCCCCGATGGAGATCATCGGCCGCGTCAACCGCTGCGCCGCCCTGCTGCAGCAGGCCGAGGACGCGCCGCTGCGCCGGGCCGGGCTGAGCCGCGCCGAGTTCGACCTGCTCGGCGCGCTGCGCCGCACCGGCCACGAGCTGACCCCGGGCGAGCTGGCCCGGGAGACCTTCTCCTCCGGCGCCGCCGTCACCAAGCGGCTCAAGCAGCTCACCGAGCGCGGCCTGGTCGAGCGCCGCAGCGACACCCGCGACCGCCGCGTCTCCCACGTCGGCCTCACCGACGCCGGCCGCGACCTGGTCGACGGCATCCTGCCGGAGCAACTGGCCTACGAGACGGCCGTCCTGTCCGCCCTCGACGGCCCGCAGCAGGGTGAACTGGCCTCGCTCCTGGGCGAGTTGCTGGGCCGCCTGGAAGGCCGTCTGGGCTCGCTGCGGGCCTGAGCCCTGTATCAGGCACCCCGGTGCCGCCTCTTGCCAGTGACGGC
Source organism: Streptomyces sp. NPDC014801 (assembly GCF_043082085.1). Classification (NCBI taxonomy): domain Bacteria; kingdom Bacillati; phylum Actinomycetota; class Actinomycetes; order Kitasatosporales; family Streptomycetaceae; genus Streptomyces; species Streptomyces sp. NPDC014801. The sequence continues at coordinate 310,532 of NZ_JBIBXG010000002.1, read as the reverse complement.
CGACGCGTCGACACCGGGGGAGCCATGACCACACCGACCGCCCTGCGCCGCCGCGGCATCCGGCTGCGCACCACCCGGGTGCGTACCGACCGGAGCGCCCGCGAACAGGCCGACCGCCACTGCCTCCGCACAGCATCCGGGGCGCCGGGCTTGTCACGCGGTGCCCTGTGGCGCCGGGTGTGGGGCACGTGCGCGGGGGTGGCCGGTGCCGCCCTCACCGCCACCGCGCTGACCGCCCTGTACCGCACCCGCCTCGCACCCGGCGTGCCGACGGGCCTGTCGCTGGCCGTGCTCGCCGTCGGCGTCCACGGCCTGTGCGCCGCCGTCGTCCTGATCCGCACCGCACGCGGCGAGCTGCCCCGCTCCCTCTCCCAGGGCGGCCTGCTGACCTGGTACGCGATGGTCTGCGCGATCCCCGCCGTCGTCTGCGGCGACCTGCGGGGCGGCCCGCCGACCGTCGCGGCCGTCTGGCTGGCCCTGGTCGCCGCCGGCGCCGCGCTGATCGCACGCCGGCGGGAGCGGTGAGCCGTAGAGTCCCGTCATGAACTGGACGACGCGGCCGGAAGCCGCCGCCGACATCCCCGCGATCCGCGCGATCAACCGGGCCGCGTTCCCGACCCCGGCCGAGGCCGGCCTCGTCGACGCCCTGCGCGCCGACCCCGAGGCGTGGCTGCCGGGCCTCTCCCTCCTCGCCACGGACGACTCGGGGACCGCCGTCGCCCACGCGCTGCTCACCCGCTGCCACATCGACGACACGCCCGCGCTCGCCCTGGGGCCCTGCGCGGTCGTCCCGGAGCGGCAGCGCACCGGGGCGGGGACGGCGGCCGTACGGGCCGCCCTGGACGCCGCCCGGGCCCAGGGCGAGCGCTTCGTGGTGGTCCTCGGCCACCCGGCGTACTACCCCCGCTTCGGCTTCACCCGCGCGTCGGCTCACGGCATCCGCCTCCCGTTCGACGCCCCCGACGAGGCGGTGATGGCCCTGTCCCTGACCCCGGCCGACACCCCACCCCCGGGGACGGTCCGCTACGCGGCCCCCTTCGGTGTGTGAACGACCGCACGAGGAGGGCCCGGAGCGGGACGGCTCCGGGCCCTCGGGTGGTCGGCGGTGCCGCTCAGCTCGCGCAGTGGAACCGTGCTTCGGCCCAGTCCCCGTGGTCACCGGACTTGGTGCCGTCCGTGTCCTTGACCACCAGGTGCACATGACGGGCGCCGTTCAGCGGCACGTCCACCGCCAGCGGGTCGGACTTCCCGGACACCGTCGGGGAGGACCACAGCGTCCGCCCGTCCGCCGTCACCGAGAACGACACTCCGCCGTATCCGTTGATCTCGTCGTCGATCCCGACCGTGGCCGTCAGCGAGGTGCACGCCCCGCCCGCCCAGAACTCGATGTCCGAGTCGGCGTGCGCGCCGATCCCCTTGGCGTACGTCGTGCCGTTCAGCGTGAGCACGTGCCCGTCCGAGGCCCCCGACTCCCCGTTGCTGCGGTCCCGTTCGGCCGGTCCCCAGCCGTTGGTCGCGTTCAGCCACGGCAGATCGCTCGCCCAGGCGTCCCCGGACGGCGCCTGGGGCATGGTCCGCACGGCCGCGCGCTGCGCCGTCACCCGTGCCTCGCCCGCCGCCCGGTACCGCGCGGTCGCGGTGAGCACGGCCTCACCGACCGCCGCGTCCTTCGGCGGCGTCACCGTGAACTCCGCGCGGGCCCGCTCGCCCGTGTCGAGGGCGCCGACCTCGCGGGCCGGTGAGACGGTCCAGCCGTCGGGGGCCGCCAGGGACACGACGGTGCCCTCGGCCCCCGCCCGCCCCGCGGTGAAGTCCACGGCCACCGTCGCCGGTGAACCGGCGCTCAGCTCACCGCCGCCGGTCGCCAGGGCGACCGTGCCGACGGTCCCCGGCACCCGGCCGCCCACGGCACTGGCCGCGTCCAGGTCGATCCGGAACGCCCGCGACGTGCTGATCGCGCGGGTCTTCACCTGCACCACCCCGCCCCGGTCACCGGCGTCGTACCACCATCCCTCGGCGGCGGCGTCGAACGCGGCCTTCGACGTCTGCCGGGGCAGCGCCCGCCCGTCCAGCCGCACCTGCGCCGGCGCGGACCCGGTGTGCACGGTGAAGGCGTACGGCCGCGCGCTCTGCTTGCCCGTGAACGACCCCGTGCTCGCGCCGACGTCGATGCGCACGGCGCCCGCGCCGCCGGCCGGCGCGCTCACGGACACCCGCTGCTCGGCGTAGCGGCCCTGGCGGTGCTGCCGGGTCACGCCGTCGTCCTCGTACAGCGTGAACGAGGACCGCCCCTGCGGATACACGTCCCAGGCCAGCGGCGAGCCGGCCGTGCGGTCCCGGTACGACCGGATCCCGGGCCACATCGGCACCGCGGCGCCGGCCTTCACGAACAACGGCAGGGTGTCCAGCGGCGCCTGATACCCGTTCACCGTCGTCGGGCCCTGGTACACCCGGCCCGACCAGTAGTCGATCCACGTGCCCTTCGGCAGGTAGATCCCGTCCCGCACGCTCTCGTCCCGGTACACGGGTGCGACCAGGAAGTCCTCCCCGCTCAGGAACTCGTACTTCGCCGCGTCCGAGGCGGCCACCGGATCGTCGGGGTACTCCAGCGCCAGCGGGCGCACCGCCCCGACACCGGTCCGGTTCGCCTGCGCCGCGTAGGTGTACATGTACGGCAGCAGCGACTCCTTCAGCTTCAGGTATGTGCGGTTGATGCCGGTGTACGGCTCCCCGTAGCGGAAGGGCTGCTTGTCCGACGACGCCCAGCCGTCCATGGTCATCACGGCCGGCAGGAACGTCTTCCACTGCAGGTCACGCGTGTACGTCTTGGCGCTGCCGCCGAAGATGCCGTCCACGTCACCCGTGGTGTACGCGAGCCCCGACATCGTCGCGCCCGCGTACGTCGGGATCTGCCAGCGGATGTAGTCCCAGCTGCCGGACTGGTCCCCGCTCCACTGCACCCCGCAGCGCTGCGCGCCGGCCCAGCTCTCCGGGGCCCAGGTGAAGCCGCGGGCGTCGCTGTTGTCCTCGATCCCGCGGTAGGCCGCCTTGCAGCCGTCCAGCGCGAACTTGTAGCCGTCGCCGACCCAGGCCACGTCCAGTTTGGCGACCCGCTGCCCGGCCTTCACCTGCTCGGCGAGCTTGTCCAGGCCGTCCTCGGTCCACAGGCCCATCTGCGCCTTGCGGTCGTTCAGTCCCTGGGCGGTCTGCGCGAGGTTCTCGTAGCCGCAGCCGTAGCCGTCGTTGACGAGCATCCAGCCGAGCGGCATGTCGTTCTTCACGTAGTCGTCGGCGACCTTCAGCGCGTCCAGGGTGTGCCGTTCCCCGCGGTTGGCGTTGTGCAGGTAGCAGTCGGAGTCGCCGATCTCCAGGCCGTAGATCGGTGGGAGCATCGGACGGCCGGTGAGCTTCGTGTACTTGCCGATGACGTCCTTGGCGCTCGTCCCGGCCACGTAGTAGGCGTCGAACCGCTTCTCCTGCTCGGTGGTGGTCACCGGGTCGGTGAAGGCGTAGGTGCCGGGCGCGTACGTGTTGCGGTAGACGCCGTAGCCCGCCGAGGACAGGTAGAACGGCACGGAGTTGGGGTGCCCGCCCTCGTTCCAGTTGTAGTCGACGCCGACCTTGAGCGTCTTGCCGCGGTGCGAGGTGTTGCCGCTGCCGTTCTGCTCGCCCGCGCCGTAGAACTGCTCGTCGGCGCCGCGCGCGAGCGTCTGCGTGGTGGAGGTGCCGTCCCAGCTGATGCCACGGGTCTCCTCCCACACCCGGGTGCCGTCGGCACGGTAGAGGGCGAACCGCAGCGGGGCCTTGGTGACGCGCAACGTCACCTGGTCCGTGGACAGTTCGTAGCGGTCCCCGCGGTCGGCCCAGCGGGTGGCCGGGGCGGCCCCCTGCGGCAGCACGATGTCGGACCCGACCGGGTCGGTGAACGTGCCGTCGGGGGCGACCTCGATCCGGAAGGTGTCGCCGGTGACGAAGCTGACCCGCGCCTTCGCCGCCCCGGCGGTGAACGTGTAGACGGCCCCCGAGGCCGAGAAGCCGGTGACGTCCCCGAGGACCGTGGACGCGGTGGCCCCGGCGGCCGGTGCGGCCGTCGCGGGCAGGGCGGGCGCGCCGGTGACGGCGAGCGCCGCGCACAGGGCCGCGACGGCGAGTCCGGCGCCCCCGCGCCACGGCCGGCGCGCTCCCGACGTCCCGGAGGGAACGGCTCTGCTGGACGGAACGGCTCTGCTGGACGGGGCGGATCTGCTGGATGGATCGGTCATGTCGGTCCCTTCGCATCCTGCGCGACCCGGCATCGGAAATGATGGAACCTGCTTGATAGCGGGCCGCATCGAGCAGAATCAATCAAGCGCAGCAGGTATAGCGCACCGCACGCCCCCTTGAACAGGGGGCGTGCGGTGGGGAAGGGACCGGGAGCCGGAGTCAGTGCGCGTCGCGCGTGAGGTACACGCCGAACATCGCCCCCTGCGGGTCGCGCAGCACCGCGAGCCGGGGGCCGTCGGGCACGGACGTGGGCGGCATCAGCACGTCGCCGCCGGCGCCGGCCGCGTCGGCGGCCGTGGTGTCGACGTCGGCGACCGCGAAGTACGGCAGCCAGTGCGGCGGCACCTCGGGCGGGAACTTCTCGTCCATCGTCGTCATGCCGCCGAAGTCGTCACCGGCGATGCCCCATTGCGTGTACCGCTCCGAGGAGTGGACCGTCCAGCCGAACACGGCGGTGTAGAACGCCTCCGCCTGCCGCGGCTCCCGGGTCATCAGCTCCACCCAGCCCAGCGAGCCGGGAGCGTTGAAGAGCCCGGCGCCGGGGAACGCGCGCGCCTGCCACAACTGGAAGACCGCGCCCGTCGGATCGGCGGCGACGGTCAGGACGCCGACGTCGAACACGTCCATCGGCCCGAGCAGCACGGTCCCGCCCGCCGCCCTCACCTGCTGCGCCGCCGCGTCGGCGTCCTCCACCGCGAACGACACGTTCCACGCCACCGGCTGCGCCTCCTGGTACAGCGGGGACAGCGCGGCCACGGCGGCGTCGCCGAGGTGCGCGACGGTGTAACCGCCGGCCTCCTGGCGCGGGTCCGTCTCGGGCCGCCAGCCGAACACGGTCGCGTAGAAGCGCTTGGCCGCCTCGATGTCGGTGGTGCCGAGCTCCGTCCAGCAGGGCCCGCCGGTCACCGGTCGGTCGAGCTTCATGGCGTTCCTTCCTCGCCGCGGCCCCCTCCAGCACGCTAACCGGGCCCCGCAAGGGCGGCCACCGCTCGCTTGATCTCAACCGCGCTCGAGGTTCTACGGTGGCCGGTGACCTGGTGGACACACGGGGAGGGAGGCGCCATGGCGCTGAAGGAGTACCCGGCCGAGCAGCTCGCCCGCCAGCCGATCGGGGCGTGGACCGGGGAGGCGTACCGCAGGGTCGTCGGCGCCCTGCGCGACCGGCTGGCCGTCGAGGACCTCACCCAGCCGCACTGGTGGACGCTCAACCACGTCGCCGGCGAGCCCGGGAGGTGGACCCGTCCGGAGCTGACCGCGCGGCTGTCCCGCTACGACGACCTCGGCATCGACTTCGAGGCGGTCTACGACGACCTCGTGGCCCGAGGCTGGCTCACCGAGGACGGCGGCATGCGGCTGACCGAGGCGGGGGAGGCGGGACGGCTGCGGGCGCGCGAGCGCAACCTCGCCGTGCACCGGCGGACGCGCGAGGGCGTCGCCGAGGCGGACTTCGTCACCACCATCGACGTCCTGCGCCGCATCGTCGCCAACCTTGGCGGCGATGGCGACCTGCCCGACTGAGCTGCGGCGCCCGCCGCCGCGTCCGGGCGGCTCCTCAGATCCCGGGCCGGTAGCGCAGGGGATGGTCGGCCGGCACCTCGACCAGGACGATCGGGACGCCGTCGGGGTCCTCGACCCACATCTCGACGAGACCCCACGGCTCCCGCACCGGCGGCCGGACGATCGGCACGCCCTTGTCCCGCAGCTCCTCGTGCGCCGCGTCGGCGTCGGCGACCTGGAGCCACAGGCGGATCGCGGGGGAGGGCGGGGCGTCGGAGCGGCCCGACAGCTCCAGGAAGCCGCCGCCGAGGAAGTAGACGGTGCCGCGCTCCGGGCCCGTGCCGAACTCGCGGTAGACGGCGAGGCCCAGCTGCTCGCCGTAGAAGGCGCGGGAGCGTTCGGGGTCGGTGGGGCGCAGGAGTGTCCGGCTGCTGAGAACGTGCACCATACAACCGCAGCCTAGTGGCAGGGTTACCCTCGATCCGGTCAACCGCCCCGAGGACAGGGAGAAACGCGCCATGGAGTCCGCCGCCAGCGCCCTGACGTTCCGTGAAGCCACCGACGCCGATGTCGACGCGCTGGTCGCGCTGGTCGAGTCGGCCTACCGCGGGGACGCCAGCCGGGCGGGGTGGACCACCGAGGCGGACATCCTGGAGGGGCAGCGCACCGACCCCGAGGGCGTGCTGGAGGTCATCAAGTCGCCCGACAGCCGGCTGCTGACGGTCGAGCGGGACGGCGAAATCGTCGCCTGCTGCCAGCTCGAGCACCGCGGCACCTACGCCTACTTCGGCATGTTCGCCGTCCGGCCGACCGCGCAGGGCGGGGGCCTGGGCAAGGCCGTCATCGCCGAGGCGGAGCGGCAGGCCCGCGACATCTGGGGCGCCCAGGAGATGCACATGACCGTGATCTCCGTACGCGACGACCTGATCGCCTGGTACGAGCGCCGCGGCTACCGCCGCACGGGCCAGATGACTCCCTTCCCGTACGGCGACGAGCGCTTCGGCATCCCGCAGCGCGACGACCTGCAGTTCGAACTCCTGGTCAAGCCGCTCGACTGAGCCCCGGCGCCTCCCCGAGCGGCCAGGGGTGTCTAGGCCGTGAAGCGGCAGGCCTGTTTGATCTCCGGCTGGTCGGTGGTCACGCCGTCCAGTTCCAGCGCGCGGGCCAGCCGCAGCTGCTGCGGTGTGTTGACCACCCAGCTGAAGACCCTGAGTCCGGCCGAACGAGCCCGTTCCACGACCTCCAGGGTGAGCCGCTGGATGTCCAGACAGACGGTCGCCGCTCCGGCGGCGACCGCGCGCTCGGCCACCTCCGGGCCGTAGTGCTCGGCGACGAGCGCCGTCCGTACGCCCGGGACCAGCCGGGCCACCTCCGTGATCGCCTCGGCGTGGAACGAGATCACCTCGACCCGGTCCGTCAGGTCCCGCTCAAGCAGCACCTCCGCCAGCACCCGCGCGGCCCGGACGTCCTTGATCTCGGCCTGCAGCGGCGTCTTCACCGCGTCCAGGACCTCCTCGAAGACGGGCACCCGCTCGCCGAGCCCGGCGTCCAGGGTGCGCAGCTCCTCCAGCGTCCGCTCGGCGATCGCCCCGCTGCCGTCGGTCGTCCTGTCCACCCGCTCGTCGTGCATGACGACGAGCGCGCCGTCCTTGCTCAGGTGCAGGTCGAGTTCGATCGTGTCGAGACCGGCCCGCTCGGCCGCGGCGAAGGAGCGCAGCGTGTTCTCCGGCTCGACGCCCATGACGCCGCGGTGTCCAATGGTGATGAAGTTCAAGGTCCGCTCGCTTCCGTCGGCGACGGAGCCATCCGTACCCCGTCGACGGGGAAGAAACCCCTCCTTCCCGACCGTACGGGAAAAGCTTCGGTGAACATGGGGGTCGCGCAGGATAATTTCCGGAGCCTCCCCTTGCTGGAAGAAACCCCGTATGTATACGGTCTCCTTACGCGAGGTTCTCCCGTGGAGGATGGGACATGACGGAAATTCTTGTGCAGGCGGGTTCGGAGGAGAGGGTTCCTCCGGCGAGCAGGGTGGTCGAGCACCCGGCCTGGCCGCGGCTCAAGGATGCCGTGGAGCGCATCCGCCCCTGGCAGTCCAAGGACGGCTCGATCGACTTCACGGCCGAGGGCGCACCCGAGCGCGCCGCGGCCGAGGGCGCGGTCCACGAGGTGATCGAGGCCGTGCGCGAGCTCTCCCCGCTGCTGCCGCACGACGCCGCCTACCACGAGGCCCTGGTCAAGGACCTGCAGCGGTGGGCCGACGGCGGCTTCGAGGTGCCGGACTTCCTGGACGCGCTGCTGGCCTTCCAGCCCGCCGCGCAGCGCCAGGACGGCCTGCAGCACCTGGTCGTCTTCCCGATGTACACGCAGAACGGCAACCCGGACCGCAATCTCGAGGCGGTCGTGCTGCGCATGGTGTGGCCCGACTGGCTGGCCGAGCTGGAGCGCACCCGCTACGACAACCCGCTGTTCTGCGGCATCACCTTCGAGGACTTCACCTCCGGCTACGACACCAACTCCGCGGTGCTCTTCCCGGAGACCATCGCCGTGCGCGAGGCGCCGGAACGGTTCTCCTGGGGTGGCATCTTCTGCGACCGCGAGGCCGCCCGCTTCCGCCGGGTGACCGAGGCCGCCGTCGAGCTGCTCGGCATGGAGCTGCCCGAGGACATCGCCGCGATGGTCCACGACCAGAAGCGCTGCGAGGAGGCCTTCGTCCTGTGGGACATGGTCCACGACCGCACCCACAGCCACGGCGACCTGCCGTTCGACCCCTTCATGATCAAGCAGCGCCAGCCGTTCTGGATGTACGGCCTGGAGGAGCTGCGCTGCGACCTGACCGCCTTCAAGGAGGCCGTCAAGCTGCAGGCGGACGGCGTCCCGCAGGCCCGTGACGTGCAGTACGCCGTGCTGTTCGACCGGATGTTCCGCTTCCCGGTCACCGGCGACCGCGTCCGCAACTACGACGGCCTCGGCGGCCAGCTGCTCTTCGCCTACCTGCACAAGCACGACGTGGTCCGCTGGACCGACAACAAGCTCTCCATCGACTGGGAGCGCGCCCCGCAGGTCACCAACCAGCTGTGCGCCGAGATCGAGAAGCTGTACCGCGACGGCATCGACCGCCCGAAGCTGGTGCACTGGTTCGCCGGCTACGAGCTGGTCTCCACCTACCTGGCCCCGCACCCCGGCTCCACGTGGGCCAAGGGTCCCGACGCCCTGGACCTGACCCAGCCGCCGCGCAAGCTCGTCGATGACGTGCTTCCGGACGAGTTTCCGCTGAGCATGTTCTATGAGGCGCTGTCCAAGAAGCTCAAGAACGTGATTGCCTCGACCAAGGGCATCACGGCGGACAGCGCCGAGCGGGTCGCCGCGTGAGCGACCGGCGTACCGAGAACACTGCTCAGGAGGCGAAGAAGATGGGGAACGGGGCTCTCAGCGGTGCGGTGATCGCGGTCGCCGGCGCCGGCGGACCCGCCGGGCGGGCGGCGCTGCTGCGGCTCGCCGAGGCCGGCGCGACCGTGGTCGGCGCCGACAACGACCCGGAGCGGCTGTCGGAGGCCGTGGACGCGGCCCGCTACGCCCAGGGCGGCGCGACCGTCACCGGCGAGACCGTCGACCTGCTGAACCTGGAGGCCACCCGGGACTGGGCGAGCCGCACCGAGAAGGAGTTCGGCCGCGTCGACGGCCTGGTGCACCTGGTCGGCGGCTGGCGCGGCAGCGAGACCTTCATCAAGACCAGCCTGGACGACTGGGACTTCCTGGAGCTGCTGCTCATCCGCACGGTGCAGCACACCTCGCTGGCCTTCTCCGAGGCGCTGCAGCGCAGCGACCGCGGCCGGTACGTGCTGATCAGCGCCTCCGGTGCCACCAAGCCCACCGCGGGCAACGCCGCCTACGCCGCCGCCAAGGCCGCCTCCGAGGCGTGGACGCTGGCCATGGCGGACTACTTCCGCAAGGCCGGCATCGGTGAGGGCGCCGACGGGCCCACCTCGGCGGCTGTCATCCTGGTGGTGAAGGCGTTGCTGCACGACCAGATGCGCGCCGACCGCCCCAATGCGAAGTTCGCGGGCTTCACGGACGTCAAGGACCTCGCCGAGGCCATCGTCGGCGTCTGGGACAAGCCCGCCGCGGAAGTGAACGGACAACGTCTGTGGCTGACCGAGCAGCCGTGAACCCACCCAAGACCGACGCGCGTCGCCATCACGACCCCGAGGTCCGCGGTTTCGCCAGTGACAACTACGCCGGCGCCCACCCCGAGGTGCTCGCCGCCCTGGCCCTGGCCAACGGCGGGCACCAGGTGGCGTACGGCGAGGACGACTACACGGAGAACCTCCAGCGGATCGTGCGCAGCCACTTCGGCGCCACGGCCGAGGCGTTCCCGGTGTTCAACGGCACCGGCGCCAACGTCGTGGCGCTCCAGGCGGTCACCGACCGCTGGGGCGCGGTGATCTGCGCGGAGAGCGCGCACATCAACGTCGACGAGGGCGGGGCGCCGGAGCGGATGGGCGGCCTGAAGCTGCTCACCGTCTCCACCCCGGACGGCAAGCTCACCCCCGAGCTGATCGACCGGCAGGCCTGGGGCTTCGAGGACGAGCACCGGGCGATGCCGCAGGTCGTCTCGATCACCCAGTCCACCGAGCTGGGCACCCTCTACACGCCCGACGAGATCCGCGCGATCTGCGAGCACGCCCACGCCCACGGCATGCGGGTGCACCTGGACGGCTCGCGCATAGCCAACGCGGCGGCCTCGCTGGACGTGCCCCTGCGGACGTTCACGAACGCCGTGGGCGTCGACATCCTCTCGCTCGGCGGCACGAAGAACGGCGCGCTGTTCGGCGAGGCGGTCGTCGTCCTCAACCCGGACGCGGTGCGCCAGATGAAGCACCTGCGCAAGATGTCGATGCAGCTGGCCTCCAAGATGCGGTTCGTCTCGGTGCAGCTGGAGGCGCTGTTCGCCAAGGACCTGTGGCTGCGCAACGCCCGGCACGCCAACGAGATGGCCCAGCGCCTGGCCGAGGGCGTGCGGTCGGTGCACGGGGTGGAGATCCTCTACCCGGTGCAGGCCAACGGCGTGTTCGCCCGGCTGCCGCACGACGTGAGCGAGCGGCTGCAGAAGCGCTTCCGGTTCTACTTCTGGGACGAGGCCGACGGCGTGGTGCGCTGGATGTGCTCCTTCGACACGACGGAGGAGGACGTGGACGCGTTCCTGGCCGCGCTCAAGGAGGAGATGGCGCGGTAGCCCTCTCTCCAGAAATGAATAGGTATGCGGTCACCTGAAAAGTCATTGACTGTCGGGTGATCGCATTCCTATGCTCTGCGGACATGCAGCCGATCCAGAAGAACCCCGACCTGTCCGCGTACTTGGCAGCGGACGAGGTCATCGACCATCACCACCCGGTGGTGCGGCAGACGGCCGCCCGGCTCGCCGAGGGCGCGGCGGACTCGTATGACTATGCGCGGGCAGCCTTCGAGTTCGTCCGGGACGAGATCCCGCACGCCCTCGACAGCGGCGACCCGCGCATCACGTGGCGCGCCTCGGACGTCATCGCGCTGCGCACCGGCATCTGCTGCGCCAAGGCGCACGCGCTGGCCGCGCTGCTGCGCGCGGAGGACATCCCGACCGCGCTGTGCTACCAGAAGCTCGACGTGGTGCACGGCCTGGTCGCGGTCCGCTTCCACGGCGCCTGGCACCGCCAGGACCCGCGCGGCAACAAACCGGGCGTCGACGCCCGGTTCCGCCTGGACGGCGAGCAACTGGCCTTCGTACCCGACCCGGAGGCCGGGGAACGGGACTACCCGGAGCTGTACGACGCTCCGCATCCGGCCGTCGTGGAGGCCCTGCGGGCGGCCGCCGACGTGCCGTCCCTGTGGCGGACCTACCCGGCCGCCCTCTGAGGCGGGCGCACGGTCCGCCCGGCGGGCGGCCGGCGGCTCGCGCCGCGGGTCAGTGGGCCTCGGCCGCCCGGAGCTCCTCCGGAGTCGGGGCCGTGCCGCCCAGATGGGCCGGCATCCACCAGGTGTCGGAGGCGTCCCGGGGGCGGACCGGGTAGGCGCGCTGGGCGGCCTCCAGCAGCTCCTGCACGCGCTCGCGCAGGCGGCGGGTGATCGCCCCGGCGTACTGGTCGCGCGGGGCCTCGACCGGCTCGCCCACGCGGATGGTGATGGGGGTGTGGCTGCGCTTGAAGTTGCGCGGGTGCCCCTTCGTCCACAGCCGCTGGGTGCCCCAGACCGCCATCGGGATCAGCGGCACGCCGGCCTCCTGGGCCAGCCGGGCGGCGCCCGACTTGAAGCTCTTCAGCGTGAACGACTGCGAGATCGTCGCCTCCGGGAACACGCCGATGACCTCGCCGGAGCGCAGCGAGTCCAGGGCGTGCGCGTAGGCCGCGTCGCCCTGGGCGCGGTCGACCGGGATGTGCTTCATCCCGCGCATCAGCGGCCCGGAGACGCGGTGGCGGAACACGGCCTCCTTGGCCATGAACCGCACCAGCCGCTTCTGCGGGAGCGCGGCGAGACCGTTGAAGATGAAGTCGAGGTAGCTGATGTGATTGCTCACCAGCACCGCCCCGCCCGTCCGCGGGATGTTCTCCGAGCCTCGGCAGTCGATCTTCAGGTCCCAGACCTTGAACAGGGTTTTCGCGAAACCGATGACGGGGCGATAGACGAGTTCTGCCATGGGCGGGACGGACCCTTCCTTCTTCAGCCGCTGCCAGGGAATGCCAGAGAAGGAGGTTCCCGGCGGGAATCAAGTTACGCAGCCGTAGGTTCACTGCTTGTCGCAGATCGTGCCCCAAACAACGGGCGGGGAGCCAGTCCTGGTGCCCGTCCGCCGCGAGATCCTCGTCACGTCGACCCCATGATCGACCTGCACCTTTACATGGCCTTTACTCCGCGCGAACCACCGCACGGCGCACCAGCAGGTACATCTCGCACCCCAGGCAGTACCCGAAGACCGCGTTCAGGAAGGCCGCCGCCAGCGCCGCCGCGGTGGCCGCCATCCCGAGCCACTGCGGGCCCAGCGCATACCCCACCAGTCCGAGGGCCGCGAAGACCAGCCCCACCGCCTGCGCGAACCGCGGCGGCTCGGGCGCCTCGAACGCCGTCGGCGGGCCGAGCCGCGGCCGCACCGCCGTGCGGAACACCCAGCCGTAGGGCGAGCGCGCCACCCCGCCGGCGGCCCCGAGCGCGAACGCCAGGGTCTGCCAGGCCAGCAGCCAGACGTTGCCGGTGATCAGCACGACCGCCAGCACCACACTCGTCACGGCCGCACCGAACCGCGGTCCTCGTACGTCGATGTCCATGGAGCCCAGCATTCCGCACCGGGGCGGGTTCGCGGGAGCCGGGAATCTTTGCGGTCTCGTGAATGCTTGTGCAGATGATGACCGGACTGGTGGTGTGCGTCGTGGTGCTCGCGGTGGCGAGCGCCTACGGCCTGGTGCAGCGACGGCGGGGCGGGAGAGTACGGGTGCGGGTGCGCGACGAGGGCAAACGGCTCACGGCGGAGGAACTCGGCGGGGAACTGGGGGAGCGCGCCACCCTCGTGCAGTTCTCCAGCGCCTTCTGCGCCCCCTGCCGGGCCACCCGGCGCGTCCTCGGCGAGGTCGCCGGCCTGGTCCCCGGCGTGCGGCACCTGGAGATCGACGCCGAGGCCCACCTGGAGCTGGTGCGCGCCCTGGACATCCTCAAGACCCCGACCGTGCTGGTCCTGGACGCCGAGGGCCGCGTCGTGCGCCGGGCCACCGGGCAGCCCCGCAAGGCGGACGTCATCGCTGCGCTCGGCGAGGCGGTGTGACGGCGCGTCCGGTCACGGTGAGCTGTCTCCCACATCACGGGACGTACTTGACTGTACTCGCCACCTGTCGTCAGCCTGAGCCCATGCCTTCGGAACTCCTTCTCCATGGACGGGTGCACGTCGACCTCGTCCGCACGGCGAGCGCGCGCTGTCCGGGCCACTGCTAGCCCCGTGCCCCCTCGCCCCGCCGATGTGAAGGACGACTCCGTGACGGCCACGCCCGATCTGCGCATCCCCCGGCTCGCCTCTCCCGACCTTCTCCGCTCCGTCTTCCGGCGCCACGCGGCGGGGGTCGCCGTGATCACCGCGCGCGGCGCCTCGGGGCCGGTCGGTTTCACCGCCACCTCCCTCACCTCGGTCTCCGCCGAACCCCCGATGGTGTCCTTCGGCATCGGCACCGGCGCCTCCAGCTGGCCCGCGATAGCCGAGGCCGGCCACGTCGGCGTGCACATCCTCGGCGAGCACCAGCAGGAGCTGGCCGCCACCTTCGCCCGCAGCGGCGCGGACCGCTTCGGCGCCCCCACCGTCTGGCATGAGGGCCCCGAGGGCGTCCCCGTGCTGGACGGCGTCCTGGCCTGGCTGGTGTGCCGGGTCGTCGCCCGGGTGCCCGCCGGCGACCACCGGATCGTGCTCGCCGAGGTCGTCGTCGGAGACCCCTCCGGGCCCGGCCGTCCGCTCCTTTACCACCAGGGCGGCTTCACCGCTCTGCGCGATTAGTCACCCTCCGGCCCGCCTGCGAACCGGTCGAGTTCCGGTTACGCTGCGTTGCGAAGGTCACAGTTCAAAGCGCTTGCTTAGCGGGCAGGAACTGGGTGTACTGACGAGTAATATTTCGGTCGGAGCGGGGACCGCCCCGTACCGGAATCGGCCGCTTGAGGCGCCTATGCTGCCTCTCAAGTAGGCAGCCGAGAAATGACGAGGCAGTAGGAGAGCCGGCGTGAGCTTGAGGATCGTTGTCACTGTGAAGTACGTGCCCGACGCCACTGGCGACCGGCACTTCGCCGATGACCTGACCGTCGACCGGGACGACGTGGACGGTCTGCTCTCCGAGCTGGACGAGTACGCCGTCGAGCAGGCGCTGCAGATCGCCGAGAACTCCGACGACGACGTCGAGGTCACCGTCCTGACCATCGGCCCCGAGGACGCCAAGGACGCGCTGCGCAAGGCGCTGTCCATGGGTGCCGACAAGGCCATCCACGTCGAGGACGACGACCTGCACGGCACCGACGCCATCGGCACCTCGCTGGTGCTGGCCAAGGCGATCGAGAAGGCCGGCTTCGACCTGGTCGTCTCCGGCATGGCCTCCACCGACGGCACCATGGGCGTCGTCCCCGCGCTGGTCGCCGAGCGCCTGGGCGTCCCGCAGGTCACCCTGCTCTCCGAGGTCTCCGTCGAGGACGGCACCGTCAAGGGCCGCCGTGACGGCGACGCCGCCTCCGAGACGCTCGAGGCCTCCCTGCCGGCGCTCGTGTCGGTCACCGACCAGTCCGGCGAGGCCCGTTACCCGTCCTTCAAGGGCATCATGGCGGCCAAGAAGAAGCCGGTGGAGTCCTGGGACCTGTCCGACCTCGACATCGAGGCCGAGGAGGTCGGCCTGGAGGGCGCGTTCACCAAGGTCGAGGCCGCCAACGAGCGCCCGGCGCGCACCGCGGGCACGATCGTCAAGGACGAGGGCGAGGGCGGCAAGCAGCTCGCTGAGTTCCTCGCGAGCCAGAAGTTCATCTAAGGGACCGGCCCGTCCCTGGCAGGGACCGCCTCCCTGACCGCCCCTCAGACTTCGCAATCCCCGCAGGAGATGCATTCCCATGGCTGAAGTTCTCGTCTACGTCGACCACGTGGACGGCGCCGTCCGCAAGCCCACCCTGGAGCTGCTGACCCTGGCCCGCCGCATCGGCGAGCCGGTCGCCGTCGCGCTGGGCAACGGCGCCGGCGACACCGCCGCCGCGCTCGCCGAGCACGGCGCGGTGAAGGTCCTCACCCACGACGCCTCCGAGTACGCCGAGTACCTGGTCGTACCGAAGGTGGACGCCCTGCAGGCCGCCGTCGAGGTGGTCTCCCCGGCCGCCGTGCTGGTCCCCTCCTCCGCCGAGGGCAAGGAGATCGCCGCCCGTCTGGCGCTGCGCATCGGCTCCGGCATCATCACCGACGCCGTCGACCTGGAGGCCGGCGACGAGGGCCCGGTGGCCACCCAGTCGGTGTTCGCCGCCTCCTTCACCACCAAGTCCCGGGTCGTCAAGGGCACCCCGGTCATCACGGTCAAGCCGAACTCGGCCGCCGTGGAGGCCGCCCCGGCCGCCGGCAGCGTCGAGGCCCTGTCCGTGACGTTCTCCGAGAAGGCCACCGGCACGAAGATCACCGGCCGTACGCCGCGTGAGTCGACCGGCCGCCCGGAGCTGACCGAGGCCGCGATCGTGGTCTCCGGCGGCCGTGGCGTGAACGGCGCGGAGAACTTCGCGATCATCGAGGCGCTCGCCGACTCGCTCGGCGCGGCCGTCGGTGCCTCGCGTGCCGCCGTGGACGCCGGCTGGTACCCGCACACCAACCAGGTCGGCCAGACCGGCAAGTCGGTCTCGCCGCAGCTGTACATCGCCAACGGCATCTCCGGCGCCATCCAGCACCGCGCCGGCATGCAGACCTCGAAGACCATCGTGGCCGTCAACAAGGACCCCGAGGCCCCGATCTTCGAGCTGGCCGACTACGGCGTCGTGGGCGACCTGTTCGACGTCGTCCCGCAGCTGACCGAGGAGATCAAGGCCCGCAAGGGCTGATCCTCCCCGCGGTTCGGCGAGGCCCCCGTGACCTGTGCGGTCGCGGGGGCCTCGCCGTGTTCCCGCCGGAGGCTCATGCTGTGGACAGGGTGTTGACCAGGAGGAAGATCCACGGATAACTTCGCTCTACGGATTATTGATTTCATAGAGCGGAAAACAGGAGGCTGTGGGATGGGTCAGGGCCAGCAGGAGAAGGTGGCGACGAGCCTCGCGGGCACCGTCAGCGAGGAGATCAGCGCCTCCCTCGCGCCGGTCGACGCCGCACTGGAGCGGACCTACCCGGGCGACCCCGGCACCCGCCAGCCCGTGCACACCGTCTACGTCCCCGGTGAGGTCTTCGCCGCCGACACCCTCCGCTCCTGGGGCGATCAGGCCCTCGCCGCGCTCGACGAGCACGCCCCCGACGCCGCCTCCTTCGCCGCCGTGCTCGGCCTCTCCGACGAACTCGCCGAGCCGGTCTACACGCGCGTACGCGCCAAGCTGGAGCGCGAGCCCATCGAGGACCTGCGCGTCGACTTCGAGGACGGCTACCACGGCACGGACGAGGACGCGGACGCCGCCCGCGCCGCCCGCCTCATCGCCTCGGCGTACGCCGACGGCACGGCCGCGCCGTACATGGGCATCCGCATGAAGTGCATGGAGGCCGCCGTACGGGACCGGGGCATCCGGACCCTGGACGTCTTCCTCAGCGGGCTCCTCGAGCACGGCGGGCTGCCGGACGGCCTCACCCTCACCCTGCCCAAGGTCACCTACCCGGAGCAGGTCACCGCCATGGTCCGCCTCCTGGAGGCGTTCGAGAAGGCGCGTGGGCTCGAGCCCGGGCGCATCGGCTTCGAGATCCAGATCGAGACCAGCCAGGCCATCCTCGCCGCCGACGGCACCGCCACCGTCGCCCGCATGATCCAGGCCGCCGAGGGCCGCGCCACCGGGCTGCACTACGGCACCTTCGACTACAGCGCCTGCCTCGGCGTCTCCGCCGCCTACCAGGCCAGCGACCACCCGGCCGCCGACCACGCCAAGGCGATCATGCAGGTCGCCGCCGCGGGCACCGGGGTGCGGGTGTCCGACGGCTCCACCAACGTGCTGCCCGTCGGCTCGACCGAGAAGGTCCACGACGCCTGGCGACTGCACTACGGGCTCACCCGGCGGGCGCTCGCCCGTGCGTACTACCAGGGCTGGGACATGCACCCGGGACACATCCCGACGCGGTACGCGGCGGTCTTCGCCTTCTACCGGGAGGGCTTCGAGCAGGCCGCCGCCCGGCTCGCGCGGTACGCCGGCCATGTGGGCGGGGACGTCATGGACGAGCCGGCCACGGCGAAGGCGCTCAGCGGGTACCTGCTGCGGGGGCTGGACTGCGGTGCGCTCGACGTGGCGGAAGTGGCCCGGGCGACGGGGCTCACGCGGGCCGACCTGGAGGGGTTTGCCGCGCCTCGGCGGGGCGATCTCACGGCGTCTGCGCAGTAGCCTGCCGGGTGCCTGCGGCGGGCTGTGCGGGTGCCTGCGGCGGCCTGTGCGGGTTTCGTCGTGGTTGCTCGCGCAGTTCCCCGCGCCCCTGAGGTGCCTGCGGCGGCCCGTGCGGGCTCGTCGTGGCTGGTCGCGCAGTTCCCCGCGCCCCTGAGGTGCCTGCGGCGGGCCCTGCCTAGGCGTACTGCTCCAAGCCTGACGTGGTGATCAAATCCTCTTCGGTGAACAGGCGGGCCGCCCGGGCGCGCAGGGTCGCGTCGGAGCGTGCCCGTGCGCAGAACTCCTCCGGGGTGCTGCCCAGCAGGTCGCGCAAGGGAGGGGACTGGCGCAGCAGGGCGGTGAGCAGGGGGCGTTGGCCGGGGTGGCGGCGGGGGGTCCGGGTGCCGTCGCGCAGGACGCCGTGGCGGTTGGTGTAGCAGTACGCGCCGGGTAGTACGTGGCCGTCGGGGAGGGTGACGCGGACGGCCGGGGCGGGCAGCCAGACGCGTGCGAAGTTGCCCTGGGGGAGCGTCGCGCCCTCGGTCGTGTCGATCGCGGTGAGTTGCTCGGCGTCCAGCCAGAGGATGAAGAGGGCCCGGGTGCCGGTGAGGGAGCGGAAGGGCGCCGCCGAGACGTAGCCGGCTCGGCTGACGTGCGCCGAGACGCCTATGTCGACGCCGCTGACCTGCGTGCGCACCATCGGCACCGGTGTGGTGATGCCGAAGGTGTCCAGCTTGTGGCGCAGCTGGCCGGGGCAGGCGTTGCAGCCGACGGTCAGCACGGGGGTGCAGTCGTCGTGCACCAGGCGGTCGAGGGGGAGCAGTCGGTCGCCGTCGAGCAGGCCCGAACCCCGCGGCCATGTCCCGGGGTACAGCAGCGGGTCATCGTGCGGCACCTGGGCCAGGCCGAGCGCCGCCAGGGTGCGGTCCACCATCGCTGCCCACCCTAGCCACCCGGCAATGCGGATGGCGTGGCCGGCTCAGTCCGCCGGGGGCAGCTCGCCGGAGCCGCGGGCGATCAGGCGGGTCGGGAGTTCCACGCGTTCGGGGGCGATCAGGTCGCCGTCCAGTTGGCGGAAGAGGCGCTCGGCGGCGGTGCGGCCGAGGGCGGCCGCGTCCTGGGCGACCACGGTCAGGCCCGGCCGGAGCAGGTCGGCGAGCTCGACGTCGTCGAAGCCGACCAGGGCGACCGGGCGGTCGTGCGTGGCCAGGACCCGGATCACGGTGACGCTGACCCGGTTGTTGCCGGTGAAGATCGCGGTGACCGGTTCGGGACCGGACAGCATCTCCTCCGCGGCGCGGCGCACCCGCTCGGGGTCGGTGGCGCCCAGCGACATCCAGGAGTCCGCGACGGGTATCCCCGCGTCCTCCATCGCGGCCCGGTAGCCGCGCAGCCGCTCGGCGGCCGTGTGGATGCGGGGCATGTCACCGATGAAGCCGATCCGGCGGTGCCCGTGCGCGATCAGGTGCGCCACGCCGTCGCGGGCGCCGCCGTGGTTGTCCGAGAGCACGCAGTCCGCGTCGATCCGGCCCGCCGGGCGGTCCACGAACACGGTCGCCACGCCCGCGCGGATCTCCGGCTCCAGGTAGCGGTGGTCGTCCCCGGCCGGGATCACCACCAGGCCGTCCACCCGGCGGGCGCACAGGGCGAGGGCCAGTTCCTGTTCGCGGTCCGGGTCCTCGGCGCTGGAGCCGTTGATCAGCAGTGCGCCGTGCGCCCGGGCCACTTCCTCCACCGCGCGACTCAGCGGGCCGTAGAACGGGTCGGCGAGGTCCTCCAGGACCAGCCCGATGCTCGCGGTGCGGCCCTTGCGCAGCACGCGCGCGCTGTCGTTGCGCCGGAAGCCCAGCGCCTCGATGGCCTCCTGCACGCGCCGCTCGGTGTCCGGGGTGACCCCGGGCTCCCCGTTGACCACCCGGGAGACGGTCTTCAGGCCCACTCCGGCGCGTGCCGCGACGTCCTTCATGGTGGGACGGTTGCCGTACCGGCTGCCCGGGAGGCGGTCGGCGAGGCGGGCGGTGCTGCGGGCGGTCTCGGGCACGGTGCGCTGTCCTGTCCTGTCGTCCACGGGGGGCGGTGGAGGTGTGCGCCCATGGAACCGTGCCGGGGATGCGGTGGTCCATGGGCTTGTATGAGGATGTGGCGTCGAGCATAGAGCCTGGACAACGTTGTCACGGGCGGGGGAGACTGTCCACCGCACACTCCGGTCCGCGCCCCACCGCCGGCCGGCCGGCGCCTTGGCCGGCTTTCGCCTGATTCACGAACGGGGAGATCCGACACCCATGACCACCGACCTCGTGGCCGCGCTCGACATCGGCGGCACCAAGATCGCCGGCGCGCTCGTCGACGACCGCGGCACGATCCTGGTGCGGGCCCAGCGCCCGACCCCCGCGCGGGAGGACGGCGACACCGTGATGGGGGCCGTCGAGGAGGTGCTCGGCGAGCTGACGGCGTCGCCGCTGTGGGGGCGCGCGCGGGCGCTCGGCATCGGCAGCGCGGGCCCGGTGGACGCCTCCACGGGCACGGTGAGCCCGGTGAACATCCCCGGCTGGCGTGATTTCCCGCTGGTGGGGCGGGTCCGGAAGGTGGCCGGCGGCCTCCCGGTGGAGCTGATCGGGGACGGCGTGGCCATCACCGCCGCCGAGCACTGGCAGGGCGCGGCGCGCGGACACGACAACGCCCTGTGCATGGTGGTGTCCACCGGCGTCGGCGGCGGCCTGGTCCTGGGCGGCCGGCTGCACCCGGGGCCGACGGGCAACGCCGGCCACATCGGGCACATCAGCGTCGACCTGGACGGCGACCCCTGTCCGTGCGGCTCGCGCGGCTGCGCGGAGCGGATCGCGAGCGGCCCGAACATCGCCCGGCGCGCCTTGGAGCAGGGCTGGCGGCCGGGCCCGGACGGCGACGCCTCCGCCGCCGCGGTGGCCGCCGCCGCCCGCATCGGCGACCCGGTCGCCGTCGCCTCCTTCGAACGGGCCGCGCAGGCGCTCGCGGCGGGCATCGCGGCCACCGCCACCCTGGTCGAGATCGACATCGCGGTGATCGGCGGGGGCGTCGGCAAGGCCGGCGAGGTCCTGTTCGCCCCGCTCCGCAAGGCGCTGGCCGACTACGCGACCCTGTCCTTCGTGCGCCGCCTGACGGTGGCCCCCGCCCAGATGGGCACCGACGCGGGCCTGGTCGGCGCGGCCGCCGCGGCGCTCACCGGGGTGACGGGGACGGCCGCGGCCGGGGTGTGAGCCGCCCGGCCCGGCCGACGGTGAGTCCGGCCGGGCCGGGGCGACACCGGGTCGGCGGGTCGGTGCGAGGCCCGGGCGTGTGGCGCCCGGCCGGGCAGACGGGGCCGCCCGGCCGGGGCGCCGGGTTCAGCAGGTCAGCCGGGCGTCCGCCCAGTCCGCGTGGTCGGAGTCGACGCCGTCGCCGCCGTCGGTGACCACCAGTTCCACCACCTGGGCGCCGGAGACGTCCGCGGTGAGGTGCTGCGCGGGCATCGCGTTGGTCAGCACCCCGGTCGAGGCGACCGTCCGGCCGTCGGCGCGCACCTCGAAGGCGACGGTTCCGTTGGCGCCCTTCTCGTCGTCGACGCCGACGTCCGCGCTGACGGTCTCGCAGGAGCGGCCCGTGTAGTAGGCGACGGTGCTGGGCGCGTGCACGCCGAGCCCCTTGCCGTAGACCACGCCGCCGAGGGTGATCGGCCGGCCGTCGCCGGCCGCGCTCTCCCCGTTGCTGGTGTTGCGCTCCACCGGTCCCCAGCCGCTGTCGGCGGACAGCCACGGCAGGTCGCCGAGGAAGGAGACGCCAGTGGGCGGCGGCACCACCACGGAGGCCGTCACGGTCAGGGAGTTCGCGGCCCGCACGCCGGTCGGCGAGCGGTAGCTCGTGGTCAGCGTCAGGCCGTAGGACCCGGTGGGGGTGCCCGCCGGAGCGGTGAGCGTCCAGTCGGTGCGCAGGGAGCGGCCGGTCGGCAGCGACGCCGTCGTGGTGGGCGAGGCGGGGCGCACGGTCCAGCCCGCCGGGCCGGTCAGGGTGACGGAGACGTCGCGGGCCGGGGTGCGGCCGAGGTCGGTGACGGTGGAGGTCACCGTGACGGGCTTGCCCGCCTCGACGTAGGCGCCGCCGTCCAGGCCGTTCTCCACGGCCGGCGGCTGGGCGGCCCAGCCGTCACCGGCGGCGACGCGCACCAGGACCGTGCCGTGTGCCGGGACGGTGGCCGCGATCGTGCCGGCCGTGTTGTACGTCGTGTGCCGCCACAGGTCGCGCAGGGTGTAGCCGTCCGCGTCGGGCAGTCCGACGGCGCGCGCGGTGGTGGCGATGCGCTGGGCCGTGGCCGACTCGTTGAACAGGGCGACCGCGCGGCTGCCGTCCTTCATCTCCTTGGCGATCACCCAGCGCCCGCCGGCCGAGGAGACAACGGTGCCCTGCTTGCCGAGCGGGTCCTGGTCGACGGCGATGACCTCCTTGTTGCCGAGGATCTCGTACGTCGTGTCGGTGGCCTTGCGCAGGTCGGTGCCGATGAGCAGCGGCGCGGCCATCACCGACCACAGCGAGAAGTGCGAGCGGTACTCGGTGTCCGTCATGCCGCCGTTGCCGACCTCCAGCATGTCGGGGTCGTTCCAGTGGCCGGGACCGGCGTACGGGGCGAGCGGCAGGTTCTTCTTGGCGATCGCCAGCATCGAGCCCCAGCTGTCGGAGATGTCGCCGGTGGTGCGCCACAGGTGGCCCACGTCGGCGGCCCACTCCCAGGGTTTGTTCTCGCCCCATTCGCAGATGCTGAAGACGATGGGCCGCCCGGTGGCCTTCAGCGCGTCGCGCATGGTGGTGTAGCGCTTCTTGGCGTCGACGCCCTGGTTGTTGCAGTTGTCGTACTTGAGGTAGTCCACGCCCCAGTCGGCGAACTGCCGGGCGTCGCTGTACTCGTGGCCGAGCGCGCCGGGGAAGCCGATGTTGCTGCACGTCTTGGTGCCGGCGCTGGTGTAGATGCCGAGCTTGAGGCCCTTGGCGTGGACGTAGTCGGCGACCGCCTTGATGCCGCCGGGGAAACGGGCCGGGTCGGGTACGAGCTTGCCGTCGGCGTCGCGCTGCGGGAGCGCCCAGCAGTCGTCGAGGTTGACGTACTGGTAGCCGGCGGCCTTGAGGCCCTTGGCGACGAAGAGGTCGGCGATGCCCTTGACCATCGCCTCGTCGAACTCGGCCCGGCAGTGGGTGGAGTTCCAGTTGTTGAAGCCCATCGGCGGGGTGAGGGCGAGCCCGTCGGCCAGGGCGGGGGCGTCCGGCGCGGCGGGGGCGCCGGACGCGGCGACGGCCGGGGCGGTGAGCCCGGCCGTACACAGCAGCCCTGCGGCGAGCGCTCCGACCATTCTGTGACGTGGTGTGCGGGTGTGACGCATGGTGACGTGCCTCCGACCAGCGAGAGGGGAGACGAGGTCATGTACTCGTCATCGGTGCGCGTTCACGTTAGAACGTGTCGGAGTGTGTTGGAAGATGGCCGGTCGTGATTGCTTCCCCCTGTCCCGCGCCGACCCCGGGTGTCAGGGGCAGTTCTCCCCGAACTTGACCGCGGTGAAGGCGACCGGCCGGCCGCTGAGAGTGCTCCCGGCGGCGGGCGACTGGGTGCACACCTGCCAGTTGCTCTCCACGAGCACCCAGCGATCCTCGGCGGAGGCGTCCTTGACGGTGATCGAGGTGCCGGAGTCCAGGGCGGCCCGCGCCGCCTTCACCGACTTGCCCCGGAAGTCCGGCATCCTGCCGGCCGCCGCCGAGGGGGCCGCCTGCTCCTTGGCCGGGCAGGTCTCCTCCAGCTTCACCGCGCCGAAGTCCAGGGTGGTGTTCGTGGCCACCGTGGTACCGGCGGCGACGTTCTGGCTGCACACCTTCCAGTTGCGGTCGAGCACCTGCATCCGGTCGCGGCCCAGCGCGTCGTGCGAGGACAGCGCGTAGAAGCCGTGCGCCTGGGCGGTGTCCTGGGCGGACTGCAGCCCCATGCCGACGAACGACGGCACCTTCTCGCGCTCGGCGGCCGAGGGCTTGTCGTCCGGCGTGTGCGTCGCCGTGGGCGTCGCCGCGGGGGCGGTGGAGAAGGAGGGGAGGGTGACGCTCGGCGCCGCCGGTTTCGCCGTGTCGTTCGGCTGGCAGCCGAGCAGCGCGCCGGTGGCGCAACACAGCAGGACGGCACTGAGGATGCGGGTACGCACGATTCCCCCCAAGGAAGCGCGAGGTGCCGGTGAGACACCGTGAGAAGACGGTAAGCGTGGAACCGGAACACGGTAAGCCACTCGTGAAGGTGAGGTGAAATCAGGAGATGCGTGACCTCGGGGCGTTGGCGGAGTTGATCCGGGCATGAAGAAGCGCAGCATGCTCGCCATCGCCTCCCTCGCCACCGGGTTCGTCGTCGCCGCGATCACCCCGTCGCACGGCCTGGACGCCGACGACCTGACGAAGCTCAACGTGGACGACACCCTCAGCACCCTGGACCACACCGTCGCCCAGGACAGCTTCGACGTCGACGAGGGCGCGCTCGGCGGACTCAACTGACTCGGGGGACGGCCGGCGGCGGTGCCGCCCTGCCGCGCGTGAGGGCGCGGGAGGGCGGCACCGCCGTCTTGTGCGCCCTCAACGGGGACGGGTTTCCGTGGCAGGGTGGAGCGGGCAAGCCACAGGGGGCCAACAGAAGAGGGGGAACCGTGACCGTCGTCTGGATCAACGGTGCGTTCGGAGCGGGGAAGTCCACCACCGCGCGCGAACTGATCGACCTGATCCCGAACAGCACGCTCTTCGACCCCGAACTCGTGGGCGCCGGGCTGCGGCACCTGCTGCCACCCAAACGCCTCGCCGAGGTGGACGACTACCAGGACCTGCCGATCTGGCGCCGCCTCGTGATCGACACCGCCGCCGCGCTGCTCGCGGAGCTGGGCGGCATCCTGGTGGTCCCCATGACCCTGCTGCGCCAGGAGTACCGGGACGAGATCTTCGGCGGCCTCGCCGCCCGCCGCATCCCGGTCCGGCACATCCTCCTGGCCCCGGCTGAAACGATCCTGCGCGAGCGCATAGCCCACCGTCCGGTACCACCGGACCTCCCGGACGGCGAGCTGCGCGTCCGGCAGTGGTCCTACGACCACATCGAGCCCTACCGCGCGGCCCTCGCCGGCTGGCTGACCGCCGACGCCCACCCGATCGACACCGGCGCCCTCACGCCGCAGGAGGCCGCCGCGCGGGTCGCCGAGGCGGTCGGCAGCGGCACCGCGCCCGTCTGCGACATCGTGCAGACGCCCGAGCCCACCGCGGAGACCCTGGCCGCCGGCGTGCTCCTCTTCGACGACCAGGACCGGGTGCTGCTCGTCGACCCCACCTACAAGGCCGGCTGGGAGTTCCCCGGCGGCGTCGTCGAGCCCGGCGAGGCGCCGGCCCGCGCGGGCATGCGCGAGGTCGCGGAGGAGACCGGCATCCGGCTCGACGAGGTCCCCCGGCTCCTCGTCGTCGACTGGGAGCGGCCGGTACCCCCCGGATACGGCGGGCTGCGCCTGCTCTTCGACGGCGGCCGGCTGGACGCGGCCACCGCCCGTCAGGTGCTGCTGCCGGGGCCCGAGTTGCGCGCGTGGCGGTTCGTCACCGAGGAGGAAGCGGCCGGGCTGCTGCCCCCGGTGCGCTACGAGCGGCTGCGCTGGGCCCTGCGCGCCCGCGAACGCGGCGCCGCGCTCTACCTGGAGGCCGGCACGCCCGTGGGCTGAGTCAGCCGGCCCGCCCGGCGACCGCCCTCAGCACGGCGCCCGCCCCGGCCGTCACCGCGTCGCCGTGGCCGAAGCAGGCGACCTCCGTCTCCAGCTCCGCCAGCCGCCGCAGCGAGGCGAGCGCCCTCGGCCGGTCCTGGTGGAACACCCCCGGCATCACCGCGCCGTCCACCGGCGAAGCGGCCACCGTGTCGCCGGTGAACAGCACGCCGTGCCCGGGCAGATGCAGCGCGATGCTGCCCTCGGTGTGCCCGGGCACGTGCACCACGCGGGCGCCGCCGCCGAAGGGCAGCACCGCGCCGTCGCGGACCTCGGTGACCGCCGCCGGCACGGCGGCCGCGCTCAGCGGCGGCAACCCCTGTGTGACCCGGGCGTGCAGCGGCCGCTCCCAGTCCTCCAGCACCGGCGGCGGCCCCGGCCGCTCCTGCCGCACGTACGGCGCGTCCGCCCGGTGCACCAGCACCGGCACGCCCTCCCACTCGCCCGCGCCTCCCGCGTGGTCCTCGTGGAAATGCGTCAGCACGATCCGCCGTACGGAGTGGGCGGAGAGCCCGAGCGAGGCGATGCCCTCGGCGATCGCACCGCCGGAGCCCACCGGCCCCGCGTCGATCAGCGTCAGGTCGTCCTCACCGTCCCGCCAGAGGTAGGCCTGGCCGACGGCGAAGCGCAGCAGATGCAGACGGGGCAGCAGCCCGATGACGTCCATGGCGCGACCCTAGGGGGTGTCTCGTCGATCACGCCGGGCTCGCGGCGCCTGGCACCGCACCTCGCCGCGTTGTCGTCGGTCCCCGATGCTCCGCATCGACTCCCTCCTCCGCCTTGCGATGCACGGCACCAGATGCCGCTCCCTGATCCGGCGTGATCGACGAGACACCCCCTGGGGCCCCTCACCGCGTGGTGAGGGGCCCTCGGCTGTGGGCAGAACCGGTCAGCCGGCGGCGTAGTTGAGCAGGAACAGCGCCTCCGCGACCGACAGCCGCTCCAGCTCCTCGGGCGAGACGCTCTCGTTGACGGCGTGGATCTGCGCCTCCGGCTCGCTCAGCCCGATGAGCAGGATCTCCGCCTGCGGGTAGAGCGCGGCGAGGGTGTTGCACAGCGGGATGGAGCCGCCCTGCCCGGCGTACTGCATGTCCTGGCCCGGGTAGGCCACCGCCATCGCGTCGGCCATCGCCTGGTAGGCGGGGCTCGTGGCGTCGGCGCGGAAGGCCTGGCCCTGCCCGATCTGCTCGACAGCGACCCGCGCGCCCCACGGGGTGCGCGTCTCCAGGTGCGCCTGCAGCAGCTTGGTCGCCTCCGCCGCGTCCACGCCCGGCGGCACCCGCAGCGAGACCAGGGCGCGGGCGCTCGCCTGCACGGACGGCGTGGCGCCCACCACCGGCGGGCAGTCGATGCCGAGGACGGTGACCGCCGGGCGGGCCCAGATGCGGTCGGCGACCGTGCCGGAGCCGATCAGTTCCACGCCGTCGAGCACCTTGGCGTCCTTGCGGAACTGCTCCTCGTCGTACTGCAGGCCCTCCCAGGAGGCGTCGCCGGTCAGCCCGTCGACCGTGGTCGAGCCGTCCTCGGCGCGCAGCGAGTCCAGGACGCGGATCAGCGCGCCCAGCGCGTCGGGCGCGGCGCCGCCGAACTGGCCCGAGTGCAGGTTGCCCTCCAGGGTGTCCACCTGGACGCGGACCAGGGTCATGCCGCGCAGGGTGGTCGTCACGGTCGGCAGCCCGACGCGGAAGTTGCCCGCGTCGCCGATGACGATCGCGTCGGCGGCGAGCAGCTCCGGGTGCTGCTCGGCGTAGCGCTCCAGGCCGCCGGTGCCCTGCTCCTCCGAACCCTCGGCGATGATCTTGACGTTGACCGGGACGCCGCCGTTGGCCTTCAGCGCCCGCAGCGCCAGCAGGTGCATGATCACGCCGCCCTTGCAGTCGGCGGCGCCGCGGCCGTACCAGCGGCCGTCGCGCTCGGTCAGCTCGAACGGCGGGGTGACCCAGCCGGCCTCGTCGAGCGGGGGCTGCACGTCGTAGTGGGCGTACAGCAGCACGGTCCTGGCGCCCTCGGGGCCGCGCAGGTGGCCGTACACCGACTGCGTGCCGTCCGGGGTGTCGAGCAGCGCCACGTCCGTGAAGCCCTCGGCGGTGAGCGCGTCGGCGACCCAGCGGGCGGCGCCCTCGCTCTCGCTCTTCGGGAACTGCGCGAAGTCCGCCACCGACTTGAAGGCCACCAGCTCGGCGAGTTCCGCCCGGGCCCGGGGCATCAGTGCGGCGACGGTCTCGGCGACCGGATGCGACGACATGGGCACGCTCCTCGTGGGTGCGACGTTGTCCTTGGGTGAGTGCTGCCGATCCTCCCACAGCGGGCCGCGACGATCTCCGCCGTAGGATGCCGGTGGCAGCAGCGACAGCGGCGTGATCGGGAGCGGTAGACCATCGTGAGCAGCGAGAACTCTTCGGCGGACGACGTGCGGCAGGTGTGGGACGTCGTCGTGGTGGGCGCGGGCCCCGCGGGCGCCTCCGCCGCGTACGCGGCAGCGGTCGCGGGACGGCGCGTGCTGCTGCTGGAGAAGGCGGAGTTGCCGCGCTACAAGACGTGCGGCGGCGGCATCATCGGTCCCTCCCGTGACGCGCTCCCGCCCGGCTTCGAACTGCCGCTGAAGGACCGCGTGCACGCCGTCACCTTCTCCCTGAACGGCCGCTTCACCCGCACCAGGCGCTCCCGGCAGATGCTGTTCGGGCTGATCAACCGGCCCGAGTTCGACCAGCAGCTCGTCGAGCACGCCCAGAAGGCGGGCGCCGAGCTGCGCACCGGCGTCACCGTGCAGCGCGTCGAGCAGCACGGCGCGGCCGTCCCCGACCGGCGCACGGTGGCCGTGGTGCTGCAGGGCGGCGAGACGATCCTGGCGCGCGCGGTGGTCGGCGCCGACGGCAGCGCCAGCCGGATAGGGGCGCACGTGGGCGTCAAGGCGGACCAGGTCGACCTCGGCCTGGAGGCGGAGATCCCGGTGCCCGAGACCGTCGCCGAGGACTGGAAGGGCCGGGTGCTCATCGACTGGGGCCCGCTGCCCGGCAGTTACGGCTGGGTCTTCCCCAAGGGCGACACGCTCACCGTCGGCGTGATCTCGGCGCGCGGCGAGGGCGCCGCCACCAAGCGCTACCTGGAGGAGTTCATCGGCCGGCTGGGCCTCGCCGGGTTCGAGCCGCGCATCTCCTCCGGGCACCTCACGCGCTGCCGCGCCGACGACTCGCCGCTCTCGCGCGGGCGGGTGCTGGTGTGCGGGGACGCGGCCGGGCTGCTGGAGCCGTGGACCCGCGAGGGCATCTCCTTCGCGCTGCGCTCGGGCCGGCTCGCGGGGGAGTGGGCGGTGCGCATCGCCGAGGCGCACGACGCGGTGGACACCCGGCGCCAGGCGCTGAACTACGCGTTCGCGGTCAAGGCCGGGCTGGGCGTGGAGATGGCCGTCGGCAAGCGGCTGCTGTCCGCCTTCGAGCGGCGCCCCGGGCTCTTCCACGCCGCCCTGACCGGTCTGCGCCCGGCGTGGCGGGCGTTCACGGACATCACCCGCGGCGCGACGACGCTCGCCGAGATCGTCCGCACCCGTCCGATCGCCCACCGTGCGCTGACCGCGCTGGACCGGCGCCAGGCCGAGGCGCGGGGCGCGGCCGAGGCACGGGGCGAGGCGCGGGACGCGGCGCGGGACGGGGCCGAGGCGCGGGGCGAGACCACGTCCTGACAGCGGCGCCCGCCCGGCCGGCCCGTCAGCTCGTGACGGTGATGCGGAAGACCGGGTGGTCGGGGGCGATCCTGCGCAGCTCGTCCTCGGTGGAGTCGGGGCCCACGCCGTTGAAGAAAACGCCGACCTCGGCCTTCCAGCGCTTGAGGTAGGCGCGCAGGATCGGTGCCTTGTCGTCGTCGGCCACCTCGGTCGCGGTGAACACGTCCACCCGCTTGCCCAGCCGCAGCTCGCCGCCGCCGGCGGCGCGCATGTTGTGCGTCCACTGGACGTGACCGCGCGGGGCGACGAGGTACTGCGCGCCGTCCACCGTGAGCAGGTTCACCGGGGTGGTGCGCCACTGACCGCTCTTGCGGCCGCGCACGGCGAGCACCCGGGAGCCCCAGACGCTCAGGCCCCGGCGGGTGAACCACGCCACCGCACGGTTGAAGACGTGGACGGTGAACCAACCGGGCTTGCGGACGTGTGCGGACATGGCGGCCTCCAGGTGAAGTGAACGGTGCCCTCGCTGTGTGAGCACTGCTCTCGCTCGACATCAGTCTGGCGCGTTCGCGTCGCCGACGCAAGAGCAGTGCTCACAAAAGTGTGCACTGCTCTTTCTCGTGGCACACTGACAGGCATGAGCAGCGACATCACCCGTGGCGCCCGGGCCCGGGCCAGGACCGAGATCACCGCGGCCATCAAGGACGAGGCGCGCAGACAGCTCGCCGCCGATGGGGCCGCCAAGCTCTCGCTGCGGGCCGTCGCCCGCGCCCTCGGCATGGTCTCCTCCGCGCTCTACCGCTACTTCCCGAGCCGCGACGACCTGCTGACCGCGCTCATCATCGACGCCTACGACTCCCTCGGCGAGGCCGCCGAGTCCGCGGACGCGGCGCTCACCGGCGCCCCGCCCGCCCGCCGCTGGAGCGCCGTCTGCGAGGCCGTGCGCCGGTGGGCGCTGGCGCACCCGCACGAGTACGCCCTGATCTACGGCTCGCCGGTGCCCGGGTACAGCGCGCCGCAGACGACCGTGCCGCCGGCCGCCCGGGTGGGCCTGCTCTTCTTCGCGATCGTCGGCGACGCACACCGCGCCGGAGAGCTGAGCGCGCCCGAGCTGCCGCCGGTGCTGCGCCCGGAGGCCGAGCGGATGGCCGCCGACCTCGCCCCCGAGCTGCCGCCGGAGACGGTGAGTGCGCTGGTGGCGGCCTGGGCGCAGCTGTTCGGCCTGGTGAGCTTCGAGCTGTTCGGGCAGTTCAACCGGGTGGTGGAGGAGCGTGAGGAGTTCTTCCGGCACGCGGTGGCCCGGCTCGCGGAGGGGGTGGGACTGCCCCGCGGCTGACGGTCCCTTACCTCGGAGGTCATCGACCCCCGGGCGGCCCGCTGCGACGATCGGGGAGTCAGCAGCCCGAGGGAAGCGGAGGACGAGATGCCCGCGTATGTGATCGCCCGTCTGCAGGAGGCCGCTCCGCACCCGGAGATCGCCGAGTACATCGAGCGCATCGGCGCCACCTTCGCGCCGTACGGCGGGCGTTTCCTCGTCCACATGGCGCAGCACGAGGTGAAGGAGGGCAGCTGGCCGGGGCACGTGGTGATGATCGGGTTCCCCGGCCTCGCCGAGGCCCGTGCCTGGTGGGACTCGCCCGCCTACCAGGAGATCGCCCCTCTGCGCTCCCGCCACATCGAGGGCGACATCATCCTCGTCCCGGGCCTCCCTGAGGACTACGACCCGACGGCCACGGGGCGCGCGATGCGGGAGGCGATGGCGGAGCGGTAGGCCGGGTCCGGGCAGCCGGCGCCGCGCGCGACGCGGTCAAGGCACGCCGCCGCGGACGGGCGGCGGCGATCAGGGCAGGTGCCCGGTGCGTGGGGGCCGTCACTTCGCCGGCAGACCCGCCGCGAAGGCACGACCCCGCGCCACCCACTCCGCGAGCGTGTCGTCCTCGGTCACCGCGGGACCGGCGACCACCACCCAGCCGCGCATCGGCCGGCCCGTCATGTCGAAGAGGCGGGCCCCCGGACGGGCCAGCGCGGCGTCCGTGGCGTCCGGGCCGACCCGCACCATCAGGTCCTCACCGGTCACCCCGACCGCCATGTTGCCGTGCAGCAGGAAGGCCAGTCCGCCGAACATGCGCTTCTCGGCGATGTCCGGATCGTCGCCCAGCAGCGCCCGCACCCGCTCGGCCAGCCCCTCGTCGTAGGCCATCACACGCCTCCGTCCCGTTCCGTCAGCCGCTGTTCGAGGTCGCGCAGGTCCTTGGCGAGCAAGGCGCGGACCTGCCGGGCCAGCAGGGGCCCGGCGAGGCGCAGCAGTCCGCCCGGACCGCCGCGCACGCGGATCGAGGCCGGCGTGCCACCCGGATCGCGGGCAAAGGTGTACGTCACGTGCATCGGCATGGGCCCGGCCACGGAGACCATGTCCAGCAGCCGCGGTGGGTCGTACCCGGCCACGCGCAGCACATAGTCGATGCGCCGCCCGAGGAAGTACGCCGTGCGGGTCACCTCGGCGCCCCGGCCGAACCCGCCCGTCGCGGCCGCCCGCGTCAGCTCGGCGCGGCGGATCCCCTGCGTCCAGCGGCTGTCGTTGCGCCAGTCCATGGCGTACGCGGCCGCCCGCTCCGGCGGCACCGGGAGCGTGCGCCGCACCGTCACGTCGATCGTCATCCCGGCACCGCCTCGCCTCACCCTGCCGCCCGCCCCGTTTCCAGGATGGCCGCCCGGCGTGCCGTCCGCCGCCCGTCGGCGTACTTCCCGGGGAGTACGTGTGATCACCTCGCCCGGCTGACGCCGCCCGGCGCGCGGGACGTCTAGCGTGGCGGGCATGGAGCGAGAGCGTGGGCGCGGCGGCCCGCCGCGGTGGTGGCGGCAGGGACCGCCGTGGGCGGGCGACCGGGACGACGAGGAGCGCCGCGCCCACTGGCCCTGGCCCTCCACGCTGCTCGTCACCGCCTTCGTGCTGCTCGGCTCGCACTTCGCCGCCCACCAGCAGCACGGCGACCGCGTCCCGCTCGACACGTTCGCGCGCGTGCTGCTCGTCGTCGCGGGCGGGCTCCTGCTGTGGCGCAAGCGCCATCCCGCGGCGGTGGCCTTCGGCACCGCCGCCGCCACCCTGGTCTACCTGGGCGCCGGCTACCCCT
The DNA here is from genome assembly GCF_043082085.1 of Streptomyces sp. NPDC014801. Taxonomy (NCBI): domain Bacteria; kingdom Bacillati; phylum Actinomycetota; class Actinomycetes; order Kitasatosporales; family Streptomycetaceae; genus Streptomyces; species Streptomyces sp. NPDC014801. The sequence goes on along the minus strand of NZ_JBIBXG010000002.1, from coordinate 278,223 downwards.
ACGGTCCGGTGTTCCTCACCGTGGCCGTGGCCTGCTTCAGCGCGATCCTGTCCGGCCACCGGTGGGCCGCCTGGGCGTCCGTCGGCCTGCTGTGGGCCGGGCACGTGCTGATCGCGCACTGGCTCTACCGGGGGCTGCCGCCGTCCGGCGACACGGCCGCCCCCTGGGGGCAGGAACTCGCCGTCGCCGCCTGGGTCGTGGCGGTCGCCGCCGTCGCCGAACTGGCCCGGGCCCGCCGCGAGCAGTGGGCGAGGGAGCGCGCCGAACGGGCGCGGGCCGCCCGGCGGCGCGCCGACGAGGAGCGGCTGCGCATCGCCCGCGAACTGCACGACGTCCTCGCCCACAGCATCTCCGTCATCAACGTGCAGGCCGGCGTCGGCCTCGCGCTGCTCGACACCGATCCCGAGCAGGCCCGGCAGGCCCTCACCACCATCAAGGCCCAGAGCAAGGAGGCGCTCGGCGAGGTGCGCCAGGTCCTCGACACCCTGCGCGCCCCCGGCGACGCGCCCCGCGCCCCCGCGCCCGGCCTGGACCGGCTGCCGGAACTGGTGGAGCAGGCCGCACGCACCGGCCTCACCGTCGACGTCGACGGCACGGCCCCGCCGCTCGCCCCGGGCACCGACCTCGCCGCGTTCCGCATCGTGCAGGAGGCACTCACCAACGTCGTACGGCACTCGCAGTCGCGGCACGCGCGCGTGCGGCTCGGCCACGACGGGCGGGCGCTGCGGCTGCGGATCGACGACGACGGGCCGGCCTCCGGCGCGGACGCGGGCGGCAGCGGCAACGGGCTGGCCGGGATGCGGGAGCGGGCGGCCGCGCTGGGTGGCACGATCGAGGCGGGTCCGCGCCCCGACGGAGGCTGGCGGGTGCTGGCCGAACTGCCGTTGAAGGTCAAGGAGGACCGGTGATCCGCGTAACGCTCGCCGACGACCAGTCGCTGGTCCGCGCGGGGTTCCGGGCGCTGCTCGACGCCCAGCCCGACATCGAGGTGGCCGGCGAGGCGGCCGACGGCGAGGAGGCGCTGCGCGTGGTCGGCGCGGTGCGGCCGGACGTGGTGCTGATGGACATCCGCATGCCGCTGCTGGACGGCCTCGCCGCCACCCGCCGCATCACCGGCGACGAGCGGCTGGCGGAGGTGAAGGTGGTCATGCTGACCACCTTCGAACTCGACGAGTACGTCTTCGAGGCGCTGCGCGCGGGCGCCTCGGGCTTCCTGGTCAAGGACACCGAGCCGGAGGAACTGCTGCGCGCCGTCCGCGCGGTGGTCGCCGGGGACGCCCTGCTCTCGCCGGGGGTGACACGCCGGCTGATCGCGGAGTTCGCGGCCCGTTCCAAGGAGCCCGCGGCCGCCGAGACCCTGGCCCGGCTCACCGAGCGGGAGCGCGAGGTGCTCGCCCTGGTCGGGCTCGGCCTGTCCAACGAGGAGATCGCCCGGCGGCTGGTGGTCAGCCCGCTCACCGCGAAGACCCACGTCAGCCGCACCATGGTCAAGCTCGGCGCCCGCGATCGGGCGCAACTCGTCGTCCTCGCCTACGAGTCGGGGCTGGTGCGGCCGGGCTGGCTGGGCTGAGGCCCCTGCCGGAAGTGCACCAGCACGCTGACGACGCGCGCGAGGAACAGCACCGGCGCGACGACCTCCCCGCCCTTGACCAGCAGCAGTTCGGCCGTCCGTCGCAGGTCGAACAGCAGCGCCGGACCGGCTATCGCGCCGAACACGACGGCCGCCGCGAACGCCGCGCTGCACAGCGCGTACCCGATCTCCACCGTGGCCGCGTCCTGCTCGGCCTTGGTGCGCCGTCCCCCGTAGTACTCCATGCGGTGAGTGAAACAGCCGGGTGTCCGGTGGGCAAGCAGCCCACCGGACACCCGGCCGCGGGGTCGTTCTCCCGGCGGCTGTGCCGTCCGGGGAGGTCTAGTCGCGGACGGGGACGCGTTCCGTCTCCACCTCCGGCACCGTGGACCGGGCGACCACCAGCGAGTGCCGCGGCCGGCGGGCGCGCAGTCCGGTCAGGCTGATCAGGAGCCCGGCCAGGGCGATGCCCGTGGCCACCAGGAAGCCGGGACGGTAGCTGTCCAGGACCGCCTGCGGGGTGGCGTGCGCCGGGGCGTTCGCGGTGACCACGGCCGTCACCACGGCGAGGAAGATGGCGCCGCCCACCTGCACCGAGGTGTTCAGCAGGCCCGACACCATGCCCTGCTCGTGGTCCTCGACCCCGTTGGTGGCCTGGATGTTGAGCGAGGGGAAGACCAGCGCGCACGCGGCGCCGATCAGCAGCATCGACGGCAGGACCGCCACCGCGTAGACCGGGTCCAGGTCGACGTTCAGGAACAGGGCGTAGCCGGCCACCATGAACGCGAAGCCCGCCGGGATGAGCCGGTGGGTGCCGAACCGGTCGACGATCGAGCCCACCTTGGTGGAGGACACCGCCACCAGCGCGCCGGCGGGCAGGAAGGCCAGCGCGGTGTGCAGCGCGGACCAGCCCAGCAGGGACTGCATGTACAGCGTGGTCAGGAACTGGAAGCCGACGTAGGAGCCGAAGAACGCGACCGCCCCGAGCTGGGCGCGCACCTGGTTGCCGGAGCGCAGCACCCCGAGCCGCACCAGCGGTCCGGCCGAGCGCCGCTCGACCAGCACGAACGCGGTCAGCAGGACGGCCACGGCGAGGAACGACAGCAGGGTGCGCGCGGAGGCCCAGCCGGCCTCGGGTGCCTGGACGACGGTGAAGACCAGCAGCAGCATCGAGGCGGTGCCGAGGACGGCGCCGGGGACGTCGTAGCCGTCGTGGTCCTTCTCCCGGGCGCTGCGCGGCAGCAGCTTCAGGCCGGCGACCAGGGCGATCAGGGCGATCGGCGCGGGCAGCAGCATGGTGAGGCGCCAGCTGGCCTCGGTCAGCAGCCCGGACAGCACCAGGCCCATGGAGAAGCCGGTGGCGGCGCAGGTGGTGTAGATGGACAGGGCGCGGTTGCGCAGCGGGCCCTCGGGGAACGTCGTGGTGATGATCGACAGGCCGGCCGGTGCGGTGAAGGCCGCGCTCAGGCCCTTGACGAAGCGGCTGGCGATCAGCAGGGGACCGGAGTCGACGAGGCCGCCCAGCAGCGAGGCGAGCGCGAACACGCCGAGCGCGACCAGGAACACCTGGCGCCGGCCCAGCAGGTCGGCGGTGCGTCCGCCGAGCAGGAGCAGACCGCCGTAGCCGAGGATGTAGCCGCTGACGACCCACTGCAGGGTCGAGGTGGACAGGTGCAGGTCGGCGCTGATGGACGGCAGGGCCACGCCGACCATCGACACGTCCAGCGCGTCGAGGAACATCGCGGCGCAGAGCACCAGCAGGGTGCCCCACAGCCGGGGGGTCCAGCGCACCGCCGCGGACGGGGACGCGGAGGGAGTGAGCGGAGAGGTCATGGCCGGAACTCTTCCATGCGCATGCATTCAATGCAAGCGCATTTAATTCTGATGCAATGAAAGTCGGTTCTCTGCTACGGTGCGGTCATGGCGGGGAAGAAGGCCGAGCAGGCGCTCGTGGACCAGTGGCGCGACATCCTCGCGCTGCATGCGCGCACCCAGTGCGAACTGGACCGCGCGCTCGGCGCGCACGGCCTGTGCGCCAGCGACTTCGAAGTGCTCGACGTCCTCGCCGCGGGCGCGGCCGCGGACGGCTCCTGCGCCTACCGCGTCCAGGAGATCGCCGACCGTGTCCACCTCAGCCAGAGCGCGCTGTCCCGGCTGATCGCGCGGCTGGAGAAGGACGGCCTGGTGGACCGCGCGCTGTGCGCGGAGGACCGGCGGGGCGTGCGCGTCGCCCTCACCGACAAGGGCCGCGCGCTGCACGGCGAGGTACGGCCGGTGCAGCGCGCGGTGCTGACACGGATGCTCGCGGACGGCTGACCGCCGCCGGTCAGACGATCCCCGAGGTCTCCCGCCACAGGGCGGCCAGCGAGGCGTCGCCCGTCACGGCCGGCACCGGAACCCGGTTCCACAGCCCGAGGTACAACTGCTCGGCCGGACCGGCCAGTTCGGCGTCCGCCGCCCCCGACTCGCCCGGTACGGCGACCGGCGGCCGTGCCGACAGCCGTACGGTCCACACCGCGTCGTCCACGTCCGTCGCCCGCACCCGCAGCACCCGCGGCTCCTCGGTGCGCACCCGGCTCTTCTCCCGGGCGTGAAACCCGCGCAGCAGCTCGTCGACGCCGTCCACCGCGAAGCCGGCGCCGATTGGCGTGGGCGCGCCGCCGCGGGCGCTCTCGGCGTCGTACCGGTGGATCGTCGTCTCGTGCGCCTGCCGCCGGGCCCAGAAGGTCAGCGGGGAGGCGACCGGCGCGGGCAGGAACGTCCAGGCCGGCGCGTCGGCCGGGGCCCCGGCCAGCGTGTCGGTCAGCCGCCGGTGGCTCTCCCGGTACCAGCCCAGCAGTTCCGCCCCGTCCAGCTCCGGCTCGTCGTCGATGGGCCGCGGCCCGGTGATGCCCTCGGCGACGAACCGCGCCGCCCAGCGGTGCACGGCCCCCGTGTGCCGCAGCAGGTCCCGTATCTGCCAGTCCGGGCAGGTCGGCACCTTCGCCTCCGTGCCCGCCGTCTGTGCGGCGTCGGCCAGCAGGGCGCCCTCCCGGCGCAGGATGTCCACGAACTCGGCTGTTTCCATGGCAGGAGTGTGCCGGACGGAACGCCCAGGGAGGAGGGGCCGCCCGGTCCTCGGACAACCGGAGCGGCCCGGTCGGCGGGGGAGCCGGGGTGCGCGGCCACCCATGGCCGTGTCCCGCGCGCGGTTCAGTGCGGCTCGCCCGGATACGTGCCGAAGCTCCACAGGTTGCCCTCCGGGTCGCGGGCGGCGAAGTCGCGGGAGCCGTAGTCCGTGACGTGCAGCTCCGAGGTGATCTCGGCGCCGGCCGCCTTGGCCCGCGCGTACACGGCGTCCGGGTCGGCCGTGACGACGTACGCGCCGAAACCGCCCGGCTCGAAACGCCACGCGTCCTGTTTGGCGTCGGGGCGCAGCGAGCCCAGCATCACGCCGCCGCCCTCCGGCCAGGCCAGCTCCGCGTGCCGGACCAGGTCGCCGTCGGTGTACACGGCGGTCTCCTCGAAGCCGAAGGCGTCCACCAGGAAGCGGATGAGGGCGCGGGCGTCCCGGGCGCGCAGCGTCGGCCAGACCTGCGGCGCGGGCGGGCGCGGCGCGCCGGCCGGGGCGGTCGTGGTCTGCGGGTCGGTGCTCATGGCGGTGGTTCCCTTCCGTCCTGATCGGGTGGTGACACCGCCCAGGATCAGCCGGGCGGCAGGTGGCCGGCTTGGATGTTTCGGAACTCGCGGGCCAGCCACACGCTCGGCGCACAGGAGGCCAGGGCGGTGAACTCGCGGTCCAGATGGGACTGGTCCGCGTACCCCAGGTCGGCGGCCAGGCCCGCGAGGTCCGGCCGGTGCGGGCGGGCCGCGATCCGGCGCCGGGCCCGGTCGAAGCGGACCACCCGCGCCGCCGCCTTCGGCGTCAGACCGATCTCCTGCCGGAAGCGGTTGCGCAGATGCCGGTCGCTCCAGCCGACCTCGGCGGCGAGCGCGTCGATCCGCACCCGGCCGCCGTCCGCGAGCAGCCGCCGCCACGCCCGTACGATCTCGGGCGCGAGCGCGACGCGGTCCGCGTGCCGGGCCAGGCGGTGCAGCAGCCAGGCGTCCACGACGCCGAAGCGGGACGGCCAGTCGGGGGCCGTGCGCAGCCGCTCGTGCACGGCGGTGACCTCCGCCCCGAGCACGTCGTCGGCGTGGACGTCGACGCCGGCCAGTTCGCCCGCCGGCAGGCCGAGCAGCAGCCGGGCCCCGAGGGGACTGAGCGCGACCTGGATGCCGGACTGGCGTCCGGGCACGTCGATGTGCGCGGGCGCCAGGTGCAGTCCGCCCAGCAGCGTCGCGTAGTCTCCGCCGGCCGCGTGCGGATCCGGGTGCGCGGCGATGCTGAGCGGCTCGTCGAGGGTGAGGATCAGCGTCAGCCACGGGGACGGCAACCCGAGGTGCCGGCCGTGCGCGACGCCGCGCTGCCGGTAGCCGGAGTACCAGCCCACCAGGGAGTGCAGGGGTGGTGCGGGGGCCGCGTGCAGGGCCTCGTCGACGGGGTCCGGGGTGTCGGGCACCATGGGCCCATTGTCGCCCGGGCGCCCCCCGCGGGCCGGTCGGTCAGCGGGAGACCGGCGTGACGGTGAAGACGTTCGAGCAGACGCTGAGCGAGGCGGGGACCAGCAGGCTCTGGCGGGAGCCGGGCGGGTAGATCTGCAGATATGTGCCGGCCCTGCGGCACGGGCCGCCGATCGGGCCGTTGGTGGTGTGCAGGACCGCGGTGGCGGTCTGCGCCGGGCGCAGTGTCACCGTGGAGAACGACTGCCCGGTGCGCGTCGCGGCCGGGCCGATCCGGTGGTGGGCGACGTCCAGCACGCTCACACCGGGGTAGCCGCGCAGCGCGCAGGACCCGGTGCCGGTGTTGGTGAAGCGGACGGGCCAGTACAGCTGCCCGGCGCCGTGGTCCTGGCGCCCCATGGACAGGTACAGGTTGCCTGCCGCGCACGTGGGCACCGCGGCACTGGCCGGGGCGGCCAGGACGGCCCCGGCGGCCGCACCGCCGGCGACGACGACGGCCGCGAGACCGACGGCGGCCAGCTTGCGAGGGAGAGAAAGGGAGAGCGACATGGCACGACACCTCCATGCCTGTGTGTCGACTGCCGCGTAAGGAGTATCCACTCCTGAAGACACGTGGGACCCCCGCCCGGTTGCACACGATTTCGGCCACTTCCGGCCTTCGGTGGACATCCCCGCCCCGCCGGGGTCCGTACGGCGCCGCGCTCACCCCGAAGCGGCTCGCTCCCGCCCGCCACCACCGCTCTCCCGCAAGCCGCCCCCGGTGCCCTCCCGCCCGCCGCCCCCGGTGCTCTCGCGCACGACGAGCCGGTGCCCCACGACGTCGTGCCGCGGCGGTGCCGTCTCCGGGGCGTCCACCCGGTGCAGGAGCAGCGACACCGCCGAGCGGGCGATCGCCTCCTTGTCCGGCGCCACGGTCGTCAGGCTCGGCACGCTGAAGCGGGAGGCGTCGATGTCGTCGAAGCCGACCACGTCCAGCTCGCCGGGCACGCGGCGGCCGCGTTCGTGCAGCGCCCGCAACGCGCCCAGGGCGAGGTGGTCGTTGAGGCAGAGCAGGGCATCGGGCGGGGGGTCGCGCTCCAGGAGGGCGGCCGCCGCACGGGCGCCGTCCTGCCAGAGGAAGGCCTCCACCGGCACCACCAGGCCCGCGTCGAAGGGCACCCCGGCCGCCGCGAGCGCCGCCCGGTAGCCGTCGGTGCGCAGCCGCCCGGTGCCCTGCGGACCGTCCGTCGAACCGCCGACGACGGCGATCCGGCGCCGGCCGCGTGCCAGCAGATGGGCGGTGGCCTCGCGGGCCGCCCGGACGTTGTCGATGCCGACGTGGTCGGTGCCGCCCTCGGCGGGGCGCTCCCCGAGCAGTACCACCGGCAGCCGCCGGTCCCGGCCGGCGAGATCACGGGGGAGCAGGGACAGCGGGCTGAGGATCACGCCGTCCGAGAAGTGCGCGTCGAAGCCGCGCAGCGCCGCCAGCTCCCGCTCCCGCACGCCCCCGGTCTGGTGCAGCAGCACCGTCTGCCCGCGCCGGTCGGCCTCGGCCGTCACATGCTTGGCCAGCTCGGCGAAGTACGCCACGTCCAGCTCGGGCACGGCGAGGGTGATCATGCCGGTGCGGCCCCGGCGCAGCTGCCGCCCGGCGAGGTTGACGCGGTAGCCCAGCGCCTCGATCGCCTCCTGGACGGCGGTGCGGGTGTGGTCCGACACGTGCTCGAAGTTGTTGATCACATTGGAGACCGTCTTGGGGGAGACGCCCGCGTACTCCGCCACGTCCTTGATCCTCGGTCTGGCCGCCACGCCGCCCCCTCCCCTCCGCTGCCGCGATCGTACCGAGCGGACGGCCGCGGCAAGCGGCTCCTTCCGCCCGGGCGGGACGCGGCGCAGGCCGTCAGCCAGCCGGGCGTTCCGCTGTGACCAGCCAGGACGTGCTGCGCAACCGGACCGTGCCGTCCGCCGTCTCGTGGTCGCGCAGCCGGTCGGTGAGGGTGGCGCGGGCGCGTGCCGGGGCGGTCGGGTCGGCCTGCGCGAGCAGGTGGCGGCCGGGGCCGCTGCCCAGCAGGAAGTCCGCCGCGTCCTGCGCGCTCTCGCCCCACATGCCGTATGCCTCGACCTGCCGGACGGCGATCGCCGTGAAGCCGGCCGCGGTGAGGATCTCGCGCACGCGGTCCGGGGCGGCCAGCGAGAACATGCCGGGCAGCCCGGGTTTCCCCAGGTCGCCGACCGGCAGGATGCCGCTGAGCGCCTGCATCGCCGCCACCCAGTCGTTGAGGGCGGGGTCGGCCGGGCAGACGAACGCGAGCCACCCGCCGGGGCGCAGCGCCCGGCCCACGTTGCCGAAGGCGGCCACCGGGTCGGCGTAGAACATCACGCCGTAACGGCTGATCGCCGCGTCGAAGGAACCCGCCGGGAAGGGGTGGACCTGCGCGTCTCCCTGGGTGAAGGAGACGTTCCCGATGCCCTCGCGCGCGGCGCGCTCGCGGGCGGCGGCGAGCATCGGCCCGGACAGGTCGAGGCCCTCCGCGTGGCCGTGCGGTGCCCGCAGCGCGGCGCGCCGCGTGGTCTGCCCCGAGCCGCAGCCGAGGTCGAGGACCCGGTGGGCGGCGGTGATCCCGGCGGCGTCGAGGAGCGGCTCGTCGAAGCCCTCGTTCACGGCGTTCCAGCGGTCCTGGTGCCGGGCCCAGTGGTCGCCCTCCGGGCCGTTCCAGGCCTGTTCCTGCTCGGTGTTGACGACGTCCGGCATGGTTCCTCCCGCGGTCGAGGACGGAGAATGGGCGTATGCCCAAACAGTATGGGCATACGCCCAGACTCGCAATCCCGTACTACGATCCGAGGAGTTGTGCCCCCTGGGGCGGTCGCTGCGGAACGGAAGAGGAGCCCATGTCACCGCGGGGAGTGGCGACGCCGGACGTGCGCGAGCGACTGTTCGCCGCGGCGGAGCGCGTCGTGGAGAGGGACGGGCCCGGCGCGCTCACCAGCCGGGCGGTCACCACCGAGGCGGGCTGCGCCAAGGGGCTGCTGCACGCGCACTTCGCTGGGCTGGACGAGTTCGTGGCCGAGCTGTGCCTCGACCGGTTCGCGCGCACGGCCGAGCGGGCGCGGGCCCTGGCCGGGCGGGCCGGCGAGGGCACCGTGGCGGGCAACCTCACCGCCGTCGCCCTCGCCCTGTTCGACTCCGGCGGCCCCGCCATCTCCGGCCTGGCCGTGACCCGCCCGGCCGCCGCGCTGCGCATCCGGCAGGCCCTGGAGGGCGGAGCGCCGGGCTTCACCGCGATCCAGGAGGCCGTCACCGGCTATCTGGAGGCGGAACGGGAGCTCGGCCGCCTCCCGGACACCCTCGAAGCGGACACCACGGCCCTCGCCGTCGTCGGCACCGCCCACCACCTGCTCATGACCAGCTGGCCGGGCGCCCCCGACCCGCGGGCACCCATGGAACGGCTGGTCGCCGCGCTGGTGGGGGCGTAGAGGGCCTCCTTGGTGCGTGGTCGGGCCGAGCCGGGGTCCCGGGGCGCTCGGGCGGCGTCTCCCCGCTTGCGCCCGGGCGCCATCGGTGGGCCCTAGACGGAGTCCCCCTGGGGCGGGGACGTGCGCGCAGGCCCCGCCGGGCCGTCCGGGACCCGTCGGGTCGCCAGGCCGATCGTCGCCGCGACGGCCGCCAGGACCGCCACGCTCGTCAGGGCCGTCGGCAGCGAGAACCAGTCGGCCATGAACCCGATCGCGGGCGGCCCCAGCAGCATGCCGCCGTAGCCCAGGGTGGAGGCGACGGCCACCCCGCTCGGGCCGGCCAGCGTGCCCGCGCGTTCGACGGCGACCGGGAAGAGATTGGCGAGCCCGAGCCCGGTCACGGCGAACCCGAGCAGGGCGGCCCAGGGCGCCGGGGCCAGGGAGCCGAGGAACATCCCTGCGGCCGCGACGGTCCCGCCCGCGACCACCGTGCGGGTGCGGCCCAGCCGTTCCAGCAGGACCGTCCCCGTCAGCCGGCCGATCGTCATGGCCAGCGCGAAGCACGCATAGCCCGCGGCGGCCACCCCCGCCGAGGTGCCGAGGTCCTGTTCCAGGTGCAGCGCGCCCCAGTCGGCCATGGCGCCCTCGCCGTACGCGGTGCACAGGGCGATGAGGCCGAACACGACGACCAGCCCGCGGGTCCGCCGCCCGGCCGCCGCGCCCTCGGCCGTCACCGGCTCACGCCCCGCGGCCGGCGCGTCCTGGGCCACGACCGGCTCGGGCCCCACCGCCGGCGGCACCAGGCCGCCGTACCGCAGCAGGGGACGGCCTGCCAGGGCCGTCACCAGCAGCCCGGTGACCGTGAGGCCGAGCAGGTGCTGGGTCGGCGTGAACCGTCCCGCCACCAGTCCGCCGAGCCCGGCGCCGAGCATGCCGCCCAGGCTGAAGGCCGCGTGGAAGCTGGGCATGACCGGGCGCCGCAGGACCGCGATGAGATCGACGGCCGCGCTGTTGAAGGCGACGTTGATCCCGCCGTACGCCGCGCCGAAGACGAGGAGGACCAGGCCCAGCGCGAGCGCGGAGTGCGTGAGCGGGGGCAGCGCCACACTGAGGGAGAGCAGGACCGCGCACACCACCGTCACCCGGTGGCTGCCGTGGCGGCGGCACAGCCGCCCGGTGAGGGTCATGGTGACGACCGCGCCGGCGGAGACGCCGAGGAGGGCGAGCCCGAGGCTGCTCGCGGACGCGCCGGTCTGGTGCTTGATGGCCGGGATGCGGACGACCCAGCCGGCGAAGACGAAACCGTCGAGGGCGAAGAAGGCGGTGAGGGCGAGACGGAGTCGGAGGAGCGGGACGGGGAGACCCGGCACGGCGCTGTGCGAACGGGTTTTGTTTATTTGCGGCACAAAGTCAGGCTAGGAGCCCGCCGCGGTCGGGGCAAGAGCGGGTGAAGGCCCCGATCCGCACCCGCGTGCGAAACGATCACCCGAAGGTGAGTTCCCCGCTCGCCGCCCCGCCCGTTTCCCGATCCTGGCAGCGGGCGGGCGCGACCGGCGTCACGCCCTCAAGGCACGCACGCAGTCGGGGAGCCACGTGACGGACGAAGACAAGCGCTCGGGACTGGACCAGCAGGCGGTGTTCCTCGCGGCCGGGCTGGCCGACCTGGCGGTGAGCACGGTCGGCTCGGCGCTGGGCACGCTCCGCGGCCTGCTGCGCCGCTCCGACGCCGGCGAGCTGGTGGCCGAGGCCGAGCACGACCTGATCGCACGCGGCCGGCTGGCCTGGGACCGGTACGCCACCGCCCCCGAGCCGTATCTGGAGGTCCTCGCCCGGCGCGCCCTCACCCGGCAGGACGCCGATGTCCGCTGACCGGTGGGACCCGGCCGCGTTCAAGGCCCGCGTGGACGAGGTGCTGCACCGGTTCGTCGCCGGCGAGGCCGAGCGGTTCGCGGCCGTCGACCCGCTGCTGGCGCCCGTGGCCGATCAGCTGGAGGCCGCCGTCGCGGACGGCAAGCGGCTGCGGGCCGCCTTCTGCTACTGGGGCTGGCGCGCGGCCGGCCAGCCCGACAGCGACGCCCTGCTGCGGGCCGCCGCCGCGCTGGAGCTGGTGCACGCCGCCGCCGTCGTGCACGACGACCTGATCGACGACAGTCCGCTGCGGCACGGTCGGCCCACCGCCCACCTCGCCCTGCGCGGCGCCGTCGGCCGCCGCCCGGGCGCGCCGGCCGCCGCCCGCTCGCTGGCCATGCTCGTGGGCGATCTGCTGATGTCCCTGGCCGGGCAGCTCTTCGCCACCAGCGGCCTGCCCGCCGCCTACCTCGCCCGCGCCCGGCCGCTGTGGTCCGTCCTGGCCCGGGAGCTGATCGCGGGCGAGTGCCTGGAGATCCTGCGCACCGGAACCGAGCCGGACACCGCCGGATCGCTGAAGGTCGTCCGGTACAAGACGGCCAAGTACACCGTCGAGCAGCCCCTGCTCATCGGCGGCGCCCTGGCCGGGGCCGGGGAGCGGCTGCGCGAGGGCTATTGCGCGTACGGGCTCCCGCTCGGCGAGGCGTTCCAGCTGCGCGACGACCTGCTCGGGCTGTTCGGCGACCCGGAGCGCACCGGCAAGGCCAACGCCGACGACCTGCGCGGGCACCGGCCCACCGCCCTGCTCGCGGAGACCTGGCGGGCCGCGGACGCGGACGAACGCGCCGAGCTGCGCGCCCTGCTCGGCCGGCGCGACCCCGACGGCGAGGGGCTGCGCGCGGTGCGCGCGCTGATGCGGCGGCTCAAGGCGCCCGACCGCGTCGAGGCCATGATCACCGCCCGCGTGGAGGAGGCCCTCGACGCCCTGCGCGCACTGGACCCGCCGCCGCACGCCGCGACCGCGCTCACCGCGCTGGCCCACGCGGCGGCGGCACGCGCGTCCTGACCACGGCCCGGCGGCGGCGGGACGCCCGCCCCACCCGTGCCGCCTCCCCATGGCCGGCCTCCGCCCCCACCCCGTGTCGCCTCCCCGAGGGCCGGCCCCACTCCCACCCACCCGAGCCCCGCCCCGCCGACGACGAAGGAGCCCTTCCGCCATGACCCCCACCGACACCTCGATGGCCGCGCTGCGTCAGGCCGGCGACGAGCTCGCCGACGCCACCGTCGCCACCCTCTTCGAACGCGGTGAGGTCGGCACCTTCAACGCCCTCATGCGGTACGTCTCCCAGGCGGGCGCCCCGCTGCCGGACGGGCTGCCCGACGTCGCGCGCGAGTACCTCGAGGCCACGAGCGCCCCGCCCGCCTGGGTGGACTGGGCGGAGATGGAACGGGCCCGGCTGTTCTTCCTCGACAACAACGTGCACATCTCCACGGCGCTGTCCTTCGCCTCCATGCCCGCCTGCTACGTCGTCCCGCACGTGGCGAGGCTGCTGTCGGCCACCCACGGGCTGAACTACCCGTCCAAGCGCATGGCGGAGACCGGCCAGTTCACCGTGTACCTGATGCAGCCCGACGCCTTCGAGGCCGGCAGCCGGTTCATCCCCGCTGCGCAGAAGGTGCGGCTCCTGCACGCCTCCATCCGCCACCACCTGCGACGCGAGGACCGCTGGGACACCGGGGCGCTGGGGACGCCCATCTGCCAGGAGGACATGATCGGCGGGCAGATGTTCTTCTCCCTGCTGGTGCTGGACTCCCTGCACCGCCTCGGCATCCACATGTCGACGGAGGGCGCCGAGGCCTACTACTACGCCTGGCGGGTCGTCGGCGCCATGCTCGGCGTCGACCAGGACGCCGTACCGAAGACGCTTCAGGAGGCGCGGCGCTTCCTCGACCTGTACATGGTCCGGCACATGGGCCCGTCCCCGGAGGGCGCGCACCTGACGCGGCAGCTCATCGACCTGTACGAGGAGGTGGTGCCGGGCACCTTCTTCGACCCGATCGTCTCCGCCCTCATCCGCTACCTGATCGGCGACACCTGCGCCGACTGGCTGGACGTGCCCCGCACGGGATGGGGCACGGCCGTGCACGCCGTGCCCCGGCTGCTCGGCGTCCTGGAGAGCATCGAGGACCGCTCGCCGCTGGGCGCGTGGGCCCTGGACCGCCTCGGGCACCTCACGACCGTCTTCGAGCTGTCGTCCCTGACCCGTGGGCGCGTCATGCACTACGCCATCCCCGAACAGCTCCGGAAGGACTACGGCGTCTCCGGCACCGTGCCCCGCGGCCGCCGCTGGACGCCGCCCGCCCCCACCGTCTGACCGGCTCGCCCGGGCCGCACCGGTACCCCGCCGCTCGCCGCCGCGCCCGTCTGGTACACCTGAACGAAACGCGACGAAGGAGCAGAACGTGACCGACCCGGCGTCCACGGCCGTCCAGCAGGAGATCGCCCGCGAACTGGAGGTGAGCGACACCTTCGACGCGGAGCGGGAGATCGAGCGCCGGGTGGCGTTCCTCGCCGACCGGCTGACCTCCACGGGTCTGCGCGCCCTGGTGCTGGGCATCAGCGGCGGCGTCGACTCCTCCACCGCGGGCCGGCTCTGCCAGCTCGCGGTCGAGCGGGTGCGCGCGGCCGGACACGAGGCGACGTTCTTCGCGATGCGGCTGCCCTACGGCGTCCAGGCCGACGAGCAGGACGCGCAGCGGGCACTGGAGTTCATCCGCCCCGACCGGGTGCTCACCGTGGACGTGCGGCCCGCTAGCGATGCCGCGCTGGAGGCCGTGGTCGCCGCCGGAACCGTCTTCCGCGACGCCCACCACCAGGACTTCGTGCACGGCAACATCAAGGCCCGGCAGCGCATGATCGTCCAGTACGCGGTGGCGGGCGCGCACGACGGCCTGGTCGTCGGCACCGACCACGCCGCCGAGGCGGTCTCCGGCTTCTTCACCAAGTACGGCGACGGCGCCGCCGACGTGGTTCCCCTGACCGGCCTGACCAAGCGCCGCGTCCGGGCGGTCGCCGAGGCCCTCGGGGCGCCCGCCGAGCTGGTGTGGAAGACCCCGACCGCCGACCTGGAGACCCTGGACCCGGGCAAGCCCGACGAGGACGCCCTCGGTGTCACCTACGACGACATCGACGACTTCCTGGAGGGCAAGCCGGTGGACGAGACCGCCTTCGCCGCCATCGTTCACCGGTACCGGCTCACCGAGCACAAGCGCCGGCTGCCGATCGCGCCCTGAGCGCTGAGCGTGAGGCGCGGGCGCTGGGGCCTGTGGGCCGAGGACTGAGGGGCTGGGCGCCCGGTCGGCCCGGGACCGGTCGGCCGACCGGTCCCGGGCCGGTGACCGGCGAGCGGTCCGTCAGCCGATCGTCCACTGCTGCAGCGCCGAGCCGCTGTCCGGCTGCTGGGTGACCGCCGCGCCGTCGGCGGTCGACGCCGTGGTCAGCAGCAGCCCGCTGTGCAGCGACGCCACGGTGTACGCGCCGGACGCCAGGCGCCGCACCGTCCAGTGCTGGTTGGCGCCGCCCGTGCACGGCCACTGGATCACCCTGGCGCCCGCGGCGGTCGAGCCGCCCTCCACGTCGGCGCACAGCCCGGACTCGCCGTTGACCAGCTGATAGGTGCCGTCGGCCTGCCGGGTGAACGTCCAGTTCTGGTTGGCGCCGCCGTTCGCGACGTACGTGATGAGCTGCGTGCCGGCGGTGGTGCTGTGACCGGGGTCGTCGAGCGCCTTGCCGCCCGTGACGAGCGTGTGGGTGCCGTCGAGCGAGGGCACCGCTCCCACCGGGGTCAGCGTCAGCGTCTGCTCCGTCGCACCGCGCCCGCCGCCGACCGCGCTGGCCCCGGCGTCCGTCCAGGAGCGCACCGGAGTGGTCTCGGCGAGCCGGCCGGAGACGGCGGAGAGGCCGATCACCAGGCCGCTGTAGCGGTTCACCAGCCGGTAGGCCCCGGTGGCCGAGCCGTCGGCGCCGCGGCCCGGCACGACGAACCACTGCTGCCCGACCGTGGGGCCGCCCGCACCGGCCGCGATGACGGTCGGCGCCGTCCCCCAGGCACGCCGGGCCGGAGTGGAGGAGTCCACGCCCAGCAGCCCGCCCGTGGCCGCGTTGGCGATCCGGTAGGAGCCGTCCCCGTTCGGCGTGAAGGTCCACGCCTCCCGGTCGGAGCCCGTCGCGGCGGCGACGGAGGTGGTGGCGGAGCCGCCGGACACCTGGGCGAGCACCCGGCCGCCACCGCTCGCGATGCGGTACACCGTGGCCGGGTCGACCGGCGCGGCCGGCGACGGCGTGCCGATGGTGACGTCGACGTACTCGCCGGACGAGCCGCCGGAGCAGCCGAAGGAGCAGTAGGAGCGGAAGGTCCTGCCGACGATCTGGCTGCTCGTGCGGTTGGCGGGGTCGAGGAACCAGCGGTACCAGGAGGCGTTGGTGTGGCTGCCGGTGTCGCCGATCAGCCGCCACTTCTGGGAGGCGAGATCATCGGTGGCGTAGAACTGCTGGGGTGCCTTGCCGCTCTGGTCGACCGCCTGCGGCTCGCCGATGTACAGGCCGAGGTAGGCGTCGTAGGTGATGTCCATGACGAACAGCGGGGAGGTCGGCGGTATCTTCCCGGCCGCCACCTGCTCGCTCACCGTGCCGCTGTTCGCCGGGTCGTACTCCCCGGCGACGGGCGTGTAGCCGGTGGGGTGGGTCGCGTCGACGGGGACCATGTTGCTCTCGCGGCCGCCGACGCCGGGCTGCGACCAGGTGCCGTCGTACCACTTGCGCCAGCTGCCGGGCGCCATCTTCCCGCCGATCGGCGCGCGGGCCACGTGCCCGTGGAACGCCTGCCAGCCGCCGCCCTTCTGCACGATCCGCGAGCCGTAGAAGACGTAGAAGTAGCCGGAGGCCGCGTCGACGTACAGCCGCGGGTCGCCGTCGCCGTAGTCGTACGTCTGCTGCGGGAAGGCGGTCGTGTCCCCGCGCTTGGTGCTGTACGGCGAGGTGATGACGTGGTCCTTGATGGTCCACGTGCGGCCCTGGTCGGTGGAGACCGCGTAGTCGATCGCGTCGTAGTGGACGGTGTCCCCGAACGGCTCGGGGGTGAACTCGTTGTGCACGAGCCCGTACCAGTCGCCGGTGTCCGGGTCGACCCACACGCCGGCCAGGTCGCAGTAGTTCTTCTGCGCGTAGGAGGAGCCGGTGGGCGCGTAAGTGGCCTCCTTGCCGGTCGGGCTGTTGTTGCAGCGCGCGGTGGTGTCGTTGTTGCGGTCATTGGCGTCGGCCGGGTTCACCGCGTCGCTGAGCGTGCTCGACCGGGTCGCGGTGTCGAGGTTCGTGCCGGTGAAGAAGGTCCACTGCCGGCTGTCGCTCGCGCCGTAGAGGGCGTGCGCCTGCTGGAAGTAGAACGTGCCGTCCTTGTCGAGGTAGGCCGCGGCCGGGGTGTCGTCGGGGTGCGTCCAGGCGCCCTTCGCGCCGACCGTCACCGTGTACGGGGTGTCCGCCGCTTCAGCGGCGTCCGTCGTCAGGGCACAGGTCAGGGCGAGGGCCGCGGCGACGGCCGTGCCGACCGCTCTTCGTCGGGAAGGGGACACGGGTGCTCCTTGCTCGGGTGGGGAGGGGGAGGGGAAGCGTCGAGCGTGCCGATGAGCCGGGCGGCGGTGGCCGCCATGGCGCGGTGCGCGGCGGCCAGGTAGCCGCCGGGTTCCGGGTGGGGGTCCCGGGCGAGCCGGTCGGACAGCGCCCGGGTCAGGGCCGCGTCGAGGGCCGGACCGAGGACGACCTTGGCGGCGCCGGCCGCCGCCCGGGGCAGAGCGGCCCGCACCACCAGGGGGACATCGAGGACGGCCCCGAGCCGGGCCGGGGCGGTGGGGTCGGTGAGGACGAGGGAGTCCACGCCGGTGGCGCGGGCGTAGCCGCGGACGGTGTCCGGGTCGGCCGGGCCCGTCCACTCGCCCTCCGCCCACAGCCCCTGCTCGTGCGCCCACCGGACG
Source organism: Streptomyces sp. NPDC014801 (assembly GCF_043082085.1). Lineage (NCBI taxonomy): Bacteria > Bacillati > Actinomycetota > Actinomycetes > Kitasatosporales > Streptomycetaceae > Streptomyces > Streptomyces sp. NPDC014801. The sequence continues at coordinate 260,804 of NZ_JBIBXG010000002.1, read as the reverse complement.
ACCTCGCGCGTGGTGGCCACGTTCCGCGCCCACGGCAGCCGCCCCGCGTCGTAGAGCACCGAGCTGAAGCGGGCGTGCGCGGCCTGGGCGAGGAGCGCGGTGCTGCGCACCCGGTCCAGGTGCAGCGCGACCGGCACGGTGGCGAGTTCGGCGAGTTCGGCGACCGCACGGGCCAGCGGCAGCAGCCGGCCGGCGTGGTGGCGCACCGCCTCCGGGCCGAGCTGCACGATGACCGGGGAGCGGACGGTCTCCGCGCCCTCCACCACGGCCTGCGCCTGGTCCAGGGTGAGCACGGGGAACGCGGCGACGGCGCGCCGCCGGGCGGTGGCGTCGGTGAGCAGGGCACCGGCGGCTGCCAGGGGCATGGGATCCTCCGGGGGCGGGGACGGGAGGGCCGGTCAGTCGAAGGTCTCGACGTACTCCTCGGGCGGCCCCAGGCGCGGACCGGCTTCCAGGGCCAGGTGCTCCCCGAGGTGTTCGAGCTCCAGGACCGTCACGGAGTTCTCGCCCGCGCGCAGCAGCGGCCGCGGGACGTACAGCGTGGTCTGCGGGCCGATGTGCCAGTACCGCCCGAGCAGGGTGCCGTTGACCCATGCGAAGCCCTTGCCGAAGCCGGGGAGGGCGAGGAAGGCGTCGGCGGGCTCGTCGACGGTGAGCCGCGCGGTGGCGAAGCCGGCCCGCCCGCCGGCCGGTGCCGCCGCCGCGGCGGCCGCCAGGTCCCGGGGCGACCACTCGTCCAGGGGCAGGCGGTACATGGTCCAGCCGTGCACCAGCCGGCGCTCCACCCGCACCCCGCCGAGGATGCCCTTGCCCTGGCCGAGCAGCGGCCCGTAGTTGATCCGCCCCTGGTTCTCCACCAGCAGCGCGAGCCGGACCGGGGCCCCGGTCCCGCGCACGGTGAACGACGCGGTCTCCGTCTCCAGTACGGCCACGGGGACGCCGTCGACGAACACCTGGGCCCGGTCGTGCAGTCCGGTCACCGTCACCACGTGGCCGCCCTCCGGCAGCAGCGGCTCCGCCTCGTACAGCACCAGGCCGGACGACTGCCCGAGCTCCTCGAAAGCGAGCGGCGCGGGGGCGCGCACCGCCGTGCCCGCCGCGCGCAGCGCGTCCAGCAGTGCGGCGCCCCGGGTGACGGGCAGGGTCCGCGGCGCCAGCACGGGCGGGTCGGCGGGCACCGGGGGCAGTTCGGTGCCGCGCACGGCGGCCAGGCGCTCGCGCAGCGCGAAGAACTTCTCGGTGAGTGAGCCGTGTTCGGCGATCGGCGCGTCCGAGTCGTAGCTGGTGACGGTCGGCTGCAGCCGCTCCCCGTCGTGGTTGGCGCCCGCCCACAGGCCGAAGTTGGTGCCGCCGTGCGCCATGTACAGACTGAGCGAGCCGCCCTCGTCGAGGATGCCGCCGACGTCCTCGGCGGCGCTGCGGGCCGAGCGGACGTGGTGCTTCTCGCCCCAGTGGTCGAACCAGCCGTTCCAGAACTCGGCGCACAGGAACGGCTCGCCCGGGCGGCGCGACCGCAGCAGCGCCGCCGCCTGCTCGGGACGCGAACCGAACGTGGCGGCCGCGAGGTGCCCCGGCACACTGCCGCCGTCCTGCATCAGCGGCGTCGGCCCGTCGGCCGTGTAGAGCAGCTCGGTGACACCCCGTTCGACGAGCGCGTCGCGCACCCAGCGCACATAGTCCCGGTCGTCGCCGTAACTGCCGTACTCGTTCTCGATCTGCACCGCGACGACCGGCCCGCCACACCCGGCCTGCAACTGCGCGATGCGGGGCACGACCGCGTCGAACCAGCGGGCCACCGCCTCCAGGAACGCCGGGTGCGAGGTGCGCGGCCGCATGCCGGGCAGGCCGGTCAGCCAGGCCGGCAGCCCGCCGTTGTCCCACTCGGCACAGATGTACGGCCCCGGCCGCACGATCGCGTCGAGCCCCCGCTCCTGCGCCAGCCGCAGGAAACGGGCCACGTCCCGCCAGCCGTCGAAGCGGACCTCACCGGGGGTGCGCTCGTGGAAGTTCCACGGCACATAGGTGTCCACGGTGTTCAGCCCGAGCGCGGCGAGCCGGTCGAGCCGGTCGGCCCACTGCCCGGGGTGGACCCGGAAGTAGTGCAGCGAGCCGGACAGGACGCGGTGCGGGCGTCCGTCCCTCAGCAGGGTGCCGTCGGCGTACGTCAGCAGGGGCGCCGCCTGGACGGCGGTGGGGGAGAGGGTCACTTGAGGGCTCCGGCGGTCATGCCCGCGCGCCAGAAGCGCTGCAGGGCGAGGAAGGCGATCAGCAGCGGGACGACGGACACCAGCGATCCGACGACGACCAGCGGCGGCGGCACCGCGACATGGCTGGCGTTCCAGCCGACCAGGCCGACGGTGACCGGCTGGAGGCGGTCGTCGCCCAGCACCATCGCGGGCAGCCGACGGCCCGTCCCTCCGGGCCGCCTCCAGTGCCTCGGCCAATATGTTATCGATATCTTCCCGTGGAGGACTCCGCGCCCGAACCGGCCCCGGAGCATCCGGTGGCGGCCAGGGCAAGGGCGAGCCCCGCCCCGGCAAGACGGGCAACCGACCACTTCATGGCGTCTCCTGTAGGCGTCGATCGGGCGGAGAAAGGGCTCCGCGAAGCCGTGCGAAGGGGCGACGCCCACCTCCGGGCAGCGCGCCGACGGCGGCAACTATGGCAGAAAATGTTATCGATGCCAACGCTCTGCAGGAGCAGCGAAAGCGCCCAGCGTGTGGGCGATACCATCAAGGGGTTCTGACCTGGGGAAGGGGCGTGAGCGATGCGCAGTGCCGACGGGGAGCGGCCGCCCGCGATGACGGACGTGGCCCGGCTCGCGGGGGTCTCGGCGCAGACCGTGTCGCGGGTGCTGTCGGACCATCCGAACGTGCAGGAGAAGACCCGCGCCAAGGTGCTGGCCGCCGTGGAACAGCTCGGCTACCGCCGCAACAGCGCGGCCCGCGCGCTGTCCTCCGGCCGCAGCCGCACGATCGGCGTGGTGACCCTGCAGACGACCTTCTACTCCCGCGCCGCCGTCACCTCCGGCATCGAGAACGCGGCCCGCGAGGCCGGATACACCGTCAGCACGGCGACGACGGCCTCCCTCGACACCTCCGCCATCGAGAGCGCCCTGTCCCGCCTCGCCGAACAGGACGTCGAGGGCGTGATCCTGTCCGTCCCGCTGGCCCACACCAGCCCGCGCATCGAACAGCTCACCGGCAGCGTCCCCACCATCACCATCGACGGCTCGCGCACCGCCGCCACGGAGGTGGTCGCCGTCGACCAGACCCTCGCCGCCCGTCTGGCCACCCGCCACCTGCTGGACCTCGGCCACGAGACGGTCTGGCACATCGCGGGCCCCGAGGAGTGGCTGGAGGCCGCGGCCCGCCGCGACGGCTGGCGCACCACCCTGGAGGAGGCCGGCCGCCCGGTCCCGCCCCCGCTGGAGGGCGACTGGTCACCGGCCTCCGGCTACCGCAACGGCCTCATCCTCGGCCGCATCCCCGACGCCACGGCGGTCTTCGTCGCCAGCGACGAGATGGCGTTCGGCGTGATCCGGGCCCTGCACGAACTGGGCCGCCGCGTCCCCGAGGACATCTCGGTCGTCGGCGTGGACGACATCGAGCTCGCCGAGTACTGCTCCCCCTCGCTCACCACGGTCGCCCAGCCCTTCACCCAGATGGGCGCCCTGGCCGTGGCCCACCTCCTGCGCCACATCGAAGACCCCCACGCGGTGCCCGAACCGGCGCTGGTGGAACCCCAACTGATCGTCCGAGCCAGCACGACCCGCGCCTGACCGGGGGGACACCCCCCCGCCCCGGCCCCGACGCACCGCAGGCGCTGCACCGGCCCCCACCGGACAGGCAGGGGCCGCCGCAGGCATCTCGCCGCACCCACCAAACGACGGCCCCACCCCCTCCCCCTTACCGCACCATCCCCACCGTCCGCTCGAAGTGAAGAAACGCCCCCTCCTGCCGCCACTCCACCGCAGCCTTGGGGCTCCCCGCCAGCAGCCGGAGACACGCCGCACCCCGAGGCGCACGCCCCGGCTCCTCGCCGCGGCAGGCCGCGACGACCGCGTACCCCTCCCGCGTCGGGTTGCCCCGCCACAGGCTCTGCCCCGGCAGGAACGCGTACTCCAGCGACGCCCGCGCGAGATCCTTCAGCTCGGGGTACGACAGCCCGTACGTCCGTGCCGCGTACGCGTACTCGTGGCTGATGTCGATCCGGCTCACCCCGGGATCGTCGGTCGCCAGCACCACCGGCACGCCGTACGCGCGGTACGTCGTGAACGGATGGTCGGCGCCCCGCACCCCGAGGATCTGCGCGTTGCTGCTGAACGGCACCTCGACGGCGACCTCCCGGTCGGCCATCGTGCGCGCGGTCCGCTGCCAGCCGTCCTCGTGCACGAGGTCCACGCCGTGCCCGACGCGCTCCGCCCCGGCGATGTCGACCGCTTCGGCGATGTGGAACTTCAGGTCGGCGGGCTTCACCAGCCCCGGCCACAACTCGCCCGCGTGCAGCGTGACATGGGCCTTCGGGTAGACCGTCCGCAGGTACCGCACCATCCGCATCTGCAGGCTGTAGTCGCGCAGCGAGCTGTCCCAGTCCTCCGGCTGCACGAGGTTGACCGCGACGAACCGCGGGTCCCGCTCGGCCAGCCGCATCCCGAGCGCCATCTGCGTGAACACCCGCTCCGGCGAACTGCCCCGCGACACCTGGGAGATCCACCGCACCTGCAGCCCGCACCCCGGCCGCGCCTGCCGCGTCCCGCACCGCGACGCGGCCCGGAACTCGGCGTCGCCGTCGTCGGCCTCCTTGCGGGCCTCGGCGACCAGCGCGTCCAGTTTGCCGTCCGCGGTCAACTTGCCGTGCAGTCGCGCCAGATCGCCGTCCCAGCCCACCTGGCCGGCGAGCTTCTTCGCGCTCTCGGAGGCCGGCGAGACCATGGTCTCCAGATAGAACTGGTTGTTGCGCACGACGTCGTCGGCGACCGCGGAGAGCAGCTTGCCGCGATGCCGCCAGGTCACCTCGCCGAACTTGCCGAAGGTGTCGAAGAAGTGGTCGTGCCCGTTGCCGTCCGGCGGGAAGTCCTGCATGGACCACTCCCGCACCAGCGCGTCGTGGAACGCGCGGTCGGTGCGCGCGTCGGCGGCGGGCCGGGTGCCGGGCCCGCACGGCGGGGTCACGGCCGTCATCGTCGCCGTGTCGACGCACAGCCCGTCCTCGGCGGCGAGCTCGATGAGGTACTCGGTGCTCACCGCACCGGAGAGGTGGTTGTGCAGGTCACCGCCCTTGGGCATGGCCTCGGCGAAGCGGCGCAGCAGCCGCGGGTCGTCGCGGACGACGTTCAGATAGGCGTCGGTGCTCCGTTCGGACGGCGTGGTGGGCCGCGGCGCGGACGCGGCGGCGTGCGCGGGCGGTAGGGGCAGCAGGCTCAGCACACCGAGCGCGGCGGTGAACAGAAGGCCGCGGCGGGGGAGTCGGGAGGAGTGATGCGTCACGGCACGATGATCATCGCGCGATGGCGCGCACGTCCCCGCAGCACACCGCTCACGCCGGATGATCACCCGTCCAGGTGACACATCCGTCAACCTGCGTTGCCGCCCGGCCGGGCGTGGCAGCCGCTGCCCGCCAGCACCCCGACCCGGTCCTCACCACCCCGTCCACAGCAGGTGGTTGAGCAGCAGGGCCAGCACCGCCTGGGCGGCGAGCCAGGCCCGGGGCCGGTTCAGCAGCGCACCCGCCGGCAGCAGCCACACCGCGAACGGCAGCCAGATCCGCTCCGTCTCCGCCTTGCTCATGCCGGACAGATCGGCGACGAGCAGCGCAAGGAACGCCGCGCCCACGAGCACCCCCAGCCGCCACTTCGCCGACCGGCCGCCGAGCGCGGATGCGGGCCCCGCCGGCCGCCCGCCCGCCGCGCCCGTCCCGCGGCCCCCGCGGGCATGGAGCAGTACGGCGCCCACCCGCCGCAGCCCCGCCACGGTCGCCGCTCCCACCACCAGCACGGTGCAGGCCAGGTTCGCCCACACCCAGTAGCCGTACGGGCGGACGCCCCCGGCACCCTGGTAATAGCGCCGGACCAGCAGCCGGTACGCCTCCCACCAGTCGAACCCGGCGAGGCCGAACAGCAGCGGCATCACGGCGAGACCGGCGAGCGCCCAGGGCAGTGCGCGCAGCAGCTCGCGGGCCGGCGGCCGGGCGAGCAGGACCACGGCCGCCCCGATCAGGGCGATCAGCGTGAGGCCGTACGACAGGTAGCAGGTCAGTCCGAACAGCAGTCCCGCCCCGAGCGCCGCCGCCCCCGACCGCGGGCCCGGCCGCCCGGTCACCGTCAGCGCCAGCAGCGCCACCGACCAGGCGGCGACCGCGGCGAAGTAGGCGTCCGGGGACGTGCCGAACCACACCGCCGCCGGGGCGAGGACCACGAACGGCGCCGCCCGCCGCGCGAGCCGTTCCCCGGCCAGCAGCCGTACGGCGACCAGCACGGCCACACCCGCCGTGGCGCCGGTCGTGATGCACCAGGCCCCCGCCCAGCCACCACCGTGCAGCCCGGCCCGGTCCAGCAGCACGAAGGTCAGGGTCGCGCCCGGCGGATGCCCGGCCACATGGGCGGGCCAGTTGTCCGGCGCGTGCAGCAGGATGTGGTGGGTGAAGTCCCGCAGGGCGGCCGGGATGTCGTGGAAGCGGCCGACGACCCGCAGGTACTCGTGCCGGGTGGTGAGCCGGCCGACGACGCCCCGGTCCCAGCCGTCGACGAGGGCCAGCGACCAGATCCAGGCCAGCGCCGCACCCCACACGGCCGCGAGCAGGACCCGCCACGGCAGGCGGGCGGCCACGACCGGGCCGTACCCCACGAGGAGGGCGGCCACCGCGAGCGCGGCGGGCGTGCCGGGGCCGGTGTGCGGGCCCCAGGTCCCGACCAGCGGCGGCCAGTCGACGAACAGGACGTGCCGGCTGTCCTGGATACGGCGGCCGACGAGCACCGCCGCCGCCACGAGCAGGGCGGCGGCCGCGACGGCGTACAGGTCTCCCGGCAGGGCGCGACGGCGGGGGCCACGGGGGCCGCGGCCGCGGGGAGGGCGGAGGTCACGCAGGGGGGCACGGTTCACACCGGCACGCTAGGGCGCCCCGGGGCCCGGCCGCTGCCTCGACGGCGCGACGTCAGCGTTTCGTCATGGGTCGCGACCCCGCCACCGTGCCCTTCGCGCCCTACCGTCGGCTCATGCGCGACCAACGGCTCCCCACCTCGCCCGGCTTCTGGCGCAGCCCGCTGCGCGGACCGTGGTTCACCTCCGTCCTCGGCCTGGTGCTGCTCATCGGCGTCACCGTGCTGTTCGTGACCGGTCTGGTGTCCTACGCCGCCTACAACCCGGGGCTGTCCCCGGTGAACGACGAGACGCCCGGCAAGGGAATCCTGGGCTTCTACCTGTTCTCCTGGCCGACCAGCCCGGTCTGGCTGTACCGGCTCACCCAGGGGGTGCACGTCACGCTCGGGATCACCCTGATCCCGGTGCTGCTGGCCAAGCTGTGGTCGGTGGTGCCCAAGCTGTTCGCGCTGCCGCCGGCCCGGTCGCTCACGCACGCCCTGGAGCGGATCTCGCTGCTGCTGCTGGTCGGGGGAGCGCTGTTCGAGTTCACCACCGGCGTCCTCAACGTCCAGCTCGACTACGTCTTCCCCGGCTCCTTCTACCCGCTGCACTTCTACGGCGCCTGGGTGTTCTTCGCCGCGTTCGCCGTGCACGCCGCGCTGCGGGTGCCGGCGGCCGTGCGGACCGTGCGGCGGCGGCGCGACCCCGCCGCGCCCCCGGCGGTCGGTGCCTCGCCCCCGGCCGTCGGCGCGGATCTGGTCGCACCCCGCCCCGATCCGCCGAGCGTGTCTCGGCGCGGGGCGCTGTGGCTGGTCGGCGGCGGTTCGCTGCTGCTGTTCGCGACGAGCGCCGGGCGCAGCTTCGACGGGCCGCTGCGGCGCACCGCGCTGCTCGCCCCGCACGGCTTCGAGGAACCGGGCGGCGGCCCGGGCGGCTTCCAGATCAACAAGACGGCCGCCTACGCCGGGATCGACGCCGCCGAGACGGACGAGGAGGTGTGGCGGCTGACCGTCACCGGCCGCACCGGCACCGTCCGCCTCACCCGCGGCGACCTGCTGCGGCTGCCGCAGCACAGCGCCGCGCTGCCGATCGCGTGCGTCGAGGGCTGGTCGACCTCGGACCAGTGGTGGCGCGGCGTACGGCTGTGCGACCTCGCCGCGCTCGTCGGGTACGACGAGGCGGCCGACGTGCTGGTGGAGTCGCTCCAGCGGCACGGCGCCTTCCGCCGGGCCGCGCTGAGCGCCGCCCAGGTCGCCGACGGCCGCTCGCTGCTCGCCCTGTCCGTCAACGGCGAGCCGCTCACCCCGGACCACGGCCATCCGGCCCGGGTCGTCGTCCCGGCCGCGCCGGGCGTGCTGAACACCAAGTGGGTGGCCCGTATGACGTTCGGAGACCTGTGATGCCGCACCGCCCCGGTTTTGCGCGGCGCCGCCGTGCCGCCCTCGGCAGCCCCCTCCAACTGCTGCTCCTCGCCTGCTCCTTCGCCCTCGCCGCCTACGCCGGGGTGCGGCTGCTGGCGGGCGACCGGCTCGGCGTCGTCCTCTGGTTCGCCGGCGCGGCACTTCTGCACGACCTGGTGCTGCTGCCGCTGTACGCCGCCGCGGACCGTGCCCTGGTGCGGGCGTGCGGGGCGGCCGGCAACCGGGCGTGGGCGGGGTACCTGCGGGTTCCGGCCGCGCTGTCCGGACTGCTGCTGCTCGTGTGGTTCCCGCTGATCAGCGGCCAGGTGGCGGGCCGTTACCGGCTGGCGGCCGGGCTGCCGGCGGACGGCTTCGCGACCCGCTGGCTGCTGATCAGCGCCGCCCTCTTCGGCGGTTCCGCGGTGGTGCTGGTGTGGCGGGCGCGCAGGGCGACGAAGCACCGGCCGCCCGCCGACCACTGAGCGTCCGCCCGCCAGCCCGCGAACACCGCGCGTCGCACCAGGGCCGGAGTGCCCAGCCGCGCCCAGGGGAAGGGGCGCCCGGTCCCGCCCCCGGCGTCGGTGAGCCGGACGGTGAGCCGCTCGTCGACGTCCACCGGCGCGGTCTCGGCGAGCACCAGTCCGCCCGGCACGAGCACGCGGGCCAGCCGGGCGAGCAGGGCACCGGGATCACCGCCGATGCCGATGTTGCCGTCCAGCAGCAGCGCCGTGCCCCAGCGGCCCTCGTCGGGCAGCGGCGAGAAGACGGAACGGCACACCGCGTGCGCCGCACGCGCCGCTCGGCCGTCACCCGGCCGGTGCGCGGCGCCGGGGTCCGTCCCCGTGGCGCGTCGCGCCGGGTGCGGAACGGCTGCCGGCGGGCGGGGTGACGCGGACGGCGTCCGGGCGAGGGCCGGGATCGCCGTTCCCGGCGGGGAGGGCCGGCCGTCGGCTCGGCCGGCCCGGGCCGCCCCGCCGGGCGGGGGAGTGCCGTCCGGATCCGGGCCGGGTGCGCCGGCGTTCGCGGGCCGGGGCGCGGAGGGGAGCCGGCGCAGGGTGTGGGCGACGGCCGCCTCGCTGACGTCGAGGCCGAGCACCGGCCGTCCGCGCGCGGCGAGCGCGGCGACCAGCCGTCCCGGCCCGCAGCCGACGTCGAGGACGGCACCCTCGCACCGGTCCAGCACGTCCAGGTCCACCGCGTCGGCGTTCGCGCACCACCGCTCCACCTCCAGCGGCAGCAGCCGGCCGTCGGCCCGCCGCAGGAACAGCGGTCCGCGCCCGGCGCGCAGCGCACCGGCGTAGGGCTCGTCCCCGGCCCAGGCGCCGCCGTGCCGGATGCCTGCCGCCTCCGGAGCCCGCCGCCCGGCGCGAGGGGGCGGCGCCGCGTGCCCGCTCACCGGCCGGAACCCGCCGTGAGGCGGACCAGCCGGGCGGCGAAACGGCCGTGCGGCGCCTCGCGGGCGACGGCCGCCGCGTCGTCGGCGGTGTCCACGTCGCGCAGCCGGGGCAGTTCACGCACCCGCAACCCCGCGGCGCGCAGCCGCTCCCGCTGCACGGCACCGGTCACGTGCGTCGACATCGGCACGCCGCGCACCAGCCGGGGGTCGGGCGCCGCCAGGCCCAGGGCCCAGAAGCCGCCGTCCTCGGCGGGCCCGAACCACGCGTCGCAGCCGGCGAAGTCCACGGCGAGCAGCTCCGGTGTCACCTGCGGGGTGTCCATGCCGATCAGCAGGGCCGGGCCGTCGCACCCGGCGAAGGCGTCGGCGAGCCGCCGGTCCAGCCCGCCGGCGCACTGCGGTACGACGTCGAACCCGGCCGGCAGCCACGGCCCGGGAGTGCCGTCGAGGACGAGGAGGCGCCGGGCGGCGGGCGTCGCCGCCACGGCGGCCAGGGTGTCGGCGAGGGCGGCCTCGGCGAGCGCGGCGGCCTGCCGGGGCGTGAACGGCGGGGTCAGCCGCGTCTTCACGCGGCCCGGCAGGGGCTCCTTGGCGATGACGACCAGCGTGCCCACCGGCACCGCCTCCGCCCGCGCCGGACCACCCCTGCCGCCCGCCCTGTCCGAGCGGTCCCCGTCCCGGCCCGTCGTCCGCAGGCGGTCGTCCCCGCCGGCCCCGGCCCCCGAGGGGTCGTCCCCGCCGGCCCCGGCCTCCGAGCGGTCCCGGTCGCCGCTCGCGTCGTAGGAGGTCACCGCTGCCGCCCCCCGTCCGTCGCCGGCTCGGCCAGGGTGCGGCTCATGTCCCGTACCGCCTGCCAGGTGCCGCGCCAGGTGCCGGTCACCTTGGAGGCGCCGGTGCGCGGCAGATACGGCACGTCGTGCTCGGTGATGCGCCAGCCGGCGTCGGCGGCCCGCACGACCATCTGCAGCGGGTAGCCGCTGCGCCGGTCGGTCAGCCCCAGGGCGAGCAGCGGCTCACGGCGGGCGGCGCGCAGCGGGCCGAGGTCGCGCAGGCGCACCCCGGTGCGGCGGCGCACGAGACGGGACAGGGCGAGGTTCCCGGCGCGGGCGTGCACCGGCCAGCTGCCGCGGCCCTGGGGCCGGCGCCGGCCGAGGACCAGATCGGCCGCGCCCGAGCGGATCTCCCGTACGAACGGCTCCAGCAGCGCCGGGTCGAGGGAGCCGTCGCAGTCGCAGAAGCAGACGATGTCCGCGCGTGCCGCGAGCAGTCCCGCGTGGCAGGCGGCCCCGAACCCGCGCCGGGGCTCGTGCACGACGGTCGCGCCGAGCTCGCGGGCCAGCTCCGCGGAGCCGTCGCGGGAGCCGTTGTCCACGACGAGGGCCCGCCAGCCGCGGGGTACGCGGGCCAGGACCCAGGGAAGCGCCTCCGCCTCGTCCAGGCAGGGCAGGATCACATCGACGCCGCAAGGGGCGGAAGAGGTCGTCACGGCACTCACCCTACGGACGCAAAACCGGCATTCCGGGCCGCGCCTCCTTACGAAACACGGACATCGCAGCGCTGGTCCGCCACCGGTGCGGCACCGGCACCCACCCGGTGCGAGGCTGGTCCCATGCAGCAGCCGCACCCCTCCCCGCAGCTCGCCGGCGACGACCGGACGGCATCCTCGGCGCGGGTCCTGGTCGTCGACGACGACCCCACCGTCGCCGAGGTCGTCGCCGGCTACCTGGTCCGCGCCGGCTGTGCCGTGGACCGCGCCGCGGACGGGCCCGGCGCGCTCGACCAGGCCGAGCGCAACCGCCCCGACCTGGTGGTCCTCGACCTGATGCTGCCCGGCATGGACGGCCTGGAGGTGTGCCGCCGGCTGCGCGAGCGCGGACCCGTGCCGGTGATCATGCTCACCGCCCGCGGCGACGAGGACGACCGCGTCCTCGGCCTGGAGGTCGGCGCCGACGACTACGTCACCAAGCCGTTCAGCCCCCGCGAACTGGTCCTGCGCGTGCGGTCGGTGCTGCGCCGCACCCGGCCCGGACCGCCGCCCGGCCCGGTCACCGCGGCCGGACTCGCGCTCGACCCGGCCGCCCGCCGCGCCACCCGCGACGGCGCCGAACTCGCCCTGACCCTGCGGGAGTTCGACCTGCTCGCCTTCTTCCTGCGCCACCCCGGGCACGCCTTCAGCCGCGAGGACCTCATGCGCGAGGTGTGGGGCTGGGACTTCGGCGACCTGTCCACGGTCACCGTCCATGTGCGCCGGCTGCGCGCCAAGGTCGAGGACGACCCGGCCCGGCCGCGCCTGATCCAGACCGTGTGGGGGGTCGGCTACCGGTTCGACCCCGCCGGGGGCGAGGAGCGCTGAGGTGTCCGACACGCTGCTCATCGCCCTATACGCCTTCTGCGGCGCCGCCGCCACCGGCCTGGCCGGAGCGGGCGTCCTGCGGCTCATCCGCCGCCGCTCGCTGACCGCCTCGCTCGCCGTGGTCGCGGCGGTGGCGGTGGGCGCGATGCTCGCCGGCACCCTCGCGGTGGCGGAGGCGATGTTCCTGTCCGCGCACGACCTGAGCGTCGTCACCACCGTCGTGGCGATGGCCGCGGTCGTCTCCCTGGCCACCGCGCTGCTGCTGGGCCGCTGGGTGGTGGCCCGCAGCCGGGAACTCGCCCTGGCCGCCCGCTCCTTCGGCGACGGCGGTTCCTTCGCGGCGCCCGCCGGCCCGACGACCGCCGAACTGGACCAGCTCAGCCGGGAACTCGCGGCCACCAGCGCCCGGCTCGCCGAGTCCCGGGAGCGCGAACGCGCCCTGGAGTCCTCCCGCCGCGAGCTCGTCGCGTGGATCTCGCACGACCTGCGTACCCCGCTGGCCGGTCTGCGCGCCATGGCCGAGGCGCTGGAGGACGGGGTGGCCGCCGACCCCGGCCGTTACCTGCGGCAGATGCGCACGGAGGTGGAACGCCTCAACGACATGGTGGGCGACCTGTTCGAACTGTCCCGCATCCACGCCGGCACCCTCGCCCTGAGCCGTTCCCGGATGTCGGTGTACGACCTGGTCGGCGACGCCCTCGCGGGGGCCGGCCCGCTGGCGCGCGAGCACGGCGTGCGGCTGGTCGGCGACCGGGTCGAGCCGCTGCCCGTGGAGGTCGACGGCAAGGAGATGAGCCGGGTGCTGGGCAACCTGCTGATCAACGCGATCCGGCGGACCCCGGCGGACGGCACGGTCGCGGTCGCCGCCGAACGCGCCCCGGACGGCGTGGTGCTGTCGGTGACCGACGGCTGCGGCGGCATCCCCGAGGAGGACCTGCCCCGCGTGTTCGACACCGGGTGGCGCGGCTCCGACGCGCGGACCCCGCCGGCCGGCGCGGGCCTCGGACTGGCCATCGTCCGCGGCATCGTGGAGGCCCACCAGGGCCGGGCCGCCGTGCGCAACGTCGGGGGCGGCTGCCGCTTCGAGGTGACCCTGCCGACGGCCGAGGCGTGACGTCCCGGGCACATCCGCTGACCGGCCGCCGCCCCCCGCCCGCGACGGCCGGTGCCTGACGGCGCGCCGGGCGCCCGGCCGTTCAGGCCCCGGCCGCGAACTCCCGCATCCCGTCCTCGAAGGTCACCCGCGGCCGCCAGCCGAGGTCCGCGCGCAGCCGGGCGGAGTCCGCCGTGATGTGCCGGACGTCGCCGAGCCGGTACTCGCCGGTCACGACGGGGGCGGGCCCGCCGGAGGCCGCCGCGAGCGCGCGGGCCAGGTCGCCCACGGTGCGCGGCTCGCCGCTGCCGGTGTTGTAGGCCGTCAGCGCCCCCGGGGCGGAAGGGGCCTCCAGCGCCGCCACGTTGGCCGCGGCCACGTCCCGCACATGCACGAAGTCGCGCCGCTGCCGCCCGTCCTCGAACACCCGGGGCGCCTCGCCCCGCCCCAGGGCGGAACGGAAGAACGACGCCACCCCGGCGTAGGGGGTGTCGCGCGGCATCCGCGGGCCGTACACGTTGTGGTAGCGCAGCGACACGGCCGTACCGCCGGTGGAGCGCGCCCAGGCGGCCGCGAGATGCTCCTGGGCGAGCTTCGTCGCCGCGTACACGTTGCGGGGGTCGGCCGGGGCGTCCTCCGCGACGAGCCCGGGCTCCAGATCCCCGCCGCAGCGCGGGCAGCGCGGCTCGAACCGCCCCTCCGCCAGGTCGGCGACGGCCCGCGGCCCCGGACGCACCACGCCGTGCGCGGCACAGCCGTACCGCCCCTCCCCGTACACCACCATCGACCCGGCGAGCACCAGGTGCCGCACTCCGGCCCCGGCCATGGCCGCGAGCAGTACGGCGGTGCCGTGATCGTTGCGCGAGACGTACTCCGGGGCGTCCGCGAAGCCGGTGCCGAGGCCGACCATGGCGGCCTGGTGGCACACGGCGTCGACGCCGGCCAGCGCCCGCCCGACCGCCGCCGGGTCGCGCACGTCCGCCCCGGGGTCCGTGCGCACGTCGAAGACCACGGGGTCGTGCCCGCGCGCGCTCAGCGCCTCGACGACATGGGACCCGATGAACCCGGCACCGCCGGTGACCAGTACACGCATGGCCGCAGGCTAGGCCCGCCGCGGGCGGTCCGGCGCTCGCCGTCCCGGCACGTCACGGCTTCGTAAGGCCCGCGTCAGGCGTCCGAGTAGCGGACGTCCCCGATGGTCCAGGCGGTGACGTCCTCGATGGCGACGCGGTACATGCCGCCGCTCTCCGGGATGCCGGTGGTGCCCTGGATGATCCGCGCCAGGTGGAAGTGGAGATGGGTGGGCGGCCGGTGCCGGTCGCCGGGGTCGTCCTCCTCCTGCGGCTGCGCGGTGAAGATCCCGGCGAACCTGCCGAGCCGCGCGGAGTCCCGCAGCACTTCGGCGACGCGCTCGCGCCAGGCCGCCTCGGGGGCGAGCCGCCCGGTGATCACGGCTCCGTCCACGACGACGGTCAGCGACATCTGGTTGCTGTGCCCGGACTCCACGTGCGAGGCGATCGCGACGAGCAGCTTGTCAGGGTGTGACATGCACCGACTCTATCGAGGAGGGGGCGGTGCGGGCTGCCGGAACGCCACGGCACGCGCCCGCCGGCTTGCCGCCGGGGCCGCACCGCGCTAACGTACAACCAAATGGTTGTAGATGAAGTGGGCGACGAAGCGGTGGACCGCCTGTTCCACGCGCTGGCCGACGCCACCCGGCGCGACATACTCCGGCGCTGCCTCACCGGCGGGGTGTCCGTGTCGCGGCTGGCCGACGCCTATCCCATGAGCTTCGCCGCCGTACAGAAACACGTCGCGGTGCTGCAGCGGGCCGGCCTGGTCACCAAGCAGCGCAGCGGACGGGAGCAGCTCGTGCACACGGATCCCGACGCGGTCGGCCGGGCACGGCAGGTGCTCGACGAACTGGAGTCGGCCTGGCGCGGGCGCGTGGACCGCATGTCCCGGCTGCTCGCCCAGGACTCCGCCACCGCGGCACAGGACACGGAAGGACAGCGGCAATGAGCGTCACCAGCGTCGACAAGGACCTCGACCACCTCACCCTCACCCTGGTCGCCGACTTCGGCGCGCCGGTCGAGCAGGTCTGGCAGCTGTGGGCCGACCCGCGCCGGCTGGAGCGCTGGTGGGGTCCGCCGAGCTACCCGGCGACCGTCGAGGAGCACGACCTGACCCCGGGCGGTGAGGTCCGGTACTTCATGACCGGACCCGAGGGCGAGAAGTACCGCGGCTGGTGGCGCGTCACCACCGTCACCCCGCCGGAGCTGCTGGAGTTCACCGACGGCTTCGCCGACGAGGACGGCAAGCCGGCCGACAGCATGCCCACCATGTCGGTGCGGGTGCGGCTGACCGCGCACGAGGGCGGCACGCGCATGGAGATGCGCTCCGCGTTCGACTCGCGCGAGCAGATGGACCAGCTGATGACGATGGGCATGGAGGAGGGCCTCCAGCAGGCCGTCGCCCAGATCGACGCCCTCCTCCCCGCCTGACCCTGGTGGGGGCAAGTCTTCGGCCCACCCCGCCCCCCGTCAGCGGCGGCGGGGTGGGCCCGGGTCGGCGCCGGGGGGTTGTTCGCGTGGGGGGCGGGTGCGTGGCTCCTCGGGGGGCTTCCCGGCATCGCGGCCCCACAGATGGTGTTCGTAGAGCCAATGGCCGAACATCGAGCCGCCGTAGACCACGAACCCCACCCCGATCAGCCAGGACTCGACGACGAGGACGATGCCGACCGTGCCGTAGCTGACCGCGTTGTCGACGATGAGCGGTGTGAAGACGAGGTAGGAGAAGCCTCTCAGGCCCACCAGGCCCATCATCGTGGCCAGCGAGCCCGGCAGCAGGTGCAGCCAGCGCACCTGCCCGCCGAGCAGGAAGTACTGGCCCCACCAGAAGAACAGGATCCCCGTCGCCGTCGACAGGGCGATCCGCTCCGGCCCGCTCAGCGCCTCACGGGTCTGCACCTCCTGGTACAGGTACACGGTCAGCGCGAACAGCCAGGCCGCCTGCCGCCAGATCTTGTGCCAGGGCCCCGGCGGCAGGTTCCAGATCCGCTCGTAGCCGTTCTGCACGCTGCCCGCGAAGGACACCCCGAACACGGCCAGCGCCAGACCGCCCAGGACGCTCGTGGAGTTCACCACGTTGTTGGGCGGCGTGGTGATGTCGGTGATGATCTTCGCGGACCGGCCGTGCAGTCCCATGCCGTCGGCCAGCCACGCCGAGAATCCGCCGCGCTGCAGCGGATCCGCGGCGGCCACCACGATGAGCAGGGGAGCCAGGGTGACCAGGGCCAGGGTGGCGAACCCCATGGCCCGGTGCATCAGCTCCAGCTCCCTGCCGCGCCGCAGGAGGTGGTGGTCCTTGACCCATCCCACTCCCTGCCACAGCACGCGCAGACTTCTGTTCACAGGGTGCTCTTCCGTCGGCTCCCGCACGGACAGCGCTCATCAGCAGCCTACTGGCCCCGCTGTCCGCGGCCAGTCGCCCGCGGAAGGCCGATCGGATGATCCCTCTGGTGCCTGGTGCCTGGTGCCTGGTGCCTGGTGCCTGGTGCCTGGTGCCTGGTGCCTCAGGGGCTCAGGCCTCCGACACCGCGCGGGCCGCGGCCCGGCCACCGGCGTCCGCCCCCGGCACGGCCTCCAGATGCGCCCGGACGTAGGGCACCGCCACCGTCGGCAGCTCCCCGTCGACGAACGCGGGCTGCACGTTCACCTCGAAGACGACCCCGCCGTGCTCCACCGCCAGGTCCACGCCCGCGAACGGCAGCCCCACCGAGGCGGTCGCCGCCACGGCCAGCTGAGCCAGCCGGGGCGGCAGGTCCGCCGGCGCGATCGGCACCGGAGTGGCGCCCTGGCAGGTGTTGCACGGGGTGTCCAGTGCCGGCTGCAGATGCTCGCGCGCGTGCACGATCCGGCCGTGCAGCACGAACACCCGGAACTGGTGGCGCCGCCCGTCCGCCGTGAAGTTCCCCGCGTCCCGCGACAGCAGCCAGTCCGTGCCCCGCTCGGCGTAGAACGCGGCCGCCCGCTCCAGCTGCCGCGGCCCGGTGATGTGGAACGTGTCGTTGCCGCCCGTGCCGATCACCGGCCGCGCCCACACGTCCCGCCCCAGCTTGTCGAAGGCCGCCGCGGCCTCCTGCCGGCCCGGCCGGGACAGCACCACGGTCTCCATGTGGGCCACCCCGTCCCGCGCGAACCGCGCGATCGTGCGGTCCTTCTCCGTCGCCGTCCGCCAGGCCTCCGGAGTGCCCACCAGAGGCGCCACCCCGTGGCGTGCCAACAGCCGCTGGAACGGCGCGAGTTCACGCCTGCGCTCGGGCGGGATCTCGTACAGCACGACCACGTCCGGCACCACGTCCACGCCCTCGTCCGGCACCAGCAGCCGTAACCGCCCGCCCTCCGGCACGGCCCGCCCGGCGCCGCCGGTGGCGAAGTGCCGGGAGTCCAGGCGCAGCGGGGGAGCACCGGTGAGCAGCTCGACGGCGCCGGCCAGGTACTCCCGGCAGCCCTCGGGCGAGGTGGGGTCGGCGATCAGAGCGACACGGGGTCGGGACACAGCGGCCTCCTGCGGCATACGACGCGCGCGGGCCGTGCGCGCACGGCGGCGCGGCCCGGGGCGAGCTACGGGGTGGTGTGCCGTTCACAAGGGCGATCGCCGGCACCTGGCGCGTCACGCCGCTCCCGCCCGGCGGGCGGATGCGGGCGGCGACCGGGGCGGGAGCCGGTGACCAGGGGCGTCACACTGTAGGCGCGGCGAAGGGGCCCGTACCAGGGCGCACACCCGGGGTCCCGGCCGGACGCACTGCACCGGCCGCGCCGCCGCCTGCCCGGCAGCCGCCTTGACACCCGACCCGCTCGCGCCCCCGCCCTGTCCAGACGCCCGGGACCAGGCCGCCGGCCGGCGCGCGGAGGGCCGGATGCCGCCGTCCGGGGTGGGGTCGTAACCCGTGTGAGCGCCCTGAATGGTGCCCGGGCCGGTTGTGACTGACGGTGGATCACGCCAGGGCCGGGTCTCTCCAGCTGACAAGGCGTCGGCTGCCCGGCCGCGACGGAAGGACTGTCGAATGCGTTCTGCCCGCATCCTGCTCGCCACCGCGACGGCCACCGCGGCCCTCGCCATCGCCGCACCGGCCTACGCCGAGGGCTCCGGTGGCTGGGACCACGAGGACTCCTCCTCCTACAGCAAGGAGCACGACAATTCCTACGGCAAGGAGCACGACAAGGACAGCAGCCACGGCAAGCCGCACGGCGGAATGCACACGGGTGGCGGAGCGCTGACCCTGCTCTCCAACGACGACTGGGGCACCCCCAAGGACCCCAAGCAGGACCCGGAGACGTACAAGAAGGACAACGGCGGCTCCGACTGGGGCGGCAAGACCCCCGGCAACGACAGCTGGGGCGGCGGCCAGGACAGCGGCGGCTGGAGCGGTGAGCACGACAAGCCGCGCGGCGGCATGCACACCGGTGGCGGCGCGCTCGCCAACCCGGGCGTCACCGCCGGCGGGCTGGCCGCCGTCGCCGTGGCCGGTGCCGGCCTGTACGCGCTGCGGCGCAAGAAGGTCTCCGGAAGCGTGGCCTGACCATGCCCGACGACATAGCCGACATAGCCCCACGGGCCGCCGCACGCGCATCCAGCCGGCGGCGGCCCCGCCGCTCCATCCCCCGGTTCTCGCCGCTGCCGTGCCCGAATGAGGTGGTGTTCCGATGGCAGCAAACCCCCCGACCTCCCCCGACACGGACGAGCAGCAGCCCCGACGCGGACCGCGTACCCTCGCGACCCTCTTCTGGGCCGCCGTGGCGCTCGTCGCCGTGGTCGCCCTCGCCGGCAACCAGGGCACCTCCGCACCCGGCGCCGGGCCCCGGCCGCACGCCGCGCCCGCCGTCGCCGCCCCGCCCACGGCAGCCCCCGCCGACTCGGGGCGTCATCTGCCCCGCTCCCGGCCGACCCGCCTGCTCATCCCCGCGATCGCGGTCGACGCCCCCTTCACCGACCTCGCCATCGACGCGAGCGGACGGCTCCAGCCGCCCCCGCCGGACGACACCAACCTCGTCGGGTGGTACGCCAAGGGCCCCTCGCCCGGTGAGGCGGGCACCTCGGTGATCGCCGGGCACGTCGACACCAAGACCTCCGCGGCCGTCTTCGCCCGTCTGTACGAACTGCGCAAGGGCGACCTGATCTACGTGGACCGCGCCGACGGGCGCCGCGCCGCCTTCGTCGTGGACAGCGCGGAGACGTACGACAAGGACGACTTCCCGAGCGACCGCGTCTACGCCGACACCCCGCAGTCCCAGGTGCGCCTGATCACCTGCGCCGGCAGCTACGACCGATCGGCCCGCGACTACACCCAGAACCTCGTCGTCTTCGGCCACCTGGCCTGACTCCGGCACCGCCCGACCGCACCCAGTAATCTGTGGCCATGACTGATGCGCCGACCCTCACCGCCCGCGAGGCCTTCGATCTGCTCCTCGACGGCAACCAGCGATTCGTCTCCGGTACCCCCCAGCACCCGAACCAGGACGCCGCCCGCCGCGCCGAGACCGCCCCCTCCCAGAAGCCGTTCGCCGTCCTCTTCGGCTGCTCGGACTCCCGGCTGGCCGCCGAGATCATCTTCGACCGTGGTCTCGGTGACCTGTTCGTGGTGCGCACGGCGGGCCATGTGGTGGGCTCCGAGGTGCTCGGCTCCATCGAGTTCGGCGTGAGCGTCCTCGACGCCCCGCTGGTCGTCGTCCTCGGCCACGACTCCTGCGGTGCCGTCACCGCCGCCTGCAACGCCCTGGAGAACGGTCAGACGCCGGGCGGCTTCGTGCGCGACGTCGTCGAGCGGGTCACGCCCAGCGTGTTCGCCGCCCGCGCGGCCGGCGACACCAGCGTGGAGGCGGCGCTCGACGAGCACATAAAGCGCACCGTCGACCTGCTGCTGGAGCGGTCCCGCGACCTCGCCGAGCGCGTCGAGTCGGGCAAGGCCGCCGTGGTCGGCCTGTGCTACCGGCTGGTCGACGGCAGCGCCCGCATCGTCGCCGCCCGCGGCCTCGACGTGGCCGAGCCCGCCCGTTCCTGACCCCCTCCGACGGGCCGGCCGATGGCGGCCGGCCCGTTCCTGCTGATGGCGGCGAGGACCAGCGGCGCCGGGCCGAGGCGCGACCGCGGGGTTCGCCCGCGTGCGTCCGAAAGTCACCCGTTCCGGCCTGACCAGGTGTTTTAAAGTGACAGGCACCAGTCAGGGCCACCGAAGGTGACCGTAAGGCAAAGCCATCTGTGAGGTATGCGCGAACCATGGCGACCGAAACGTTTGAGTTCCAAGTCGAGGCCCGTCAGCTGCTCCAGCTGATGATCCACTCGGTCTACTCGAACAAGGACGTCTTCCTGCGGGAGCTCGTCTCCAACGCCTCCGACGCGCTGGACAAGCTGCGCCTGGCCAAGCTGCGGGACGACACGCTCGACGCGGACGTGTCCGACCCGCACATCGAGATCGAGGCCGACAAGGACGCCCGTACCCTCACCGTGCGGGACAACGGCATCGGCATGTCCTACGACGAGGTCGGGCGGCTCATCGGCACGATCGCGAACTCGGGCACGGCCCAGTTCCTCAAGGAGCTGAAGGAGGCCGAGGCCGAGGGCGGCGCGGAGGGCCTCATCGGCCAGTTCGGCGTCGGCTTCTACTCCGGCTTCATGGTGGCCGACGAGATGACCCTGGTGACCCGGCGGGCCGGCGAGAGCCAGGGCACCCGCTGGTCCTCCCGCGGCGAGGGGACGTACACCCTGGAGCGGGTCGACGACGCCCCGCAGGGCACCGCCGTCACCCTCCACCTCAAGCCCGCGGACCCCGAGAACCAACTGCACGACTACACGTCCGAGTGGAAGATCCGGGAGATCGTCAAGCGGTACTCGGACTTCATCACCTGGCCGGTGAAGCTGGTGCAGCCCCAGGGCGAGAGCGGCGAGGCGCCCGAGCCCGAGACGCTGAACTCGATGAAGGCGCTGTGGGCGCGCTCGCGCGACGAGGTGTCCGACGACGAGTACCACGAGCTGTACAAGCACATCAGCCACGACTGGCGCGACCCGCTGGAGACGATCCGCCTCCAGGCCGAGGGCACCTTCGAGTACCAGGCCCTGCTGTTCCTGCCCTCCCACGCCCCGCACGACCTGTTCACCCAGAACTTCCGGCGCGGCCTGCAACTGTACGTCAAGCGCGTGTTCATCATGGACGACTGCGAGGAGCTGCTGCCGCCCTACCTGCGGTTCGTCAAGGGCGTCGTCGACGCGCAGGACCTCTCCCTCAACGTCTCCCGGGAGATCCTGCAGCAGGACCGCCACATCCGCGCGATGCGCAACCGCCTGACGAAGAAGGTCCTCGCCACCGTCAAGGAGATGCGCGAGAAGAACCCCGAGCGCTACACCACCTTCTGGCGGGAGTTCGGCGCGGTCCTCAAGGAGGGCCTGGTCACCGACGCCGAGAACCGCGACACCCTCCTCGCCGTCGCCTCCTTCGCCTCCACCCACAGCGCCGAGGAACCGACGACCCTCAAGGCGTACGTGGAGCGGATGAAGGACGGCCAGGAGGACATCTGGTACGTCACCGGCGAGTCCCGGCAGGCCGTGGAGAACTCCCCGCACATGGAGGCCTTCCGCGCCAAGGGCATCGAGGTGCTGCTGCTCACCGACCCCGTCGACGAGGTCTGGGCCGACACGGTGGGCGCCTTCGAGGGCAAGCGGCTGCGCTCGGTCGCCAAGGGCGAGATCGACCTCGACGGGAAGGACGAGCAGCAGGCCGACGGCGAGAAGGAGAAGCAGGCCGAGAGCTACGCCGCTCTGCTCGGCTGGATGAAGGAGCAGCTCGCCGAGGACATCAAGGACGTCCGCCTGTCCTCCCGGCTCACCGTCTCCCCGGCCTGTGTGGTCTCCGACGCCGACGACCTGACCCCCGCGCTGGAGAACATGTACCGCGCGATGGGCCAGGAGGTCCCGCGCACCAAGCGCATCCTGGAACTCAACCCCGGCCACCCCCTGGTGCAGGGCCTGAACCGGGCCTTCCAGCAGGACTCCGGGGACCGCACCGCCCTCACCGAGACCACCGAACTGCTGCACACCCTGGCGGTCCTCGCCGAGGGCGGCCAGCCCAAGGACCCCGCCCGCTTCGTGAAGCTGGTGGCGGAACGGCTGGAACGGGGCCTGTAGCCACCCGCCGGCCCCGCCCCGCGCGGCGCACGAGCCCCGCAGGGCGCACCAGCTCCGTGCGCCGCGCGACCGTGCGCCGCGCGACGGGGGACAGCGCGGGGCCGTGCACACCTCTCCCGCGCGCCCGCGCAAAGGTGTAAGGATGTAATCGGCGCCTTCTGGACCGGCGGAAGGGGGCGCGCCGTGGCCGAGACTCTCTCCGAGCCCGACCGCTCCGGCGAGGAGCGGTTCGCGCTCGACGCGTATTCGCGGATCGTCACCTCGGTGGCCGCCGAGCTGACGCCCAAAGTGGCGGCGGTGACCGTCGCGCACCGGTGGAGCCGGGGGCGGTTCGTACGGGGCACGGGGTCCGCCGTGGTGTTCACCGACGACGGGTTCCTGCTGACCAACGCGCATGTCGTGGGCCGTTCCGACGCCGGCACGGCCTCCTTCGCCGACGGCACCACCGTGCCGTTCCACGTCATCGGCGCCGACCCCCTCTCGGACCTCGCGGTCGTCCGCGCCGACGGGCCGACCCCGCCGCCGGTCCGGCTCGGCGAGGCCGACTCCCTGCGGGTCGGGCAGCTGGTGGTGGCCGTCGGCAACCCGCTCGGGCTGGCCGGCAGCGTCACCGCCGGGGTGGTCAGTGGGCTCGGCCGGTCCCTGCCGACCAGCGAGGGCGCCGCGACCCGGGTCGTGGACGACGTCGTCCAGACCGACGCCACCCTCCATCCCGGCAGCTCGGGCGGGGCACTCGCCACCGCCGACGGGGCGGTCGTCGGCATCAACACCGCCATCGCGGACGTCGGCCTGGGCCTCGCCATCCCGGTCAACGCCACCAGCCGGCAGATCATCACCGCCCTGCTGTCCGCCGGCCGCGTGCGCCGCGCCTACCTGGGCATCGCCGGTACGCCCGCCCCGCTGCCGCCGCGGCTGCGGGACCGCACCGGGCGGCGCACCGGACTGCGGGTCGCCGAGGTCGTCCCGGCCTCCCCGGCCGCCCGCGCCGGGCTGCGCACCGGCGACCTGCTGCTCACCGCCGACGGCGAACCGGTGGGCAGCGCCCAGGCCCTCCAGCGCCGGATGCTGGAGGACGCCATCGGCCGCCCGCTCGCCCTGACCGCCCTGCGCGGCGACGCCCTCGTGGACGTGATCGCGACCCCGGTGGAGCTGGTCGCGGAGGACTGAGCCGGTCCACGGGGCGGCGGTGCCGGGACGCTCGCGATCCCCTCACCCTCGACCCTCCACGGACCCCACCAGCACCCCGTCGTCCGCCACTCCGATCCGCACCCCCTCGCTGATGCCGTCCAGCACCTCCCGCAGCCACTCCCGGTCCGGTCGCGGTGCCCGTTCCAGACGCATGCGGCGGGAGCGCAGCGGCAGCGCGCGCAGCCCGGTCAGCCGGCCCGTGGCCCGCTCGACGGTGGCCAGGTAGGCCAGGCGCAGGTCGTCGCGGTACCGCTCGTGGCCGGCGATGCCCTCGTAGTCGTCGACGAAGTCGCCGCAGCCGTGCAGGATCAGCCGTCCCCGGTAGACCTCGATGGGGCGGGGGTGGTGCGAGGAGTGGCCGTGCACCACGTCGACGCCGCCGTCGATCAGGGCGTGCGCGAAGCGGACCTGCGCGGCGGGCACCCGGTAGCCCCAGTTGGATCCCCAGTGCACCGACACCACCGTGAGATCGCCGGGGCGTCTGACGCGCGACACCCGTGCCAGCAGGGCGTCCGCCGCGTCCGGCGTCAGGGCGGGCAGATACGCCACCCCGGAGCGGTCCGCGCCCGCCGCCCAGTCCGCCGGGATGCCGCTGCACCGCGTCCCGATCGCGAACACCAGCACCCGGCCGCCGCCGGCCGGCACCACCGCGGGAGCCCGCGCCACCCGGGCGTCCGGCCCGGCGCCCGCCGTGCGCAGGCCCGCCGCGGCGAGCGCGGCGAGGGTCTCCGCGAGGCCGGTGCGGCCGAAGTCCAGGACGTGGTTGTTGGCCAGCACGCACACGTCGGCGCGGATCATCAGCAGCGCGGGCAGGTTCGCCGGGTGCATCCGGTAGTGCACCGCCTTGTCGGGCGCGAAGGCGCCACAACGGGTCACGGAGGTCTCCAGGTTGACGATCCGCACGTCCGGCGCCTCGGCCTCCAGCCACGCCAGGGCCTCGCCCCACGGCCAGGACGGCAGGACCGGCGCGGGCACCGGGCCGCGGGCCGCCTCCGCCAGCCGGACGTAGACGCGCGCGTCGTCGACGTACTCCTCGCGCAGCGCCGGGTCGCCGGGGTGCGGAAGGATCTGGTCGACGCCGCGCCCGAGCATCACATCGCCGCACAGGAACAGCGTCACGGTGCCGCCGCCCATGCCTCCACGGTACGGCGGGGAGCCGTCGAGGAAGGGAATCTCCGGTCCGGGGCTTGTCCCGGAAAACCTGGGCGCCTAGGGTCGTCCTCCGGGTGACGGTAAGCGCTTTCTAGGGAGAGGTCGAGGGGGCCTTCGAGGATCCTCCCGGCTGCCCGAGCGTGCCTGCCCTCGCCCCGGCCCGCCGTCGACCCCGAGGAGCGTCGCATGCCCCTGCCCCCCGCCCGCCGCCGCGTCGCCGTCATCGGCACCGGCGCCATCGTCGGCGGCGGCCACCTGCCCGCGCTGCGGGCCCACGCCGACCGCGTGGAACTGGTCGCCGCCGTCGACGTGGACCAGGGCCGGCTGGACGCCTTCCGGGAGCTCGCCGGCGAGCAGGTCGCCGGATTCACCTCGGCCGGCGCCATGCTGGACGCCGTACGCCCCGACCTGGTGCTCATCGGGACACCGCCGGCGCTGCACCGGGAGCAGACGGTCGCCGCGCTCAAGGCGGGCGCCTGGGTGCTGTGCGAGAAGCCGCTGTGCCTGTCCCTCGCGGAGTACGACGACATCGCCGCCGCCGAGCAGGCGTCCGGCGCGTACGCCTCGGTCGTCTTCCAGCACCGCTACGGCTCCGGCGCGCAGCACGCCCGCGAGCTGATCGCGCGCGGCGAGCTGGGCGCGCCCCTGGTCGCGCACTGCCAGACGACCTGGTACCGGGACGCCGCCTACTACGCGGTGCCCTGGCGCGGCCGCTGGGCGAGCGAGGGTGGCGGCCCCACCATGGGCCACGGCATCCACCAGTACGACCTGCTGCTGCACCTGCTCGGGCCGTGGCAGGAGGTGCGCGCGATGGCCGCCCGGCTGGTGCACGACACCGAGAGCGAGGACGTCTCCACCGCCCTGGTCCGCTTCCGCTCCGGCGCGCTCGCCACCGTCGTCAACAGCGTCCTCTCGCCCGACGAGGTGAGCCGCATCCGCATCGACTGCGCGGACGCCACGGTGGAGCTGACCCACCTGTACGGGCACGGCAACGACGACTGGACCTACACCCCGGCCCCGCATGCCGGCCCCGAGCGCGCCGCCGCCTGGCGCGCCCCCGCCGCCGACGTGCCCAGCTCGCACACCGCCCAGCTCTCGGCCCTCCTCGACGCCTGGGACCGGGGCGTGCGGCCACCCGGCAGCGGACCCGAGGCGCGGGCCACCCTGGAGTTCGCGGCCGCCCTGTACAAGGCGGCCTTCACCGGGACGCCGGTACGGGCCGGCGAGATCGGCCCCGGCGACCCGTACTACACGGCCATGCACGGCGACCACCCCGACTGGGCCCCCGGGGAGGGCGCGTGAGCATCCGCGTCCACCACGTCCACGGCGAGCACATCGCGGTCGAGGCCGCGAGCGGCGTCGAGATCCTGCGGTACGTCTACCGGCCCGACCCCGAGGCCTTCGAGTCGCCCAAGCCGTACACCCACCCGCTGCGCACCCTGGCCGGGCACACCGTGACGGGCTACCGGCCCCATGACCACCGCTGGCACAAGGGGCTGCAGATGACGGCCAGTCATCTGTCCGGGCAGAACTTCTGGGGCGGCAACTCCTACGTCCCGGGCGAGGGCTATCTCGCCCTGCCCGACCGGGTCGGCTCCATGCGGCACGACGGCTTCACCTCCCTCACGGCCGACGGGGAACGCCTGGCGTTCACCGAGGAACTGACCTGGCTCGCGCACGGCGGGCGGCCCTGGGCGCGCGAGGAGCGCGGCCTCACGGTGCACGCCGTCGACGAGACGGCCGGCGCCTGGGCGCTGGACTGGTCGATCCGGCTCACCAACGTGCGCGGCGAGCCGCTGGTCTTCGGATCGCCGACCACCGCGGGCCGCGAGATGGCCGGCTACACCGGCCTGCAGTGGCGCGGCCCGCGCGACTTCACCGACGGCCGCGTCTTCACCGCCGACGCGGAGGGCGCGGAGCGGGTGATGGGCGGTCAGGGAGCCTGGCTGGCGTTCACCGCCGAGCACGACGAGGTCGACGCGCACTCCACGCTGGTCTTCGCCCACGCCCCGGAGAACCTCGACCTCGCTTCCGCGATCCACGCCTCCCACTGGTTCGTGCGCGCACGGCCCATCCCGACCGTCGCGTTCTCCTGGGCGTTCTTCGAGGAGTTCACGCTCCCTGCGGGGGAGTCCTTCGGCTACCGCTACCGGGTGGTCGTCGCCGACGGCGCCTGGGACCGCGAGCGGGTCGCCGCCCACCTGGAGCGCCTGCCGTGGTGACGAGCCCCGTCCCGCATCCGCTGCCCGGGACGACGCTGCCGGACACGTCCGCGGGGTCGTAGCGGCCCGGACCGGACGGTCCCGGCGCGTGTTTCCCGCCGTCGGCACGGCGCTGTGACCCGCCGGAGGCCCACCCGGGGGCGCGTGCATCTTGCGGGCGCCTTCGCAGGTGAACAGTGGGTGAACTGCCAGGGGATCCGGGAGCCTTCCGCGCCTGCCGCCGATGCCGACCTCCGCCCCGGATGGCTCGAATACGCCGCTCTGCTTCAGGGGTTGAGGTGTTGCTACGAAAACTTTCGGCCAAACTCGCCGGTGACATACCGTGTCCGTCCCACCGCGCATAGTGTGTGGGCGCCGCGTCGCCACACCCGGGGCACAGGGCCCTGCTGGGACTCGCACGCGGCGGAGGATCACTCCTTGACCACAGCACCCGTGCTGATGGCCGACGTCTTCCAGGTCCAGCCCTACACCCCGCACTGCCGGGTCATCCACGACGAGGGCGCCCACGCCGTCATCGGTGTGTCCCCCGGCAACAGCTACTTCTCCGCCGGGCGGCTGCACGACCTCGCCCGCTGGGGACTGGCCCGGTTCGAACGCGTCGACTTCGTCTACACCGACCTCCACGTCGCCGAGATGTACGAAGCCTGCGGCTACACCCCCGAGGACGCCCGCCGCAAGGCGGTGAAGAACCTGCGGGGCGTGCGCGCCAAGGTGCGGGACGCGGTGACGGCGGCCGACCCGGACGGCATACGGCTGCGCTGGCAGCCCATGTCGGCGTTCCGGGCCAACGACGCCTACCGCGACCTGCACCGGCAGCTCGTCCACCGCCTCGGCACCGACGACGACTTCCTCGCCGTGTGCGACGCGCTCGTCAGCCGCTTCCTCACCGCCCGCGGCGAGACGGCGGACGAACGGCAGCGCGCCGTGTGCCTGCGGTACGTCTGCGCGGAGGCCCCGCTCTTCCTCGACACCCCGGCGATCCTCGGCGTGCCGTCCTCGCTGAACTGCTACCACCAGCTGCTGCCCATGGCCGAACTGCTCTACGCGCGCGGCGCCGGACTGCGCGCCTCCCGCAACCAGGGCCACGCCGTCGTCACCCCGGCCGCCGCCGACCCGGCCGGAACCCGCACCGCCGAAGGAGCCGCCGCGTGACCACCAGCGTCCAGACCCCGCATCTGCTCGACTTCCCCTTCTCCTGGGACGGCACCCGCATCCCCGAGGAGGTCGCCGCGCTGCGCGAGACGACCCCGGTGACCCGGGTGCGCACCATCGCCGGCGACGAGGCCTGGCTGGTGTCGTCCTACCGGCTGTGCCGGCAGGTCCTCACCGACGGCCGGTTCTCCCTGAAGGACACCTCCGCCCCCGGCGCGCCCCGGCAGTACGCCCTGACGATCCCGCCCGAGGTCGTGAACAACATGGGCAACATCACCGGCGCCGGACTGCGCCGCGCGGTGATGAAGGCGCTCAACCCCAAGGCGCCCGGGCTGGAGGAGTGGATGCGCCGCGAGGCCCATCGCCTGGTCGACGCCCTGGAGGCCGAGGGGCCGACCGCCGACCTGCGCGGCGCGTTCTGCGAGCCGTACTCCGCCGGGATGCACTGCCGCATCCTCGGCGTCCCGCAGACCGAGGCCCCCGCGTTCCTGCGCAGCCTCGACATCGCGTTCATGAACTCCCCGTGCCCGGTCACCGGCGCGAAGATCAACTGGGACCGGGACATCGCCCGGATGACCCGCCTGCTCGACGACCCGGCGACCGGCGGGCTGATGGCGGAGCTGGCGGCCCTGCGGGACGACCCGGACCACGCGCACCTGACCGACGAACTGCTCGCCACCGTCGGCGTCACCCTGTTCGGCGCCGGAGTCGTCTCCACCTCCGGCTTCCTCGCCATGGCACTGGTCCATCTGCTCACCCACCCCGAGCTGTGGACCCTGCTGCGCGAGCGGCCCGAACTGACCGGCGCGGCCGTCGAGGAGCTGCTGCGGGTCAACCTCTCCATCGGGGACGCGCTGCCGCGCATCGCCCTGGAGGACGTCGTCGTCGGCGACGTGCGGGTCCGCGCGGGCGAACTGGTGCTGGTGCTCGTCGAAGGCGCCAACTTCGATCCCGAACGCTTCCCCGACCCGCACGTCTTCGACGTCGGGCGTGCCAACGCCGCCGACCATCTCTCCTTCGGCGGCGGCTCCCACTACTGCCCCGCCACCGCGCTCGGCCGCCGGCACGCCCAGATCGCCCTGGAGGTGCTCACCGCGCGGCTGCCGCGGCTGGCGCTCGCCGTGCCGGCGGCGCAACTGGTGTGGCGGACGGGGTTCATGAAGCGCATTCCGGAGCGGCTGCCCGTTGCCTGGTAGCCGAGCGCCGGCCGGCCCCGGACGCGGGGCGGCCGGCCCGCCGCAGGGCACCCGGCACCGGCATTGTGGTGCCGGTCACACAGAGCCTAGGGTTGTCCTGCCCGGAGGAGTCGCCCCCAGTCGCGGCCGAACGGCGGTGCGCGGCGGGGTCGCATCCGGGCGAGGGAAGTGATCTCCCTTGGCCGTCGCCTGGGACGACATCGGCGGACTCTTCCACGCGCACGAACGGTTCCTGGCCGGGGCGCGGGTGGACGCGCACGTGCGCGGCCCGGTGCTGGAGTCGTGGAAGCGCTGCCGGTCGGCCGGGCTCGAACCGCACCAGCTGCTCATCTCCTACACCCCGGACCTGAGCCTGGACGAACGGTTCCTGCTCGCGGCCGATCCGGTGCTGCGCCACCTCGTCGCCTCGCTCGCCGAGGCGGACACCACCGTCGTGCTGTGCGACGCGCACGGCCGCATCGTCCAGCGGCTCGGCGGCGACCGGCGGCTGCGCGACCGGCTCGACGAGGTGCGGTTCGCGCCGGGCTTCGACGCCTCCGAGCCGGCCGCGGGCACCAACGGCGTCGGGACGGCGCTCGCCGGGCGCGGCCCGTTCTACGTCGCAGGGCGCGAGCACTTCGCCGACTGCCTCCAGCCGTTCGCCTGCGCGGGGGCGCCCGTGCGCGACCCCCTCAGCGGGCGCGTCGAGGCCGTCCTCGACCTCACCTGCCTGCGCGGCGACGGCGACCCCGCGATGCTGCGGCTGGTCAGGGAGGCCGTGCGGGCCATCGAGGCACGGCTGCTGGAGCTGGCCACCGCGCGGGAGCGGGCCCTGCTCGCCGCCTACCGGAGCGCCGGGCGCCCCGGCCTCGACGGCGACGGCCCGCACGCGCCAGGACCGCCGGGACCGTCTGGACCGCCGGGGTCCGCCGACGGTGCCGGCCTCGGCGCGGGCGACATGGCCCTGCTGCGGGAGAAGGCCGAGGAACTGATCGCCGACCCGCACCGCACCCTCGACCAGGTGCTGCTGTCCGGCGGCCGGATCGCCACGCTGCTGCGCCGCGAGGTCACCGGGGCGGCGGGGGAGACCGGCGCGGTCGTCGAGGCCCGGGTCCACGGCGGACCCCGGCTGCGGCCCCTCGCCGCCGCCCCCGAGCCGGACGCCGTACGCCCGCCTAGCGCCGTACCGCCGACGACCGCCCCGCCTGCGACCGCCGCACCGGCGCCTGCGGCCCCACCGACCACCGCCGTACCGCCGACCACCGCGCCCGACGGGGCGGTACGGCCACCCCTGCCGGGTGCGGGCGCAGGCCCCCGGCCGCCTGACGGGGAGCGCCCGGCAGGGGCGACGGTGACCGAGGGACAGCCGGCGGGAACGGGGGACGAGGCACGGGCGGCCGGGACGGGGAACGAGGCACGGGCGGCCGGGACCACGAAGGAATCTCGGGCGGCCGACGTCTCCGAGGCGGCCGCGCCCGCGGCGGCGGCCCCCCGCACCTCCGCCACCCCCTCCGAACTCCGCGCCGTCAACGCCGCGCAGGGTGCCGAGCGGGCCGCCGCCGTCGTGGCCGAGGCCCGGGGCGCCGCCGACGCGCACGCCCACATCTGGCCACTGCTCGTCGGCGAGCCCGGCGTCGGGCGGCTGGCCGTGCTCGCCCGCCGCCGGCTGGAGCTGCTGCACGAGGCCGGCAACCGGATCGGCAGCACCCTCGACGTCACCCGCACCGCCCGCGAACTGGCCGAGGTCACCGTCCCCGGCTTCGCCGACGTCACCGTCGTCGACCTGCCCGACGCCGTGCTGCGCGGCGACGAGCCGGAGCCGTTCGACGCGGACACCGAGCTGCGCCGGGTGGCCGTGCACGCCGTCGGCGACAAACCGCTGCCGCACGGGGTCGGCGCCACCGTCCGGTACGCGCAGGGCTCTCCGCAGGCGCGCTGCCTGGAGGACCGGCAGGGCGTGCTGGAACCCGTCCTCGCCGGCCGGGGGCCGGAGCCGGGCGGGCACTCGCTGATCACGGTGCCGCTGCGGGCCCGTGGCGCGACCCTCGGCGTGGTCGCCTTCCACCGGTGCGAGCGGCCGGAGCCGTTCGAGGACGACGACCTCTCCCTCGCCCAGGAGCTGGCCGCCCGGGCCGCGATCTGCGTCGACAACGCCCGCCGCTTCACCCGCGAGCACACCACCGCGCTCACCCTGCAGCGCAGCCTGCTGCCGCGCGGCCGCCCCGACCAGAGCGCCGTCGAGGCCGCCTACCGCTATCTGCCCGCGCAGGCCGGCGTCGGCGGCGACTGGTTCGACGTCATCCCGCTCTCCGGCGCACGCGTCGCCCTCGTCGTCGGCGACGTCGTCGGGCACGGTCTGCACGCCGCCGCCACCATGGGCCGGCTGCGCACCGCCGTGCACAACTTCTGCGCCCTCGACCTGTCGCCCGAGGACCTGCTCACCCACCTCGACGACCTCGTCGTCCGGCTCGACCACGGCGAGGGCTGGGCCGCCGAGAACGCCCCCGACTCCGGGATCGTCGGCGCCACCTGCCTGTTCGCCGTCTACGATCCGGTGTCCCGGCGCTGCACCCTCACCCGCGCCGGGCACCCCCTGCCCGCGGTGGCCGGTCCCGACGGCACGGTCGAGTTCGTCGACCTGCCCTCCGGGCCGCCCCTCGGGCTCGGGGGCATGCCGTTCGAGACCACCGAGCTGGAGCTGGCCGAGGGCAGCAGCCTCGTGCTGTACACCGACGGACTGATCGAGGACCGCAACCGCGACATCGACGCCGGCCTGGAGCGACTGCGCCGCGTCCTGGCACGTCCCGGCAGGGCGCCGGAGGAGATCTGCGAGGCGGTGCTGGACGCGATGCTGCCCAGCAGGCCCAGCGACGACGTGGCCCTCCTCGTCGCCCGCACCCGGGTCCTCGGCCCCGACCAGGTCGCCGAATGGGACCTGCCCGCCGATCCCGCCGTCGTCTCCCGGGCCCGCACCGCGGCCACCGGCCGGCTCGCCGCCTGGGGCCTGGACGACCTCGCGTTCACCACCGAACTCGTGGTCAGCGAACTCGTCACCAACGCGATCCGGCACGCCGCCGGTCCCGTCCGGCTGCGGCTGCTCCGCGACCGCGCGCTGATCTGCGAGGTCTCCGACGGCGCCGCCACCTCACCGCGGCTGCGCCGCGCCCGCAACGAGGACGAGGGCGGCCGGGGCCTGTTCCTCGTCGCCCGGCTCACCGACCGCTGGGGCACCCGCCACACGGCGGAGGGAAAGATCATCTGGACGGAACAGCGCCTGCCGTCCCGCTGAGCCCCGCGCCGGTATCAGGGAGAGCAGCGCGGCGCGGGGCGCTCAGGCGGGCCGGTGCAGGGATGAGGGGAGCCGCGGGACGATCAGGCGAGCGGACGCAGGGATGACGGGGAGCCGCGGGGCGCTCACGCGGGCCGGTGCGGCCGGCGCATCATCTCGTCCAGCGACGTCGTCTCGTCCCGGTCGCGTACGCGGGCCGCCCGGTGCCGGTGGTGGAGCGCGCCGCCGCGCATCATCGCCAGCGCCAGACAGGCGATCAGCGCCAGCGCCAGGCCCGAGCTGAACAGCGCCAGCCCGTTCATCGTGGCGATGTGGTGCCCGAGCACGGACACGGAGTACTGCGGTCCGCCGTCCATGTTCCCGGCGATCGCCAGCACGGTGAACGCGACCGTGGCCGCGAGCAGGAGAAGTCCGAGCAGCAGCATGCGAGTCATCTCCCGGAAGGAGGGGGTGCACCCTCGCGGGTACCCCCTGCCGACGACGCGTACCGCACCTACCCTGGAGGGGTGGCTCGTTCCAACGACGAGGTCGCCGCGCTGTTCCAGGAGTACGCGGACCTGATCTCGATCACCGGGGGAGACGCGTTCCGGGCACGTGTCTACGAGAAGGCTGCCCGCGCGATCGGCGGCCACCACGCCGACGTGGCGGGCCTGGACGGCAAGGGGCTCCAGGAGATCCCCAACGTCGGCCGGTCCATCGCCGAGAAGATCACCGAGTACTTCCGCACCGGTTCCGTCTCCGCCGTGGAGGAACTGCGCGCCCGCATCCCGGCCGGCGTGCGGCGGCTGACCGCGATCCCCACCCTCGGCCCGAAGAAGGCCCTGGTGCTCTACGAGGAACTGGGCATCTCCTCCGTCGAGGAGCTCACCGACGCGATCCACGGTGAACGCCTGCGCGATCTGAAGGGCTTCGGCCCGAAGACCGAGCAGAACATCCTGCACGGCATCGAACTGCTGCGGTCCGCCGGCGACCGCGTCCTGCTCGACGTCGCCCTCGACCTCGCCGACGACGTCGTGGCCGCCCTCTCCGGGACGACCGGCTGCCGCCGCTGCGGCTACGCCGGCTCGCTGCGCCGGGTCAAGGAGACCGTCGGCGACCTCGACGTGCTCGCCGCCGCCGAGGACTCCGGCCCGCTGATGAAGGCGTTCACCGAGCTGCCCTACGTCGCCGAGGTCGTCGCCCGGGGCACCACCAAGACCTCCGTCCGCACCACCCGGGGGCTCGCCGTCGACCTGCGGGTGGTGCCGCCCGACTCCTGGGGCGCGGCCCTGCAGTACTTCACCGGCTCCAAGGCGCACAACATCCGCACCCGCGAACGGGCCGTGCACCACAAGCTCAAGCTGTCCGAGTACGGGCTGTTCGACGCCGAGAGCGGAGAGAAGATCGTCTCGGAGACCGAGGAGGACGTCTACGCCCGGCTCGGCCTGCCCTGGATCCCGCCGACCCTGCGCGAGGACCGCGGCGAGATCGAGGCCGGGCTGCGCGGCGAACTGCCCGACCTGGTCACCGAGGCCGACCTGCGGGGCGACCTGCACACCCACACCGACCTCACCGACGGGCTCGCCCCGCTGGAGGAGATGGTGGCCGCGGCCGCCGCCCGCGGCTACGCCTACTACGCGATCACCGACCACGGCCCCGACATGGCGATGCAGCGCATGACGGACGAGCGGATGCTCGCCCAGCGCGAACGGGTCCGGGAACTCGACGGGGCGTTCGGCGCGGGCCGCGGCATGCGGCTGCTGCACGGCGCCGAGCTGAACATCGGACCCGACGGCGAGGTGGACTGGCCCGCGGACTTCCTGGCCGGATTCGACCTGTGCGTGGCCTCCGTGCACTCGCACTTCACCCAGGACCGCGCCACCATGACGCGGCGGCTCGTGCGGGCCTGCGAGAACCCGTACGTCGACATCATCGGCCACCCCACCACCCGTCTCATCGGCAAGCGTCCCGGCGTCGACGCCGACCTCGACGCGGTCTTCGCCGCCTGCGCCCGCACCGGCACCGCGCTGGAGATCAACGCCCACCCCGACCGGCTCGACCTGCGCGACGAGGACATCGCCCGGGCCAAGCGGCACGGCGTGAAGTTCGCCGTGAACAGCGACGCCCACTCCACCCTGCACCTGGCCAACATGCGCTACGGCATCGGCACGGCCCAGCGCGGCTGGCTCACCGAGGAGGACGTCATCAACACCTGGCCACCGGCCCGGCTGCGGCGGTTCCTGCGGCAGGGCCGGCCACGACGCTGACCCGGCGTGTGCGCACACCGGGCGCCGGGTACCCGGCCGCCGTCCCGGCCGCACGCCGCAGCCCGGCGAAGGCGGGAAGGGAGACGCAGAGCGCATGGAGTTTCGTGACCGCACCCAGGCCGGCCGGGAACTGGCCGAGCAGCTGCGTGTCCGGCAGGACAAAGGCGCCCTGCCCCACCCCCTCGTCCTCGCCCTGCCCCGCGGCGGCGTCCCCGTGGCCCGCGAGGTGGCCCGCGCGCTGGACGCCCCGCTCGACGTGCTCGTCGCCCGCAAGATCGGCGCGCCCTTCCAGGAGGAACTCGGCGTGGGGGCGCTCGCCGGCGACGACCCTCCGCTGTTCGACGAGTGGGCGCTGCGGCGGATGGGCCTCAGCCACGACGACCTGGCCGCCACCGTGGAACGCGAACGCGCCGAACTGCGCCGCCGCGAACGCCTCTACCGGCGCGGCCGCCCCGCCCTCGACCTGGCCGGGCACACCGTGATCCTCGTCGACGACGGGCTCGCCACCGGCGCCACCGCGCGGGCCGCCGTGCGCTGGGCCCGCCGGCAGCGCCCCGAGCGGGTCGTCCTGGCCGTGCCCGTGGCCGCCCCCGAGTCCGCCGACCTGCTCTCCCGCGAGGCCGACGAGGTGGTGTGCCTGCACCGGCCGGCCGACTTCCGTGCCGTCGGCCTGTGGTACGAGGACTTCGAGCAGCTCAGCGACGACGACGTGCTCGACGCGCTGCGGGAGGGACGGGCATGACCGCCGCCCCGCCGCCCCGCACGGTGCTCGTCGGGGTGGACGACACCTCCGAGGCCTGGCTCGCCGCCGACTGGGCCGCCACCGAGGCACGTCTGCGCGGCACCGGGCTGCGCCTGCTGCACGCCGTCGGCCCGGGCAGCCCGGCGGGCGACGGCGCCGACGCGCGCGTCCTGGACGCGGCCGCCTCCGTCCTCGACGACGCCGTGGCCCGGATCGCCGCCGCGCATCCCGGCGTGCCCCTGGAGACCGCACTCGCCCACGAACAGCCCGCCGAGGCGCTCATCGACGCCGCCCGGGACGCCGGCCTGGTCGTCGTCGGCACCCGCGGCCGCGGCGGCTTCTCCGGGCTGCTGCTGGGCTCGGTGAGCCTGCGCACCGCCGCGCACGCGGACCGGCCCGTCGTCGTGGCGCGCGGCCACACCGAGAAGGCCGCGCACGGCGTCGTCGTCGGCGTCCGCGACGAACGGGACGCGGACGCCGTACGGTTCGCGCTCGCCGAGGCCCGGCTGCGCGGGGTGGGCGTGCGGATCCTGCACGCCTGGGTGCCGCACGGCCGGGTCGGCCGGACGGTGCCCGACACCGGCCAGGTGGACGACGAGGAACGCGTCCACGCCCGCCTGCTGGAGCACGCGGCCCGGCCGATCGCCGAGTATCCGCAGGTCCAGATCGACACCGAGCTGGTCATCGGCGCCCCGGCGGCCGCCCTCGTGGACGCCTCCGCGCGGGCCGGCCTGGTCGTCGTCGCCCGGCAGGCGCCCGCCGGACGGTTCGCGCTGCGCCTGGGCAGCGTGGTGCACGCGGTGCTGCACCACGCCGAGTGCCCGGTCGCCGTGCTGCCCACGGCGGCGCCGCCCGAGGAGACGTGAGGTGCCGGCGCTCGACGAGGAGGAGGCCCGGCGGCGGTTCGCCGGCGCCCGCGTCGCCCGGCTCGCCACCGTGGACACCGGCGGCCGGCCGCACCTGGTGCCCGTCGTGTTCGCCGCCGACGGCGACCGGGTCGTCACGGCCGTCGACCACAAGCCCAAGGACACGCTGCGGCTCAAACGGCTGCGCAACATCGCCGCCCACCCGGCGGTCAGCCTGCTCGCCGACGTCTACGACGAGGACTGGGACCGCCTGTGGTGGGTGCGCGCCGACGGCACCGCCCGCGTCCTGCCGCCCGGCGCGGGCGACCCGGCGGTGCGCGAGGAACACGCGGCCGGCATCGCCCTCCTGCGGGACAAGTACGCCCAGTACGCGGCCCGTCCGCCGCACGGGCCGGTCGTCGTGGTCACCGTGGCCGCCTGGACCGGCTGGCGCGCCGCCCCCTGAAACCCCCGGAACCCGGCGGGGCGCTCAGGTGTCGAGGGTCACCGAGCACGACCACCCGTACGGCCCCGGCGCGAGGTGCAGCCGGTGCCAGGACACCTCCGGCGGGAGTGCCCCGGGGGTCGCCACGTCCGCGAGTTCGGCCAGGGCGAGGCGTACGTCCAGCTCGTCGTCCTCCGCGTCCGCCTCCACGTCCACCGGCACCCGGCCGTACACCTCCATCCGGTACGCGACCTCCTCCAGCAGCGCCGCCAGCAGGTCGTCGTCACCCGTGCCGGCCACCCGCAGCCGCTCCACCGCCGTGGGCCGCACCCGCGACACGTCCGCGAAGCACTCCACCATCCCGAGGACCGCCTGCGCCAGGCAGTCCTCCCGGCTCGCACCCCACGCCTCGATCCGCACGTCGGCGAGGTGCGCCACCCTGCGGTGACCGCACGCCCCCTGCCCGCGCGTCAGCCCGTCGTCACCCGTCTCCCCGGCCATGCACCCCGGGTGCCCCGCTCGTCGGCCCGGCACACGGACCGACCGGGGCGAACGTGCGCCCGCCCCGGGCCGGTTCCGGTCCGAAGGCGATCACAGAAGCGGTGCCTGCGGCCCGTTCGGGCTCTGCCCGCGGCGCTCGACGACCTCCCGGGCGATCGCGGCGACCTCCGCCTCCGGCAGCCGCCGGTAGCCGTCCTCGGTGACCAGCGCGACCAGCGGGAACAGCCGCCGGGTCAGGTCCGGGCCGCCGGTCGCGGAGTCGTCGTCGGCGGCGTCGTACAGCGCCTGCACGGCCGCCGTGACGATGTCCGTCTCCGCCATGCCCTCCCGGTACAGCTTCTTCAGCGCGCCCCGCGCGTACACCGAGCCGGAGCCGGTCGCGGTGAAGCCCCGCTCCTCGGTACGCCCGCCGGTGACGTCGTAGCCGAAGATGCGGCCCACGCCGCGGTCCAGGTCGTAGCCCGCGAAGATCGGAACCACGGCCAGGCCCTGCATGGCCATCCCGAGGTTGCCGCGCACCATCGTGGTCAGCCGGTTCGCCTTGCCGACCAGGGAGAGCGGCGTGCCCTCGATCTTCTCGTAGTGCTCCAGCTCCAGCTGGAACAGCCGGACCAGCTCCACCGCCAGGCCCGCCGTGCCGGCGAAGGCGACCGCCGAGTGCTCGTCCGCCGGGAAGACCTTCTCGTACTCGCGGTGCGCGATGACGTTGCCCATCGTCACCCGGCGGTCGCCCGCGACGAGCACGCCGTCGGCGTAGGTGGCGGCGACGATCGTCGTGCCGTGCGGGGCCTCGAAGCCGTCCCGCGCCACCGGCAGTTCGCGTCTGCCGGGCAGCAGGTCGGGTGCCTGCGCGGCGAGGAAGTCCACGAAGGACGAGGTCTCGGCGGCGATGAAGGAGGGCGGCAGTCCGCCGTCGGTGCTCGGGTGGGCGCTCATGGCGTTCCTTCCTGTCGCGTGCCGGACGGGCGGAGGGCGATGCCCCCGTGTGCGTCGCACCCTACCCGGCGCGCGGGGCGGACATGCCGCGCCGCCCGGTGAGGCCGGGGGACTCCACCCGGGACACTGCGGGGATGGTGGCGGCGAGACAGGTGGGTCAGGGCCGCAGGGCCAGGCACTGATAGCCGTTCAGGTCCTCGGTGTCGACGCGGGACCAGTCGGCGGTGAGGAGTTCGGCGTCGGCGGGGGTGAGCTCCCACGGATGCGGCGCGCCCCGGGACGGGTCGTTGATCGAGGTGCCGACCCAGAAGACGCCGCCCGGCGCGAGGAGGGCGCGGACCCGGGCGAGGAAGGCCGGCTTGTCGGGGATCCAGCGGAAGACCAGACGGCAGGTGATCAGCGCGTACGCCGGATCCGGCAGACCGGTCAGGTCGTGGGTGGTGAAGTCCAGCTCGCGCACGTCCAGTTCGGGGTGGCGCCGGCGGGCCGCCGCGACCGCGGTGGGTGCGCAGTCGACGGCCGTGACCCGGTAGCCGAGCCGGTGCACCCGGGCCGCCAGCTCGCCCGGGCCGCAGCCGATGTCCAGGGCCGGCCGTCCCGCCCCGAGGCCGGCCTGCCGGCGCAGCGTCCGCACCTCGTGGTCGTCGATCGTGCGGTAGCGGCGGCCCGACTGCCACACCGGCTCCCAGTGGTCCGCCGGCATCGACGCGGTCCCGTCCGTCATGTGCGCAGCTCCCTTCCGTTGGCCGGGTTCCCGGTCCAGGCCGTCAGCCGAGGGCCCGGTCCAGGTTGAACGCCGCGCTGATCAGCGCGAGGTGCGTGAACGCCTGCGGGAAGTTGCCCTGCTGCTCACCGGTCTGGCCGATCTCCTCGGCGTACAGGCCCAGGTGGTTGGCGTAGGTCAGCATCTTCTCGAAGGCGAGGCGGGCCTCGTCCAGCCGGCCGGCGTGCACCAGCGCCTCGACGTACCAGAAGGAGCAGATCGAGAAGGTGCCCTCCTCGCCGCGCAGCCCGTCCGGGCTGGCCTGCGGGTCGTAGCGGTAGACCAGGGAGTCGGAGACCAGGTCCCGGGTGAGGGCGTCCAGCGTGGACAGCCACTTGGGGTCGGTCGGCGCGATGAACTTGCTCAGCGGCATCATCAGCACCGCCGCGTCCAGCACGTCACCGTCCTCGTGCTGCACGAACGCCCCGCGCGCCGCGGACCAGCCGCGGTCCATGATCCGGCGGTAGATGGTGTCCCGGGACGCGCGCCAGTGGTTGAGGTCGGCGGGCAGCCCGCGCCGGTGCGCCATGCGGATGGCCCGCTCGATCGCCACCCAGCACATCAGCCGCGAGTACAGGAAGCTGCGGCGGCCGCCGCGCGTCTCCCAGATCCCCTCGTCGGGCTGGTCCCAGTGCGCGCACACCCAGTCGACCAGCGCGCACACGTCGTCCCACTGGTCGCTGGAGATCGGCTTGGCCCACTTGTCGTAGAGGTAGATCGAGTCGATCAGCGCCCCGTAGATGTCGAGCTGGAGCTGGTCGGCCGCGGCGTTGCCGACCCGGACCGGGGCCGAGCCGAAGTGACCCTCCAGATGGGTGAGTTCGCGCTCGGGGAGGTCGGTGCGGCCGTCGATGCCGTACATGATCTGCAACGGTCCGGCGCTCTTGCGGTCGCCGGGGCTGATGTGCCGGGTGACGAAGTCCATGAACGCCTCGGCCTCCTCGCTGAAGCCGAGCCGCAGCAGCGCGTACACGCAGAACGCGGCGTCGCGCACCCACACATAGCGGTAGTCCCAGTTGCGCTCGCCGCCGAGCCGCTCGGGCAGGCTGGTGGTCGGCGCGGCCACGATCGCCCCGGTCGGCGCGTAGGTGAGCAGCTTCAGGGTGAGCGCCGAGCGGTGCACCATCTCGCGCCAGCGCCCGCGGTAGCGGGAGGAGGACAGCCAGCGGCGCCAGTACGCCACCGTCGCCGCGAACTGCTCCTCGGCCTCCCGGCTCGCGCACCGGCGCGGCGCCACCTCACCGCCGACCTCGTCCAGCGCGAACACCGCCGACTCGCCCTCGGCCAGCTTGAACTCGCTGCGCACGTCCTCGCCGTCCGCCGCCAGCGGGGCGGTCGAGGTCAGGGCGAGGGAGAGCCCGTCGGAGGCGAACAGGGCGGTGTCGCCGGTCAGCCGCAGGGTGTGCGGGCGGGCGCCGTAGTCGAAGCGCGGGGCCACCCGGGCGCGGAACGGCACGGTGCCGCGCACGCACAGCACCCGCCGGATCAGCCGGTGCCGCGCGGTCTCCACCCGCCCGGTGCCCACCGGCATGAAGTCCTGCACCTCGCCGACGCCGTCCTCGGTGAAGAAGCGGGTGATCAGGACGTTGGTGTCGGGGAAGTAGAACTGCTTGGTGCGCGCCGCGCCGGTCGCCGCCAGCTCGAAGCAGCCGCCGCGTTCGGCGTCCAGGATCGCGGCGAAGACGCTCGGCGCGTCGAAGGAGGGGCAGCAGTACCAGTCGATGGTGCCGTCCGTCCCGACGAGGGCGACGCTGCGCAGATCGCCGATCAGCCCGTGGTCGGCGACCGGCAGGTATCCGCGGCCCGGTCGCACGCCGTCGTCCGCTGCCTCGGCCATCACAGCCTCCCTGGCCCCGCCCGCGGGGCGGCTTCCAGCTTAGGGGCGACGGGCCGGGGCGGCGCCCCGAGGAGCGGCGGGGGGGCGGCCCGGGCCGACGGGCGCCGGGCCGCCGCGGTGTCACACCGTGACGACCTCGATGCCGGCCTCCTCCAGCCGCCGCACCTGCTCCGGGTCCGCCGCCGAGTCCGTCACCAGCGTGTTCACCGCCTCGGCGGCGCAGATACGGGCGAAGGCGCGGCGGCCCAGCTTGCTGGAGTCGGCGGCGACGACCACGCGTTCGGCGCGCTCGCACAGCAGCCGGTTGATCGCGGCCTCCGCCTCGTCGTGGGCGGCGGCCCCGTGCGCGGCGTCGAAGGAGACCACGCCGAGCACGGCGACGTCCAGGGTGATCTGGCCGAGCACCCCGTCCGCGAGCGGCCCGATGAGCTCGTACGACTGGGCCCGCGCCACCCCGCCCGTCACCACGATCTTGAACTGGGGCCGCACCGCCAGCTCGTTGGCGATGTTGAGCGCGTTGGTGACGACGGTGAGCGCGGGGGAGCCGGAGGCCAGGTCGGGGCGCACGGCGAGCGCGCGGGCCACCTCGGTGGTGGTGGTGCCGCCGGTCAGCCCGACGGCCTCGCCGGGCGCGATCAGCTCGGCCACCGCGGTGGCGATGC
Source organism: Streptomyces sp. NPDC014801 (assembly GCF_043082085.1). NCBI lineage: Bacteria > Bacillati > Actinomycetota > Actinomycetes > Kitasatosporales > Streptomycetaceae > Streptomyces > Streptomyces sp. NPDC014801. The sequence goes on along the minus strand of NZ_JBIBXG010000002.1, from coordinate 219,148 downwards.
GCTGTTTCTCCGAGGCGCGGCGGGCCGTCTTGTAGCGCAGCGGCAGTTCGTACGACACGCCGTGCACCACCGCGCCGCCCCGGGTGCGCACCAGCATCTGCTGCTCGGCCAGCTGGTCGAAGTCGCGGCGGATCGTCGCGGCCGACACCTGCAGCTCGGCGGCGGCCTCCTCGACGTCCAGCCGGCCGCGCTCGACGAGCAGTTCCAGCAGGGCCTTCCAGCGGGCGTCGCGCGACATCCGCACCTCCGTCTTCCTCCGTGTCGGCTCACCGGTGACCCTAGCGCACCCCCTCTGACGTCAAATGCTTGAAGTTGCTCGAAAGCTCGCTATATCTTGCATAAACAAACAGACGCCGGGAGGGGTGGTCACCATGACCCATGTCGAGGACGAACTGAACAGCCAGCCGGAGTGCTGGACCCGCGCCGCCGAGGAGGCCGCCGCGCACACGGCGGCCCTGCCCGCACCGGGGGAGCGGGTCGCGGTCGTCGGCTGCGGCACCTCCTACTTCATGGCCCAGGCCGTCGCCGGGCTGCGCGAGAGCGCGGGCCAGGGCGAGACCGACGCCTTCGCCGCGTCGGAGTTCCCCCACGGCCGCCGCTACGACCGCGTGGTCGCCCTCACCCGCTCCGGCACCACCACCGAGGTGCTCGACCTCCTCGCCGGCCTGCGCGGCACCACCCGCACCACCGCCGTGACCGCCGACCCCGACACCCCCGTCATGAAGGCCGCCGACGACGTCGTCGTCCTGCCCTACGCCGACGAGCGCTCCGTCGTGCAGACCCGCTTCGCCACCACCGCGCTCACCCTGCTGCGCGCCCACCTCGGCCTGCACACCGACGCCGTCGTCGCCGACGCCCGCACCGCGCTCGCCGCCGAACTGCCCCACGAGCTCGTCGGCTGCCGCCAGTTCACCTTCCTCGGCCGCGGCTGGACGGTCGGCCTGGCCAACGAGGCCGGGCTGAAGATGCGCGAGGCGTCCCTGTCCTGGACCGAGGCCTACCCGGCGATGGAGTACCGGCACGGCCCGATCAGCATCACCACCGAGGGCACCGCCACCTGGATGTTCGGCGAGGCACCCGAAGGACTCGCCGACCAGGTGCGCGCCACCGGCGGACTGTGGGTGGACGGCGGCCTGGACCCCCTCGCCGAACTGGTCCGCGCCCAGCGCCTCGCCGTCGCCGTCGCCGCGGCCCGCGGCCTGAACCCCGACCAGCCCCGCCACCTGACCCGCTCGGTGATCCTCGCCCCCTGAGCCCGCGCGACCCTCCGGAAAGGACAGTCCGTGCCCCTCACGACCACCGGCGAGCTCGTCACCCGCGCCGCCGCCGACCGCTCAGCCGTCGCCGCCTTCAACATCATCACGCTGGAGCACGTCGAGGCGGTCATCGCCGGCGCCGAACAGGCCGGCGCCCCCGTGATCCTCCAGGTCAGCGAGAACGCCGTGAGGTTCCGCTACGGCCGTCTCCTGCCCCTCGCCCGGGCCGCCGTCGCCGCCGCCGAGGACGCCGCCGTCCCCGTCGCCCTGCACCTGGACCACGTCCAGAGCGACGCCCTGCTGCGGCAGGCACCGGCGGCGGGCTTCAGCTCGGTGATGTACGACGCCTCCGCGCTCCCCTACGCCGAGAACCTCGCGGCGACCCGCGCGGCCGCCGACTGGGCCCACGCCCAAGGGCTGTGGATCGAGGCGGAGTTGGGACAGGTCGGCGGCAAGAACGGCCGCCGCCCCCTGGACGCGCACGCCCCCGGCGCCCGCACCGACCCGACGGAGGCGCACGGCTTCGTCGCCGACTCCGGCGTCGACGCGCTCGCCGTCGCCATCGGCAGCGTGCACGCCATGACCACCCGCACCGCCGCTCTCGACCACGACCTGCTCAAACGCCTCGCGCAGGCCCTCGACATCCCCCTCGTGCTGCACGGCTCGTCCGGAGTGCCCGACGACGAACTGCGCACGGCCGTCGCGGGCGGCATCACCAAGGTCAACGTCGGCACCGCCCTCAACGTGGCCATGACCGGCGCGATCCGCGCCTTCCTGGCCGAACACCCCGAGGCGGTCGACTCCCGCAAGTACCTCAGCGTGGGGCGCGAGGCGATGATCCGGGAGGTGGAGCGGCTCATCGGCGTCCTGAGCTGAACGACCCGCCCCCGCCGACGGCGGGAAGGGGACGGGCGAGGGGCGCGGCGAGGGGTGCTCACGCCTGCTGCGGCCGGTGCGGGTGCGGCGTGGCGCTCACGCCGTTGCCCGCGTCCCTCGCCCGCCTGCGGACGCCGCGCCGTTGCCCGCGTCCCTCGCCCGCCTGCGGACGCCGCGCCGTCCCCCGCGCCCTCGCCCGCCTGCGGTGCCCTGCTCCCGCCAGGACCCGGACCCGCTACCGCTTCACCGCCCGCAGCACCACGAACTTCGGATCGCTGCCCACCACCTCACAGCTCCCGAACAGCCGCCGCAGCTTCACGTGATACCCCAGGTGCCGATTGCCGATCACCCACAGCTCCCCACCCGGCCGCAGCACCCGCCGGGCCCCCGTGAACATCCGCCAGGCCACGGCGTCCGTGGTCGCCTGGTGCGCATGGAACGGCGGATTGTTCAGCACGACGTCCACGCTGCCGGAGGCCACCCCCGCCAGCCCGTCCCCGACCCGGAACTCCCCGTGCCCGGGCACCCCGTTCGCCTTGTACGTCGCCTCCGCCGAGGCCACCGCCTGGAACGACTCGTCCACGAACAGCACCTCGGCCTCCGGATTGGCCAGCGCCACCGACGTGCCGACGACACCGTTGCCGCACCCCAGGTCGACGACGCGCTGCGCCCCGCGCGTCGCCGGCAGATGCCGCAGGAAGAACCGCGTACCGATGTCCAGCCGGTCCGCGCAGAACACCCCCGCGTGGTTCACCACCGGCCGTCCGGACGCCGGCCCGATGCCGTCCGGCAGCGTGTAGGTGTACGGCCACGGGTTGGCCGGCCGCTCGCGCCCGGGCTCCGGCGTACAGAAGATCAGCCGCGCCTTCTGCTGCGCCAGCGAGGTGCGGGTCGGCCCGAGGATCCGCTCGAACAGGGTCAGCGTCGAGGTGTGGATCTCCTTCACCATGCCCGCGCCGACCACCACGCTGCCCTCGTGCAGCGCGGGCGCCAGCCGCAGCAGCTGGTCCTCCAGCAGCGCCAGGCTCTTCGGCACCCGCACCAGCAGCACGTCGATCCGCTCGGGCGGCGCGTCCTGCGTGGTCAGCAGGGACACCGTGCCCGGCGCGACCCCGTTGCGGGCGAGGTTGGCCCGGGTCGCCTCCTGCCCCAGATGGGAGTCGGTGATCTGGACCGGCGCGTGCGCGGCGAGCGCCGTGACCAGCGCCCCCCAGCGGTCGCCGACGACCACGACCGTGCCGGACAGGTCGATCCGCTCCTCGGCCAGATGCCGCAGCAGATACGCGTCGGAGGCGTCCCAGGCGCGCAGCCGGTCGCGCGGGTCCTCGGGGAATCGGGTCAGCGCGAACGCGCCGAACGGCGTCGTCATACGGTCGTCCATGGTGCGTCCAGGCTAGCGGAACCGCAGCTCAGGCCCGGTGGGGCAGGATGGGACCATGGACGCCGAGCTGTTCACGCGCGAGCGCGCCGCCGTCGCGCCCGGCGCGGTCCACGTGCCGGACTGGCTGGACGCCGCCCGGCAGCGCACCCTGCTCGACGCCTGCCGCACCTGGGCGCGCCCCCCGGCCGGACTGCGCACGGTGCGCACTCCCGGCGGCGGCACGATGACCGCCCGCCAGGTGTGCCTGGGCTGGCACTGGTACCCGTACGCCTACGCCCGCACCGTCGTCGACGGCGACGGCGCCCCCGTCAAACCGTTCCCGGACTGGCTCGGCGAACTGGCGCGGCAGGCGGTCACCGACGCGCTCGGCCCGCAGGCGGTCGCCCCGGCGCCGTACGACATCGCGCTGATCAACTTCTACGACGCCGACGCGCGCATGGGCATGCACCGCGACGGCGACGAGAAGACCGACGCCCCGGTGGTCTCGCTCAGTCTCGGGGACACCTGCGTGTTCCGCTTCGGCAACACCGCGACGCGCACCCGGCCGTACACCGACGTCGAGTTGCGCAGCGGCGACCTGTTCGTCTTCGGCGGGCCGTCCCGGTTCGCCTACCACGGGGTGCCGCGCGTGCTGCCGGGCACCGCGCCGCCGGGGCTCGGGCTGACCGGGCGGCTGAACGTCACCCTGCGGGTCAGCGGCCTGCGGGCGGACACCACGTGAGCAGCGGATCATGACAGACTCGCCCTCATGAGCGGCAAGGCGGACCCCCGGCCGGCGGGGGAAGGGACCACCTCGAGGACGCGGCTGGACCGGGGGCGCGGTGCGCTCGGACCCGCGTTGGAGCTCGTGCACACGGGGCGGGCCCCGACCCGAGCCGTGCTCACCGCCGAACTCGGCGTCACCCGCGCCACCGCCGGCGCCGTGGCCGCGGAGCTGGAGGCGCTGGGGCTGATCCGGGTGGACGCCCGGCCGAGCGCCCCCGCCGGCTCCCAGGGCAGGCCCTCGCACCGGCTGCACCTCGCCGAGGACGGGCCGGTGGCGCTCGCCGCGCAGGTCCACGCCGACGGCTTCCGCGCCGCCCTGGTCGGTCTCGGCGGGCGGATCGTGGCGACCGCGCCCGGCTGCGAGACCGTCGACGCCGACCCGGCGAAGGTGCTCGGTTCCGTCGTCGAGGCCGGGGCACGGCTGCTGGCGGAGACCGGGCGGCGCTGCGTGGGCGCCGGACTCGCCGTGCCGTCCGCCGTCGCCGAGCCGGAGGGCCTCGCCCTCAACCCGCTGCACCTGGCCTGGCCGGTGGGCGCGGCGGTGCGGGAGATCTTCGCCGAGTGCGTGCGCGAGGCGGGCATCGCCGGGCCGGCGTTCGCCGCCAACGACGTGAACCTCGCCGCGCTCGCCGAGCACCGGCACGGCGCCGGCCGCGGCTCGCGCGACCTGCTGTGCGTGGCCACCGGGCACCGCGGCGTGGGCGGCGCGCTGGTGCTCGACGGGCGCCTGCACACGGGCAGTTCGGGCCTCGCCCTGGAGGTCGGCCACCTCACCGTCAACCCCGAGGGCGGCCGCCCCTGCCACTGCGGCAGCCGCGGCTGTCTCGACGTCGAAGCCGACCCGCTCGCCCTGCTCACCGCCGCCGGCCGCGACCCCGGCCCCGAGGTGTCGCTGCTCCAGCAGGCCAACGACCTGATCCGGCGCGAGTACGACGACCCGGCCGTCCGCCGTGCCGTCGAGGCGCTCATCGACCGGCTGGGCCTGGGCCTGGCGGGCCTGGTGAACATCCTGAACCCCGACCGGATCATCCTCGGCGGCCTGCACCGCACGCTGCTCGACGCCGACCCCGAGCGACTGCGCGCCGTCGTCGCCGACCGCAGCCTGTGGGGCCGCAGCGGCGGCGTCCCCATCCTCGCCTGCTCCCTGGACCACAACAGCCTGGTCGGCGCGGCCGAACTGGCCTGGCAGCCGGTCCTGGACGACCCCCTGACCGCGCTGACATCCGGCTGACGCGGCCAGGGCGTACCGCAGGCCGTCACGGCGGCCGGCGCGAGCCGCTACAGCGCGGCGCCCCCGTCGATCACCAGGTCCGTGCCGACCAGGGACGCGGCCTCGTCGGACGCCAGGTACAGGACCGCCGCGGCGACCTCCTGCGTGGACGAGACCCGGCCGAGCGGCGACTGGTCCTTCATCCGTACGGCACGATCGGCCTCCGTCTCGCCGGGCCGCAGCGACATCGAGGTGTCCGAGGCGCCGGGGCTGACGGCGTTGATCCGTACACCGTCCGCGATGTACTCCAGGGCGGCGCCCCGGGTGAGGGAGGCGACGGCCGCCTTGCTCGCGGCGTACGCGACGGCGTTCGGCACCTGCGTGTGGCGGCCCAGATTGGAGGCCACGTTGACGATCGCGCCGCCGCCGGGCTGCGTCCGCATCTGCCGGATCTCGGCCTGCAGGGCGAGGAAGACACCCGTGACGTTGATGTCGAGCAGCGTCTGCCAGTCGTCCACGGCCAGGTCGGCGAGCGGTCCGCCGCGGAAGACGCCCGCGTTGTTCACGGCCACGTCGAGAGCGCCGAACCGCTCGACGACGGCGTGCACCAGCTCCCGCACGTCGGCGGCCCGGCTGACGTCGGCGACCTCGGCGACGGCCGTGCCGCCGGCGCGCTCGACCAGCGCCACCGTCTCCTCGAGCGGCGCCCGGGAGCGGCCGGCCACGACGACCCGGGCGCCCTCGGCGGCGAGGGCGAGCGCGGCGGCCCGGCCGATGCCGGTGCCGGCGCCGGTGACGAGAGCGGAGCGGCCGGTGAAACGGTTGCCGGACATGGGATTCCCTTCGAGGAAGTGTCAGGACGGGCGAAAGCAGGACGGGCGACAGCAGGGCGGCGAAAGAAACGGGCGTGCGGGACCGGGCCGGGACAGGCGGGGAACGGGACCGCGGGCGCGGTCAGCGGCGCCCCTTTCTTTCCGGACCATTCGGTCGAATATGAAGGCGATGAAAGGTGTCGCCGTGGAAGGGGTGCGTGCGGTGACTCCGCTCGACGCGGTGGTGGGTGCGGTCCGCCTCCGGGGCTAGTCCAGCAGGGCCAGCGCCGCTTCCGCCGCGTCCAGCACCCGGCCGGGCTCCGTCGAGGCCTTGCCGACCGCGCGGAAGCCCTGCATCAGGACGAGCAGCATGCGGGCGAGCGCGCGCGGATCGCGGCCGTCGGGCAGCTCGCCCTGGGCCCGGGCCCGCAGCAGGGCAGAGTGCAGCAGCGTCTCCACGTGCCCCCAGCTGCGCTCCACGCGGCGGGCGGCGGCCTCGTCGTGCGGGGCCAGCTCGGCCGCCGTGTTGGTGACGAAACATCCCCGCTCGCGCCGGGAGGCGTCGGCCGACTCGGCGGCGAAGCGGCGCACCACCGCCCGGACGGCCGGCAGGGCCGGCCCCGGCTGGGACAACTCCAGGGCGAGGGACGGGTCGTGCATCTCGCCGTAGCGGTCCAGGGCTTTGAGGTACAGCTCGTGCTTGTTCCCGAAGGTGGCGTAGAGGCTGGCGCGCCCGATCCCGAGGTGGTCGACCAGGTCCGCCATCGACGTCGCCTCGTAGCCCTTGCGCCAGAAGAGGTCGAGGGCCGACAGCAGGGCGGCGTCCGGATCGAATTCCTTGGTCCTGGCCATGACGGGGACGCTATCGGATTCTGGAACGAACGGTCAACACGAGTGTTTCGCCGACGACACGGCCGGCCACGTCGCCCCCTTCGGCGGGGACCGGTCGGCCGTCACTCGTACGCGGGGTGGCGGGGGCGTGGGCGGCGTGCTTGCCCGGCGTGTCGTAGGGAAGGCTGGAGCCTGAGGTCCGCACCGCACTCCACGACAGGAACATCCGTCTCATGACCGACAAGCTCACCGTCAGCGTCCTCGGCACCGGCATCATGGGCGCCGCGATGGCCCGCAACCTCGCCCGCGCCGGCCACACCGTCCGCGCCTGGAACCGCACCCGCGCCAAGGCCGAGCCCCTGGCCGCCGACGGCGTCCACGTCGCCGACGGGCCGGCCGAGGCGGTGCGCGACGCCGACGTCGTGCTGACCATGCTGTACGACGGCGCCGCCGCCCTGGACGTGATGCGGCAGGCCGCGCCCGCGCTGCGCTCGGGCGCCGTCTGGATGCAGTCCACCACGGCCGGCCTGGACTCCGTCCCCGAGATGGCGGCCTTCGCCCGGGAACACGGCCTGCTCTTCTACGACGCCCCCGTGCTCGGCACCCGGCAGCCCGCCGAGGCCGGGCAGCTGACCGTCCTGGCCGCCGGCCCCGCCGAGGGCCGTGAGCGGGTCACGCCCGTGTTCGACGCCGTCGGGGCGCGCACGGTGTGGACCGGTGAGGACGGCGGCGCCGCGAGCGCCACCCGGCTGAAGCTGGTCGCCAACAGTTGGGTGATCGCGGCGACTGCGGCGACCGGGGAGTCACTGGCCCTGGCCAAGGCCCTGGACGTCGACCCCGCCGGCTTCTTCGACCTCATCGCCGGCGGCCCGCTCGACATGGGCTACCTGCACGCCAAGGCGTCGCTGGTGCTCGACGGCAAGCTGACGCCGCCGCAGTTCGCGGTGGCGACGGCGGAGAAGGACGCCCGGCTGATCGTGGCGGCCGGCGAGCGGCACGGCGTACGCCTCGACGTGGCCGCCGCGAGCGCGGAGCGCATGGCCCGCGCCGCCGCCCAGGGCCACGCCGACGAGGACATGGTGGCCGCGTACTTCGCCAGCTTCCCCGAGGAGCCGGCGTCCTGAGCACCGGCCGGACCCAGGCACTCCCAGCCCGCACACCACTTCCAGGAGGATCCGCATGTCCAAGCCGCCCCTGCCGCCCGAGGCCGTGGAGCTGCTGCGCCGCCCCAACCCCTGTGTGATGGCCACCCTGCGCGCCGACGGCGCGCCCGTGTCCACCCCCACCTGGTACCTGTGGGAGGACGACGGCCGGGTCCTGGTCAACCTCGACGAGGGCCGCGTCCGCCTCAAGCACCTGCGCCGCGACCCGCGCGTCACCCTGACCGTCCTGTCCTCGGACGACTGGTACACCCACGTCACGCTGATCGGCCGGGTCGCCGACCTGCGCGAGGACAAGGACCTGGCCGACATCGACCGCCTCGCCACCCACTACACGGGTGGGCCTTACCCGCGCCGGGAGCGGGGCCGGGTCAGCGCGCTGATCGAGGTGGAGCGCTGGCACGGCTGGGGCGCGCTGAAGGACAGCGACCAGCCGGGCTGAACCGCCCTCAGCGGCGGCGCGGCCGGGGCACCAGCTCGCCGCCGCAGTTCGGGCACACCCCGCCCATCTCCTCGGCGCACGCGACGCAGAACGTGCACTCGTACGAGCAGATCCGGGCGGGTGCCTCGGGCGGCACCTCCGCCGTCGTGCAGCGCTCGCACCGCTCACGCATCTCAAGGGCCATCGCCGTCTCGCTCCTCGGGTACGGGGCCCCGGAGCCGTCGCACGGCCCCTCGGCCGGGGTGTTCCGGCCATGGTGCGGTGCCGGCCGTCCGCCGCGCGCCGCCCGGCCGGGCCGGAACCCGACAGGATCGGGCCACGGCGGGCCCGGCGGGTCGGCCGCTCACCGCCAGTCGACGGCGAAGGCGCGCGCGGGATTGCGGGTGAGGATCGCCGTCACCAGGTCCTCGCCGAGCGCGGCGGCGAGCCGCGGCCGCACCCGGCGCAGCAGATACGGCATCCCGGGGCCGCCGTTCACCGACCGGGCGGCGGCGGTCGTGGTGTCCCCGCCGAGCAGCAGCCGGTCGCCGAACCCGGCCTCGGCGAGGGCGCGCACGGCCTCCGGCATGCGCCAGTCCGTGGCGTGGTGCGCCCGCGAGGGGCCGTCGAAGGCGAGCCAGCAGCCGGCCTCGGCGGCCTGCCGGTGCGCCACCGGGTCCGGGAAGCGGTTCAGGTGACCGAGGATCACCCGCTCCGGCGGCACCCCCAAGTCCCCGCAGAGCAGGTCGAGGACGTCCGGTGCGCCCGTGCCCAGCTCCAGGTGCACGGCGATCGGCGCGCCCGTCGCCCGGTGCGCCTCGGCAGCCGCGGTCATCGTCCAGCGGGCGTGCCCGTTGAGCGCGTGGAAGCCGCCCGCCACCTTGATCAGCCCCGCGCGCACCCCCGACGTGCCGATGCCGTCGGTGAGTTCGGCGGCGAACACCTCGGCGAGCCGGCCGCGCAGCCCCTTCAGTACGGTCTCGTCGTAGTGCACGTCCTGGTGCAGTCCCGTCGCCGCGACGACGTGCACGCCGCTCTGCCGGGACAGCGCCGGCAGATCGGCGGCCCGCCGGCCCAGCCCGTACGGCGTCCACTGCACCACGCACCCGCCGCCCTGCTCCCGGAACGCGGCGAGTTCCGCCCGCGCCGCCGCCACGCTCGACAACTCCTCGCCGGGCAGCCGGGGGCTGGCGAAGAACAGGTGGTCGTGCGCGTCGCACACGCCCAGCCGCTCCGGCTCGACGTCGCCGAGCACCGTGCGGACGCGGCTCACCACTGCCGGCCCCGCGGCAGCCGGTCCAGCCCCGGTGCGGACAGGTGGAGCACCTGGAACACCTCGCCCTCGGCCTTGGGTTCCTCCTGCTCCCACAGCGAGAAGTGGACGACCTCCCAGCGGCGCGAGTCCACGACGGCCGCCGCGAGCACCGCGCCGTCCTCGCCCGCGAGCCGGGCCGCCTCGGCCGCCGCGTCCGCCATGAAGTCCGCGATCACCACACCGTCCGGGACGGACCGCCTCCGGATGACGGCGACGGCGGCGGGGGAGCCGGCGGCGGCGCCCTCCTCGTAGGCCAGTCCCGTCCACTGGTGGACGGCCGGCCGGCCGAAGTCGTCGCTGAGCCCCTGGAACGGGCCGCCCCACAGGAAGCGGTTCATGCCACCCAGGGCGTGCCACAGGTAGAACGGCGCGTACGCGTTGACCGGCGAGCCGTGCACGCCGCGTTCCCGGATCAGATAGGCCTTGAGCCCGAGCCCCTCCCAGTCCTCCAGCACCGGGCTGACGCGCGCCACCCGCGCGCGGATCACGTCCATGTCGTAGTCGGCGGGGAGCGTCACGGAGTACTGCATGGCGTGCATGCGGGGTCCTTCCTCAGCTGTGCGGTGCGACCAGGGCGAGCAGCCCCCGGACGGCGGCGTCGAACGCGGCGGGGGAGCCCGAGGCGCGGGCCAGGACGTAACCGCCCTGCACGGTGGCGACGATCGTCGCGGCGATCTCCGCGCTGTCGAGGCCGGCCGCGAACTGCCCCTGCGCCTTGCCCTCCTCGACCAGCGCGGCGAGCCGGTCCTTCACCCAGGCGATCGTCTCGTCGACGGGCGCCCGCAGCTCGGCACTGGCGACGACGTCCGGGTCCATGGTCAGCCGCCCGACGGGGCAGCCGCGCAGCACGTCGCGTTCCCGCGTCAGATACGCGGCGATGCGCTCGTAGGGCGTGCCGGGGCCGTCGAACACCTCCCCGGCGGCAGCCCGCATCTCCTCGGCCGTGCGCCGGATGGCGGCCAGCGCCAGGTCCGGCTTGCCCTTGAAGTGGTGGTACATGCTGCCCTGGCCGGCACCCGCGCGCTCCAGGATCGCCTTCGGGCTGGTGCCCACGTAACCGCGTTCCCACAGCAGTTCGCGGGTGGACTCGATCAGTCGCTCCGACGTGCTCATGGCGCTCACTGTACATACCAGTAGTTACAGAAACCAAGAGGGGAGGACCCGCACGTCGTCCCCACGGTGACACCGCCCCCCGCGGGCGCCCGCCGCGTACTCCCGCGGAGGTACGCGCACTGCCGCTGGCCGTACGACGACCCGGCAGGGGGGTCGGGGAGACGCTCGGAAGCACACCGCAAGAACGCATCCGCGAGGAGATGACCGACCATGACGACCCTGGCGCACTTCGGCGACGGCGGGCCCGGCCCGTGGATCCTGCTCTTCCCCCTGATCTGGGCCCTGGTCATCGGCGGCGGCATCGCGCTGCTGCGCCGCACCGCCTGGCGCGGCGGCCGGCGCGGCCCCTGGCGCCCGCCCGCCCCCGCGGACGACAACTCGCCGCTGACCCTGCTCGGCCGCCGCTTCGCCGCCGGCGAGATCGACGAGGACGAATACTGGCGCCGGCTGTCCGTCCTCGACGAGCAGTTCGGCCGCAAGGGCGGTGTGGCATGACGACCACCACCACCGCCGTACGGACGGCCGCCCGCGTCGTCGACGCCGTCAAGGTGTACGGCAGCGGCGACACCGCCGTCAGGGCCCTGGACGGGGTGAGCGTGGCCTTCCCGGCCGGCCGCTTCACCGCGATCATGGGACCCTCCGGCTCCGGCAAGTCCACCCTCATGCACTGCGCGGCCGGACTCGACACCCTCACGTCCGGCTCCGCCCACATCGGCGACACCGACCTCGCCGGCCTCGACGACCGGCGGCTGACCCTGCTGCGCCGCGACCGGGTCGGGTTCGTCTTCCAGGCGTTCAACCTGGTGCCGACGCTCACCGTCGCCGAGAACATCACCCTGCCGCTCGACCTCGCCGGCACCCGCGGCGACCCGGAGTGGATCGACGCGCTGATCGACGTCGTGGGGCTGCGCGACCGGCTCCACCACCGGCCCGCCGAGTTGTCCGGCGGGCAGCAGCAACGCGTCGCCGTGGCGCGGGCGTTCGCCGGCCGGCCCGACGTGGTCTTCGCCGACGAGCCCACCGGCAACCTCGACTCCCGCTCCGGCGGCGAGGTGCTCGGCCTGCTCGGCCGGGCCGTGCGCACCATGAACCGCACGGTCGTCATGGTCACCCACGACCCGGTGGCCGCCGCCCACGCCGACGAGGTCGTCTTCCTCGCCGACGGCCGCCTCGTCGACCGGATGCAGGAGCCGACCGCCGACCGCGTCCTGGACCGCATGAAAGCGTTCGAGGTGCCCTCATGAACGCCACCGTCCGGATCGGTGTGTCCTCCCTGCGCGCCCACACGCGCCGCTTCGCCGGCACGTTCCTCGCCGTCTTCCTCGGCGTCGCGTTCCTCGCCGGCACCCTCGTCATGGGCGACACCCTGCGCGCGAGCTTCGACTCCATGTTCGGCAGCGCGACCGCGGGCACCGACGCCGTCGTCCGCAGCGCCGACGCCATCACCACACCCGGCGAGAGCCAGGGCGTACGGCAGCCCGTCCCCGCCGCTCTGGCGCACACCATCGAGGGCGTGCCCGGCGTCGCCGCGGCCGTACCGGACATCCAGGGCGCCGGCCAGCTCGTCGGCAGCGACGGCAAGCCCGTCGGCGGCCAGGGCCCGCCCACCTTGGCCGGCAACTGGATCACCGACCCGCGGCTCAACCCCTACCGGCTCGCCGAGGGCCACGCCCCGCGGAAGTCCGGCGAGGTCGTCGTCAACCGGGGCGCCGCGAAGAAGGGCGGCCTGAACCTCGGCGACACCACCGTGCTGCGCACCCCCGACCCGGTGCCGGTGCGGATCGTGGGCCTGGCGACCTTCGGCGGCGCGGACGGCATGGCCCAGGTGACCTTCACCGGAATGACGCAGGCGGACGCCGAGAAGTACCTCACCGCCCGGCCCGGACAGGCCGCGAGCATCCAGGTGCGCGCCGCGGACGGGGTGAGCCGGCGGGACCTGGTCGAGCGGCTCGCCCCCGTGCTGCCGCACGGCGTCGAGGCCATCACCGGGCAGGAGTCGGCGCAGGAGAACACGGACATGATCTCCAGTCAGTTCCTGACCCTGTTCACCACCTTCCTGCTGGTGTTCTCCGGTGTCGCCCTGCTGGTGGCGACCTTCTCCATCCACAACACCTTCGCCATCGTCGTTGCCCAGCGCACCCGCGAGAACGCCCTGCTGCGGGCGCTCGGCGCCTCCCGCCGCCAGGTGACCGCGGGCACGCTCGCCGAGGCGAGCGCCGTCGCGGTGACCGCCTCCCTCGCCGGCCTCGCGGGCGGCATCGGCATCGCCGCCGGGCTGCAGGCGCTCTTCCCGGCCATCGGGTTCCCCTTCCCGGACGGCGGCCTGGTGATCGGTGCCCTGTCGATGGCGCTGCCGCTCGCCGTCGGCGTACTGGTCTGCCTGGGCTCCGCGCTGCTGCCCGCCGTACGCGCCGGGCGCACCGCGCCGCTGGCCGCGCTGCGCGAGACGGCCGTCGACACCTCGGGCGGCTCCCGGTCGCGTGCGGTCGCCGGCGCGGTCCTGCTCGCCCTCGCCGCCGCCGCGACGCTCACCGGCGTCCTGCTCTCCCCGTCGGTCTGGCTCGCGGGCGCCGGTGCCGTGCTGGCCCTGGCCGCGTTCGTCGTCCTCGGACCGGTCGCCGCCGGCACCGCCGTACGGCTGCTCGGCAGCCCCCTGGACCGGCTGCGCGGGGTGACCGGCGCGCTCGCACGGCGCAACGCGCTGCGCAGCCCGAAGCGGACCGCGGCCACCGCCGGGGCGCTGATGATCGGTGTGGCGGTGGTGTCCCTGTTCACCGTCTTCGGCGCCTCGCTGAAGGCGACCATGGACCAGACCGTCTCCCGCTCCTTCGCCGGCGACGTCGCCGTCAGCACGCCCTCGTTCGGGGCGGGCGGCAGCGGGCTCAGCCCGAGGCTGGCACCGGCGATCGCCCGGCTGCCCGAGGTGGACACGGCCGTCGGGCTCGGCAGGGGAGTGGCCCGCGTCGACGGCGAGGGACGGGCGCTCACCGTCACCGACCCGGTCGCCCTCGCCCGCACCTTCGACCTCGGCACCGTGCGCGGCGACCTCGGCCACCTCGGGAGCGACGGCATCGCCGTCACCCGCGCGGAGGCCGACCGGCAGCACCTGAAGCCCGGGGACACCGCCGAACTCACCTTCACCGACGGCCGGACACAGCCCTTCACCGTGCGCGCGGTCTACGGCCGGTCCGAACTCGCCGGCGACTACGTCATCACCCGCGCGGCCTGGGCACCGCACCGCACCCAGGACTCCGACAGCCTCGTCGCCGTCACCTTCAAGGACGGCGTGAGCACCGACGCGGGCAAGGCCGCCGTGCAGCAGGTCGCCGCGCACTACGGCGACCCGCAGGTGCAGACCCGCGACGCCTACGCGCAGTCCTCCGCGGGAGGGATCGACATGATGCTCACGCTGGTCTACGCCCTGCTCGCGCTCGCCGTGCTGATCGCCCTGCTGGGCATCGCCAACACGCTGACTCTGGCGATCCACGAGCGCACCCGTGAACTGGGGCTGCTGCGGGCCGTCGGACAGACCCGCGCCCAGCTGCGGGCCATGGTCCGCTGGGAGTCGGTCCTGGTCGCCGCGTTCGGCACGGCCGGCGGGCTCGGCCTCGGCGCCTTCCTCGGCTGGGTGCTGGTGCAGGCGTCCGACGGCGCGTCGGACAGCGCGTTCGCCTTCGCGCTGCCGCCCGCCCGGCTCGCGGTGGTCGCCCTGGTCGGCCTCGCGGCCGGGGCCCTCGCGGGACTCAGGCCGGCCCGGCGCGCGGCCCGCCTGGACGTGCTGCGGGCCATCGCCACCGAGTGACACGGCGGCGCCGCGCCGGCCTCGGCCCGCCCGGCGCCGCGCCCCTCACCGCCCGGTCAGCCGACAACGGCGGACCGGGCGGGAGCGTGCGCGTGCGCCGGAGCGGGCTCCTCGGCCATCGGAGCCACGGGATCCGCCACCGGGACCAGGGGATCCGCCACCGGGCTCACGGGCTCCGCGAGCGCGGTCACGGGCTCGCCGACGCGGCCGACAGGTTCGGTCACCGGGCCGACCGGTTCGGCCACCGGGCCGACGGGCTCGGCGAGGGGGCTCACCGGTTCGGGCACCGGGCCGACCGGCTCGGCGAGGGGGCTCACCGGTTCGGGCACCGGGCCGACCGGCTCGGCGAGGGGACCCACCGGCTCGGACACCGGGGCAGGGCTCACCGGGCTCACCGGCTCGACGGCGACCTCGACGAACCGGCGCCGGTCCGCCGTCGTACGGTGCGGCGCGCGGGCCGGCCGCGTGCGGTCCGCGGCGGGGGTGGGGGTGGGGGTGGGCAGGGTGAACCACACGACCTTGCCGTCCTCGCCCTCGGGGCGCGCTCCCCAGCTGTCGCTGACGGCGGCCACCATGGCCAGGCCGCGCCCGCAGGTGGCGTCCGCGTCCGGGGGACAGCAGGTGTCCAGCACCGGGAGGCGCGGGTCGCGGTCGCGGACGGAGACGACGAGCCGGTCGAGCAGCAGCTCCATCTCCACGGTGCATGTCTTGTCGGGCTCGGCGTGCTGGTGGACGTTGGTCAGCAACTCCGTCACACCGAGCGTCGCCCGGTCTATGAGGGGATCCAGATGCCAGTAGCGCAACTGCGCAGATACGATTCTGCGGACTTGGCCGATCCGCGACGGCAGGGCTTGGAGCTCCACCGTGCAGTGCCTGCTCGGGTAACTGATCACGGCTGCGACTCCCCGACGTAGAGGTCCGGAAGAACACGGAGTACGGATCTTCAGCAGGACGCCTGCGTGACACTGCCGCCTGCTGTCGTGGCCGGCGGGCTGGTTCGCAGCGTTGTCGCCGGTAAACCCTAAGTGACGTGACACCAGCGTGACTCAGGGGATGCGGTCCCGCAACTCGCGGCGACCGCCCGCTCGCGCTGCGTGGTCACCCGCCCGGGTCGGCACGCCGCGGAGCCACGCGTGGCCCGGGGTGGCGCGCCGGGCGGCGGCCGGCCGACGTCGGGGCGCGGCGGATGCCCTCGGGCGTCGCACGGTTGGGGGCGCCCGGGCGTGTCACGCGCCACCGGGTGCCGTCCGGCGTCACCGGGACAAGAGTGCTCTCCGGTGTCAGCGGGACGAGAGTGCCATCCGGCGTCACGGGGACGAGGGTGTCCTCCGGCGTCACGGGGCCGAGGGTGCCGACCGCCGGGTCGAGGGTGCCGACCGGTGTCGCCCGGCGGCGGATGCCGCCCGGTGCCGCGCGGTGACGCGTCCCGTCCCCCGAGTGCCGTCCCCCGTTTCCCCCGTCGATCCGCACGTCCGTGGCCGTGAACTCCGGCTCCGCCATGCCGACCTGCCCCCTTGCGTGTGGTGTTCCGGGTACACCCCGCCGGGCACACGGGACTCCCGTCCCGTGCTGCCCGAGACCGTGGGCCTCGTCCCGTCCGGCAGTCTGCCCGCGCGGTGCGCCGAGCACCAGGGTGCGGCGGCACGTCCCGGCGCACTGGCCGAATGCGCCCCCCACGTCACGGGGCGTTCGCGGGGCCGCTCCCGAAGCCCCTTCGCACGCGCGTGCCCCAGGGCGCCTTTGAGTCGCCCAAAGAGGCGTTTATGCAGGTGGGAAGTGGTGCGAGGGGTGCTTATCATCGGAGTGTCGGCCGCGCGACGCGCCGTCGGCGCGAAGTGTGAGGAGCACTGTCGTGAGCACCCTTCAGCACACCCCGGCCGGCGCGACCCTGGACGTCGACCGCAGCGATTCCGCCTACCGCGACTGGCTGAAAGAAGCCGTCCGCAAGGTGCAGGCCGACAACAACCGCTCGGCCGACACCCACTTGCTGCGCTTCCCGCTGCCCGAGCACTGGGGCATCGATCTCTACCTCAAGGACGAGTCGACCCACCCCACCGGAAGCCTCAAGCACCGCCTCGCCCGGTCCCTGTTCCTCTACGGCCTGTGCAACGGCTGGATCCGCCCGGACCGCCCCGTGATCGAGGCCTCCAGTGGCTCGACCGCCGTGTCGGAGGCGTACTTCGCCAAGCTGATCGGTGTGCCGTTCGTCGCCGTCATGCCGCGCACGACCAGCGCCGAGAAGATCCGCCTGATCGAATTCCACGGCGGCCGCTGCCACTTCGTGGACGACCCGCGCACCATGTACGAGGAGTCCGCCCGCCTCGCGGCCGAGACCGGCGGCCACTACATGGACCAGTTCACCTACGCCGAGCGGGCCACGGACTGGCGCGGCAACAACAACATCGCCGAGTCCATCTTCCGCCAGCTGCGGCTGGAGCGGTTCCCGGAACCGGCGTGGATCGTGGCGACCGCCGGCACGGGCGGCACGTCGGCGACCCTCGCGCGCTATGTGCACTACATGCAGTACGACACCCGGATCTGCGTCGCCGACCCGGAGAACTCCTGTTTCTTCGAGGGCTGGACGACCGGCGATCCGGACGTCACCTGCGACTGCGGCTCCCGGATCGAGGGCATCGGCCGTCCTCGCATGGAGCCGAGCTTCGTGCCGGGCGCCGTCGACCGCATGATGAAGGTCCCCGACGCGGCCTCCGTCGCCGCCGTGCGCGCCCTGGAGGACGCCATCGGCCGCAAGGCGGGCGGCTCGACCGGCACCGGCCTGTGGAGCGCCCTGAAGATCGTCGCCGAGATGGTCGCCGAGGGCCGCCACGGCAGCGTCGTCACCCTGCTGTGCGACCCCGGTGACCGCTACCTCGACAAGTACTACTCCGACGCCTGGCTCGCCGAACAGGGCCTGGACATCGCCCCGTACAGCACCGCGATCGAGTCCCTGCTGGCCACGGGGGTGTGGCCGGGCTGAGCCACGTGCTCAGCGGCCGGCGTCCCTGCCACGCCGGTCGCCGGCGCGGCGGCACCGTCACCATGCCGCCTTGGTGGCGACCGGAGCCGGGGCCGTCACGCCAGCCGGCGCACCGTCAGGTGTCCGTACCCTGCTCGGGCTCGCCCGCGACCACGAGGCGCAGCTGCTCCGCGATCTCCGCGCGCGCCTCCCGCGGCAGCCCCGCGTCGGTCACCCAGGTGTCGACCTGCTCCAGCTTCGCGAACGAACTCAGGCCCACCGTGCCCCACTTGGTGTGGTCGGCGACCACGACGACCCGCCGCGCCGACTGCACCAGCCGCCGGTTGGTCTCCGCCTCCGCCAGGTTCGGCGTGGACAGCCCGGCCTCCATCGATATCCCGTGCACCCCGAGGAACAGCACGTCGAAGTGGAGCGCCGCGATGGCCTGGTCGGCCACCGGTCCCACGAGCGAGTCGGACGGGGTGCGCACCCCGCCGGTCAGCACCACGGTGGCCGCGCCCTGACGCGGGCCCGAGGTGCGCTGCGCCGCGTGGAAGACGTCCGCCACCCGCACCGAGTTGGTCACCACGGTCAGGTCCGGCACGTCCAGCAGCCGGTGCGCCAGCGCGTAGGTCGTCGTACCCCCCGACAGGGCGATCGCGCTGCCCGGCGCGACCAGCTCGGCCGCCGCCCGCGCGATGTCCTCCTTCGCCGTCAGCTCCAGACCCGACTTGGCCTCGAAGCCCGGCTCGTGGGTGCTCGCCTCGACCACCGGGACCGCGCCGCCGTGCACCTTCTCCAGCACGCCCTGCCGGGCCAGCGCGTCCAGGTCGCGGCGGACCGTCATGTCCGACACGCCGAGCTTGCGCGTCAGCTCGTTGACCCGGACCCCGCCGCGGCGGCGGACCTCGTCCACGATCAGGGCGCGCCGCTGCTCCGCGAGGAGGTTCTGATTCTCACTCACGTGACGCTCCGGTCCTTTCGCCTCAAGCCGCGCTCACTCCGACACGCCCGGCGCACCCGCCGCGACGAGGAGCTTCTCCCCGCCCGGGTGTGCGGACGTCCCATCCTCGCACGTCGCCCCGCGCGGCGCGCCACCCACCCGCACGTCGCGCACATGCCATGCGCGGGCGGCGGACCGGTCCACCACCGGGGCCGGGGCGGCCCGTCCGAGGAGGCCGGTCGGGGAGATTCCGTGACGGTGGGTGTACGGCCCGCCCCGGACCGGAGATGCTGGATCCGGCACCGGCACGCACGGCGGCACCGCGGGGGACATGCGGACAGTGGAACGCGCGCAGACAACCGCCCTGGAACTCCTCGTCCACGGAGTCGGGGGCGCCACACCGGAACACATGCTGGGCGATCCGCGCACCGAGCGGATCACCGGCGACGACACGGCCGCCATCTTCCGGCGCGCCGACGACGTGGACGCCGAACGGCGCCCCGGCGACCACCAGGGCAAGCCGGTGCCCGAGGCGTACGTGTGGTGCAACCTCACCTCCGGCAACGGCACCCGCGCCCTGTGGCTGCTGCTCCTGCCGTTCATGGTCGTCAACCTCGCCCACTGGATGCGGCCCACCGCGCACGGCCGGCGCCGCACCGTGCGCCTGTACGGCCTGCTGGTGCGCCTGACCGGACTGACCCTGACGGTGCTTCTGGTCGCCGCCGCCTGCGAGGTGGCGCTGGACCTCACGGCCTGGCAGTGCGCCGGCACCCCCGCCTGCGCGCAGCGCCACTCGTGGCTCGGGTTCCTGTCGCCCACCGCGTCGGCCGGCGGCTGGTGGAGCCGCCCCGGACGCCGTCTCGCGCTCGCCGCGCTCGTCCCCGCCGCGCTGACCGGACTGCTCTGGTACCTCTCCCTGCGCACCTGGACCGCCTACGAGTCCACCGAGCCGCTGGACCGGCCCGTCGAACCCGACGAGGCCACCGGCCGCACCGCGCTGAGCCGCCCCGGCTTCTGGTACGGGCGCCGCCTGGTCGCCCGGCTGCGCGCCGCGCACACCGCCGCCGGACTGCTCACCGTGGCCGCCGCCCTGGCCGGCGCCGGGGCCCGCTTCGACCACCGGCCCGGCGGACCCGCCGTCCTCGACCTGCTCGGCCGGCTGCTGGAAGGCGCCGTCGCGGCCGGCGCGGCCACCGTGGTGTGGGTGGTGTGCCGCCGCGGCCGCAGCGAGCGCCGCCCGGACCGGACCCTCGACGCCCGTCTCGTGCGGTGGCTGCCGCTCGCCGCGCTGCTGGTGCTGCTCGCCGCCGCGGTGTACGCGGGCTGGGAACGGCCCGGCTGGCAGTCGTCCGGCCGGCTGCCCGGGAACGTGACGTTCGGCGGCATCACCCTCGTCCAGGGACTGCTCGTCGTCGTCCTCGCCGTGGTCGCCCGCCTGCTGCACCGCACCCGGCCCGACCGGCGCGCCGCGATGCGCGGCCTCGGCGGACCCGCCGTCGCGATGCTCGCCTGCGCGCTGGGCGGCGTGATGTCCGGCGGCGTGTCGCAGCGCGTCGCCGACTGGCTGGACGGCACCCGCGCCTCCCTGCCCGGGCCGCCCGTGCTGCTCACCTGGCAGGCGTCCGTCATCCCGCCGATGCTCGTCGTGGTGCTCGCGGTCTGCGCCTGGCTCGCCCACCGTGCCTGGCGGCTGCGCCGCGCGGAGATGCCCGCCGTCGCGCGCGACTACCCCGGCGCGGCCGGCGACACGGTCCTCACCCGCCGTATCGCCACCGTGCGCGCCCTGGCCTCGCTCACCGACCGGGGGCCCCGCATCGTCGCGATCACCTCCGTCACCACCCTGCTGCTCGGCGCCGCCGCCCTCGTGGGCGCGCTCGGCAGCGGCCGGACACCGGTGGGCGCCGCACGGCACGCGCACCCCTTCGTGCAGGGCGCCGCCGAGACCGCGCAGGCGCTCGGCTCCTGGCTGATAGGGCTCGGCTTCCTGCTCTTCGTCACCTGGGGCCGGCGCGCCTACAAGGACCCCTCCGCACGGCGCACCATCGGCATCCTGTGGGACGTCGGCACCTTCTGGCCGCGCGCCGCCCACCCCTTCGCGCCGCCCTGCTACGCCGAGCGCGCGGTACCGGACCTGACCTGGCGGATGGCCACGTGGACCCGCGCCACCGGCGGCCGGCTGGTCATCTCCGGGCACTCCCAGGGCAGCGTCCTCGCGGCGGCCGCCGCCTGGCAGCTGCCGCCGTCCGCCCGCCGGCGGGTGGCGCTGCTGACCTACGGCTCCCCGCTGGAGCGCCTCTACGGCCGCTGGTTCCCCGCCCACTTCGGGCCGGCCGCGCTCGCCTCGCTGCACGAGGACGTCGACCGCTGGCGCAACCTGTACCGGCTCACCGATCCCATCGGCGGCCCGATGCGGCTGACCGGCGACAGCGGCCCCGAGGTCGACCGGGCCCCGCTGAAGGACCCGCTGTCCTACGGCCGTACGGCCCTGCACCCACTGCCCGCACCCATCCTCGGCCACTCCGACTACCAGGCCGATCCCGCCTTCGCCGAGGCCCGCCGCGAGCTGCTGGCCCGGCTGCGGCCGTCGGAGCCGGCCGTGCCGGACGGCGCGGGGCATCCCGAGGCGGCCGACGCGCCCGGCGTCCCGCCACAGCGGCCCCAGGACGGCGAACGGGCGCCCGGCAGCCCCTGACGCCGGTTCCGCGTCACGGCAGGTCCGGCAGGTCCTCCGGGTAGAGCAGGGACAGGTCGTCGGTGTCCGGCTCCGCCAGCTGGGCCACCCGGCCGGCGTGCCGCTCCACCATCGCCTCGAACGTCTGCCGCGCCGTGCGCCCGTTGCCGAAGGCGGGACCCTTGGGGATCGCCGTGAAGTACTTCAGCAGCGCCTCGGCCGTGCCCGGCGCGAGCCGGTACTCGTGCTCCTCCGCCTGCTGCTCCACGATCCGCAGCAGCTCCTGCGGGCCGTAGTCGCCGAAGGTGATCGTCCGTGAGAACCGGGACGCCACGCCCGGGTTGACGGACAGGAACCGCTCCATCTCCGCCGTGTAGCCGGCGACGATCACCACCACCGCGTCCCGGTGGTCCTCCATCAGCTTCACCAGCGTGTCGATGGCCTCCTTGCCGAAGTCCCGCCCGGCGTCCTCGGGGGACAGGGCGTAGGCCTCGTCGATGAACAGCACACCGCCACGCGCCCGTTCGAACGCCTCCTGGGTGCGGATCGCCGTCGAGCCGATGTGCTCGCCGACCAGGTCCACACGGGACACCTCGACCAGATGCCCCTTGTCCAGCACCCCGAGCGAGGCGAGGATCTCGCCGTACAGGCGGGCGACCGTCGTCTTGCCGGTGCCGGGGGAGCCGGTGAAGACCAGGTGGCGCTTGACGGACGCGGCCTTCAGCCCGGCCCGCTGCCGGCGCCGCCCCACCTCGATCATGTCGGTGAGCGCCCGCACCTCCCGCTTGACGCTCTCCAGGCCGACCAGCGCGTCCAGTTCGCCCAGCACGTCCTTGCTGGTGCGCACCGCCTGCGCGGGCTCCTCGGCGGCCGGCGCGGGCACGGTGACGCGCTGCTCGGGGAGCGCGCCGAGCAGTCCCGTGGTGCCACCGGCCGTCTGCACCGCGGGCTCCGGCACGGCCGGTACCCGCAGGCTCGCGCTCTCGTCGCTGGTGCAGTCCTCGACCAGCGGCCCGCTCCCCGAACCGGCGTCCGGGCCGCCGTCGGCGAACTCGTACCCACCGCGCGCACAGCGCTCCGTGCGGCACTTGCGCAGCGTCGTGCGGCAGCCGTCGATCACATGGAAGCCGTAGCCGGCGCTGCCCGACACCCGGCAGCCCAGGAAGCTGCCGCGGCCGCCCGCCGAGACGTAGAACCCGGCCTCGGAGGGGGAGTCGACGGTGCACCGCTCGATGGTGGGGTCCGCGCCCTTGGTGACGATCACCCCGGTCTGGGTGCCGGCCAGGGTGCAGGAGTTGAGCGTGCCGCCGCTGCCGTGGTCGCGGAACCAGGCACCCGTCGCCGCGTCCCGGATGCGGCAGTCGTCGAGCTGCGCGGTGGCGCCGTCGCTCACCGACACCGCCGTGTTGCGCACCTGCGACAGGTCGCTGTCGACCACGTCCACGCGCGAGCCGCGGTCCAGGACGAACAGCGCGTCCGGCACGTCGTGCACCCGGCAGGAGTCCAGCACGGCGGTCGCGCCGTCGCTGACCCACACCGCCGGGTAGTCGCCGGTGCTGTCGAAGATCTCGCACTGATGGGCGTCCACGCGCGTGCCCGGGTCCCACACCGACAGGCCGTTGCGGCCGAACTGCCGCACCGAGGTGCGCGTGAGCGTGAGCACCGAACGCGAGCGCAGGTCGACCGCGTTCTCCGGGAGGTCGTGCAGCCGGCAGTCCGCCAGCGTGACCACCGCGTCGGTGTCGAGCGTGACCCCGTCCGCGGTGGTGCGGTGCACATCGCAGTCGGTCAGATGTGCGGTGGCGCGGCCGGTGATCTGCACGCCGCTGCCGCGCACCTCGTACACCTCGCAGCCCACCGCCTCCAGCGCGGAGCCCTCGCCGGTGGCGGACAGCCCGGTGCCCGAGGCGTGGTGCACCCGGCAGCGCTCCAGGCGCGGATGGGCTCCGCCGCGCACCGCGACGCCGGCCTGCCCGGCCGCGACGACCTCGCAGTCCTCGAACACACCGCCGCCGCCGTCGACCACCGCGATGCCGATCCCGGCCGGATTGTCCACGGTCACCCGCCGCACGGTGGGCCGCGCGGCGCCGCGGATCTCGACACCGGCCGCCGAACGGGTCACGATCCGGATGTCCTTGAGCTCCGGCGTGCCCTCCTCCACCAGCAGGGCGGGTGCCGCCGCGTCCTGTCCCTCCACGTGCAGGTCCTGCACCACGGCGGAGGCACGCACCGTCAGCGGCACGCCGTCCACGGGCGCGATGCGCACGCTGCCCGGCGAGCCCTCGGGGCCGCGCAGCGTCACCGCCCGCTGCACGACGAGGTTCTCCCGGTAGGTGCCGGGGGCGATGGTGAGGACGTCACCCTCGGTCGCGGCCTCCAGGGCGGCGGCGAGCGATGCGTACTCACCCGTGCGGCGCCGCCACCGCGACGTGCCGGTGTGCGTCACCTGGACCGTGCCCTGTGCCATGGCGTTGCTGTGCCCCCACCTCGTCGTACTGTGGCTCGTTCGCCGTCGGGGCGCGCCCCTGCGGCTCCCTCACGCGCGGGATGTTGCCGAAGAGCTCGGCCGGTCCACCGTAGCGTGCGCGGGGCCGCGGAGTTGACCGGAGGCGCAACGCGGTCAGCTGCCGGTGCCGGTGCGGCCCCAGTCCGGGCCCGCCCGCAACCATGCCTGGTCCAGGCGGGCGTAGCGGCGCCGGACCATGCGCCAGACGATCAGCCGTCTGCCCGCCTCGATCAGACCGCCCACGGCGAGGGCCGCGCCGGTGCCGGCGAGGACGGCGTGCGTGGTGGCGGTGGTGGAGTCCAGCGGACGGGCCGCCAGTTCGCCGTGCGGGTCCGTCCATATCGTGAAGTGGTCGCCGTGGTGCGGGGACTTCAGCGTCGTCAGGACCGGGGCGTGGTGCGCGCTGCCGTCCGGGCCCCGCCAGTCGGCGAGGACCCGGCTGCGCGTGTCGCGCCCGGTGGGGACCTCGGGGCCCGGGTCCAGCGGGGAGCGCTCGACCTCGCGGACCACGGTGGCCGCCACCTCGTAGCGCGTGCGCTGCTGCTCGCGCGCCGAGCGCTGCAGGGCGCCGTCGGCGGCCCGGCCGACGAGGGTGCCGGCCAGCGGCGCGACGCACAGGATGAGCAGCAGGGCCGCCAGCGCCACCCAGGACTCCGCCAGATCGGTGCCGCGGCGCAGCGGATTGCGCCGCCAGCGCCACAGCCCGAGGATCGCTCGCACCATCCTCCCGCACCCCCTTCCGCTCCGTGATAACTCCCGCCGGAGCCGTCCACCCCACGAGCCGGTGGAAGAGAGAGGGAAATCACCTCCGACCGGCGGTTCTCATGAATCTCTCAGACGCTCAACGAGCGGGAGTCGCGCGAGGGTTCCCGGTCACACGACCGTTCGAGGCGGAGGCGAGCGGCGCGCGGTGCGGACACGAGCGCGGCTCGGTTCAGGGGCGGCCCGGGCCCGACGCACGGAGGGTGTGCGCGCACGGTACCGGGCGTGCGCGCGCACGGTACCGGGCTCAGGGGCCGACGGACCGCCCCGGCTCAGGGGGCGAGCACGCGGACCGGATCGCCCACCCGGATCGTGCCGGGGGAGAGGGGGATCAGGTTCTGGCCGAAGACGAGCTGACCGTCGATGCGGCGGTGCCGGGCGAGCGTGCGCAGGGGCTCCTTGCCGCGCACGGCGCTGTCCTGGTCGGTGGTGGTCACCACGCACCGCCCGCACGGCTTGGCCACCCGGAAGGACACGTCGCCGATGGCGATGCGGGACCAGCCGTCCTCGGCCCACGGCTCGGTGCCCGCCACGACCACGTTCGGCCGGAAGCGGTTCATCGGCAGCGGGCCCTCGTGAGCGTGATCCCCCTCCGCCAGAAGGGAGTTGAGAGCGTCGAGGGACGCGGTGGTGGTGAGCAGCAGCGGGAATCCGTCGGCGAAGGAGACGGTCTCGCCGGGCTCTGCGAAGTCCGGATCGACCGGGCGGCGGGAGGCCGGGTCGTCCATGTGCACCAGGCGCACCCCGGTGCCGAGGTAGGCGCTGCACCAGGCGTGGGCGGCGGCGTCGGCGAGGACCGCCTCCACCTTGTCGCCGAAGATGTCCGCCGTCGCCGTCGCGACCCCGGCCGTCGAGGTGGCCGGCTTCGGGACCGCGACCGTCAGCGGCTCCCGCCCGGGCGCGGACAGCCGGAGGCCGCCGCCGGGCAACGGCTCGGCGGCGGCCAGGGCGAGGCGCGGCTGCTCGCGCTGGGTGACGACCTTTCCCCCGTCGTCGATCAGCACCCAGCGCCGGTCTCCGGCCAGCCCCCAGGGCTCCACGACGGCCTCCCGGAGCGACAGGCTCCGGAACGCCTTGACCGGATGGACGTGTATCGACTGCAGTTCCGCATTCCCCATGGGGACATCCTGCCAGCCGGCCCGGACATCCCCCTGGCGGATCAGTAACCGCGGTACTGCTGGTTGTTGTACGGGTCCTGGTACGGCGCGGGGGCCGGCCGCGGGGCGGCGGCGGGACGCATCGCCTCGTAACCCATGCCGGGCGCGGCCGGGCGGGGCTGCTGAGGCTGCGGGCCGGGGTAGCCGCGCGGTGCGGTGGCCTGCTGCGGGATGTAGGCCGTGGGGGCCTGCTGCAGCGGGGCCGGCTGCGGCGTGTGCGGGTAGCCGTAGGCGGGCTGGGACGGTGCCGCCGGAAGGGCGGGCAGGGCCGACGGCAGTGCCGGCAGCTGGCTGCTGCTCGGCACGTCGTAGGCGGCGGGGACCCGGATCGGGGCGATCTGCGGAGTGCCCCGCTCGGCGACGAGCGAGTCGTAGATCGGGGTGTCCGGGAAAGAGGCGGAGTAGTAGCCGCCACCATAAGTGGAGCGGGGGGAGGTCATGGCACATAAGTTAAGCCCACGATGTGCTGGTTGGGGAGACCGATAAGAGGGTTGTTTTGCGTGCCCTGAGTGACCGTGGATCCCCAATCCGAGCGAACCTGGGAAAAAGGGGCGGCGCGGACGGCGATGATCCTGTAAAGCGCGAGTTCCCAGCGGGTTACCGGCGGTTGACGGGCTGTGCCGGGCGGCCCCGGATGGGACCCTGAAAGAGCGTCGGCGGAGACCGGTACCGGCGATCATGTGACGGACCGTGGCCGACGGTGAGCGGCTCGGAGCGACGACTTGCGATGGGGGCGGACATGTCCATGACCAAGGGATCGAACACGCCGGTGCCGAGCACGGCGCTGCGCGTCGAGCTGGGCTGGCGGCCCGGCCCCGGCGTGCCCGACGCGGACGCCTCCGCGCTGCTCCTGGCGGGCGCCAAGGTGCGCTCCGACGGCGACTTCGTCTTCTACAACCAGCCCGCCCACGCCTCCGGCGCCGTCCGGCACGAGGGCAAGCGGCAGACCGGCGACCGGGTGACCGACACCCTGTGGGTGGACCTCCCGCGCGTGGAGGGCGCGATCGAGCGGATCGTCCTCGCGGCCTCCGCCGACGGCGGCACCTTCGGGCAGGTGCCCGGCCTGTACATCGAGGTGCGCGACGCCGCGCAGGGCGGTGTGGTCGCCCGCTTCGAGAGCACCGGAGCGAGCGTCGAGACGGCCTTCGTGCTCGGCGAGTTGTACCGCCGGCAGGGCGCCTGGAAGTTCCGTGCCGTCGGGCAGGGCTACAGCAGCGGACTGGAGGGCCTGGCCACGGACTTCGGCATCACCGTCGACGAACCGCAGCACGCCGCGCCCGCCGGGCAGCCCGCCCCGCCGGCGGCACCCTGGGACGGCCGGCCGACGCCGCCCCCGGTCACGATGCCGGCGCCCGCCGCCCCGCCCGCGCCGCCGTACGGCACCCCGCCGCCCCAGGGAAACCCGGCGCCGTCCTACGGCACGCCCGCGCCGCCGTACGGCACCCCGCCGCCCGCGTCGCCGTACGGCACCCCGACGCAGGGCCACGGCACCCCGCCGCCCCCGCCCGCTCCGCCGGCCGCCACGCCGGCGCAGCCCGTGCGGCTGACCAAGGTGACGCTGACGAAGGCCGCCCCGACCGTCTCCCTCGCCAAGCAGGGCGGCACCTCCGGCGGTCTGCGCGTCAACCTCAACTGGCAGGTGCGCAAACAGTTCTCGGGCTGGGGCAGCAAGCGCGGCCGGGCCGTCGCCCTGCACAACGACCTCGACCTCGACCTGTGCGCGCTGTACGAACTCGCCGACGGCCGCAAGGGCGTCGTCCAGGCACTCGGCAACGCCTTCGGCGCCCTGAACCAGCCGCCGTACATCCACCTCGACGGCGACGACCGCACCGGCGCCGTGGAGACCGGTGAGAACCTCACCGTCAACCTCGACCACATCCGCGACCTCAGGCGCATCCTCGTCTTCGTCACCATCTACGAGGGCGCCCGGTCCTTCGCCGACCTGCACGCCACGGTGACCCTGCAGCCGCAGCACGGCGCGCCGATCGAGTTCTCTCTCGACGAGTGCACCGTCCCCTCACCGGTGTGCGCCCTCGCCCTGATCACCAACACCGGCGGCGACCTCGTCGTCCAGCGCGAGGCCCGCTACCTGGTGCCCGAACGGGGCGTCAGCCCGCAGCGCACCGTCGACCGCGCGTACGGCTGGGGCATGAACTGGACCCCGGGCCGCAAGTAGGGCCGCGGCCCCCAGGCGTCAGCCCTCCTCGGTCACGGCGTCCGGGCGTGCGTAGGTGCGGCCCTTCCAGGCCGCGCCCCGCCCCCGGTAGTGCTGCACCGCCGAGTCGACGGTCATCAGCAGGTAGAGCAGGGCGGTGAAGGGCAGCAGGGGCGCGAGCCACAGCGGCTGCCGGTAGTAGCGGAGCATCGGCACGTACGTGCCCGTCATCACCAGCCACGCGCCCCCACCCAGCAGGGCGAGCGGAGCGCTGCCGGCGGCCGCCCCGGCGACCAGCGCCACGGGCGGCACCAGGTACACCAGCGCCAGACCCGCGACCGTCCCCAGCAGCAACGCGGGGTTGTGCCGCAGCTGCGCGTAGGCGCTGCGCGAGACCATCCGCCACAGGTCGTACAGCCGCGGATAGGGCCGCACGCTGTCCACGGACTCGGCGAGCCCCAGCCAGATGTGCCCGCCGCCCCGCTTCACCGTCCGCGCGAGCGCCACGTCGTCGATGACGGCGTGCCGGATCGCGTCCGGGATCCGGGCCCGCACCGCGGTGTCGGCGCGCAGCAGCACACAGCCGCCCGCCGCGGCCGCCGTCCGCCCGCCCCGGCGGCCGATCCACCGGAACGGATACAGCTGCGCGAAGAAGTAGACGAACGCCGGCACCACCAGCCGCTCCCACAGGCTCTCCACCCGCAGCCGCGCCATCTGCGACACCATGTCGAAGCCCCCGGTCGCCGCCGCGGCGACGAGCCGGCGCAGGCTGTCCGGCGCGTGCGCGATGTCGGCGTCGGTCAGCAGCAGGTACTCGGGCTCACGCGCGCGTGCCAGCGCGATGCCGTGCCGGACCGCCCACAGC
Organism: Streptomyces sp. NPDC014801; assembly: GCF_043082085.1. Classification (NCBI taxonomy): domain Bacteria; kingdom Bacillati; phylum Actinomycetota; class Actinomycetes; order Kitasatosporales; family Streptomycetaceae; genus Streptomyces; species Streptomyces sp. NPDC014801. Next base: position 190,191 of record NZ_JBIBXG010000002.1, on the reverse strand, counting down.
TTGCCGGTCCAGCCTGCGGGCGGCTCGCCCGGCGAGTCCACGGTCAGCGGCAGACCGCCGTGTCGCGCGGCCAGTTCCCGCGCCAGCGCCCCGGTTCCGTCCGAGCTGCCGTCGTCCACCAGGAAGATCTCCGCCCGCCCGGGATAGTCCTGGGCGAGCAGCGACGGCAGGCTGTCCGGCAGCACGGCCGCCTCGTCACGGGCCGGTACGACGACACCGACGGACGGCCACGCGCGCGGTTCCCGGCGCGGCGGCAGCCGCACGTCCGTGCGCCAGAACATGCCCTGCACGAGCAGCAGCCACAGCCAGGCGGCGAGGGACACGGCGGCGATCCACACGAAGGCGCTCACCTGCGCAGTGTGCCCCACGACGGCGGCCCGGCGGAGGCCATCGTCTATCGTGGCCGGGTGAAGATCGCGCTCATGGACTCCGGAATCGGGCTGCTGGCGGCCACCGCCGCGGTGCGGCGCCTGCGCCCCGACGCCGATCTCGTCCTCTCCCTCGACCCGGACGGCATGCCCTGGGGGCCGCGCACCCCGCAGGACCTCACCGAGCGGGCCCTGGCCGTCGCCGAGGCGGCCGCCGCCCACCGGCCCGACGCGCTCATCGTCGGCTGCAACACGGCGACCGTGCACGCCCTGCCCGCGCTGCGCGCCCGCCTGGAGCCGGCGATCCCGGTCATCGGCACCGTCCCCGCGATCAAGCCCGCGGCGGCCGCCGGCGGCCGCGTCGCCATCTGGGCGACCCCCGCCACCACGGGCAGCGCCTACCAGCGCGGGCTCATCCGCGAGTTCGCCGACGGCGTCCCGGTCACCGAGGTGCCGTGCTGGGGACTCGCCGAGGCCGTCGAGCACGCCGACGAGAACGCCATCGACGCCGCGATCGCCGCGGCCGCCGCCCTGACCCCGGACGAGGTCACCACCGTGGTCATGGGCTGCACCCACTACGAGCTCGTCGAGGACCGCATCCGGGCCGCCGTCAGCAAGCCCGGTGCGCCCGAACCGACGCTGCGCGGGTCGGCCGAGGCGGTGGCCGCACAGGCGCTGCGCCGCATGGGCGAGCAGCCGGCGCCCGACGCGCCCGCCGTCGGGACCCTCACGGTGCTGCTCAGCGGCCGCGAGGGCATGCTGCCGCAGGCCGCGCTCGCCTACCAGGAGGGCAGGCTGCTGCCGGAGGTCAGCCCGGCGACGTAGCACCGCGACGGGAGGCGACGGCCACCACACTCCTTGGTACGGCCGCCGATGGCCGCCACCCTCGATCGAGAAGCTGATCAGAGAAGGCTGCCGATGGCCGCCGCGCTCGACGTGCGGAGACGGCCGCCCGTGGCCGCCACACGCGTGCGGAGACGGCCGCCGGTGGGCGCCCCACTCGGCCGCGGACGGCCGCCGCCCGGCGTGTGTACTCCGCCGGAGCAGTCACTGTGTGCGACCCGCTACCCGCTCTGCGAAACATGAGTACCCTCAAAGACATGAGGGACGACCGCCTCCGCGCCGACGACGCCCCGCAGTCCGTGGTCTGGCACGGACGCGCCACCAACCGCGTCCAGTGGCTGCTGGCCCTGGTCGGCGTCGCCTGTGTGGCCCTCGGTATCGAGCTGGCCGTGAACTCCGCATGGACCAGCGGCGTCACCGCGCTGGTCATGGCCGTCGTCGGCTGCATCGCCGCGGGCCTGCTCGTCGTCTTCGGCACGCTCGCGTTCGTGCACGTCGACCTCAAGCTCGACCGGGACTGCCTGGAGGTGCGCTGCGGCCACATCGGCCTGCCGCGTCGCCGCATCCCCCTGGAGCACATCGCGGGCGCCGACCTCGCCCCGCACGTCACCCCGCGTCACTGGGGCGGCTGGGGCTACCGCTGGCGCCCCGAGAAGGGCACGGCCGTGGTCGTGCGCCGGGGCGAGGGCGTGGTGCTGCGGCTGTGGGACGGGCACACCTTCACGATCACGGTCGACAACGCCGAGACGGCCGTCCGCCAGATCCGCGACCGGCTGCGCCCGAACGCACCGGGCGCCGTGCGCTGACGCTTCGCCGGGTTCATCGAGAAACGGCCGGCTCACCCGACGAGACGGTCACGGTCTCCCCGCGTCCGTACTGCCGGCGCGGCGGCCGCACCCCCGTCGGTGAGCGGGCGGGCCGTCGCCACGCCGGCCAGCAGGCCCGCACCCACGGACACCGCCGTGAAGCTGAGCGCGTTGCCGACCGAGGCGATCGCCGCCAGCGCCGTCAGGGTCGCGCCCGCCGTGAGGGCGACCGGCGTGGAGCGCGGTGAGCGCCACAGCGCGAAGAGCACCCAGCCGAACACCGCCGCCAGCAGGGCGACCCCGACCACCCCCTGCTCGGCCACCAGCTGCAACGGCGCCGAATGCGGTTTGCCGTCCGGGGGGAGCGCACCGACGGCCACCGCGCTCAGGTCACCGAAGCGGCCGGGGCCGACCCCGAGCGCCGCGTCGTGCCGGGCCAGCCCCAGGGCGTCGCGCCACAGCAGCACCCGGTGCGGGGTGAGCGGGCCCTCCAGGGCGGTCGTGAGCCCTTCCGGCAGGGCGTGGGAGGCCACCGCCCACACCGCCCCGGTCACCCCGGCGGCGGCGACCGCGAGTCCGGCGACGCCGAGGCCGCGGTGCCGCATCCGGCCCGCGGCCAGCGAGGACAGCAGCACCGCCGTGCAGGCGATCACCCCGGTGACGGATCCGACCGCCGCCGCGGTCAGCGCCGCCGCGGCCGCCAGCAGCCGCAGCGCGAGCCGCACACGCGGTGTTCCGGCCGCCCATGCGGCGCAGCACGCGGCGCCCGCGGACAGCGTCAGCACCGCCGAGGTGGCGCCCGCGTGCCCGAGAGGGGCGCTGATCTGAGGGCTCGCGGCCAGCCCCGGCGTGGTCGCCACCAGACCCAGCCCGGCCACCGCCGCGGCACCGGGCGCCGCGACCGGCAGCAGCGCGCCGCAGATGCGCCCGGCGGCACAGCCCGCCGCCACGGCCAGCACCGCGAGCAGGACGCCCTCGGGCCGCCCGTCGTGTACGCCCGCCGTGATCAGCGACCACGCGGAACACGCGCCGAGCAGCAGCATGCCGGCCGCGTCGGAAACGTTTCGTCTGTCGTCGTCCGGTTCCGGACCGTCCCCGGAGGACGTTCTCGCCGTGGACCCCACCCGTCCCCCTGCACCCGGTCGCCCCCGACCCGCGCCCGGCCGCGTCGCCGGGACTCGGGCACACGGTAACCGCTGATGGGCGGTTTGTGGATGACTTGTGCGGAGATACGCGGGCACGACGTGACAGGGGAGGGCACCTCGGGCGAGCCGCCCGTCCGGCGGTGAGAGACGTCCGCTGCGGCCCCGCTGGGCGCCGGCCGGGCACGGACCGGGCGCGGACCACGCGCGGACCCTCGCGAAGAGCGCCGCCGGGGCGCGAAGAGCGCGCCGCTGGGGGCGCGAAAGGGGCGCAACTCAGGCTCCGGTCCGGGCGGCGGTCGCGGAGTGCGGTCCGGGCGGTCGCGGGACCCGGGCCGACCGGTTTTGGGGCCCGCGACCGCCCGGACCGGACCGTCGCCGGTTCTGGCCGGTGCCGTCGCCGGTTGCGGTCCGGGCCGTCGGCGCTGTCGACGCCGAGGTCACCCGCCGTACACTCCCGGAGTGACCGTCACCGCAACATCCGTGGGCCCGGCGGACCAGCTGGAACCCTCCAGCGCGTCCCCCGCACGCGGCGCACGCCTGAAACGCCTCGTCCCCGCCGTCGTGGCCGTGCTCAGCGGAGTGCTCCTCTACGTCAGCTTCCCGCCCCGCACCCTGTGGTGGCTGGCCCTTCCGGCCTTCGCGGGTCTCGGCTGGGTGCTGCGCGGGCGCGGCTGGAAGGCGGGGCTCGGCCTCGGCTACCTCTTCGGCCTCGGCTTCCTGCTGCCGCTGCTCGTGTGGACGGGTGTCGAGGTCGGCTCCCTGCCCTGGCTCGCGCTGAGCGCGGTGGAGGCCCTGTTCATCGCGCTGGTCGGCGCGGGCATCGCCGCGGTCTCCCGGCTGCCCGTGTGGCCCGTGTGGGCGGCGGCGGTGTGGATCGCCGGTGAGGCGGCACGCGCGCGTGTCCCCTTCGGCGGCTTCCCCTGGGGCAAGATCGCCTTCGGCCAGGCGGACGGCGTGTTCCTGCCGCTGGCGGCGGTGGGCGGCACGCCGGTCCTCGGCTTCGCGGTCGTGCTGTGCGGCTTCGGCCTCTACGAGACGGTGCGGCTCGCCCTGGAAGGGCGCCGCACGCGCGTGCTGCGGCGCGGCGCCGCCTCGGCGGCCCTGCTGAGCATGGCCGTCCCCGTGGCCGGCGCGCTCGCCGCGCGCACCCTGGTCCACGACGGCGCGGAGGACGGCACCGCGACCGTGGCGGTCGTCCAGGGCAACGTGCCGCGCCTGGGCCTGGACTTCAACGCCCAGCGCCGGGCCGTCCTCGACTACCACGCGCGCGAGACCGAGCGGCTGGCCGCCGAGGTCAAGGCGGGCAGGAAGCCCAGGCCCGACTTCGTGCTGTGGCCGGAGAACTCCTCCGACCTCGACCCCTTCGCCTACGCGGACGCCGCGTACGTCATCGACCAGGCCGCCAAGTCCATCGGCGTGCCCATCTCCGTCGGCAGCGTCGTCGAGCGGGACGGCAAGCTGTACAACGAGCAGATCCTCTGGGACCCGGCCAAGGGCCCCACCCAGACGTACGACAAGCGCCGCACCCAGCCGTTCGGCGAGTTCCTGCCGCTGCGCTCGCTCGTCGGCGCGATCAACAGCGACTGGACCGAGATGGCCCGGCAGGACTTCAGCCCCGGCACCAAGCCGGGCGTCTTCACCATGGCCGGCACCAAGGTCGGCCTGGCCACCTGCTACGAGGCCGCCTTCGACTGGGCGGTGCGCGACACCGTCACGCACGGCGCGCAGATGATCTCCGTGCCCAGCAACAACGCCACCTTCGACCGCAGCGAGATGACCTACCAGCAGCTCGCGATGTCCCGGGTGCGGGCCGTCGAGCACAGCCGCACCGTCACCGTCCCGGTGACCAGCGGGGTCAGCGCGATCATCATGCCGGACGGCCGGATCACCCAGCGGACGGGCATGTTCGTGGCCGACTCGCTGGTGCAGAAGGTGCCGCTGCGGTCCTCGACGACCCCCGCGACTGACCTGGGCGTCCTCCCGGAGATCGCGCTGGTGCTGATCGCCGCAGGCGGCCTCGGCTGGGCGATCGGCGCGGGTGTGCGCGGCCGGCGCGCCGGTGACGTGCCGCCGTCCGCCCGCGGTGCGTCGACCGAGGCCGCCGGGGTCTGAGGGACCGGCCCGCTAGGGTCGGTCCATGGCTACTCCCGACTTCATCCGCACCCTGAGGGCCTCCGCCGGACACCAGTTGCTGTGGCTGCCCGGGGTGACCGCCATCCCGTTCGACGACGTCGGCAGAGTGCTGCTCGGGCGGCGCGCCGACACGCGCACGTGGTCGGTGATCGGGGGCATCCCGGACCCGGGGGAGCAGCCGGCGGCCTGCGCGGTGCGGGAGGTGTACGAGGAGACCGCCGTGCGCTGCGTCGCCGAACGGGTCGTGCTCGTCCAGGCACTCGACCCGTTCACCTACCCCAACGGCGACACCTGCCAGTTCATGGACATCACCTTCCGCTGCCGGGCCGTCGGCGGCGAGGCCCGCGTCAACGACGACGAGTCGCTGGAGGTCGGCTGGTTCGACGTGGACGCGCTGCCGGATCTGCAGGACTTCGCGCTCTTCCGGATCAAGCAGGCCCTGTCCCCGTCACCCACATGGTTCGACACCAGCAACCCGCTGTGAAGTATGTGCGCCGACCACATGGGGTCGGGTGAGGTCGCCGCCTAGGGTCGTGCCATGACCGCGCCCCGCCCGCTCCCGGGTCCCCACGCCCCCTCGCTCGACCTCGGCGGTCGCACCGCCCTCGTCACCGGTGCCGCCGGTGGCATCGGCCGCGCCTGTGTGCTGCGGCTGGCCGCCGCCGGGGCCAAGGTACGGGCGGTCGACCGGGACGCGGCCGGCCTCACGGCACTCGCCGAGCCGGCCGCGTCCCTGCCCGGCACCGTGGAGTCCCACGTCCTCGACCTCACCGACCTGGACGCCGCCGAACACGTGGCCGCCAGCACCGACATCCTGGTCAACAACGCCGGGATCCAGCTCGTCCGCCCGATCGAGGAGTTCCCGCCCGAGGTCTTCCACACGGTCCTCACCGTGATGCTGGAGGCGCCCTTCCGGCTGATCCGGGGCGCCCTGCCGCACATGTACGGCCAGGGGTGGGGCCGCATCGTCAACATCTCCTCCGTGCACGGACTGCGGGCCTCCGCCTACAAGTCCGCGTACGTGGCCGCCAAGCACGGCCTGGAGGGGCTGTCCAAGACCGCCGCGCTGGAAGGCGCCGCCCACGGTGTCACCTCCAACTGCGTCAACCCCGGCTATGTGCGCACCCCGCTGGTCGAGCGGCAGCTCGCCGACCAGGCCGCCGCGCACGGGATTCCCGAGGAGCGCGTGCTGAGCGAGGTGATGCTGCAGGACAGCGCTCTCAAGCGGCTGATCGAGCCGGAGGAGGTCGCCGAGGCCGTGGCCTACCTGTGCGGGCCGCACGCCTCCTTCGTCACCGGCACCTCCCTCGTCCTCGACGGCGGGTGGACCGCGCACTGAGCGGCCCGGTGCCGGGTTGTCCACAGGCCTGACGCGACGCCCCGGTGATGGGTAATCCTGTGACCATGTCCCGCGATCACGTGCAGTCGAACCGGAGCCCGGCACGGGAGGCCGCCGCACCCGGCCCCACCGGGGAGCTCTCCGCCCCCGCGTCCCGCCCCGCAGGCGGGCAGGCGGGCGAGGGCCCCCGCCGCGCGGGCGAGCGCCTGCGGCCCGCCGGGGGACACGCGGGCGAGGAGACCTCTGCTGCCGAAGCACGCGCCGACGCCGTGGGACGCCCCGACGGTCACGGCCCCGACGGCCACGGCTCCGACGGTGATGGCCCCGCAGGTCACGGCCCCGCCGACGATGCCCCCGCAGGTCACGGCCCCGACGGCCACAGCACCGCAGGTCACAGCCCCGCGCCCCAACGCCCCCACGCGCAGCCCGCCGACGTCGAGGTGCCCGACGTCGAGGCGCCCTTCCTCGACCTGCTGGCCCGGGGCGCCGCCGCCGACGCGTTCGAGCAGCCGGTGCTGCGGGCCCGCGCCGAGGGATGGCCGGCCGAGCGGATCGCCGCGCTGGAGCACGCCAAGCTGCTCGCCCTGCGGGTCCGCGCCGAGCTGGACGGCCGGCGCCGCCGCGAGGCGGAGCTGTCCGCGCTCTTCGAGACCGCCCACGACCTCGCGGGCCTCAGGGACCTCGACGCGGTCCTGCAGGCGATCGTGCAGCGCGCCCGCTCCCTGCTGGGCACCGATGTCGCCTACCTCAGTCTCAACGACCCCGAGCGCGGCGACACCTACATGCGGGTCACCGAGGGCTCGGTCGCGGCCCGCTTCCAGCAGCTGCGCCTGGGCATGGGCGAGGGCCTGGGCGGCCTGGTCGCGCAGACCGCCCGCCCCTACGTCACCGACGACTATTTCAAGGACGGCCGCTTCCAGCACACCACGACCATCGACACCGGCGTGCGCGACGAGGGGCTGGTCGCCATCCTCGGCGTGCCGCTCATGCTCGGCCCGCACGTCATCGGCGTGCTGTTCGCGGCCGACCGCCGCGCGCGCGTCTTCGAACGCGAGCAGATCGCCCTGCTCGGCTCGTTCGCCGCGCTCGCCGCGGCCGCGATCGACACCGCCAACCTGCTCACCGAGACCCGTTCGGCCCTCGCCGACCTGGAGCGGGCCAACGAGATCATCCAGGACCGCAGCGCGGTCATCGAACGCGCCTCGGACGTGCACGACCGGCTCGCCGAACTGGTCCTGCGCGGCGGCGGCGTCCACGACGTGGCCGCGGCCGTCTCCCAAGTGCTCTCCGGGACCGTGGAGTTCGCCGAGGCCGACGCGGCGCCCGCGTCCGCGCTGGAGGCCTCGCGCGCCGAGGGACACGCCGTACGACACGGCGACGACTGGATCGCCGCGGTGGCCGCGGGCGGCGAACTGCTCGGCGCGCTCGTGCTGCGCGGCCACCCCGCTCTCGACCCGGTCGACCAGCGCACCCTGGAACGCGCCGCGATGGTGACCTCCCTCCTGCTGCTCGCCAGACGCTCCGCCGCCGAGGCCGAACAGCGGGTGCGGGGCGAGCTGCTGGACGACCTGCTCGACGTCCGCGACCGCGACCCGCGCCTGCTGCGCGAGCGTGCCGCCCGCCTGCGCGCCGACCTGGACGCCACCCATGTGGTGCTGGCCGCCCGCCTCGACACGCCCGCGGCCGACGCCGACCGGGAGGCCGAGGCCCGCCGCAGGCTGTGGGCCGCCGCCTCCCACCTGGCCGCGACCCGGCACGGCCTGGCCGCCGCACGCGACGGCGGCACGGTCCTGCTGCTGCCGCTGCCCCGCGGCGGGACGGCGACCGCGCTGGCCCGCTCCGCCGCCCGCCATCTGGGCACCGCCGTCCACGAGGCGGTCACCGTGGGCGCCTCCGGACCCGTGGCCGACCTGGCCGCCCACCCCGAGGCCGTGGCCGCCGCCTACGCCGAGGGCCGCCGCTGCCTCGACGCGCTGCGCCTGCTGGGGCGGTCGGGGGACGGCGCCGCCGCCGAGGACTTCGGCTTCCTCGGGCTGCTGCTGGCCGGCGACCGGGACATCGCCGGCTTCGTCGAGCGCACCATAGGCCGGGTCGTCGACTACGACACCCGCCGCGGCACGGACCTGCTGCACACCCTGGAGGCGTACTTCGCCTCCGGCATGAGCCCCGCGCGCACCAAGGACGCCCTCCACGTCCACGTCAACACGGTCGCGCAGCGCCTGGACCGGGTGGCCCGCCTCCTCGGCGACGACTGGCAGAGCCCGGCCCGCGCCCTGGAGATCCAACTGGCCCTGCGCCTGCATCGCCTGTCCGCCGGCGAGCAGACCACGACGGCCCCCACTCACGACTGAGCCGCTCCTCGGGCCCGCGCCCCACGCGGGCAACTCCGTGCCCCCGCGCGACTGGTGGGGCCGGGCTGTGCGGACGGGTGGGACGGCGCGTTTCGCACATAGGGCGGCGCCGAACTATGGTGCCCCGCCACATGTCCGCCTGACCTGGGCGTTTCTACGGTGTGCCAGCACGTACCCGTCCCCACCGCACACGAGGAAGTGGCGCACATGGCCTCCGGAACGACCGCATCCCCGCCCCCCGCGACCCTCCCGCGCATCGTCGCCGCCAGCCTCATCGGCACCACCATCGAGTGGTACGACTTCTTCCTCTACGCGTCGGCCGCGGCCCTGGTGTTCAACAAGCTGTTCTTCCCCGACTCCGACCCGCTCGTCGGCACGCTGCTGTCCTTCCTGACCTACGCCGTGGGGTTCGCGGCCCGGCCGCTGGGCGCGCTGGTCTTCGGCCACTACGGCGACCGGCTGGGCCGCAAGAAGCTGCTCGTGCTCAGCCTGCTGCTGATGGGCGGAGCCACCTTCGCGATCGGGCTGCTGCCCACCCACGCCACCATCGGGACCGCGGCGCCCGTGCTGCTGACCGTCCTGCGGCTGGTCCAGGGATTCGCGCTCGGCGGTGAGTGGGGCGGCGCCGTCCTGCTCGTGTCGGAGCACGGGGACGCGCGGCGGCGCGGGTTCTGGGCCTCCTGGCCGCAGACCGGGGCGCCCGCCGGGCAGTTGCTGGCGACCGGTGTGCTGTCGCTGCTGACCGCCACCCTGTCGGACGACGCCTTCGGCACCTGGGGATGGCGCATCCCGTTCCTGCTGTCGGGTCTGCTGGTGCTGGTCGGCCTGTGGGTCCGGCTGTCGGTCGACGAGTCCCCGGTCTTCAAGGCCGCGCTGGCCGCCGCCGAGCAGCGCAAGGCGGCTACGGGAGCCGTCGAGAAGATGCCGCTGCTGGCGGTGCTGCGCAACCACTGGCGGGACATCCTGGTCGCCATGGGCGCCCGGATGGCGGAGAACATCAGCTACTACGTCATCACCGCCTTCATCCTCGTCTATGCCACCACCTCGGCGGGACTGAGCAAGCAGACCGCGCTCAACGCGGTGCTGATCGGCTCGGCGGTGCACTTCGCGGTCATCCCGGCCTGGGGCGCCCTCTCCGACCGGATCGGCCGGCGACCGGTCTACCTCATCGGCGCGGTGGGCGTCGGGCTGTGGATGTTCCCGTTCTTCTCGCTGATCGACTCCAAGAGCTTCGGCAGCCTGCTGCTGGCCGTCACCGTCGGCCTGATCCTGCACGGCGCCATGTACGCCCCGCAGGCCGCGTTCTTCGCCGAGATGTTCGCGACCCGGGTGCGCTACTCCGGCGCCTCGATCGGCGCCCAGTTCTCCTCGGTCGCCGCCGGCGCCCCGGCGCCCCTGATCGCCACCGCGCTGCTGTCCGACTACGACAGCTCCACGCCGATCGCGCTGTACGTGATCGCCGCCGCCCTGCTCACGGTCGTCGCGGTGCTCTGCGCGAAGGAGACCCGCAGCCGGGACCTCGCCGACGTCGTCCCCGAGACGCCGGCGCCGGTGCGCGCCGACGTGTGAGTCGCGACGGCGCCCCCTCCGTGCCCGGCGGAGGGGGCGCCGCGCTGCCGGAGGCCGCCCGGCAGCGGCGGCCTCCGGCGCCCCCCTTCTCGGGGCGGACGCCCCGGCTGGTGGCGGCCGGCCGTGCCCGGCTCAGCCGACCGTGATGTGCTGGTCCATGCCGAGCTGCTTGTGTCCGGGGATCGGGCAGTACACGTCGTAGGTGCCCTTCTTCAGGGTCACCGTCAGCGGCGCCGTCTGCCCGCTCTGGACGTTCTTGGTCCGGGCGTCCGCGACGCCGGGGCCGTCGATGGACACGGCGTGCGTGATGTGGCCGGCGTTGTCCGCGACGAAGGTGTAGGTGCCGGGCGCGAAGGACGACCGGGACAGCTTCAGCCCGTACTCGGTCTCGGTGACGGTCACCCGTGTCCCCGTACCGGTCGCCGGCGCCGCGGCGGCGCTGCCCGAGCTCTTCGCGTGACCGCCGCCGCCCCCGCTGGAGCAGGCCGCGAGGACCAGTGCGGCCGCGAAGGCCGCCGCCGCGGTGCCGGCCGCCGTACGGGTGGTGTGTGTCGAGATCGCCATCGTGCTCATCCCCTTGGGTATCGCCCTCTATGTCCCATACGTTCGGAAATGCCAGGCGGTTCATCGGGCGTGCGGGGAAGGGAGCGTACGATCGTACGCTCTGGAGAGTACGCTCGTACGCATGACGCCGGACTACTTCGCGGACGATCCGCGCACGCACCTGGAGCGCATGCTCGCGGGCGACCTCTACATCGCCGACGACCCCGAGATCGCCCGTCGGCAGCAGCGGGCCGTGCGCCTGGCCGCCCGCTACCAGGCCGCCTACGCCGAGGACGCCGACGCGGCCCGCCCGCTGCTCGCCGAACTCCTCGGCTCCCTCGGCGACGAGGCCCACGTGCGCCCGCCCCTGTACGTCGACTACGGCAGCAACATCACGATCGGCGCGCGCACCTTCGTCAACTACCACCTCACCGCCCTGGACGTCGCCGCCGTCACCATCGGCGAGGACTGCCAGATCGGCCCCCACGTGCAACTGCTCACGCCCACCCACCCGTTGGAGCCGCAGCCCCGCCGCGACAAGCTGGAGGCGGCCCGGCCCATCACCATCGGCGACAACGTGTGGCTCGGCGGCGGCGTCATCGTCCTGCCCGGCGTCACCATCGGGGACAACTCCGTCATCGGAGCCGGTGCCGTCGTCACCAAGGACGTCCCCGCGAACGTCGTCGCGGTCGGGAACCCGGCCCGGCCGGTCCGGAATCTGTGAGCACGCCCCGATGGCCACCGGACACACCGACCCGCAGCGCCGCGCCCGCATTCTCGACGCCACGCTGGACGTCATCGCCGACGAGGGCATCGCCCGGGTCTCGCACCGCAGGATCGCCACCCGCGCGGGCGTGCCGCTCGGGTCGATGACCTACCACTTCGACGGCATCGAGCAGTTGCTGCACGAGGCCTTCGGCCGGTTCACCGACCGCATGGCCGGGCTGTTCGACGCGCACCTGGGGGCCGCGGCGGACCGGGAGCAGGCCCGCCGGGCCGTGGCCGACCTGGTGCACGCCCTGTCCGAGGGCAGCCGGCGCGATCTCGTGCTCGCCCAGGAGCTGTACACGCTGGCCGCCCGCGACCCGGCCTACCGCGTCCTCACCCACGCGTGGATGGAGCGCAGCCGCGGGCACCTGGAGAAGCACTTCGACCCGGACACGGCCCGCCAGTTGGACGCCCTCATCGAGGGGCTCACACTGCACCGGGCGCTGGCCGTGGAACCGCACGCACGCGCGCTGACCGTCGAGGCCATCGCCCGCATCACGGCCCCAGACCCGGGCGGCCGCGCCCGCCCCTGACGCCGCGCACCCCGGGGCGCCCGCCCGCCGGCCCGGCGGCGCACGGCCTCGAACCGTCCGGCACCGCCTACGGCAGGACCTTCACCTCCACGCCGCCGATCCGGCCCACGGCGTCGAAGCGGACCTCGACCGCGCTGCCGCCGGGCAGGCCCGCGACGATCCGGTCGTCCTCCGCGCGCTGCGGCACACCGTGGTGGTCGAAGTAGCCCCCGACCACGTGCCGGGCCGAACGGCCGATCAGGCCGGCCCCGGTGAGCAGGGTGCGCGGCAGCGTCACCGGGTCCAAGCCGGCGCGCGGGACCCGCGGGTCGTCGGGCAGGAAGTACACCCGCGTCGCCGGCCCCGCCGCGACCCCGATGTACCCGGGGGCCTCGGCCACGCCCATGCCGGCGAAGGCCAGCGTCTCCGCAGCGCGGCGCGGGTCGGAGAAGCCCGACAACTCCAGGACCGGCTCGGTGAGTTCGGGGATGCCGTGGGCGTGTCCGTACCGCGCGACCGCGTCGGCGAGCGCGACCACCTCGGTGCCGCGCAGACCCGGGTTGGCCCAGCCCCACATCCAGGACTGCTCGTCCGTGTCGTAGGTGCCGAGGACGGCCACCCGCAGCTCGACGTCCCCCTGCCGGTAGCGGCACGCCGGCAGGTCGGCGGTCCACGGGGCCTCGGGGAGGAAGGCGGTCAGGGCCTCGAGCTGGGCCGCGCCCCACGCGGCGTGCCGTTCGGCCTCCAGGAGGAACGCGTCGCTGAACTCACTCACCATGCCCCGAGCGTAGGGGCCGGACGCGCGACCCCGGTGTGCGGGTCCCCGGTCGCGCGGGCACCGGGCGTCAGGCGGTAGGACGCGGCCAGGTCCCGCACCTCGACGGAACACACCACGTCCTGCCCGCTCTCCGGCGGCAGATGGCCGCGCAGGATCGTCAGGACCGTCTCGGCCAGGCGGGCCTTGAGCGCCTCGGAGCGGCCGGGCAGCAGGCCCACGTCGACATGGACGAAGGGCGCCCGCCCGTCCCCGACGTAGGCCTCGGCCGGGCGCAGGAAGGTCTTGCAGACGCCCGTCGAGCCGGAGTCCGTGACCACGGTCGTGTGCAGCTCCTTCACGAGGGTCTCCCGGTCGAAGGCACCGTCCAGCTGCGAGGAGTAGTCGATGGTGATGTGCGGCACTGCGATCCCCTTCGCGCGAATGCTGGTTACTTCAGGCAACTATTTTCGCGCATCCCCGGCAGCCCGCCCGCGTGGGTCCCGCTCGCGACCCCGGGACGCGGCCGGATCGAAGGTGTGGAGGGAGGGTCGCCACCCGGTACGGTCTGCCATGACTCCGGTACGGTGCGTGACGCGACTTCGCCGGCCGTTCTTCCCCAGGTCACTAAATTGAATCGTTCGTTTTTCTGTACCTCTCGTGTCTGACGGAGTAGGTTGCTCGCCATGAGCGCATCCGCTGCCGAGGAGTTGCGCGGCGCCGGCCTGCGGGTCACGGCCGCCCGCGTGGCCCTGCTGGAGACCGTCCGCGAGGGCGACCACCTCGATGTCGAGGCCATCGCCGGCGGCGTGCGGGCCCGTGTCGGCCACATCTCCGTCCAGGCCGTCTACGAGGCCTTGCACGCGCTCACCGCGGCCGGGCTCATACGGCGTATCGAACCGGCCGGCAGCCCGGCCCGGTTCGAGGGGCGGGTGGGGGACAACCACCACCACGTCGTGTGCCGGTCCTGCGGGACCGTCGCCGACGTGGACTGCGAAGTGGGCGAGGCCCCCTGCCTGACCGCATCCGACGACCACGGTTTCGTCATCGACGAGGCCGAGGTCATCTACTGGGGCCTGTGCCCCGACTGCTCCACCGCAGGTACGTCAGCACCCTGATCCGCAAGCAGTTCGCACGATGATCCGCTTAGTTCGGAAGGATCCCCATGTCCGAGAACCCTGACGCAATCGTCACCGACCCCAAGACGGAGGGCGCGGGTGGCTGCCCGGTCGCGCACGGACGCGCGCCGCACCCCACGCAGGGCGGCGGCAACCGCCAGTGGTGGCCTGAGCGGCTCAACCTGAAGATCCTCGCCAAGAACCCGCCCGTGGCGAACCCGATGGGCGAGGACTTCGACTACGCCGAGGCGTTCCAGAGCCTCGACCTGCCCGCGGTGAAGCGCGACATCGCCGAGGTGCTCACCACCTCGCAGGACTGGTGGCCCGCCGACTTCGGCCACTACGGCCCGCTGATCATCCGCATGGCCTGGCACAGCGCCGGCACCTACCGCATCAGCGACGGCCGCGGCGGCGCCGGTGCCGGCCAGCAGCGGTTCGCCCCGCTCAACAGCTGGCCGGACAACGCCAACCTGGACAAGGCCCGCCGTCTGCTGTGGCCGGTCAAGAAGAAGTACGGCAAGAACCTGTCCTGGGCCGACCTGATGATCCTCGCCGGCAACGTGGCGCTGGAGTCCATGGGCTTTAAGACCTTCGGCTTCGGCGGCGGCCGCGAGGACGTCTGGGAGCCGGAGGAGGACGTCTACTGGGGTCCCGAGACCACCTGGCTCGGCGACGAGCGCTACAGCGGCGACCGCGAGCTGGAGAACCCGCTGGGCGCGGTCCAGATGGGCCTGATCTACGTCAACCCCGAGGGCCCCAACGGCAACCCGGACCCGCTCGCCGCGGCCCGCGACATCCGTGAGACGTTCCGCCGCATGGCGATGAACGACGAGGAGACCGTCGCGCTGATCGCCGGCGGCCACACCTTCGGCAAGACGCACGGCGCCGGCCCGGCCGACCACATCGGCAACGACCCCGAGGCCGCCTCCCTGGAGGAGCAGGGCCTGGGCTGGAAGTCCACCTACCGCACCGGCAAGGGCGCGGACACCATCACCTCGGGCCTGGAGGTCACCTGGACCACCACCCCGACCCAGTGGAGCAACGGCTTCTTCAAGAACCTCTTCGAGTTCGAGTACGAGCTGACCGAGTCCCCGGCCGGCGCGAAGCAGTGGGTGGCCAAGGACGCCCCGGAGATCGTCCCGGACGCGCACGACCCGTCGAAGAAGCACCGCCCGACGATGCTCACCACCGACCTGGCGCTGAAGCTCGACCCGATCTACGGGCCGATCTCCCGCCGGTTCTACGAGAACCCGGACGAGTTCGCCGACGCCTTCGCCCGCGCCTGGTACAAGCTGACGCACCGTGACATGGGCCCGAAGTCCCTGTACCTCGGCCCGGAGGTCCCGGCGGAGACCCTGCTGTGGCAGGACCCGCTGCCGGAGGCCGACGGTGAGCCGATCGGCGCCGCCGACATCGCGGTCCTCAAGGGCAAGCTGCTCGACTCGGGTCTGACCGTGGCGCAGCTGGTCACCACCGCGTGGGCGTCGGCCTCGACGTTCCGCGGCAGCGACAAGCGCGGCGGAGCCAACGGCGCCCGCATCCGCCTGGAGCCGCAGCGCGGCTGGGAGGTCAACGAGCCCGACCAGCTCGCGCTCGTGCTGCGCACCCTCGAGGGCGTCCAGCAGGACTTCAACGCCGGGTCCGCCCGCAAGGTCTCCCTGGCCGACCTGATCGTCCTCGGTGGCTGCGCCGCCGTGGAGAAGGCCGCCAAGGACGCCGGCTTCGACATCGAGGTGCCCTTCACGCCGGGCCGCGTCGACGCGACGCAGGAGCAGACCGACGCCGAGTCCTTCGAGGCGCTGGAGCCGGTCGCGGACGGCTTCCGCAACTACCTCGGCAAGGGCAACCGCCTGCCGGCCGAGTACCTGCTGCTCGACCGCGCCAACCTGCTCACCCTGAGCGCCCCCGAGATGACGGTCCTCGTCGGCGGCCTGCGCGTGCTGGGCGCCAACCACCAGCAGTCGCAGCTCGGCGTCTTCACCAAGACCCCGGGTGCCCTGACGAACGACTTCTTCGTCAACCTGCTCGACCTGGGCACGACGTGGAAGTCCACCAGCGAGGACCAGACCACGTTCGAGGGCCGGGACGCCGCCACGGGCGAGCTGAAGTGGGCCGGCAGCCGCGCCGACCTCGTCTTCGGCTCGAACTCCGAACTGCGCGCGCTGGCCGAGGTCTACGCGAGCGACGACGCGAAGGAGAAGTTCGTCAAGGACTTCGTCGCGGCCTGGGACAAGGTCATGAACCTCGACCGGTTCGACCTGGTCTGACCGCTCCCGCTCCCGCCGGGCCGGCCCTCGGGGCCGGCCCGGCCTTTTTGCGCGTGCGGCGATCACGGTCGTCCCCGGACCGCGGTGTAGTAAGTTCCCTTTGGAAACTCACTGGTTCGACTCGCAAGGAGCCCGCCGTGCCGCAGGAGACGTGGACCGTCGTCGACGCCTACTTCAACGAGTTGCTCGTCGAGGAGGACGACGCCCTGCGCGCGGCCGTGGCCGACGCGGACGCCGAACGGCTGCCCGCCATCCATGTCGCCCCGAACCAGGGCAAGTTGCTGAACCTTCTCGCCCGCATCCGCGGCGCCCGCACCGTGCTGGAGATCGGCACCCTCGCCGGTTACAGCACGATCTGGCTGGCCCGCGCCCTCCCCGGCGACGGGCGCGTGGTGACCCTGGAGGTGGACGAGCAGTGCGCCGCCGTCGCCGCCGCGAACGTGGCGCGCGCCGGCCTCGGCCACCTCGTCGACATCCGCCTCGGCAAGGCCCTCGACACCCTGCCCCGGCTCGTTCAGGAGGGCGCCGGCCCCTTCGACCTCGTCTTCCTCGACGCCGACAAGCCCTCCAACCCCGCCTATCTGGAGTGGGCCCTGAAGCTGACCCGCCCCGGCAGCGTCATCGTCGCCGACAACGTCGTACGGGAGGGCGCCGTCACCGAAGCGGACAGCTCCGACCCGCGCGTCCAGGGCGTACGCCGCTTCACCGAGCTCATCGCCGCCCACCCCCGGCTGACCGCCACGACCCTGCAGACCGTGGGGGAGAAGGGCTACGACGGCTTCATGCTGGCGCTGGTGACGGATTGACGGATTGACGGACTGACGGACTGACGGACTGACGGACGACGAGCTGACGGGCGACCGGCGGTCGCGCGTTGTCCCGAGAGGGGGTGAGGCAAGGCGGAAGGTCAAAGCCGCGGCGCGGTCTCGTATCTCGGCCCCAGGTCCGGCCGGTCCGATCCGGCCAGCTCCGTGGTGAGCCGGTGGACCTGCGTCAGCTCGTGCAGGAGCTCCCGGGTCTCCTCCTCCGGGATCCCGGCCGCGCGGGAGATCTCCTCCAGGTGGACGGCGTCACCGCCGTGGTGCTCCTGGGCCGCGGTGAGGGCCTGGAAGACCCGCTCGTGCCGCTCGCCGTACTCCGGGAGGCCGCGCCCCGGGGACGCCTGCGCCGATCCCTTCCGCACGGGATCGCGCGGCTCCTGCCGGGCGGCGGCCGCACGCTGCTTCTCGTCGCCTTCGCTCGCGGGCTTCATGACTGCCTCTTTTCGAGGTTGAGGGGGTTCGTGTGCCGGGTAACCACCCGTGCGGCGGTACTCACACCTTCGGACAGGCAGGTCACGATGACGGAGCCCCACGACATACCCCGGCCCGCGGGGGACCGGCCCCTGCGGGTGGAGACGCACGGCCTGGACGTGATCGCCGACGGCGAGCGCAAGGGCGTCCCGCGCGGACTGTTCTGGCCCTGGTTCGGCGCCAACGTGTCGGTGCTCGGCCTCAGCTACGGCGCCTTCGCACTCGGGTTCCGGATCTCGTTCTGGCAGGCGCTCGCCGCCGGAGCCGCCGGGATCGTCTTCTCGTTCCTGCTGTGCGGGTTCGTCGCGGTGGCCGGCAAGCGCGGATCCGCGCCGACGATGGTGCTCGGCCGGGCCGCCTACGGGGTGCGCGGCAACCGGCTGCCGTCCGTCGTCTCCTGGCTGCTCACCGTCGGCTGGGAGACCGTCCTGGTCGCCCTGGCGAGCATGGCCACCGCCACCGTCTTCGGCCGCCTCGGCTGGGGCGGCGGCACCGGTACCAAGGTCGCCGCGCTGGTGCTGGTCGGGGCGCTGACCGTGGCCGGGGGCGTCCTCGGCTTCGACCTGATCATGCGGCTGCACACCGTGATCACCGTGGTCACCGGGGTACTCACGGTCGTCTACGTCGGCCTGGTCGCCGACCACGTCCACTGGGGCACGGTCAGCGCCCTGCCGGCCGGGTCCGCGCAGGAGTTCATCGGCGCGCTGGTGTTCATGATGACCGGCTTCGGCCTCGGCTGGGTCAACGCCGCCGCCGACTACTCCCGCTACCTGCCCCGCCGCTCCTCGGGCCGCGCCGTGATCGGCTGGACCACCTTCGGCGCCTCGCTCGCCCCGCTGCTCCTGCTGGTCTTCGGGCTGCTGCTGGCCGGCTCCTCGGCCGGTCTGGGCGAGGCCGTCGCCGCCGACCCGATCGGCGCGCTGACCACGCTGCTGCCCACCTGGTTCCTGGTGCCGTTCGCCGTCGTGGCGGTCCTCGGCCTGGTCGGCGGGGCCGTGCTCGACATCTACTCCTCCGGCCTCGCCCTGCTGGCGGCCGGCCTGCGCGTCCCGCGCCCGCTCGCCGCGCTCGTCGACGGGGTCCTGATGATCGCGGGCTCGGTGTACATCGTGTTCTTCGCCGACGACTTCCTCGGGCCGTTCACGGGCTTCCTCACCACCCTCGGTGTCCCCATCGCCGCCTGGTGCGGCATCGTCCTCGGTGACCTGCTGCTGCGCCGCCGCGACTACGACGAGCAGGACCTGTACCGGCCCGACGGCCGCTACGGCGACGTACCGCCCGGGCCGCTGCTGCTGACCCTCGCCGCGACCGCGCTCGGCTGGGGCCTGGTCACCAACACCAGCGCCCGCCTGCTCGACTGGCAGGGCTATCTGCTCGGCCCGCTCGGTCTCGGCGGCCGCTCCGGCCCGTGGGCGTACGCCAACCTCGGCGTCCTCGCGGCCCTCGCGCTGGGCTTCCTCGGCACGCTGGCCACCGCCCGGGGCAGGGTGCGCGCCCAGGAGGCGGAACCGTCGCGGGCCGAGGTGAGCGCGGTATGAGCGAGGACCGGGGTGCTCACCGTGAGGGCGGAGGCGGCGAGGACCGGGGTGCTCACCGTGGGGGCGGAGGCGGCGAGGACCGGGCTGCTCACCGTGGGGGCGGAGGCGGCGAGGACCACGGTGCCGACCGAGGAGGCGCAGGCGGCGAGGCTCGCGGTGGCCGCCGGACGTCCGGGGCCGCCGGTCTGCTCGCCGTCGTCGACATGCAGCGGGTGTTCGCCGATCCCGGCAGCCCGTGGGCGACGCCGCGCTTCGACGAGGCCGCGGCGGGGGTACGGCGGCTGCTGCCGGCCTTCGGCGACCGGGTCGCCTTCACCCGCTTCCTGGCGCCGCCCGAACCGGAGGGCGCCTGGCGGGCGTACTACGCGCGGTGGCCGTTCGCGCGGCAGCCGCCGGACGCTCCGCTGTGGCGGCTGACGGACGAGTTCGCCGCCGTGGCCCGGCACGTCGTCGACGCGCCCACCTTCGGCAAGTGGACCCCGCAGCTCGCCGCGCTCGTCGGCCAGGACGGGCGGCTGGTGCTGGCCGGCGTGAGCACCGACTGCTGCGTGCTGTCCACGGCGCTCGCCGCCGCCGACGCGGGGGTCGAGGTGGTGGTCGTCGCGGACGCGTGCGCGGGCGTGGACGACGACGCGCACGCCAAGGCGCTGCACGTGCTGGATCTGTACCGGCCCCTGATCCGGGTCACCACCGTCGCGGACCTGCTCGGCGCGCCTTCCGGGTGACGTGCGCGGGCCCGCCGGCAAGTCGGCGGCAAGGGGAATGATCCGGTCCGCGTCGGGTACGCGAGGCCAGACCGCGCCGGGCCCCCCTCGCCCGGTCCGGCCATCCGACCGCCGCGACCAGGGAAGACACCATGGACACACCCGCGAACGACAACACCGCCACGCCCGCCCAGCGCGCGCTGGACGCGCTCGCTCGCAACACCGAGGACACGGCGGCGCTGGACACGCTGGCGCACAGCGATGTGCTGGTGCCGGTGCCGGACGACGTGGGCGACGACGACGCCGCAGACCCCTCCGCGGTGGCTCTGCCGGTGCTGGAACAGCCGGGCGGCACCCCGGTGGTTCCCGTCTTCACGTCCGAGCCGGCGATGGCGGACCTGCTGCCCTACATCTCGCGCTACCGCCTGGTCCCGCTGGGCGCGCTGGCCGCGCAGTGGCCGGCGGACGACCTGTCGCTCACCATCGATGCGGCATCCTCGCATCCGCTGACCCTCACCTCGGAGGGCGTCCGCACCCTCCTGGCCCGACCGTAGGAGGAGAACCGCAGCCGCCGTCCCACCCGGGAACCGGGCCGGGTCACACCGGCCGGGAGCCGAGCATCCGCTCCAGCACCTCGCGCTGGAGCGGGCGGACCTCCGCGTGCAGGCGGCGGCCTTCCTCGGTCAGGGCGACCCACACACCGCGCCGGTCCTCGGCGCACACCGAGCGCTCCACCAGGCCGTCCTTCTCCAGGCGGCCGATGAGGCGGGACAGCGCGCTCTGGCTGAGATGCACCTGCCCGACCAGGTTCTGCACGCGGCACTGATCGCCGGGCCGGGGCGAGGCGGTCGCCAGGATGTCGAGCACCTCGAAGTCGCTGGCGCCCAGGCCGTAGGGGTGCAGGGCCCGGTCGATCTCGCACATCGTGCGGGCGTGCACGGACAGGATGTCCCGCCACCGCTCCTCGAGCCGGACGCCGGCCGTCTTCGCTGACATACCCGCACGGTAGCACCGATCCGGCCAATCGTTGAGCATGCAACTAGTGCGGGTGCAAGCGCCTCGCCGGCGGCCGACACCCGCCGGCGAGGCGCCCCCAGGATCCCCCTCGGCCCTCTCGGCGACCCGCCCCCCGAGGCCGGTCCGTGGTCAGGCCACCGGATCCTGCAGCAGGCCGACCATGTTGCCGTCGGCGTCCTTCACGGAGGCGACGAGACGGCCGTTGCCGACGTCCCGCACGTCCTGGACCACCTCGGCACCCGCCTCCACCAGCGCGGCGAGGCGCTCCCTCAGGTCGGTGACGTGCCAGAACGGCACCGGGCCGGTCAGGCCCTGGGCGTGCCCGTTCGGGTCGAGCCCGACGTCCTGGCCCTCGGCCTTGAAACCGACGTAGTAGGGCTCGTTCACGAACGGCTCGACGCCGAGCAGAGCCGTGAACAGGGCCGTGGCCCGCTCCCGGTCCTTGACGGGGTAGATGATCGTCTGCACGCCGGCGGTCATGGCACTCACTCCTCGAAGGTGCGGGTCCGACGGGTTTTCGTCGGTGTCCCCACGCTAGGACGCGCGCGCCGGTCGTGGCTTCTTCGATCCTGACCCGTGTCACTCCACCGGCTCAGCCGCTCAGGTGGAGGCCCGCTTGACCAGCTCCGTCGGCAGGATGACCGCCGCCGGGTCCTCGCCGCCGATCTGGGCGAGCAGGACGCGGACCATCTCGGCGCTGATGCGGTCCCACGGCTGCCGTATGGTCGTCAGCTCGGGGCTGGCGGAGAGCGCGGCGGGGGAGTCGTCGAAACCGCCCACCGCCACGTCCTCCGGCACCCGGCGCCCGGACCGGTGCAGCGTGGTCAGCACCCCCTGCGCCATCAGGTCCGACGCGACGAACACGGCGTCCACGTCGGGCGCCCGCTCCAGCAGCCGCTCGGCGGCCACCTCGCCGCTGGCCCGGCTGTAGTCGCCGGAGACGATCAGCCGCTCGTCGACCGGGAGGCCCGCCTCGGCGAGCACCTCCTTGTAGCCGGCGAGGCGTTCGACACCGCCGGGGGTGTCCAGCGGGCCGGTGACCGTGCCGATCCGGCGCCGCCCGAGGGAGAGCAGATGGCGCACCATGTCCCGGGCGCCGTCCCGGTCGTCGGCGGCCACGTAACTCACCTTCGAACCCAGGCCGATCGGCTTGCCGCACGCCACCAGCGGCACGCCCGCCTCGCGCAGTTCCTGGGCGACGGGGTCGCCGGAGTGGCTGGAGACCAGCAGCACTCCGTCGACGTGCCCGGCGGTGATGTAGCGGGTGATCCGCCGCCGTTCGTCCTCGTTCCCCGCGAGCATCAACAGCAGCGGGACGTCGTGCGCGGCCAGTGCCTGGGTGCAGCCGCGCAGCAGGACGTTGAAGTTGGGGTCCTCGAAGAACCGCTCCTGCGGCTCGGTGAGCAGGAAGCCCACCGAGTCCGAGCGCCCGGTGATCAGCGAGCGCGCGTGCCGGTTGACGACGTAACCGGTCTTGCGGATGGCCGCGTTGACGGCCTCCTGGGCGGCGGGGCTGACGTAGTGCCCGCCGTTGAGCACGCGCGAGACGGTGCCGCGCGATACCCCCGCCTCGCGCGCCACGTCGTGGATCGTCGGCGGCCTGCGCCGGCCCCCCGATGTACTCATGGTCATGACTTTACGGCCCCGGAGAGCAGGTCCAGGCTCCAGAACCGCTGGACGACCAGGAACAGGACGACCAGCGGCAGCACGGCGAGGAACGCGCCCGTGATCACGAGCGTGTACAGCGCGGGCTGGTTGGAGCCCTGCTCCAGCAGCGTGTAGAGGCCGAGCGTGATCGGGAACTTCTCGTCGTCGCTGAGCATGATGAACGGCAGCAGGAAGTTGTTCCACACGGCGACGAACTGGAACAGGAACACCGTCACCAGGCCGGGGACCATCATGGGCAGCGCGATCCGGGTGAAGATCCGCCACTCGCTCGCCCCGTCCATCCGCCCCGCCTCCACCACGTCCGCCGGCACCGCGGCGGCCGCGTAGATCCGCGACAGGTACACGCCGTAGGGCGAGAGGATCTGCGGCAGCAGCACCGACAGATAGGAGTCCGTCAGGTCCGCCTTCGCCAGCAGCAGGTACTGCGGCACGGCGAGGATCACCGGGGGCATCAGCACCCCCGCGAGCAGGATGTTGAACACCGCCTCGCGTCCGCGGAAGCGGTACGTCGCCAGCGCGTAGCCGCTGACCGCGGACACCGCCGTCGACAGCAGGGCCCCGAGCCCCGCGTAGAGCGCGGAGTTGCCCATCCACTCCCAGTAGACGCCGTCGCGGTAGGCGTTCAGGTCGTGCAGGTTGCCGGCGAAACCGCTGCCCGGCAGGAAGGTGAACGTGGAGAACAGCTCCTTGCCGGACTTGGTCGCCGCGATCACCACCCACGCCACCGGCAGCAGGCAGTACAGCGCGCCCAGCAGCAGTGTCACCGTCGGGACCAGGGCGATCCGGCGGCGCATGGGGGTCCCCTCGCCGGAGCCAGGGGGAGGCCCCTGGGCGGTGCCCGGTGTCGTACCGGCGGCCGGGGCGGCCTTGCGGAGGGCCACGGAACTCATCGGGTTGCCTCCTGCCTGTTGCGGCGGTTCGCGGTGCGCAGGAAGCCGAACGACAGCACCAGTGTGACGACGGCGATGAGGACGGCTTCGGCGGCGGCCGCGTAGATGTCACCGGAGCCGAAGGCGTCCCGGTAGACCTTCATCAGCGGACTCCACGTCGTGGAAACGGAGTTGGTGAGCGGTTTCAGCGTGGTCGGCTCGCTGAACACCTGCAGCGTCGCGATGATCGAGAAGAAGAAGGTCAGCACCAGCGAGGGCGCCACCATCGGGATCTTGATCCGCAGCGCGATCTGCAGCGGGGTCGCGCCGTCCAGCTTCGCCGCCTCGTACACCTCCGCCGGGATGGCCTGCAGCGAGGTGTAGATGACGATCATGTTGAAACCGGTGCCGCCCCAGACCGCGATGTTGGACAGGGCGAGGTAGAGCGGGCCGCCGTCCAGCAGATCCGGCTGCGGCAGACCCAGCCTCTCGAGCACGTAGTAGAAGGGGCTGACGTCCGGCAGGTACAGAAAGCCCCACAGCAGCGCCGCCACGACGCCGGGGATGGCGTACGGCAGGAAGATCGCGAGCCGGGTGAACGGGGCCAGGCGGACCTTGTCGGTGTCGAGCATCAACGCGAGCAGCAGGGCGAGCCCCAGCATGACCGGGACGACGATGCAGCCGTAGCCGGCCACGCGCAGCGCGCCGTGCAGCAGTTCGCTGTCGGTGAGCGCGTCGGTGTAGTTCTCCAGGCCGGCCCAGACCTCGCTGCGGGCGTGGGCCCCGAGGCCGAGGCCGGAGACATGCACCTTGCGGAAGCTGAGCCAGACCGCGTAGCCGATGGGCAGCGCGAAGAACAGGACGAACAGGATCGTCGCGGGGAGGAGGAAGGCGTACGGGGCCGACCTGGCCCCGTACGGCCTGCGGCGTGCGGCGGTGGTCACGGAGCGACCTCGAAGCCCTGCTTCTTCATGTCGGCCACGGTGTCGGCCTGCATCTTCCGCAGCGCCGCGCCGAAGTCCGACTTGTTCTTGGCGGCGGCCCCGAAGGCGTCCTTGAAGGACGTGTAGGCGACGTTCACGTTCGGGCCCCACGCGGAGGGCGCGGTGGTCTCGGCGATGTCGGCGGCCTTGGTGTAGAAGTCGGCCTGGTTCGCGAAGAACTCCGGCGGGTTCTGGAAGGCGCCGCTGAGCTGCGCGGACGTGGACGCCGGGTAGATGCCGCTCTCCTTGGCGAGCGCGTTGAGCGCCTCGGCGTCGGTGTTCAGCCAGGCGGCGAACTTGGCGGCGGCGTCCTTGTGCCGGGAGTCGGTGGTGACCGCCGTCGAGGAGCCGCCCCAGCTGCCGGTGCGGTTCTCGCTCTTGGACCACTGGGGGAGCGGGGCCATGGCCCACTTGCCCTTGGTGTCCGGCGCGGCCGTGGTCAGGGTACCCGGCGCCCACACGGCGCTGACCCACGCGATCTGCTTGCCGGTGTCGAGCGCCTTGTTCCAGGCGGGGGTGTACATCGGCTGGTTGTCGATGGAGCCCTCCTTGACCAGGTCGCCCCAGAACTTCGCGACCTTCTGCGTCGCCGCGTCGTCGATGCCGACCTTCCACTGGTCGCCGGAGGTCGTCCACCACCGCGCGCCGGCCTGCTGGGCCAGGCCCGCGAACAGACCGGAGTCGTTGGCGGAGAAGGTGGTCAGGGCCTTGTCCGGGGCCTTCTTCTTCAGCGCGCGGGCGGTCTGGGCGAACTCGTCCCAGGTGGCCGGCACGGACAGGCCGTACTGCTGGAAGAGGTCCGCGCGGTAGTAGAACATCATCGGCCCGATGTCCTGCGGTATCGCGTAGACGACGTCGGTGCCCAGGGTGGTCTGCTGCCAGACGCCGTCGGCGAACTTCCGCTTGACGTCGCCCACGTTCTTCGCGATGTCGGCCAGCGCGTCATTGCTGACCAGCGTCGGCAGCGCCTGGTACTCCGCCTGCACCAGGTCCGGGCCCTTGCCCGCCTTGTGCGCGGTGAGGATCTTGGTGACCAGCGTGTCGCCGGACGCCTGCTTCTTCACCGTGACGGTGATCCGGTCCTTCTTGCCCGGGCCCTTGTTCCACAGGTCCACCACCTTGTCCATACCGGGCGCCCAGGTCCAGTACGTCAGCGAGACGGGGCCGGACTGTGCGTCGCCCTGGTCGTCGGACGAGCCGCAGGCGGCGAGTGCGGTGGCGCCGAGCGCGACGGCGACGGCGGAAGTCACGAGGCGGCGGCGCTTCGTGTACGGCATGGATCTCTCCCCTGACCTGGGTCTCACGCTCGCTGCGGAGACCTGCCATGCTTCTGTGAGCGTTCACAGTAGAGAAACATCCCGGACACTTGTCAATGGTTGTTGCTGTGCGGTTATGTTGGGCTCGCACCGCCGTCGCTGTGTGTGCACGTTCCCAAATGATCGACACCAACGGGAGAGATCCATGCCGGACACGACCCCCAGGGGCCTCACCAGGCTCGCCTTCGGCGGGGACTACAACCCCGAGCAGTGGCCGGAAGCCGTCTGGCAGGAGGACGTCCGGCTGATGCGCGAGGCCGGCGTGACGATGGTCAGCGTCGGGATCTTCTCCTGGGCCCTGCTGGAGCCGGCGCCGGGGGAGTACGACTTCGGCTGGCTCGACCGGATCGTCGACCTGCTGCACGACAACGGCGTCCGCGTCGATCTCGGCACCCCCACCGTGGTGCCGCCCGCCTGGTTCTACCGGGCCCACCCCGAGGCCCTCCCGGTCACCGCCGAGGGCGTGCGCCTGGAGTTCGGCTCCCGCGGCGCGATCTGCCACAGCAACCCCGACTACCGGGCGGCCGCCGCGCACATCACCACCCGGCTCGCCGAGCGCTACGGCGACCACCCGGCGCTCGCGATGTGGCACGTGCACAACGAGTACGGCGTCCCCGTCTCCGCCTGCTACTGCGACTCCTGCGCCGCCCACTTCCGCCGCTGGCTGCGCGACACCTACGGCACCGTCGACGCCGTCAACGACGCCTGGGGCACCGCCTTCTGGGGCCAGCGCTACGGCAGCCTCGACGAGATCAACCCCCCGCGCCTGGCCGCGACCGTCGGCAACCCCGCCCAGGCCCTGGACTACCGCCGCTTCGCCGATGCCACCATGCGCGAGAACTTCCGCGCCGAGCGGGACATCCTGCACCGGCTCTCACCCGGCGTCCCGGTCACCACCAACTTCATGACCGCGCTCAGCCAGTGCGACTCCGTCGACTACTGGGCCTGGGGCCGCGAGGTCGACCTCGTCACCAACGACCACTACCTCATCACCGACGGCCGCCGCACCCACGTCAACCTCGCCATGGCCGCCGACCTCACCCGCTCCGTCGCCGGCGGCGCCCCCTGGCTGCTGCTGGAGCACTCCACCTCCGGCGTCAACTGGCAGCCCCGCAACCCCGCCAAGGCACCCGGGCAGATGGCCCGCAACTCCCTCGGCCACGTCGCGCGCGGCTCCGAGGGCGCGATGTTCTTCCAGTGGCGGCAGTCCCGGCGCGGCGCCGAGAAGTTCCACTCCGCGATGGTCCCGCACGGCGGCACCGACACACGCGTGTGGCGCGAGGTCGTCGAACTCGGCGGCTCCCTCGAGGCGTTGAGCGAGATTTTCGGCACCCGCACACAGGCCGACGTGGCCATGCTGTGGGACTGGCAGTCCTGGTGGGCGCAGACCCTCGACTGGCGCCCCAGCGAGGACCACGACGCCCGCGAACGCGCCGACGCCTTCTACGAGGTGCTCTACGACCGCCACCTCACCGTCGACTTCGCCCACCCAGAAGCCGACCTGTCGCGCTACCCCCTGGTCGTCGTCCCCGCCCTCTACCTGATGACCGAGACGGCCGGGCGCAACCTCGGACAGTACGTCGAGCGCGGCGGCACCCTCGTCGTGTCGTACTTCTCCGGCATCGTCGACGAGCACGACGCCGTCCACGCGGGCCCCCACCCCGGCGCGCTGCGCGACACCCTCGGCCTGACGGTCGAGGAGTTCTCCCCGCTGCTGCGCGACGAGCGGGTGCGGATCACCGGCCCCGACGGCTCCGAGCTGAGCGGTGACGTGTGGACGGAGTTCGTCGTGCCGCGCGGCGCCGAGACCGTGTGGAGCTACGCCGAAGGACTGACCGCCGGCCACCCCGCCATCACCCGCCACCGCCTCGGCGAGGGCACCGCCTGGTACGTCTCCACCCGCCTCGGGCACGAGGGGCTGGACGCACTGCTCGGCTGGGCCACCGACGACGCCCGCATCGCCCCGCGCGCCGACCTGCCGCGCGATGTCGAGGTCGTGCGCCGCACCGGCGACCGGGGCAGCTACCTGTTCGCGATCAACCACACCGCCGCCGAGGCCAAGGTGCCGCTGGAGACCGCCGGCACCGAGCTGCTCACCGGTGAGCGCGCCGCGGGCCGGCTGGCCGTGCCCGCGGGAGCCGTCCGGGTCGTACGACTCGACGGCTGAGCCGGCTCCCCTCCGCCCGTGCGAGCCGTGAGCCGCGGGCGGAGGGGTTTCCTCCACCCCGGGCGCCCCTCGCCGGGTGCATCGCCGGGCGCGGAGGCTCCCACCCCTCACGTCGAAGGGACGACGGACGACGATGTTCCATCCCGGACGCACCATCAGGGCCGTGCTGCCGCCGCTCGTGGCGGCCCTCGCCCTCACCGCCCTGCCCGCCCAGAGCGCGCAGGCGGCCGCCACCCTCACCAACGGCGGCTTCGAGACCGACGGCGCCGGCACGGCGACCCCCAGCGGGTGGTCCGAGTACGGCGACACCGGCGCGAGCTACACCGAGGCCGGCGGGCACAGCGGCGGCTACCGGCTCAGCCACTGGTCCGCCGGCGCCTACAAGGTGGAGACCTACCAGTACCTGTCGGGCCTGGCCGACGGCTCCTACACGCTCACCGCCTGGGTCCGCTCCAGCGGCGGGCAGAAGGCCGCCTACCTCGCGCTGAAGAACTGCGGCGGCGCCGAACAGCGCACCGACCTGCCGGTCTCCGCGAGCGGCTGGATCAGGATCGTCACGCCGGTCAAGGTCACCGGCAACCAGTGCACGATCAGCGTCAACAGTGACGCGAACGCCGGCAACTGGATCAACGTGGACGACCTCAGCTTCACCCCGGGGACGAGCGGACTGTCCGTCAAGGGCGCCGACATCTCCTCCCTGGCCAAGAGCGAGGCGTCCGGCGGCGTCTACAGGACGGCCTCCGGCACCACCGGCGACGCGGTCACCATCCTGAGGAACGCCGGGATGAACTACGCCCGGCTGAAGGTCTGGGTGAACCCCGCCGACGGCTACAACAACAAGACCCGCGTGCTCGCCATGGCCAAGCGGGTCAAGGCCGCCGGCATGAAACTGCTGGTCGACTTCCACTACTCCGACACCTGGGCCGACCCGGGCGCCCAGACGAAGCCGGCCGCCTGGGCGGGCCACTCCTACAGTCAACTCAAGACGGACGTGTACCAGCACACGTACGACGTCCTGAACGCCTTGAAGGCCCAGGGCACCACCGCCGACATGGTCCAGGTGGGCAATGAGATCAATGGCGGCATGCTGTGGAGCGAGGGGTCCACGGACAACTGGACCCAGCTGGCCGGACTGCTCAACAGCGGATACAACGCCGTCAAGGCGGTCAACCCGTCCACCCTCGTCGCCCTGCACCTCGCCAAGGGCGGCGACCTGTCCGGCACCCGCTGGTGGTTCGACAACGCCGTGGCCAACGGCGTGAGGTTCGACGCGATCGGCCTGTCGTACTACGGCTACTGGCACGGCCCGCTCTCCGACTTCCAGACCACCCTGGACGACGCCGCCTCCCGCTACGGCAAGCCCGTCTTCGTCGCCGAGACGGCCTATCCCTTCCGGCTGGACAGCGACGACGCGCTCACCAACCAGATCGACACCACCGGCGAGCTGGTGAGCGGCTACCCGGCGAGCGTGGCCGGGCAGACGGCGTGGATGAACACGGTC
This sequence comes from Streptomyces sp. NPDC014801, assembly GCF_043082085.1. Lineage (NCBI taxonomy): Bacteria > Bacillati > Actinomycetota > Actinomycetes > Kitasatosporales > Streptomycetaceae > Streptomyces > Streptomyces sp. NPDC014801. Next base: position 160,620 of record NZ_JBIBXG010000002.1, on the reverse strand, counting down.
GCGAACATCGTGGAGGCCGTCCCGAACGGCCGCGGTCTCGGCGTCTTCTACTGGGAGGCGACCTGGACCGCGGTGACCGGCAACGGCTGGGACCCCGCGGACGCCTCTTCCGGCAACGGCTGGGAGAACCAGGCCCTGTTCGGCTACGACGACAGGGCACTGGCGTCGATGTCCTGGTTCAGCCACCGATGAACCGGCGCTGAGCGTCCGGTGAGGCCCGGCCCGCGAGTGCGGCGGCCGGGCCTCACCCGCACCCCGCGCCGCCCCGCCGAACTCAACGCCCGTTCTCCGCCGGTCCGTTGGCCTACGTATCCCGGCCAACGCGCGCGAAGTGCGGTACGCGACGGGCCCCGCCGGGCACAGTGGGAGGACACGGCCCGAAGGCCGCCGCCCGGTCAGGCACCCGAGGGGGACACGATGCTGAGGGCTCCCGTCAGCGAGAGGCGTCTGGACATCCTGCGGTGGCTGAAGCACCCGCCCGCCCCCACCCCCGCCCCGGACCCCCTCACCGCCCCGCACGGCGTCACCGCCGACGCCGTCGCCGCCGGACTCGGTCTGCCCCCGCGCCTGGTGCGGGCCGACCTCGCCCTGCTGGCCCGCGTCGGCGTGCTGAGGGTCCGCCGGGCCGGCGCGCACACCTACTACCGGCGCGACGAGATCCGTATCGCCGAGGTGGCCCGCATGTTCGAGAAAGGCTGGTGACCCGGCCCCCATGGCGACACCCACCCCGCTCGTTCCGCTCCGTTACGTCCGCCTGCCCGGCCACGGTCCGGAGGACGTGATCGCCGACCCGCAGGGCAGGATCCTCACCGGCGTGGCCGACGGCCGCATCCTGCGCCTCGACACGCTGACCGGCCCCGGCGCACCGCGCGTCGAGACGCTCGCCGAGACCGGCGGACGCCCGCTGGGCCTGGAGCTCCTCCCCGACGGCGACCTGCTGGTCTGCGACGCCGAGCGCGGTCTGCTGCGGGCCGACCTGGGCACCGGCACCGTCCGCGTGCTCGCCGACGAGGTGGCGGGGGAGCGGCTGCGCTTCGCGAGCAACGCCGTCGCCGCACCCGACGGCAGCGTGTACGTCACCGTCTCCAGCCGTCGCCACCCGCTGGACCACTGGCTCGCCGACCTCGTCGAGGACACCCGCACCGGCCGGCTGCTGCGCCTCGCCCCCGGCGGCAGGGCTTTCGAGGTCCTGCTGGAGGGCCTGCGCTTCGCCAACGGGCTCGCCCTGAGCGCCGACGCCGGCTTCCTGGTGCTGGCCGAGACGCGCGCGTGCCGCCTCACCCGCTACTGGCTCACCGGGCCGAAGGCCGGACGCCGCGAGCCCTTCACCGAGGTGTTGCCCGGCATGCCCGACAACCTGTGGCGCTCCGGCCCCGCCGGCCCCGTCTGGGTCGCCCTGGCCGGCCCGCGCGTTCCCGCGCTGGACGTGCTGGAACGGGCCGCCCCCGCCGTACGCCGGGCCGCGGGCCGTGCGGCGCGGCACGTGCCCTTCCGTCCCACCGGCAGCGCCGCGGTCGTGGCCGTCGACGACGACGGAAGGATCGTCCACCACCTCGCCCGCCGCCGCTCCCGCTTCCGCATGGTCACCAGCGTCTGCGCGACGCCCGGGCACCTGGTCCTCGGCAGCCTCTGGGAGCCGGGTGTCGCGGTCTGCGCCCCGCCCGCCGCGCGGTGACCCGGCCGGGCCCGGCGCTAGGCTGGTCCCGGCCGTGATCGCCTTCACGGTGAGCAGGAGACGTACGACATGACAGCCCCGGAAACCCAGAGCCTCCGTGTCCCGGCCGCGCCGCGCCGCCGGTCCACGTGGCGCGGTCAGCTGCCCGTCGTCGCGGTGGTCGCGCTCGGCGGCGGCTGCGGCGCCGCGGCCCGCTACGCCGCCGGCCTGGAGTGGCCGACGCGGGACGCCGGATTCCCGTGGACGACACTGTGGATCAACATCACCGGATGCCTGGTGATGGGCGTGTTCATGGTGCTCATCACCGAGGCCCTGGCCGCGCACAAGCTGGTGCGGCCGTTCTTCGGCACCGGTGTGCTCGGCGGCTTCACCACCTTCTCCACCTACGCCGTCGACACGCAGCAGCTGTTCGACGGCCACCACGCGCGCACCGCGCTGATCCACCTCGGCGTGACCCCGCTCGCGGCGCTCCTCGCGGTGTGGCTCGCCGCCACGGCCACCCGCCGCGTCCTGAGCCGGAGGCAGCGATGACCAGGCTGACCGGGCGAGCCCTGCGGCTGACCGTGTTCATCGGCGAGATGGACACCTGGCACCACAAGCCGCTGTACGCCGAGATCGTGCACCGCGCCCACGCGGCCGGCCTCGCCGGCGCCAGCGTCTTCCGCGGTATCGAGGGCTTCGGCGCCTCCTCCCTCATCCACACCTCGCGCCTGCTGTCGCTGAGCGAGGACCTGCCGGTGGCGATCGTGATCGTCGACACGGAGGAGCGGGTCCGCGCCTTCCTGCCGCAGCTGGACGAGCTGGTCGGCGAGGGGCTGGTGATCCTCGACGACTGCGAGGTCATCCGGTACGTCGGACGCGACGCCGAATCCGGCGAATCGGACAGGAAGGGTAAGAAGTCGTTGTGAACTGGCTGCTCGTCGTGTGCGGGGGCATGGTGGGCGCACCCCTGCGCTATCTCACCGACCGTGCGGTGCAGTCCCGGCACGACTCGGTCTTCCCGTGGGGCACTTTCGTCGTCAACGTCGTGGGCTGTGTGATCCTCGGCCTGCTGACCGGGGCGGCGGTCGCGGGCGCCGGGGACTCCCGGCTGAGGCTGCTGCTGGGCACGGGCCTGTGCGGGGCGCTGACGACGTACTCGACCTTCTCGTACGAGACGCTGCGGCTGACCGAGACCGGTGCCCGCATGTACGCGGTGTGCAACGTGGTGGGAAGTGTGGCCGCGGGTCTGGGCGCGGCCTTCGCGGGGGTCGCGCTCGGCCGGGGCGTGTGGTCGTAGGCGCGAGGCTTAGCGCGCGTGTAGTAAGACTGTCCCGCCCCCCTGTACCCCCTTCCCCCTCCAAGAACGGGAACCCATGAGCGTCATCAGCGTCGGCCAGGCCGTCGTCCTCGGAGCCGTCGAGGGAGTGACCGAGTTCCTCCCCGTCTCCTCCACCGGACATCTCAAGATCACCGAGGGGCTGATGGGAATCCCCGTCGACGACGACGCCGTCGTCGGGTTCTCCGCTGTCATCCAGGTCGGCGCCATCGCCGCCGTGCTGGTGTACTTCTTCAAGGACATCGTGCGGATCGTCTCCGCCTGGGGCCGCGGTCTGGTCAACAAGGAGGAGCGGTACCACCACGACTACAAGTTCGCCTGGTGGGTGATCGCCGCGACCGTCCCCATCGTCGTCGTGGGCCTGGCCGCCAAGCCGCTCATCGAGGGCCCGCTCGCCTCCCTGTGGGTGGTCGCCGGGTCGCTGATCGTCGGCAGCGGTGTGATGTGGGCGGCCGACCAGATGGGCCGCCACAAGCGCGGCGAGGACGACACGTCCTTCAAGGACGCGATGCTGGTCGGCAGCTCCCAGATTCTCGCGCTGCTCTTCCCCGGCTTCTCCCGCTCCGGCGCCACCATGTCCACCGCCCTCATGCTCGACCTGGACCGGGTGGCGGCCACCCGGCTGTCGTTCTTCCTGGGCATCCCCGCCCTGACGGGCGCCGGCCTGTACGAGCTGAAGGACGCCCTGGGCACGGGCGTCGGCGCGGCCCCGCTGGCGGTCGGCACGATCGTGTCCTTCGTGGTGGCCTACGCCTCCATCGCCTGGCTGCTGAAGTTCGTCGCCAAGCACTCCTTCAACGCCTTCGTGATCTACCGGATCGTCGTCGGCGTCCTGCTGCTGGGTCTGCTCACCACGGGCGTCCTCGACAGCTGAGCGCCACGTCTCAGGGGGCGGGATGCCGATTTTCAGGCGTCCCGCCCCCTGAATCTTTTCTTTCGCCGCCCTTGACAGCGCCCTTCCGTCACCCGGAGTATCACTCCCGTGAACCTGTCAGACAGCCGGACAGCCGGACAGCCTCCCCGGCGCATCAGCGCCATGGAGGCCGTACTCGGCCACCTGCGCGCCGCCATCGAGCGCGGCGAGTACGCCATCGGCGACAAGCTCCCCAGCGAAGCGGAGCTGTGCCGCACCCTGGAGGTCTCCCGGCCCGTCCTGCGCGAGGCGCTGCGCGCCCTGCAGACCATGGGCCTGACCGTCTCCCGGACCGGCAAGGGCACCTTCGTCGTCGCCAGCGCCGTCGAGGACCCCACCTTCGGCGACTACGCGGCCAGCGACCTGCTGGAGGTGCGCCGGCACATCGAGATCCCGGTCGCCGGGTACGCGGCCGCGCGCCGCACCCCGGAGAACCTGGACCACCTGGCCCATCTGCTGGACCGCATGGAGCGGGAGACGGACACCACCGCGTGGGTCGCGATGGACACCCTCTTCCACCTCGCCGTGGCGGAGGCCGCCCAGAACCCGGTCTTCCGCCGGGTCATCGAGGAGATCCGCGACGCGCTGGCGCGTCAGTCGGCGTTCCTCAACGAGCTGGGCGGCCGGCGCGAGCAGTCCAACCGCGAGCACCGGGCGATCGTCGAGGCGCTGATCGACGGTTCCGAGCACGACGCGGTGGAAGCGATGGCCCACCACCTCGACCGCGTCGAGACCACCCTCACCGACATCGTGCGCGCCACGCGCACGGCCCAACCCACGGAAGGCGGACCCGAGGCGTGAGCGAACAGCACCTCAAAGACGAGACGCGCCCCTCGACCCGTCACATCGACGCCGGAGACGCCGGCTACAGCAAGTCACTGAAGTCCCGGCACGTCAACATGATCGCCATCGGCGGAGCCATAGGCACCGGCCTGTTCCTCGGCGCGGGCGGCCGCCTGGCCGACGCCGGCCCCTCCCTGTTCATCGCCTACGCGGTCTGCGGGATCTTCGCCTTCCTCGTCGTGCGCGCCCTCGGCGAACTCGTCCTGCACCGCCCGTCCTCCGGCGCGTTCGTCTCCTACGCCCGCGAGTTCCTGGGCGAGAAGGGCGCGTACACCGCGGGCTGGATGTACTTCCTCAACTGGGCGACCACGGGCATCGCCGACATCACGGCGGTGGCCACGTACACCCACTACTGGGGCATGTTCTCCGACATCCCCCAATGGGTGATCGCCTTGACAGCCCTGGCGATCGTGCTGACCGTCAACCTGATCTCCGTCAAGTTCTTCGGTGAGCTGGAGTTCTGGTTCGCGATCATCAAGGTGGCCGCGCTGGTCACGTTCATGTGCATCGCCATCTTCCTCCTGGTGACCCGCCATCCGGTCGACGGGGCGACCCCCGGACCGTCCCTGATCACCGACCACGGCGGCGTCTTCCCCAACGGTCTGCTGCCGATGCTGCTGATCATCCAGGGCGTCGTCTTCGCCTACGCCTCCGTCGAGCTGGTCGGCGTCGCCGCGGGCGAGACCGAGAACCCCGAGAAGATCATGCCGAAGGCGATCAACTCGATCATGTGGCGCGTCGGCCTGTTCTACGTGGGCTCGGTCGTCCTGCTCTCCATGCTCCTGCCCTGGAACAAGTACACCGCCGGCGAGAGCCCCTTCGTCACCGTCCTGTCGAACATCGGCGTCCCCGCGGCCGGCGGCGTGATGAACCTCGTCGTGCTCACCGCCGCGATGTCGTCCCTCAACTCGGGCCTGTACTCCACGGGCCGCATCCTGCGCTCCATGGCGGTCAGCGGCTCCGCCCCGAAGTTCACCGCGCGGATGAGCCGCACCCAGGTCCCCTACGGCGGCATCCTGCTCACCAGCGGCATCTGCGTCCTCGGCGTGGGCCTGAACTTCGTCGTCCCCAAGGACGCCTTCGAGATCGTGCTGAACTTCGCGGCCATCGGCATCCTCGCCACCTGGGGCATGATCATGATCTGTCACCTGCGCTTCTGGCAGAAGACGCAGCGCGGCGACCTGACCCGGCCCGGCTACCGCCTCCCGGGCTCCCCCTGGACCGAACTCGTGACGCTGGCGTTCCTCGCCTCCGTCCTGGTCCTGATGTACGCCGACGGCGGCGCCGGACGCACCACCGTGCTGTGCCTGCCGCTGATCGCCGGCGCCCTCGTCGCGGGCTGGTACGCCGTCCGCGGCCGCACGAACCGGGCCGGCGCGTGACCCTCGCGGCCGGCCACCGCTCCTCACCACCGAACCAGGAAGAGATGTACAGCAGTTCCCTCGCGGACGCACCCCAGATCCGCGAACCCCTCCACGCCCCGGTCGCCCACCTCATCCGCGGTGGAGTGATCGAGGGCATCCACTACGGCTCCGTCGTCGTCCTCGGCGCCGACGGCACCGTCGACTTCCAGCTCGGCGACATCGAGGCCGCCTTCTACCCCCGCTCGGCGGTCAAGCCGCTGCAGGCGGTGGCCATGGTCCGCGCCGGCCTGCCGCTGGAGGGCGACCTGCTCTCCCTCGCGGCGGCCAGCCACTCCGGCGACGAGGTCCACCTGGAGGGCACCCGCCGCATCCTGGACCTGGCCGGCCTCACCGAGGACGACCTGCGCAACGTCCCCGACCTCCCGTACGACCCGGCGCTGCGCGACGCCTGGATCCGCGCGGACCGCGGCCCGAGCCGTCTCGCCCAGAACTGCTCCGGCAAGCACGCGGCGATGCTCTACACCTGCAAGCTCAACGGCTGGTCGCTGGAGGACTACCTCGACCCCGGGCACCCGCTGCAGAAGGCGATCGCCGAGATCGTCGAGGACCTCACGGGGCAGAAGATCGCCCGGGTGTCCGTCGACGGCTGCGGCGCCCCGCTGTTCTCCCTCTCGCTGCACGGCCTCGCCCGCGCCGCCGCCCGCATCACGACGGCGGCGCCCGGGACGCCCGAGGCCCGCGTGGCCGACGCGATGCGCGATCACGCGGAGATGGCCTCCGGCGCGGGGCGTGACGTGGCCGCGCTGATGCGGGCCGTGCCGGGGCTGCTCGCCAAGGACGGCTTCGAGGGCGTCCAGGTCGCGGCGCTGCCTGACGGCCGGGCGATCGCGGTCAAGATCGCCGACGGGGCGAACCGGGCGCGCGTCCCGGTCGCGGCGGCGGCGCTGGCGCGGGCGGGGGTGGACCCGTCGCTCCTCACGGCCTTCGCGGGCGAGGCCCTGCTGGGCGGCGGCGAACCGGTCGGCCAGATCACCCCGGTCCGAGCACTGGACCCCGTCGCCCCGGCGTAACGCGTGCGCTGTGCCCGGCGGCGCGCTGCGCCCGGCGGTGCGGCCAACGCCGTGGGGCACGGTGCCCTGCGGCGCTGTGCCCGGCGCCATCGGTGACCGCCGTGGGGTGCGCTGCCCGGCGGTGCGGGGTGCCGCTGCGCCCACCCGTGCCGCCCCTAGCGGCACGACTGCCCGCAGCTACGGCGGCGGACAGCCGCCGACGGCGAGAAGGGGACGTGGTGGGGGGTGTCCGCCCGCAGCGGACGGCATTGCCTTTCGTCAGCTTCTTGAGAGACGTAGGGCCGTACCGAGGACGGACACCCCCCACCACGGCCCCGACTCACCCACCCACCGGACGCGCTACACCAGCCCCCACCGGACCCGCGCGGGCCGCCGCAGGCATTCAGGGGCGCGGGGAACTGCGCGACCAGCCACGACGGACCCGCACCCGGCGACGAAACCGCACCCCTTCGTACGACCCGTACACGAACGACACCCCGCACTCACCACATCCGGACAACAGGAAGGCCCCCATGACCACCCCCACCCGCCGCGAGCACGACCTTCTCGGTGATCGCGACATCCCCGCCGACGCCTACTGGGGCGTCCACACCCTCCGCGCCACCGAGAACTTCCCCATCACCGGCACCCCCATCTCCGCCTACCCCCACCTCGTCGACGCTCTCGCCGCCGTCAAGGAGGCCGCCGCGAAGGCCAACGAGGAGCTCGGTCTCCTCGCCCCCGCCAAGGCCGCCGCGATCGTCGCCGCCTGCCAGGAGATCCGCGCCGGCCGGCTGCACGACCAGTTCGTCGTGGACGTCATCCAGGGCGGCGCCGGCACCTCCACCAACATGAACGCCAACGAGGTCGTCGCCAACCGCGCCCTGGAGCTGCTCGGCCACGCCAAGGGCGAGTACACCCACCTGCACCCCAACGAGGACGTCAACCTCGGCCAGTCCACCAACGACGTCTACCCGACCGCCGTCAAGATCGCGACGGTCTTCGCCGTGCGCGGCCTGCTCAAGGCGATGTCCGTCCTGCAGGACGCCTTCGCCCGCAAGGCCGTCGAGTTCCGCGACGTCCTCAAGATGGGCCGTACGCAGCTGCAGGACGCGGTCCCGATGACGCTCGGTCAGGAGTTCTCGGCGTACGCGGTGATGATCGAGGAGGACCGCAGCCGTCTCGCCGAGGCCGTCGAGCTGATCCATGAGATCAACCTCGGCGCCACGGCCATCGGCACCGGTCTCAACGCCCCCGCCGGCTACGCCGAGGCCGTCCGCCGCCACCTCGCCGACATCACCGGTCTGCCCCTCGTCACCGCCGCCAACCTGGTCGAGGCCACGCAGGACTGCGGCGCCTTCGTCCAGATGTCCGGCGTACTGAAGCGCATCGCCGTCAAGCTCTCCAAGAGCTGCAACGACCTCCGCCTGCTCTCCTCCGGCCCGCGCGCCGGCCTCGGCGAGATCAACCTCCCCCCGGTGCAGGCCGGTTCGTCGATCATGCCCGGCAAGGTCAACCCGGTGATCCCCGAGGTCGTGAACCAGGTCGCCTTCGAGGTGATCGGCAACGACGTCGCCATCACGATGGCCGCGGAGGCCGGCCAGCTCCAGCTGAACGCGTTCGAGCCGATCATCCTGCACTCGCTCTCGGAGTCGATCACGCACCTCGAGCGCGCCTGCGTCACGCTCGCCGACCGCTGTGTCGCCGGCATCACGGCCAACACCGAGCGCCTGCGCGCGACGGTGGAGAACTCCATCGGCCTGGTCACGGCCCTCAACCCGCACATCGGGTACACGGCGGCGACGGACATCGCCAAGGAGGCGCTGGTCACCGGACGCGGCGTGGCCGAACTGGTCCTGGAGAAGGGCCTGCTGCCGGCGGACCGCCTGGCCGCCCTGCTCCGCCCGGAGGTGGTGGCGGGCAGCGCGGCCCCGGTGGCCTGAGAAGCGACCCCGGAGGCAAGGCAACGCACCGCACCGCAGCGCCCTGCGCCACCCCCCAGACCGGCCCGCCACCGCCCAGACCAGCCCCCCCCCAGACCCGCCACCCCGAGACCCGCCAGCCCCCTGAGCCCCCCAGCCCCCCACCCCACCCGCAGGCAGAATGGTGATCATGTCATCGTCGAAGACCTTCGCCCAGGTCCTGGAGCAGATCGCCGAGGAGATCGAGCGCACGCCCGGCCGCGGCCGTCCCGCCGACTACATCCCGGCGCTCGCGGCCCGCGACCCGCGCCGCTTCGGCATGGCCGTGGCGGAGCCGGACGGCACGGTGTACGGCGTGGGGGACTGGCGTGAGCCGTTCTCCACGCAGTCCATCACCAAGGTCTTCACCCTCGCGCTGGACCTCGCCCGCGAGGGCGACGAACTGTGGGAGCACGTGGGCCGCGAGCCGTCCGGCAACCCGTTCAACTCCCTGGTGCAGCTGGAGTACGAGGACGGCATCCCGCGCAACCCGTTCATCAACGCGGGCGCCCTCGTCGTGACCGACCGCCTCCACACTCGCACCGGCGACGCGGCGGGCGAGCTGCTGGACTTCCTGCGGACCGAGAGCGGCAACCCGGAAATGGCCTTCGACGAGGAGGTCGCGGCCTCGGAGTCGGCGCACGGCGACCGCAACGCGGCCCTCGCGCACTTCATGGCGTCCTACGGGAACATTGACAACCCGGTGCCCGAGCTCCTCGACCAGTACTTCCGCCAGTGCTCGATCAGCGCGTCCTGCGCCGACCTGGCGCTGGCGACGGGGTTCCTGGCCCGGCACGGCATCCGCGCGGACGGCTCGCGTCTGCTCACCCGCAGCCAGGCCAAGCAGGTCAACGCCATCATGCTGACCTGCGGCACGTACGACGCGGCCGGCGACTTCGCCTACCGCGTGGGCCTGCCCGGCAAGAGCGGCGTCGGCGGCGGCATCATCGCCGTCGTACCGGGCCGTTGCACGCTGTGCGTGTGGAGCCCGGGCCTGGACGAACGCGGCAACTCGGTCGCGGGCGTGGCGGCACTGGACCGCTTCACCACGCTGACAGGCCTGTCGGTGTTCTGAGGCGCGCCCGCGCCGACCGGGCGTCCAAGACGCGCCCGCGCCGACCGGGCGCCCAAGACCCGCACGCGCCGACCGGGCGCCCAAGACGCACACACGCCGACCCGGCGTCCGAGACGCGCCCAGGCCGACCAGACGCCTAAGCCGCGCCCACGCCGTCCAGGCGTCCGAGACGCGCCCACGCCGACCAGGTGCTCCCGCGAGGGCGCTCACACGTCGTCCACTCCCAAGCCCCCGCCCCGAGGCCTGACCGTCGTCTTCCGGCCACCCGGCCTCGGCAGGCTGGCCCGGTGCTGGCCATGGCTTTCTCCGTCGATCTGCGTCGCTGCCAGGTGCTCGGCCTGGCCGGTACCTGCGTCCTCGCCCTGGGCGGGGAGTCGGCGGGTGCCCTGCCGATGCCGGACCTGCCGGCCCCGGCCTCGGCACGGGCCGCGCTCGGGCTGGTCGGCGTGTACTTCGGTGTCGTCCTGCTGATCGCCGCCTGGGTGCTGCTCGGGCGTCTGGTGCGCGGCCCGCGCCCGCCGTCGCCGCGGGCACTGCTGCTGGTGCTCGCCGTCTGGGCGGCCCCGCTGCTGCTCGCGCCGCCCCTGTTCAGCCGCGACGTCTACAGCTACCTCGCGCAGGGCGCCATGGTCGACGCCCACCTCGACGTGTACGCCCACGGCCCGGCGCTGCTCGGCGGCCCGCTCGCCGACGAGGTGGCCCCGCTGTGGCGGCACACCGGCGCGCCCTACGGCCCGGTCTTCCTGGCGGCGGCGTCGGCGCTGTCCGGCCTGACCCGGGGTGAACTGCCCGCCGGACTGCTCGGCATGCGGCTGCTCGCGCTGCTCGGTGTCGCCCTGATGGCGGCCGTGCTGCCCCGTCTGGCCCGCGCGAGCGGTGCCGACCCGGCGGCCGCGCTCTGGCTGGGCGCGCTCAACCCGCTCGTCCTGCTGCACCTGGTGGCCGGCGCCCACAACGACGCGCTGATGCTCGGCCTGCTCGGCCTCGGCCTGGTGGCGGCCGTGAACCGCCGCCCCGTCCTCGGCGCCGCCCTGGTCACGCTCGCCGCGCTGGTGAAGGCGCCCGCGCTGCTCGGCCTCGCCGCGGTGGTGGTGCTCCAGGTGCGCGCGGGCCGCCGCCCGCTCCCGTCGGCCCTGTCGACACTGGCCGCGGCCGCCGCCACCACGGCCGCGGCGACCGCCGTCGCGGGTACCGGTTACGGATGGATCGGCGCCCTGGACACCCCGGTCTCCGCGCACAACTGGGCCCCGACGAGCCTGCTGGGCCGGGCCACCGGCGCGCTGCTGGACCGGCTCGGCAGCGACCTCGCCCCACTCGCGGTCCCCGCCTGGCACGCGCTCGGACTCGCCGTCACCGCCGCCGCCGTCGCCGCCATATGGTGGCGGCTGCGGCCCCGGCCGGTGTACGCCCTGGGCCTGAGCCTGGCGGTGGTGGCCGCGTTCGGGCCGGCGATCCGCCCCTGGTACGCCCTGTGGGGCCTCTTCCTCATCGCGGCCGCCGCGCCCAGCGCCCCGGTCCGGCACCGGATGGCGGCCGTCGCGGCGGTGCTCGCGCTCGCCGTCCTGCCCGGCGGGGGACCGGCCGACACCGGTCAGCTGGTCCTGGCGGTCTCCGGCGGGGCGCTGGCCCTGGTCGTCCTGTTCCAGGCCCACCAGGTGGTGCGTGCCCCGGCACTGGAGCGCACCGCATGAGCACGCCGCCCACCGACCCCGCCCGCGCCCCGCTGCCGGCGGCCTCGCCCACCGACCGCACCCGCGACCCGCTCCCGGCCGCCCCGGACAGCGACCGCACCGGCGCCCGGCTCCCGGCCGCCCCGCACGCCGCCCTCGCCCGCCGTCTGCTGCCCCGCGCCCCGGCCACCGACCGCGGCCGGCTGCTGCTCCTCCTCGTGCTGGCCGCCGCCGTGACCGTGTTCACGGCCACGGTGCCGCTGCTGCGCGACTGGTTCGACCTGCGGGTCTACTACGGCACCGTGCACACCTGGGTCCACCACGACGGGCAGGTCTACGACTACCGGGTGCCGGGCACGGCGTACGGCTTCACCTATCCGCCGTTCGCGGCCGTCGCCCTGCTGCCCCTGGCCCTGCTGGGCCGCACCGCCGCCGTCGCCGGGACGCTGCTGCTGGACGCGGTGGCGCTGGCGGTGGTGCTGCGGGTGCTGGCGGGCCGGGCGTGGCGGCGGCCCGGCTGGTACGGCTGGGGACTGATCCTGTGCGGGCTCGCCCTGTTCGAACCGCTGCGCGACACCGTGAGCTTCGGCCAGGTGAACCTGGTCCTGCTGGCCCTCGTTCTCACCGACGCCTGCCTGCTCGCGTCGGGCCGGGGCCGGGCCCGGATCGCCGGGGCCGGCATCGGACTGGCCGCGGCGATCAAGCTCACGCCGGCGCTGTTCATCGTTCTGCTGCTGCTCGCCCGGCGCTGGAGGGCAGCGGCGGTGGCGACGGCGGTCGCCCTCGGCGCGACGGCCCTGGCGGCGGTCGTGGCCCCGGGCCCGTCGCGGTTCTACTGGACCGAGGCGATGTGGGACACGACCCGTGTGGGCCGTCTCGACTATGTCTCCAATCAGTCCCTCCAGGGCGTGCTCGCCCGGCTCGGCGCGCCGGACCACGCGCTGTGGGCCGCCGCGGTCCTCGTCGTGCTGGCGGTGTGGGCGTGGCGGGCGCGCCGGGCGGCCGCCGTGGGCGACTGGCAGGCCGCGTTCGCGCTGACCGGGCTCGCCGCCTGTCTGGTCAGCCCGGTCACCTGGGTGCATCACCTGGTGTGGCTGCTGCCCTCCTTCGCCCTCCTGCTGCGTGCCGGGCACGCGCGCGTGGCGGGCGGCCTGTACGCCGTGCTGTGCACCAGCGTGGTGTGGCTGTGGGCCCACGACGCCTCCGGGGTGGCGGCGTTCGCCGGATCCAACGCCTATACGTGGATCACTCTGGGGCTGCTGCTGCGGCTGCCGGTGCGTCACCCCCGTACCGGGGAGCGCTTCTTGAGCCGCAACGCCAGGGCGACCGCGCCGGCGCCGGCCACGGACGCCGAGGCGATGGTCGCCGTACGCCCCCATGCGGCGTCGGAGTCCTGCGCGGGCGGCGCCACGGCGGCGGCGACGGGGGAGGCGTGCGGCCCGTGCGGCGGCGGGGTGGCGCGCAGCGCGTCCAGCGAGCCGACGGGGTCGACCCGCCCGGCGGCGTCGAACCCCCAGTCGAGCAGCGCACGCGCCTCCTCATAGACGGCGAGTCCGCCGCCCGTCTGCGGGTTCATCACCGTCACGACGAGCGTGCGGGTGCCCCGCCGTGCGGCGGCGACCAGGGTGTTGCCGGCCTCGCTGGTGTAGCCGTTCTTGATGCCGATCAGCCCCGGGTAGGCCGCCACCCCGTCGGCGCCGGTGAGCAGCCGGTTGGTGTTGCGGATGCCGTACGACCACCCGCCGCCGCCCGGGAAGCTCGCCTCGGCGGTGCCGCAGTAGGCGGCGAAGTCGGGGTTGCGCAGCCCTTCCCGCCCGAACACGGCGAGGTCGTACGCGGAGGAGACCTGGCCGGGCGTGTCGTAGCCGTCGGGGGAGAGCACGTGCGTGTCGAGGGCGCCGAGGGTACGCGCCTTGGCCTGCATCTGGGCGGCGGTGGCGGCCCAGCCCCCGTTGAGCGAGGCCAGCACGTGCACGGCGTCGTTCCCGGAGTTGAGGAAGACGCCGCGCCACAGGTCCGCGACGGTGTACGTGTGGTCCTCGGCGACGCCGACCCTGCTGCTGCCCGGGCCGATGCCGGCGAGCTCCTCCTCGCTGACCCGGTGTTCCAGGCCTGCGGGCAGGGCGGGCAGCACCGTCAGCGCGAACAGCGCCTTCAGGGTGCTGGCCGGCGGCAGTTTGCGGTGCGCCTCGTGTGCGGCGAGCACCTCGCCCGTGCCGGCGTCGGCCACGACCCACGACAGCGCGGAGACCTCCGGCAGTCGCGGGGCGCCGCCGCGCAGCCGTACCTGGGTGCCGGATCCGTAGAGCAGGGACGGCTGCGGCTGGAGCGCCCGCTGTCCGCCGGGCGTGGGCTCCGCCCCGCCCGCGGCGACCGCCGCGGTGGGGGAGAGGGCGAGGACGCCCGCCACCGTGAGCGCACAGGTCGACAGCGCGACCCGGGAAGGAAATCCGATGGTCATACGATCAACCTAGGAATGCTCGGGGCATTCCCCCCGCTGTCCGGGCCGAACGGGTCACGCGTGCACTCGGATGCCGCATGCCCACGGGTGCGGCGCCCCCCCGTCGCCGCCCAGGGCGCTCGCCGCTCAGCCCCGCGGCAGGGTCGGCTGGACGCGGCGCAGGAACGCCGCGTTGCCGGGTGTCTCGCGCAGCCGCTGGAGCAGCGTGTCCAGGGCGGCCGGCCCGTTCTGTGCCGCCAGGGCCCGGCGCAGTCCCCGAACGGCCGTCAGCTCGGCCGCCGGCAGCAGGAGTTCCTCGCGCCGGGTGCCCGAGGCGGCCAGATCGACGGCCGGGAAGAGGCGGCGGGAGGCCGGTTCCCGGTCCAGCCGCAGCTCCATGTTGCCGGTGCTCTTGAGCTCCTCGAAGAACAGGTCGTCGGCGCGGGAGCCGGTCTCGACGAGGGCGGTGGCCAGGATCGTGAGCGAGCCGCCCTCCTCGGCCGACCGTGCGGCGCCGAAGAACCGCTTGGGGCCCTGCAGCGCGGCCGCGTCCACACCGCCGCTGAGGGTGCGGCCGCCCGCGGAGGCGGCGTGGTTGTGCGCCCGGCACAGCCGGGTCAGCGAGTCGAGCAGGAGGACGACGTCCTCGCCGTCCTCCACCCGCCGTTTGGCCCGCTCGATCACCAGCTCGGCGAGCGCGATGTGCTGGGCGGGCGACCGGTCGAAGGTCGAGGCGTACACCTCGCCGCGCACCGAACGGCGCATGTCGGTGACTTCCTCGGGCCGCTCGTCGAGCAGCAGCACCATCAGGCGGCACTCGGGGTGGTTGCCGGCGATCGCGGCCGCGATCTGCTGCAGCAGCACGGTCTTGCCGGTCTTGGGCGGGGCGACGATCAGCCCGCGCTGGCCCTTGCCGACGGGCGCGAACAGGTCGAGGATCCGCCCGGCCGCCGCGGACGCGGGGTGTTCGAGGGACAGCCGTTCGCGCGGATGCAGCGGGGTCAGGTCGCCGAACCGGCGCCGGCCACGCGCCTCCTCGGGCGTACGGCCGTTGACGTGCCGGATCCCGGTGAGGCCCGCGCGGTCGCCGCGCACGCCCTCGACGAGGTCGCCCTTGCGCAGCTGGTGACGGCGGATCAGCGCGGCCGGGACCGGCGGGTCGGCGGGGGAGGGCAGCAGCCCGTGGGCGGCGCGCAGGTGCCCTTTCCCACTGCCGTCGATGTCCAGGACACCGGTCAGGAGCTGGTCGGAGGGCGGCTGTTGCGCCACCGGGCGTTCGAGTGTGGTGGTCATGGGAGGTCGGTCCTTTCGTGGACGCCTGCGGGAACGTGCGAGGAAGGGGAGAGGCCGCGAGAAGAGGGGTGCGACGAGAGCGCGCACCGAGGGCGGCGGGAAGGTCACGCCTCGGCGGGAAGAAGCCGCCGACGGGAGGCGTGGAACACAAGAGCGAGAGAACAGAAGACGCGCACCGGCGCCCTCGACGGGGCGCACACACGTGCTGTCCGCACTGTAGCACCGAGCGTCCGCGGGGGAACGGCAAAGGGCGCCACCACGTCCAACGCGGTGACGCCCCGGAGTGTTCCCGGAAGGGTGTTCTGCGAGGTCAGACGGACCGTGCCTGCGCCTCGGCGGCGATCTTGTCGAACCGCGCGCCCATCGCCTCGGCCAGTGCCTGCGCGCCGGAGAGCGGGCGGACCATGACCGTCAGCTCGTCGATGAGCCCGTCGTCATCGACGTGGATGAAGTCGCAGCCGGTCAGCTCGCGGTCGCCCACCCGGGCGGCGAACACCAGCGCGTGGTCGCGCCCGTCCGCGCCGTCGAGCGCGCGCACGTACCGGAAGTCCTCGAAGACCTCCGCGACGCCGCGCAGGATCGCCGCCGTGATGGCCTTGCCGGGATACGGCTTGAAGACCACGGGGGACGTGAAGACGACGTCGTCGGCCAGCAGTGCCTCGACGGCGTCGAGATCGCCCGCCTCGACCGCCTCACGGAACGCGCGCATCCGGATCACCTCATAGTCAATTATTTGAATAGGTGCGGATGAGAATAGTCACCTGCTGTTAGCGTGTCCACATGTCGTTGAAGTACGCGGTGCTGGCCGCCCTGCTGGAGGGCGAGGCCTCGGGATACGAGCTGTCCAAGGTGTTCGACGTCTCCCTGGCCAACTTCTGGCCCGCCACCCCGCAGCAGCTGTACCGGGAGCTGGAGCGCCTCGCCGGCGACGGGCTGATCGAGGCCCGGCTGGTGCAGCAGGAGCGCCGCCCCAACAAGCGGATGTACGCCCTCACCGAGGAAGGCCGTGCGCAGCTGCGCGCCTTCGCCGTGGAGCCGCCGCGCCGGCCCACCGCCATCCGCGACGAGCTGCTGATCAAGATCCAGGCCATGGACGGCACCGACCCGGCAGCGACCCGCGCCCTGATCGAGGAGCGCCGGTCCTGGGCGCGCGGCAAGCTCGACCGCTACCGCCGGGTGCGCGAGCGGCTGCTGGCCGGCCGCGACGAGGAGCAGTACCTGCGCGAAGCCGACCGGGTCGGCCCGTATCTGACCCTCATGGCCGGAATCTCCTTCGAGGAGGAGAACCTGCGCTGGTGCGACCGCGCACTCGCCGTCCTGGAACGCCGCGTTCCCCTGAAGCCTGTCTGACCCCCGAGGCAGGCCCTAGGCTGAATCGGTGTTCAGTCCCGAAGGCCCCACCCTGCGCGAACTCGCCGTCCAGGCGCTGTCCTCCGTCGAACGCGGCTACGACCTGCTCGCGCCGAAGTTCGACCACACGCCCTTCCGTACGTCCGACGCCGTGCTCGACGCCGTCGCCGAGGCGCTCGCCCCGCTCGGGCCCTACGACGACGGCCTCGACCTGTGCTGCGGCACCGGCGCCGGGACCGGCGTGCTCGCCCGGCTGTGCCGGCGGCGCGTCACCGGCGTCGACTTCAGCGCCGGGATGCTCGACATCGCCCGCCGGCGCACCCCGCCCGGCGGGCCGCGGGTGTCCTGGGTGCGCGCCGACGCCCGGGCCCTGCCGTTCACGAGCGCCTTCGACCTGGTGGTGAGTTTCGGGGCGTTCGGCCACTTCCTGCCCCGCGAACTGCCCGGCCTCTTCGCCCAGGTGCACTCCGCACTGCGCCCCGGCGGCCACTTCGCCTTCCCCGTCGCGGCCCCGCCCCGGCCCGCCGAGCCGGCGTACTGGATGCTGCTCGGCTTCGACGCCGTCATGCGGGTGCGCAACGCGCTGTGGCGCCCGCCGTTCGTGATGTACTACCGCGCCTTCCGCCTCGCCGACGTGCGGCGCGAGCTGGAACGGGCCGGGTTCGCCGTCGAGTTGCACCCGCTGCCCGCCTTCGGGCACCGCGGCGACGGCAGCCCCCGGGCGCGGATGGTAATGGCCCGCCGCCCCGCCTGACCCGCTCGCTCCGCCGTCCCTCCTGCCGTGCGCGCACTGTTGGCATCGCTAACAAGCTGTGCCATGCTTCGGCCCGCTACAGCCATTCCCAGCTTGTTAGCGATACCAAGGAGGAGTCAGTGCCCACTCCCCCCGGCAGACGAGCCGCAGCCGTCGTCGCCGCCGTCCTCGCCCTGTGCGGCGGCGGCCTGGCGGCGAGCCCCCCGGCGGCCGCCGCCGACTACACCGTGACCGTCGGCGCGCCCGGGCCGTGGTCGAACCCCGACGACACCCCGGCCGCGCCCTACCTCGACAAGGACGGCACGTTCCACTACCAGCAGGCGCACGCCCTCTACGGCGCCGACGACCCCCGCGCCTGGGACTTCTACACCGGCAAGGACTTCGACAGCGCCACCCGCTCGGCCGCGCTCAGCGACGCGGTGAACCCCGCCGACCCGACCGACCGCAACAACGACACCACCGCGCGCTGCAACAACAGCCCGACCGGCAAGGAGGCCACCTACGCCCCCGCCGGGTCGCACTACGCGCAGAAGAACTACTGCGACCTGGCCGGCGTGTGGGTCGACCCGGACACCGGCGACTGGTACGGCCTGGTGCACAACGAGTTCACCCCGCAGCCCTTCGGTGACGGACTGCACTACGACGCCATCGACTACGCGGTCTCCACCGACCAGGGCCGCACGTGGACCATCAAGGACCACGTCATCACCTCGCCGTACAGCACCAAGCGCGGGGACACGACCGCCTTCCCGCAGCAGACCTATCACTACGGCGACGGCGACCCGCGGCTGTACGTCGACGCCGCCTCCGGCTACTTCTACGTCTTCTACGGCTCCCGCATCGTCGACAAGGGCGGCAGCTGGCGCACCTTCCACGCGCACGTGGCCCGCGCCCCGATCGGCGGGAAGATGGCGCCCGGCAGCTGGCGCAAGTGGTACGACGGCACCTGGTCGCAGCCCGGCGTCGGCGGCCGCGAGAGCAACATGGTCCCCGTCGACGCGACCCACCCCACCGGCTACACCCCGCCCGGCGAGGAGTACGACCCGGCCACCCCGGGCACGGCGAACCAGCAGGTCGCGGCCGGGAAGATGCCGCCCACGTCCCCGCTGTTCGTCATGGACATCACCTACAACGCCTACCTCGGCCTCTACATCGGCGAGCCGCAGGCGGTCGACCAGAGCGGCAAGGCACCCCAGCAGTTCTACGCCACCGACGACCTCGCCTCCCAGAAGTGGCGCCTGATCGGCGACACCGGCAGCCACTCCAACGCCTCCTGGTACCGCTGGTTCCTCGACCCCGCCAACCGCACCAGCAGCCAGATCGTCGGCAAGACCTTCCGCTCCTACTGCTCCTTCGGCTGCTCCGGCGGCTCGTCCGGCGAGTACGTCGACGTCACCATCAACGCCGCCGCCCCGGCCGCGCCGGTGCGCAGCGGCGCCACGTACCGCATCGCGAGCGGGGACGGGCGCGTCCTCGCCCAGTCCGCGCACGGGGCCACGACCACGTCGTCGGCCGCGCCGACGGGCTCCCCCCGGGAGGCCTGGACGTTCACGGCCGACGGCGACGGCTCCTACCGGATCGCCAACGCCGCCACCGGCCGGCTCCTCGGCGTCGACTCCGCGTCCCCGTCCGGCCGCGCCTGGGGCGCCGAGCCGGTCGTGACCCGGGCCGGGGCGAAGGGCCCTGCCGTCGGTCAGCAGTGGTTCGTCGTCCCGGGCCGCACCGCCGACGGCAGCCCCACCGGAACCGTCCGGCTCGTCAACCGCTACAGCGGCCTGGTGATCGGCCTCTCCGCCGATCGCGGCCGGCACGCGGAGACCACCCCGGTGCGGGCCTGGACGGACACCACCGGCAGCCCGGTCGGCGCGGCCCGCACCGCCGCCGAGCAGACGCTGACCCTCACCCCGGTCCGCTGACGCGGCGCCGCGAGCGGCCGGGGCCCCGCGCCCCGGTCCGGGGGCGGCGAACACGAGGCGGCCGGGACCCGCACCCCGGGCCCCGGCCGCCCTCGTCGTCCGCGGTCAGCCCGCCGCCGGCAGCGTGAATTCGTAGACCAGCGCCTCCTGCTGGGCGTCCACCACCAGGTCCGTGATCTCCAGAAGCCGCGCGTACTGGTCCTGGACGCGGCGCGTCACCCGCACCGACGGGCCGTCGTCGACGCGGGCGATGGTGTCGCGGTGGTGCAGCGTCAGCCCGGCCCGGCGCATCCAGTCGTAGACCCGGCGCAGCTCCGCCGAGGCGGTGCCGTCGGCGCGGTCGCGGTAGCGGGCGAGTTCCTCGACCTCGCTCAGCGCCACCGCCGAGAACGACGTCAGGGCCGTCCGCCGGCCCCGTCCGTCCGCGGCCGTGGAGACGTAGCGGTGCACCAGCGTCGGCCGGTGCGGGGCCAGCCCGAGCGCCTCGGCGTGGTGCGGCGGGGGCGGCTGCCAGGCCACCGTGGCCCGGTGCAGACCGCCCCGGTCCGCACCGCGGGCGCCGACCGGGAAGAACGGCGAACCGGTCGGGTGCGGTGCCGGGCCGGGCAGGGTCGCATGGCTGCCGCGCCGGTCGGTGGCGACCAGCCCGCGGTGGCGCAGCACCTCCAGGGCCTGCCGCACGGTCTCCCGGCTGACGCCGTAGTGCGCGGCCAGATGCCGCTCGCTGGGCAGCCGTTCACCGGGCGGCACGCTCCCGTCGGTCAGTTCGGCGAGCAGGCGTGTCGCGACGCGCCAGTAGAGCGGTTCCTCGCAGTGGGCGGGGTGCGGGTGGTCGAGCGGGGTGGTGCGGGCCATGCCGCGCCCTCCTGTTGGTGACGTGCCGTGTCCGTTCGGGTTCGGTGCGCCACCACAACTAGCATTGGTCTACACCACCAGGGAAGTCTCGGCCGGCGGTTCGGCCGAAACGAGACCACCCGCACCCCGTCTCACAGCGCGCCGTACAGGGCGTCGGCCAGGGCCGTCTTGCGCGGATCGTCGGCGATGTGCGGGCCCATGCGGTTCATGACATAGCCCAGGGAGACCCCTGCCTCCGGGTCGGCCAGACCGCAGGAGCCGCCGAAGCCGTCGTGTCCGAAAGCCTTCGGATTCGGCCCGTAGGAGCCGTTGGGTCCGCTGAGCCAGAGCCCGAGCCCCACTTCCGTCTCGTGCGCGAAGCCCGCGCCCAGCACCAGGTCGCGGCAGGCGCCCTGGCCCTCGCGCACCCGCTCGGCCGCCTCGGCGGACAGCACGCGCGCGTCGCCGTACGCGCCCCTCCCGGCGAGGATCCCGTACAGCGCGGCGACCGCGCGCGCCGTGCCGTGACCGTTGGCCGCCGGTATCTCGGCGGCCCGCCAGCGGGCCGTGTTCGCCTGTGCCGCCCCCACCGGCGGGTTGGTCAGCGCGGCCAGCGCGGCGGGCGCCAACTGTGCGAAGACGGCGCCCTGTTCGCTGTCCGGCCGGGCCGGCGCGTGGACCAGCTCGGCGGCCCGGTGCGCCTCCCCCTCGGGCAGGCCGATCGTGAAGTCGATCCCCAGCGGACCGGTGACCTCCTTGCGCAGGAAGGCCCCCGGCAGCATCCCCGTCACCCGGCGCACGACCTCGCCGACCAGGAAGCCGTACGTCAGCGCGTGGTACCCGGAGCGCGTTCCGGGCTCCCACCACGGCTCGGTCGCGGCGAGCCGGCGGGTCGTCAGCTCCCAGTCGCACAGCTCCTCGAAGGAGTGCGGCTCGCGCAGCCCCGCGAGCCCCGCCCGGTGCGACAGCAGATGCCGCACCAGCACCCCCTCCTTGCCGGCCGCGGCGAACTCGGGCCAGTAGCGGGCCACGGGCGCGTCCAGGTCCAGCAGGCCCCGGTCGGCGAGGAGGTGGGCGGCCAGCGCGACCGGGCCCTTCGTCGTGGACCACACGTTCACCACGGTGTCGCGCTCCCAGGGCCGGGTGCGCGCCGCGTCTGCCCAGCCGCCCCACAGGTCCACCACCGTCACACCGCCGACCGTGACGGCCACCGCGGCGCCGAGTTCGCCGCGCTGCCGGAAGTTCTCCTCGAACGCCTCGCGCACCGCCGTGAAGCGCGGGTCGCAGTGGCCGTGCACCTGTGGCTCGTCGTGGGACATGGGCCCTCCGTGGTCGGATCCGCCGGAAAGCCCCGGGCGCTGCCGCGGTCCGGGGCCCACCGAACGTACCGACTGGTCGGACCGGACGGAAGGGGTCAGACGCGGGAGCGCAGCCAGCGCATCCGGGCCGCCTCCTGGTACGGGCCGCCGCCCTCGTGGTCGTTGAACTCGTAGACCTCGATGGCCTTGTCGTCGTGCGCCCAGGCGTGGAAGGCGGCGAACACCGTCGACGGCGGGCAGGTCTGGTCCTCGAGTGCCGCCGAGAACAGGGCGGGCGCCCGGCCGCGGGCGGCGAAGTGGACGCCGTCGAAGTACGCAAGGGTGCGCAGCGCCTCCTCGGTGCGGCCCCGGTGCGTCTTGAGGTACAGGCCGATCTCCCGGTAGGGGTGGCGGTCCGTCAGCGTCGTGGCGCGCGGGAAGTCGCACAGGAAGGGCACGTCCGGCGCGACCGCCGCCAGGTCGGGCACCAGACCGCCCACCGCGATCGCGATGCCGCCGCCCTGGCTGGCGCCCAGCGCCACGGTGCGCGCGGCGTCCGTCAGCGGGTGCGAGCGGGCCGCCTCCACCGCCCGTACGGCGTCGGTGAACACCCGGCGGTAGTAGTAGTTCTCCGGCGCGTCGAGGCCGCGGGTCATGAACCCGGGGTAGGCCGGGGCGCCGCCCACCGGGTCCGCGGTGCCGCCACCGCCGCCCCAGGCGCTGCCCTGGCCGCGGGTGTCCATCACGAAGTGCGCCCGGCCGGTGGACGCCCACAGCAGGTGCTCGTGCGGCAGTCCGCGCCCGCCGCCGTAGCCGATGAACTCCACGACCAGCGGCAGCGGCCCGTCCGCTCCCGCGGGCAGCACCAGCCAGCCCTTGACGGGGTGGCCGCCGTACCCGGCGAAGGTCACGTCGTGGACCTCGACGGTGGCCAGGCCCGTGTCGACGGCCTCGAAGCGGGCGTCGAGGTCGTGCTCGCGGGCCTCCTGGAGGGTCTTGGACCAGAACGCGTCGAAGTCCTCGGGCTCCGCGGACGTGCTGCGGTACGCGCGCAGTTCGTCGAGGGACAGGTCGAGCAGGGCCATACGGGACCGCCTCGGTGGGTGGGCTTACGGGACGAGCACACCGTACGGGGCGATGACAGCGCTTTCTAGGGGTGATCCGTAAGAGGGTCGTCGCCCTGTCCCCGGGGTCCGCCGCCGCGCCGGCGGCCCCTCACGCCGGCCGCCGCCGCGTCCACTGCGGCTCGGTCAGCGCCCAGTCCCGGTCCCACTCGTCGAGGCGGTGGCGCAGCGCCACCCGGCGCACCACGCCGTGCACGAGCAGCACCACGGCGACCGTGCCGCCGGTCGCGGCGACCCCCATGGACAGGGTGTGCTGCCAGATCGCGGACTCCGTCGGCGGTGCGGTGACGCTGTGCCCGTGGGCGTCGAACCACACGTCGACCGTGTCGCCGGTGTGCGTACCCGCCGGGACCCGGGCCACCGCCGTGTGCGTCCCGTGCTGATCCGTCCAGCGCACCGTCACGGGCGAGGTGCGCCGGGTGCCACCCTCCACGCTCGCCGGGGTGTCGGGGGTGCGGCCGACGACCCGGGCCCGGACCTCGTGCCGGTCCGCGCGCTGCTCGGCCGCGATCGCGCGCGACTCGGCGTGCGCCCACCAGCCGGTCAGTACACCGGCGAGGGGCGCGCCGAGGAGGAGGAGCACCGCGACGAGCAACGTCGTCCAGGCCTCCACCACGTCCGAGCGGCGCCGCAGCGGATTGCGCCGCCAGCGCCAGCCACGCACCCGGGTTCGCATGTCGACCTCCTCGCCGTCACGCGTGCGAGTGCCCACATGGTGTTCGTACCCCGTCCAGCAGACATCCTTCACCGGATCCGCGCAAACGGGAAGTCCCGGACGCCTCTGAGCAGCGGCGACCGCCGCGCCCGGCGAGCGCTGGGACGGCGGCGAGCGTCCCGCCCGCGCCCCGGATCAGCCGAAGCGCTCGATGCGGATGCGGTCCACCGGCTGGCCCGCCGCCACCAGCAGCCGCGAGGCGTGCTCGGCGAAGCCGTTCGAGCCGCACACGTACGCCTCCCAGCCGCCCGGCGGCGCCTTCGCGACCAGCGGTGCCACGTGCCCGGCGTGCAACCGCCCCACCGGGACGCCCGCGGGCGCCCGCCGGGTGAACACCGGCGTGGTCTCGGGGCCGTACTCACCGGCGTAGATCAGGTCCTCGGGGCCGCGCGCGGACACCAGCAGCCGCATCGGGTGCGTCAGCCCGCGCGCCCGGTGGTGCCGCACCATCGACATCAGCGGGACGACGCCGGAGCCGGCCCCGAGCAGCAGCGCGGGCCGGTCGCCGGGCCAGGCGAAGAAGCCGCTGACCGGGCCGCGCACCTCGACGGTGTCGCCGGGCCGGGCCACGGTGTGGAACCAGCCCGACACCTCGCCGCCCTCGACGTGGTCCAGGGTCAGCTCGATGTGGCCGCCGTCGTCCGGCGCGGACGCGATCGAGTAGTGCCGCTGGGCGACGTAGCCGTCGGGCGCGGTCAGCCGCAGCTGCAGGTGCTGGCCGGGCAGATGCCCCGGCCAGCCGGGCACCGCCAGCCGGAACGTCGAGGCGCGGGCGGTCTCGCGGCGGATCTCGGTGAGGGTCGCGGTCTGCCACACGGTGGCCGCCTGCTCGTTCACGGCGATCCGGCCGGGCACCGCGAAGCGGGTCGGGGGAGTGAACGTCTCAGTCACCGGAGTACCGCTGCTCCTGCCAGGGGTTGCCGCGCGCGTGGTAGCCGTTCTTCTCCCAGAAGCCCGGCTCGTCGTGGTCGAGCAGGGTCAGCCCCGCGATCCACTTGGCGCTCTTCCAGAAGTACAGGTGGGGCACCAGCAGCCGCGCCGGGCCGCCGTGCTCGGCGGGCAGCGGGCGGTCGTCGTGGGCGAAGGCGATCCAGGCCCGGCCACCGGTGAGGTCCGCGAGCGGCAGGTTCGTGGTGTACCCGGTGTGGGACCAGGCGACGGCGTGCGTGGCGGAGGCGTGCGGGCCCACCGCGTCCAGGAATTCGTCCAGGGACACGCCCGAGAACCGCGTCCCGAACCGGGACCAGCCGGTGACGCAGTGGATGGCGCCCTCGTACGCGGACGCGGGCAGCTCCCGCGCCTGAGCCCAGTCCCAGGTGCGGGGCCGCTCGACGAGCCCGTCGATCCGGAAGGTCCACTGCTCCGGCGCGATGTCCGGGGTGACCTCGGCGGACAGCACGGGCCAGTCGTCGCCCGCGTCGTACTGACCCGGCGGCAGGCCCGGGTCCTGGACGCGGGGGCGTCCGGTGAAGCCTCGGGTGACGTTCATGATTCAACCGTAAGGGGTTGTGGTGGATGCCTCGTCCCCTCCCCGCCGGCCGATCGTTGCGGCCGTATGAACATCCCGCGGCCCGGGGAATAGCGCCCCGCCTGACGCGCTTGCCGCCGGTGAACGGCGAAGGAGAGTGAGGAGCCCATGCCCAAGGCGTACGTCTTCACCCGGTACGGCGGCCCGGAGACCGAGGCGCTGATCGACGTGGACCGGCCCCGCCCCGGGCCCGGCCAGGTGCTCGTGGCGGTGCGGGCGGCCGGGGTCAACCCCGTGGACTGGAAGCTGCGCGGCGGCTACCGCCGGCCCGGCGAGGCCGAACGCGACTTCCCCGCATACTTCGGCAACGAGGTCGCCGGGGTCGTCGAGGAGACCGGGGAGGGCGTCGAGGGCTTCGCGGCCGGCGACGAGGTCTTCGGCCGGCCCGTCCTCGGCGGCTGGTCGCAGTACGCGCTGCTGTCCGTGGACCTGATCGCGCGCAAGCCCGCCGCCGTGTCGTTCGCCCAGGCGGCCACCCTGCCCGTCGCCGCGGCGACCGCCTACGACGGGCTGCGGCAGCTCGCCCTGCCGCCCGGCGCGACCGTGCTGGTCACCGGCGCGGGCGGCGGGGTAGGAGTGGCGGCGGTGCAGATCGCCCGCGCCTTCGGGCTCCGGGTGGCCGGGGTGGCGAGCGAGGGCAAGAAGGACCTCGTCGAGTCGCTCGGCGCCGTCCACGTCCCCTCCGGCCCGGGCTGGACCGACCGGGCACGGGCCCTGACCCCGGACGGCATCGACGGGATCTACGACCTCGTCGGCGGCGAGGTGCTGACGGAGGCGGCGAGCCTGCGCACCGGCGGTGCGGCGCTGGTCACGGCCGCCGCACCGCCCGGGGAGGCCGAGCGGCTGGGCGGCGCCCGGGTGGCCCGGGCCTACGACAACGCCGTACTGGAGCAGGTCGCGGGCCTGGTGGCGCGCGGCGACCTGGACCCGCTGGTCACCCGGACCTTCCCACTGGAGAAGGCCGGGGACGCGCTGCGCGCCGTCGAGGAGGGCCACGCCCGCGGCAAGATCGTGATCGAGGTCGCCGCATGAGCGCTGCGCACGTCCTCGACAACCCCGCCCTCGCCTCGCTGACCGGCCCGCACGCCCACTTCGCCGAGCGGCGCGGCCGGGTGCTGCGCTACCCCCTCGACGTGTCGCCCTGGCTCGCCCTGCCCGACGAGCCGGACGCGCGGGACTGGGCGGACGTCGCCGCCCTCGCCGGTCCCGGCGCCGGGGTGCCGCTGGCCGGCTACACCGGCCCGGTGCCGGACGACTGGGAGATCAGCTTCCACGTGGAGGGCGTGCAGCTCGTGGACGACGGGCTGGACGCGGCCCCGGACCCGGAGGCGGTACGGCTCACCCCGGCCGACGTGCCCGAGATGCTGGACCTGGTCGCCCGCACCCGGCCCGGCCCCTTCCTGCCCCGCACCATCGAGCTCGGCACCTATCTGGGCATCCGCCGCGGCGGCGCGCTCGTCGCCATGGCGGGGGAGCGGCTGCACCCGCCGGGCTGGACGGAGATCAGCGCCGTCTGCACCGACCCGGCCTTCCGCGGCCAGGGCCTGGCCGGCCGGCTGATCCGGGCGGTCGCGCACGGCATCCGGGAGCGCGGGGAGACCCCGTTCCTGCACACCGGGGCGCAGAACACGAACGCCATCCGGCTCTACGAGGCGCTGGGCTTCCGGCTGCGCCGCCGCACGGCGTTCCTGGAGGCGCGGGTGCCGGACGACCTGGCCGTGCCGGTGGGCTAGGGCGTCTCGGCGAGCACGCCGGGCTCGCGACGCCTGGGCGCGGGCGGCACCCGCGCTCGGGCTCCGGCGGCCCGGGAGGCGCGGGAGGCGCGGGAGGCGCGGGGGCCGGTGGCCCGGGGCGTCGGGGAGGGCCGTCGGCGCCGGTCAGCCCTCCTCGTCCTCGGGCGGGGCCCAGGCGTTGTAGCGCACGAGGTAGTCGGCGAAGCGGGCCAGGTCCGCCTCGGGCCAGTCCGCGAGGCGCTCGCGGAAGGCGGCGCGGCGGCTCTCGGTGACCTGGGCGAGGATGCGCCGGCCGGCCTCGGTGAGGTGCAGCACCTGGACCCGGTGGTCCTCCGGGTCCAGCCGCCGCTCGATGAGGCCGGCGCGCTCCAGCGCCGCGACCTGGCGGCTGACCGTGGACTTGTCCAGGGCGTAGTGGGCCGCCAGGTCGGTGGCGCGGCAGCCGCCGCTCTCCTCCAGGTGCCCGAGCAGCGTGTAGGAGACCAGCGACAGCTCCGGGTGCATGCGCCCGGCCGACGCGCGGGCACGGCGGGCGAAGATCGTCATCTCGCGCTGGATGGTCTCGACGGCGTCTGCGGCGTTCACTTGCCCTCCTCCGGGGTTCTGGTTGTATAGTACAACTTGTAATGAGAGTTGTATAAGCCAACCATTGGAGGAGTGAGCGATGAGGTCGCCGGCCGTGCGCCATGTGCTCACGCACCTGATCACCCCGCTGCTGATGTGCCTGGGCATGGGGCTCGCGTACATGGGCGCGTTCGTCACCCCGGAGCCGAACCACCTGCCCGTCGCCGTCGTCGGCTCCGGACCCGAGGCCAAGGTGCTCGCCCAGTCGGTCAAGGACGCCGCCGGCGACAAGCTCGACGTCCGCACGGTCGCCACCCGCGACGCCGCCGTCGACCTGCTGAAGCACCGCGACATCACCGGCGCCTACGTGCCCGGCGCGAAGAGCCCCGAACTGGTCGTCGCCACCGCCGCCTCCGACATGGGCGCCACCGCCGTCGAGAAGGTCTTCACCCCCGTCGCCGAGCGTCACGGCGTTCCGCTGAAGGTCACCGACGTGGCCCGGCCCGTCTCCGACGACCCCACCGGCCAGGGCCTGTTCTTCCTGCTGATCGCCGTGTCCATCGGCTCCTACGCGTCCGTCGCCGCCATCGGAGCCGCGGGCGGCGCGCTGCCGATGCGGGTGCGCGCCCTGCTCGCGCTCGGCGTCTCCGCCGTCGTCGGCGGCATCGGCACCCTGCTCGCCGGGCCGGTCTTCCACCTCGCCCACCACGACCTCGCCGGCGTGTTCGGCCTGGCGTGGCTGTACTCCGCGGGCATCCTGCTCATCGGTGTCGGGCTGCACACCTTCCTCAAGCGGTGGACCACGCTGGCGATGATGGTGCTGTTCGTGATGCTCAACTTCACCAGCTCCGGCGGGCTGTTCCGGCCCGAGCTGCAGAACGGCTTCTTCGGCGCCCTGCACGCCTTCTGGAACGGCGCCGGCTTCGTCGAGGGCACCCGCAGCCTGCTGTACTTCGGCGACGACGGCCTCGGCCGGACCCTGTGGACGCTCGCGGCCTGGCTGGTGGCCGGCCTCGTGCTCACCGGTGTCGCGGCGCTGTACGAGCGGGCCAAGGCGCCGGCGCCCGCACCGGTTCCCGCCCCGGACCCGCGGGAACTGGCCGCCGAGGAGGAGGCCGAGGAGACCGTCGGGGTCTGATCACCGCCGGCGCGCGCTGGGGTAGGGTGGCGGTCCGGCTGCGGACCGCCCCCAGCCGCGCCGAACCGAGGGAGGTGGGACCCATCACCGCAAGGACAGACCGGGTGCTCTCCCCTCGCCGCGCGCGGACCGCCGGGGCCGGGTGACCTCAGGGAGCGCCCTTCGGCGACCGAAAGGCCCTCGGCTTCCATGCCCACACCCTCCTCCGTCTCCCTTCCTTCCCTGGCCGCCCGGCTGCGCGCGGCCGGCTGCGTCTTCGCCGAGGACGAGGCGCGGCTGATCCTGGACACCGCCCGCGACGACGGCGAGGCCGCCGCCATGGTGGAGCGCCGGGTTGCCGGGCTCCCGCTCGAACTCGTCCTCGGCTGGGCCGAGTTCCACGGACTGCGGATCACCGTCGAACCGGGTGTCTTCGTCCCGCGCCGGCGCACCGAGTTCCTCGTCGACCAGGCCCTCGCCCGGGTTCCGCACGCCTCGGTCGTGGTGGACCTGTGCTGCGGCTCCGGCGCGGTCGGCGCCGCCCTGGCCGCCGCGCTGGACGGCCCCGAACTGCACGCCGCCGACATCGACCCGGCGGCGGTGCGCTGCGCCCGCCGCAATGTCGCCGCGTACGGCGGGCACGTCCACGCAGGCGACCTGTTCGCGGCGCTGCCGGACTCCGTGCGCGGCCGCGTGGACATCCTCGCCGCCAACGTGCCGTACGTCCCCACCGGCGAGGTCCCTCTGCTGCCCGCGGAGGCCCGTGACCACGAGCCGCTGACCGCGCTGGACGGCGGCAGCGACGGCCTGGACGTCCTGCGCCGCGTGGCGGCCGGCGCGCCCCGGTGGCTGGCGCCCGGCGGCTGCCTGCTGGTGGAGACGAGCCGGCGTCAGGCCCCCGCGGCCGTCGAGGCGTTCACCCGCGCGGGCCTCGTGGCCGACGTGGCGGTGGGGGACGAGGGCTACGCGCACGTGGTGACCGGCACCCGGCCGGCGGACTGAGCGCGGGACGCGCGGCGGGCGACGACGGGCTCACGGGTGACCGCGCGGACCCGCGAGCCGCCTGACGGGCTGAGGGGCGACCGGCGCGGACCCGCAGGCCGCGCGACGGGCTCACGGGTGACCGGCGTGGACCCGCGGGCCGCGCGACGGGCTCACGGGTGACCGGCGCGGACCCGCGGGCCGCCCGACGGGCTCACGGGCGTCCTTCCGGTCGCCGTCCGGGTCCCGTCGGTGTCAGGTCGCGCCGGAGGGGCTCTGCGTGCCGGACGGGTGCGGGGACCGCTCGTCGCTCCACCGGTGGCCGGGGAAGCCGTCGCGCCAGTGGCCGCGGTCGCCGAAGTCGCCGGTGAGGGCGCGGACGGCCGTGCGCGTGCCGTCGGCGGCGCGGGTCCCGACGAGCAGGACCGTGTCGCCCTTCTTCGGCGTGCCGCCCCGCACGGTGGCGTCCGAGCCGACGGTCCACGTCCACGACGTGCCGTCCTCGCTCTTGACGGTGACCTGGTCGCCGGACACCTGCTGCACGGTGCCGCGCTGCCAGACCCGTACCACCCACCGGCCGGTGTCGGGGTCCTTCACCGTGGCCTCGCCGTGCACCGCCGCCCCGAAGCCGAACCCGTGGCCGAAGCCGGGGCCGCCCCGGTCGTGGTGCCCGTCGGGTCCGCCCGGTGACGGCGACGACGAGGGCGAGGTGCCGGGGGACGGCGAGTCGCCGGAGGTGGCCGCATAGGCGACCGTCCCGCCCAGGGCGAGGACCGCGACGGCGGTGGCCGCGATCACCGTGCGTCCGCGCGCCGACCACCGGTGCCCCGGCTCCCGCGCGCTCCCGGGCTCCCTCGTGTGGTCCTGGTCCGGATCGTGCATCAGGCTCACTCTCCTCGGTGCCGTCACGGTTGCGGCGCCCCTCGCTGGTGATGGTCCGAAGGGCCGGTCAAAGACCGTACAACGGTTTCCTGTGTGTTCCCGGCGGCGGCTCACTCCTCCCGGCGGGCCCGCGCGATCAGCAGGGCCACGTCGTCGTGGTTGTCGGGGTGGTGCAGGGTGCGCAGCAGCAGGTCGCAGACCTCCTCCAGGGGCCGTTCGGGGCCGTCCAGCAGGGTCAGCAGCATGTCGAGGCGCTCGTCGAGGGAGTGCCGGCGCGTCTCCACCAGGCCGTCGGTGTAGAACACCAGCTGGTCGCCCGGGCGCAGCTCGACCGTCGTCGTGGAGAAGGCGACCCCGCCCACGCCGAGCGGCGCGCCGGTCGGCAGGTCCAGAAGCTCCGGCGGGTGCCCGGTGCGCACCCGGGCCGGCGGCAGATGCCCGGCGTTGGCGATCCGGCACTGGCCGAGCCGCGGATCGTGCACGGCGTACACACAGGTCGCGATGGACTGGTCCAGGCCGGAGGTGATCTTGTCGAGGTGCTCCAGCAGCCGCGCCGGGTCGAGGTCGAGGGAGGCCAGGGTGTTCGTCGCGGTGCGCAGCCGGCCCATGGTGGCGGCCGCGTTGATGCCGCTGCCCATGACGTCGCCCACCACCAGCGCCGTCTTGCCGTCCTCCAGCGGGATGACGTCGAACCAGTCGCCGCCCACCTCGGTCGTGGCGCCCGCCGGCTGGTAGCGGGAGGCGACCTCCAGGCCGCCGGTGAGCCGCGGATGGCTGGGCAGCAGGCTGCGCTGGAGGGTGAGCGCGGTGTTGCGGGCGTTCTGGTACCAGCGGGCGTTGTCGATCTGCACGGCGGCGCGGGCCGCCAGCTCCCGGGCCAGCAGCAGGTCGTCGCGGCCGAAGGGGAGGGGATTGCGGGTGCGCTTGAGGTCGAGCGCGCCCAGCACCTCGCCGCGCGCGATCAGCGGCACGGCGAGATAGGAGTGCACGCCGTCCGCGGCCAGCAGCTCGGCGGCCTCCGCGGAGCGGGCG
The DNA here is from genome assembly GCF_043082085.1 of Streptomyces sp. NPDC014801. Lineage (NCBI taxonomy): Bacteria > Bacillati > Actinomycetota > Actinomycetes > Kitasatosporales > Streptomycetaceae > Streptomyces > Streptomyces sp. NPDC014801. The sequence goes on along the minus strand of NZ_JBIBXG010000002.1, from coordinate 129,191 downwards.
ATGCGCGGCAGGTCCTCGGGCCGCACGTGCGGCACCATGACCGGCTGCGCGGTGCGCACGCACTCGGTGACCAGCCGGTCGGGGGCGTACCGGGCGATCTGCCCGGGCGGGTCGGCGGCCGCGAGGGCCTGCGGCGAGTCCTGCGCCTGGACGGCCAGGGCGCGGATGACGGCCGCCTCGGCGGGGCCCAGGCTGCTGCGCCGGCCCTCCACGACGGCGTCCAGCAGGTCGACCGCGGCGACGTCGGCGAGTTCGGGCACGGCCACGTCGGCCAGTTCGTGCGCGGTGCGGTCCAGTTCGAGCGTGGTGCCGATCCGGGCGGAGGCGTCGGCGATCAGGGCCAGCCGCCGGCGTGCGGCCTCCGCCTCCACGCTCGCCTGGTACTGGTCGGTGATGTCGACGATGGAGGCGGCGACGCCGAGCACGTTGCCGACGGTGTCCTCCAGCCGGTACAGGGAGACGGTCCAGGCGTGCTCCTCCGCCGGGTCGGCCGGGGTGCGGCCCACGGTGGCCTGGTCGACCAGCGGCAGACCCGTCGCCAGCACCTGCCGGGCCGCCGCCTCCAGCGCGTCCGCGTCCAGGTCCGGCAGCACCTCGCGCACCCGGCGCCCCAGGTGCTCCTCGGCGGGCACGCCGTTGATCCGCTCCAGGGCCGGGTTGACGGAGACGAAGCGCAGGTCGGCGTCCAGCACGGCGAGGCCGATCGGCGACTGGGTGATCATGCGGGTGGACAGCGCCACGTCCCGTTCCAGGCGGCGCACGGTCGACCGGTCGGTGCACAGCCCCAGCGCGTACACCTCGCCCTGGTCGTCCAGCAGACGCATGTTGCGGAACTCCACCAGACGGGTGGTGCCGTCCTTGCGCCGGATGGGGAAGGCGCCGGCCCAGCCGCGCCCGGTCTCCATGACGTCCGCGAACAGTTTCACCACGAGGTCCAGGTGCTGCTCGTGGACCATGATGTGGGCCGCGTACCGGCCGAGCGCCTCCTGCGCGGAGTACCCGAACAGCTCCTCGGCCTGCGGGCTCCACAGCACCACGCGCCCCTGTGCGTCCAGGACCACGGAGGCGACGTTGAGGACGTCGAGCAGCCCGCTCGGACGCACCGGCCCGCCCGGCGGCTGATCGCCGTCGGTCACGGGAGATCTGGCTGACGTCATCCCAGGTACCGCCTCCGCCCGAACGTGCGGCACGCGTTCCCCCGTGCCGACTCCCCTTGTTGTACCGCGCACAACCCTTTCTCCTACGCCTTTCGCACCCACCTCCACCATCCCTCAGCACGGCCGGATCCGTCGGGCGGGGAAAACGGTGCCCCGCGTGCCCGTGGGTGTCCGCGCGCGAGCGGAGCGTCGCGGACCGGACGGCCTCCGTTCACGCGGTTGGTCTGTACATGACCATCCTGCGCCGCCAGACTGTGCGCGACCACCCCCGTGACCGAGGAGTCGGCCCATGCCCGAACGCACCGTCCGGCACCGTTGCCGCACCGCTCTGACCGGCCTGGCCGCCCTGGCCCTCGTCCTGTGCGGCGCCCCGCACGCCACGGCCGCCGACACCTGGAACGAGGTCGACTCCGACCGCGCCGACCCGCTCACCGAGAGCCAGGGCCTGGCCTCCGTGGAGGTCCCGGCCGGCAGTCCCAACCGCTACACCGGCATCGGCACCATCCCCGTCGGTGTGTCGATGCGCGGCTGGAACCACGTCGGCGACCCGGACGCCTCCTACGACGGCCACTACGTCGAGCCGTACCAGCGGGACTCGGGCGGCGCGAAGATGTTCCGGGTGCAGGCGCCCGGCGGCGGCTGGTCGGAGTACGTCCACGCGCTGAGCCCGGGCGAGGCCCTGAACAACTCCTGGGTGGCGATCAGCCCGGACGGCCAGTGGATGCTGTCGGGGGAGTGGGGCACGATGACCCGCCTGCTCGTCTTCCCGACCCCGGGCGTCAATCCGGCCACCTCGCCCTCGGCGAACCTGCCGCAGGCCGCCACCGTGCACCTCGACCACGCCGTCCGCGACGTCCAGGGCTGCGACTTCGCCACCGCCACCCGGCTGCTGTGCGCCTCCGACGACCCCGACGGCACGCTCTTCGGCATCACCAAGCCGCTGCTGCAGATCGACCTGTCCGCCGCGCCGGACGGCGGCGCGGACGTCTCCGGCCGGGTGAGCGCCCTGCGGCAGGTGCCGCTGCGCAGCGCCTGCTCCGGCTCGTTCGAGGCCGAGGGCGTCGACTACGACCGCCGTACCGGCACCCTGCGCGTCATCGTCGTCTCGCCGGGCTTCTGCGTGCTGACCGACAGCAAGACGTACCGCCTCACCCGCGGCTGAGCCCGCCCCTCTCCCCGCCCGGCCGTCGGTGGCCCGCACCGGCGGCCGGTGCTTTTCTTGGGTGTGGGGGTGCGGGATCGCGGGGAACCCGCATGGCCGCAGCGTGGTGACGACAAGGAGCGATCACATGCACCAGCACATGGACAACGAGCAACCGCACCCGCACTCGGTATCCCTGGAGATCAGCGACTGCAGCAAGGAGGACGCACGGATCGTCTTCGACACGCTGTGCCAGTGCTTCGACTCCGACCGCTGCTCCGAGGACGTCCCCGAGCAGTTCTCGGAGGTCCGGCCCATGGTGTGGCTCGGCACCTTCGACGTCGCGGACTGCCGTGAGGCCACGCGTCCGGCCCGGCTGCACGGTCCGGTCACGGCGGACGTCCAGGGCGGCTACTGGGCCATCGACCGCTTCCGCAAGACGCTCGACGACATGTTCACCGTCCACGACCTCAGCCATGCCTCGGGTGACCAGGAGCGGGAGCTGCACGTGCGGCTGGAGAGCAGGTGACCGAGCCGGGATGCGGCCGGCCGGCGACGACCGGCGGGTGATACCGGCCACCCTGTTGTGCAACTAGTTGCATAAAGGCTCGTGGGTCCTCTACAACGGTGCTCATCGACACCGCACGGAGGGCCCGATGAGCCGTTTTCCCCACCTGCTGAGCCCGCTCGACCTGGGCTTCACCACCCTGCCCAACCGCGTCCTGATGGGCTCGATGCACGTCGGCCTGGAGGAGGCCGAGCGGGGCTTCGAGCGCATGGCGGCCTTCTACGCCGAGCGCGCCCGCGGCGGGGTGGGCCTCATCGTCACCGGCGGCATCGCCCCGAACGACGAGGGACGGCCCTACGAGGGCGGCGCCAAGCTCACCACCGACGCCGAGGCCGAGCAGCACCGCCAGGTCACCGAGGCCGTGCACGGCGAGGGCGGGAAGATCGCCCTGCAGATCCTGCACTTCGGCCGGTACGCCTACCACCGCGACCTGGTGGCCCCGAGCCCCGTCCAGGCCCCGATCAGCCCGTTCCCGCCGCGCGAGCTGACCGACGCCGACATCGAGCGCACCATCGACGACTACGCCCGCACCGCGCGCCTGGCACAGCAGGCCGGCTACGACGGCGTGGAGATCATGGGCTCCGAGGGCTACCTCATCAACGAGTTCATCGCCGCCCAGACCAACCACCGCACCGACCGCTGGGGCGGCTCCTACGAGAACCGGATGCGCTTCCCCGTCGAGATCGTGCGCCGGGTGCGCGAGGCCGTCGGCGAGGACTTCATCGTCATCTACCGGCTCTCCATGCTCGACCTCGTCCCCGGCGGCTCCACCCTCGACGAGGTGATCACCCTCGCCCAGGCCGTCGAGGCGGCCGGCGCCACGATCATCAACACCGGCATCGGCTGGCACGAGGCCCGCATCCCCACCATCGCCACCTCCGTGCCGCGCGGCGCCTACACCTTCGTCACCAAGAAGCTCATGGGCGAGGTGTCGATCCCGCTCATCACCACCAACCGCATCAACACCCCCGAACTCGCCGAGCAGTTGCTCGCCGACGGCGTCGCCGACATGGTCTCCATGGCCCGGCCGATGCTCGCCGACCCGGAGTTCGTGAAGAAGGCCGCCGAGGACCGCGCCGAGGCCATCAACACCTGCATCGGCTGCAACCAGGCCTGCCTCGACCACACCTTCAGCGGGCAGATCACCTCCTGCCTGGTCAACCCGCGCGCCTGCCACGAGACCGAGCTGGTGCTCTCCCCGACCCGGCTGGCCAAGCGCGTCGCCGTCGTCGGCGCCGGCCCCGCCGGTCTCGCCTGCGCGGTCTCCGCCGCCGAACGCGGCCACACCGTCACCCTCTTCGACGCAGCGGACGAGGTCGGCGGCCAGCTCAACGTGGCCCGCAAGGTGCCCGGCAAGCAGGAGTTCGACGAGACCCTGCGCTACTTCCGCCACCAGCTCGACGCCCACGGCGTGGACGTACGCCTCGGCACCTGGGTGACCGCCGACGACCTCGCGGACTTCGACGAGGTCGTCGTCGCCACCGGCGTCACCCCGCGCACCCCGGACATCCCGGGCGTGGACCACCCGCGCGTCGTCGGCTACCTCGACGTGCTCCAGGGCGGCGCGGCCGTCGGCGACCGGGTCGCGATCCTCGGCGCGGGCGGCATCGGCTTCGACGTCGCCGAGTACCTCACCGACAGCGGCGACAAGGCGAGCGAGGACCCCGCCACCTACTTCCGCCACTGGGGCGTCGACCTCGACTACCGGGCACCCGGCGGCCTCGCCGCGCCCGAGCGGCCGGCCCCGCCCCGCCAGGTCCACCTGCTCCAGCGCAAGACCAGCAAGGTCGGCGCCGGCCTCGGCAAGACCACCGGCTGGATCCACCGCACCGAGCTCAAGCACCGCGGCGTCACCATGGTCCCGGGCGTCTCCTACGACCGGATCGACGACGCCGGGCTGCATCTGACCGTCGACGGCGAGAGCACGGTCCTGGAGGTCGACACCGTCGTGCTGTGCACCGGCCAGGAGCCCCGCCGGGAGCTGTACGACGCGCTGGTGGCGGCGGGCCGATCGGCGCACCTGATCGGCGGCGCCGACGTGGCCGCCGAACTGGACGCCAAGCGCGCCATCAAGCAGGGCACGGAACTCGCCGCCGCCCTGTAGGCGCGCGACGCCTCCCTAGGATGACCCCATGTCCCTGCCGCACGCGATCCTGACCGCCCTGCTGGAGAAGCCGTCCTCCGGGCTGGAGCTGACCCGCCGCTTCGACAGGTCGATCGGTTACTTCTGGTCCGCGACGCACCAGCAGATCTACCGGGAGCTGGGACGCCTGGAGGCGGAGGGGTACATCCGCGCGCTGCCGAGCGAGGTGCCGGCCCGCGGGCAGAAGAAGGCCTACGAGGTCCTGCCCGCGGGCCGGGCCGAGCTGGGGCGCTGGACGGCCGCGGCGCAGGACCCGCGGCCGATGCGCGACACCATGCTGCTGCGGCTGCGCGCCGCCGCCGTGGTCGGCACGGCCGGCCTGGAGGAGGACCTGCGGCGCCATCTGGAGCTGCACCAGCGGCAGTTGGCCGAGTATCTGCAGATCGAGCAGCGCGACTTCCCGCCCGGCCGGGACGGGGTCCAGGACCGGCTGCGGCACCTCGTGCTGCGCGCCGGGATCGATCTCGAGACGTTCTGGACGCAGTGGCTCACCCACGCCCTGGCCGAGTTCGCAGCGATCGGCGAGGCCGGCGAAACGGGCGCGGACGGCACGGCACCGCCCGGCGACCCGGACGGTGCGGACGCTGCAACTCCGCCTGACGGTACGGACAGTGAGGCTTCGCCCGGTGACACAGGCGGTCAGGCTTCTCCGGGTGTCACAGACGGTCAGGCTCCGCCGGGTGTCACAGACGGTCAGGCTTCGCCCGGTGTCACAGACGGTGGGGCTTCGCCCGGCGGCGCAGGAACCACGCCGCGCCGATGACCCCACCGCCCACCAGGGCCGCGCCCACGCCCATCGTCACCGGGCCGTAGTCGCGGGCGGCGCCGCCCAGGCCGCCCATCACCCCGCGGGAGGGGGAGGGCGAGGAGGTGCTGGAGATGGTCGGCGGGGCCGGCCGCGCGACGATCACCGACTGGGTGCCGGCGGTGGTGTTGTTCGCGCACATCACGACGACCGTGTAGGTGCCGGGGGAGACGTTCGACCAGGCGGCGGACTGGCTGACGCCGGTCCCCGACAGCGCCACCTGACGGCCCTGGGCGAAGTTCGCCTGGCTCCCGCTGAGCAGCGCCGCCGTGCCCCAGCTGCCGTTGATCTGGGTGCAGGCGCTGGTCACCACCGACACGGTGGATCCGGTGGTGCTCACGGAGATGCCCGAGCCACGGGCGGCCGCGGGGTCCGCGGCGGTGAGGGCGAGCGGCACGGCGGCGGCCGCCGCCACGGTCAGGCCATGGCGTCTGATGAGGTGAGAGGTGTGCATGGGGAGTCCTCCGGCGGCACGGTTGGCGGTACATCCCTTGCGCCGCCGAGGATCGGGAACGCCCGTGCCCCCTTGAGGGGCAGCCAACGCGCACCCGTCCGCGCGCGCATGCGGACCTCCCCCGGGCAGGTGACGGATTCCCCCCGATGGCGCACGCCCGCTCGCACACCGGCGCCGGGGCGCGGCCGGCTCGCCGGCCGTCCGGCACGGAGCGGAGTGCGGACGCCGCCGCCCCGCCACCGGTCACCACCCGCCACCGGTCACCACCCGCCACCGGTCACCGCCCGGCGCCGGTCACCACCGTGCGCTCCGCCGACCAGCCGCCCCAGGTGCCGTCGGGCAGCCGCGCCCGCAGGCGCACCCGGTGCCGTACGCCGCGCTCGGTGCCCGCGTAGAAGCTGTAGCTCGCCCGGTCGCGCGGCGCGTTCGCGCCCCACACCAGGGAGGTGGCCGGCCGGCCGTCCAGCTCGATCCCGTACTCGGTGACCGTGCCGTCCGTGCGCGGCGCGACCCAGGACAGGTCCAGGTAGTACGCCCCGCCCGACGCGTGGCTGGTGGCGCGGAAGTCGCCGGGCGCCGTGTCGCGCCCGGCGCCGGTGCCGGCGGCCGTGGTGAGGGCGAGGGGTCCGGCGGCGGGGGAGAGGTTGTCGGCCGCGTCCCGGGCCCGGACGGTGAAGGAGTACCGGGTGCCCGGCCGCAGCCCGGTGACCACCGTCGCCGTCTGCGCCCCGCCCACGCTGTGGATCTTCACCCCGCCCTGGTAGACGTCGTACGACACCACCTTCCGGTCGTCGCGGGAGGCGGTCCAGGACAGCTGGACGGCGGTGCTCCCCGCGGCGCGGCCGGTCAGCCCGCCCGGCCGGCCGGGGGCCGAGCGGTCCGCCGCCGTGGCGGCCGGGGTCGTCGCCGCGACCTCGCGGCTGGGCGGCCCGAGCCGGCCGGCCCGGTCCCGGGCGCGCACCGAGAACACGTACCGCGTGCCCGGCCGCAGCCGCACGACGTCGACCATGTGGTCGCCGGCCGGCACCTCCGCCACCTTGCCGCGGTCGCGGTACACCTCGTAGCGGCGGACTCCCTCGGCGGCCCGCACGGCGTTCCACATCACATGGACGCTGGTCGCGCTGCCCGCGACCGCCGTGACCGCGGTCGGCGCGCCGGGCAGCGCCCCGCTCTCGGCGTCGTCCGCGCCCGCCCACACGCAGGAGGCGACCAGCGGCAGGACCAGCGCGCACAGCACGACGCGTCGCACGACATGCCTCCCCGGGACGTGGAAACGACGGCAAAGGTCCGGACCAATATGGGGCCCTGGGGGCGGCGGCGGCAAGGGGGCGGGCGTTGGTGCGCATGCGGCGGCGTTACGTATGCTGAGGCTCCAAGCGGCCGAACTCTCCCGGAGGGCTGGGGAGTTCGCGCCGAGGGCGCGGACCGCTGTCGTCGCTGTTCCCGCGCCGGACGCGGGCGGCCGGGAGGCCGGGGCCGAAACGCGCTCGGCCTCCCGGCCCCTGGCGGCCCGTCAGGCACAGTGCACCGTACGGCTCTCTCCGGTGGCCGGAGCGCGGCACCCCGCTCCAGATTGGCTGAGTGACCGTCACCGTCCCCGACGCAAGGGTCTGCCGATCGTGCGTGTCCCGCCCATGACGCTGGCCGCGGCCGGGCTCGTCCTGCTCGCCCCGACGATGCCGTCCGCCACCGCGCCCCGGCCCGCCGCGGGCCCCCCGCCCGTCGCCGCCGTCCGGTCGCCGGGCGCCGTGCGCGCGGCCGACCTGCTCGCCCGGGCCCGCTCCTGCACTCCCGTCTCGCGCGGCCGCTACCGCACCGACGAGGACGCGCCCCCCACCGTCCCCGTGTGCGGCACCCGCGACGCCGTCCTGTGGACGGCCGACCTGGACGTCGACTGCGACGGGCGGCCCACCGCGCGGTGCAACGACGCCACCGACCCGCTGTTCACCGAGACCACCGCCTTCACCGAGGCCGACGGCCGCTCCCCGAGCGCCGAGGACCTGCCGTACATCGTGGTGCCCGCGCCGAGCGACCGCTGGGACCACCGCGCGGCCGGGGTGCGCGGCGGTTCGGTCGCCGCCGTGGTCCACGCCGGCCGGGTGCGGTACGCCGTCGTCGGCGACATCGGGCCGAGCGACCTCATCGGCGAGGCGTCCTACGCCACCGCGCGGGCGCTGGGCATCGAGGCCGACCCGCACGGCGGCGGCACGCCCTCCGGGGTGACCTACATCGTCTTCAGGGACTCCGAGGTCAAGCCGCTCGCGGACCGTGCGGCGGTGGAGGCCGTCGGCGAGCGGCTGGCACGGCAGTTCGTCCGGGACGGCCGGCCGGACCGCTGAGCGCGCGGGACGGCGCCCTCAGTGGCAGGGAGGCGCCCCACGGGCTCATGACAGCGGCCCGGGACCGGCCCTCGCCGAGGGCGGTCCCGGGCCGCGGCGGGCTCACACCTTCCGGTAGTCGTACGCCTCCTTGGCCGCCGCCTCCACCGCGTCCAGGTCGGCGCCGGTCGCCGCCGTGACGACCGCGGCCACGGCGCCCTCGACGAACGGGGCGTCCACCAGGCGGGCCCCGTCGGGCAGCTCGTCACCCTCCGCCAGCAGCGCCTTCACCGTCAGCACGGCGCTGCCCAGATCGGTGAGGAGGGCGACCCCCGCGCCGCGGTCCACCGAGGCGGCCGCCGCGGAGATCAGTTCGGCGCTGGTGCCCAGCCCGCCGCCCTCGGTGCCGCCCGCCGGAGCGACGGGCACCGCGGCGCCGCCGCCGGAGAGCGCCTTCGCCAGCTTGGCCACCGACTCGGCCACCTCGGCGCTGTGCGACACCAGCACGATCCCGACCAGCTTGTCGTCACTCACCGTGTGCCTCCGCGAGGGCCGCGATCAGCAGGGCCGACGAGGTCGCCCCCGGGTCCTGGTGTCCGATGCTGCGTTCGCCGAGGTAACTGGCCCGGCCCTTGCGGGCCTGCAGCGGCGTGGTGGCCTCCGCGCCCTGCGCGGCGGCCGTACGCGCCGCGGCGAAGCCGTCGCCGAGCGCGTCGACCGCCGGGACCAGCGCGTCGATCATGGTCTTGTCGCCGGGCGCGGCACCGCCCAGCGCCATGACCGCGTCCACCCCCGCGCGCAGCGCCTGCGCGAGCTCCGCCTCGCTCACCTCGGCGGCGTCGCCGAGCGTCTTGCCCGTACGGCGCAGCAGCGTGCCGTACAGCGGCCCCGACGCGCCGCCGACCTTCGAGATCAGCTGCTTCGCCGCGAGCATCAGCACCCCGCCGGGCGTGTCGGGTGCCTCCTCCGCCAGCGCGGCGGTCACGGCGGTCATGCCGCGCTGCATGTTGGTGCCGTGGTCGGCGTCCCCGATGGCCGAGTCGAGCGCCGTGAGGTGTTCGGCCTCACGGTCCACGGACGCGGCGGCCGTCGTGAGCCACCGGCGGAAGAAGTCGGCGTCGAGCACGTGATCTCCTTGCGTGGTAGGGATGTCGCTCACCTGAGGGACACCGGGTCACATGCCCCAGCGCAGCCCCGGCGTGCTCACCGGCGCGTCCCACAGGCGCAGCAGCTCCTCGTCGACCTGGCACAGGGTCACCGAGGCGCCCGCCATGTCCAGCGAGGTCACGTAGTTGCCGACCAGGGTGCGCGCGACGGCGACGCCCCGCTCGGCGAGCACGCGCTGCACCTCCGCGTTGAAGCCGTACAGCTCCAGCAGCGGTGTCGCGCCCATGCCGTTGACCAGGACCAGGACGGGGTTGCTCGGGCTCATGTCCTCCAGGATGGCGTGGACCGCGAAGTCCGCGATCTCCCCGGAGGTCATCATCGGACGCCGCTCCCGGCCCGGCTCGCCGTGGATGCCGATGCCCAACTCCAGCTCACCGGAGGGCAGATCGAAGGTGGGGCTGCCCTTGGCCGGGGTGGTGCACGCGCTGAGCGCCACGCCGAAGCTGCGCGCGTTCTCGTTGACCTGCCGAGCGATCGCCTCGACCCGCTCCAGCGGCTGGCCCTCGTCGGCGGCGGCACCGGCGATCTTCTCCACGAACAGGGTCGCCCCGGTGCCGCGGCGCCCCGCCGTGTAGAGACTGTCGGTGACCGCGACGTCGTCGTTGACCAGCACCTTGGCGACCTGGATGCCCTCGTCCTCGGCCATCTCGGCCGCCATGTCGAAGTTGAGGACGTCGCCGGTGTAGTTCTTCACGATGAACAGCACGCCCGCGCCGCTGTCCACGGCCGCGGCCGCGCGCAGCATCTGGTCGGGCACGGGGGAGGTGAACACCTCTCCGGGACAGGCCGCCGACAGCATGCCGGGGCCGACGAACCCGCCGTGCAGCGGCTCGTGCCCGGAGCCGCCGCCGGACACCAGCCCGACCTTTCCGGCCACCGGGGCGTCCCGCCGTACGACGACCCGGTTCTCGACGTCGACGGTCAGCTCGGGATGGGCGGCCGCGATCCCGCGCAGCGCGTCCGTGACGACGGTGTCGGGTACGTTGATCAGCATCCTCATGGGTACCTCCCGGTGAGGCTAGCAGGTGGGTCCCTGACCGATATTTTTCCAGGTCAGGGCGGGTACGGCCAGTTGTCGATCTCGTCGGTCGCCGGCGGTTCCGGTCGGGCTCCTCGGCGGTACGGGCACGGACGTGGTGCTGACGGGTGCTGAGGGCGCTGACGTGGTGTCAGGCGCCTGTCGTTGTCGTTCGCGGCTCGGGGCACACCCTGATACCGGCAGTATCGACCTTGCGGCCGGGAAAGGTCACGTGGAACGGTCCGGGGCGACGCCTTCGCGCCGGGCTCGCGGGTCGCCGGGACGGGTCAGAGCTGTGCACGATCGTGGTCCGGAGGCGTCGCTCCCGAGGAGGGCGGCCTGCTCGTCGTGCATCCGCTCGCCGAGGACCCCGCCGTCGTGGACGTAGAGCACGTCGAAGAAGAGAACGGCTGCGGAGGCGCTCAAGACGCGGGGGGTGGCACTCAGGGGGCCCTCCTCCGATCGTGGCCGGCCGGTCTCGCCCGGGGGCCGGTGCCGGCACCGAAAGGTGCCGCGACCACGGCCGCGGGGGGTGCCTGAGGCGCGGGCCTTCGCATCCGGCGTGCGGCCGTCAGCGATCGCGCGCGCCGCCGGGGGCGCCCTCGGGCGCCGGGCGCCGGGCGGGTGCGGACCCCGTGGTCAGGCAGGCCCCCGGCAGCAGGCGGGCGGCCACGCACAGGCACAGGCCCAGCCAGCCGGCGGCGAACAGCCAGCCCCCGACGACGTCCGTGAACCAGTGCACGCCGAGGTAGACCCGCGTCACCCCGACGAGCAGCGCCCAGCAGCACACCGCGACCCGCAGCGCCGTCCCGCCGCGCGGCGCGCGCACGGTCAGCGCGAGGACCAGCAGACCGGCGGTCACCGCGGACGTGGTGGTGTGCCCGGACGGGAACGCCCAGCCGCTCGCGTGCGCCGTCCAGACGTCCTGCGGCGGGCGGGCCCGGTGGATCGCCTCCATCACGCCGTACCGCAGGAGCTGCCCCAGGCCGAGGCAGGCCAGGCAGCCGGCGGCGGCGATCAGCCGGTGCCGCGCCCCGCGCCCCGCGATCGCGCCGGCCAGCGCGGCGAGCAGGTACGGGACGACTCCGGTCCCCGTGGCGGTCACACCCCGGGCCAGCGCCACGGCGACGGCCGGGCGGTGCCCGAGGGACCGTAGGAGAAAGTCGTGGTCCAGCCACAGCGGGGCGCCGGCCCGGCCGGTGACCACCAGCGCCAGGACCGTGAACGCCGCCCACGCGCCGACGCCGACGCTGCCCGCGAGATCGGCGACGTCCCTGCGGTTCATGACGCGGAGAGCAGCGGGCGCAGGGCGGCGGCCGCCGTCAGCCGTCCCGCCAGCGCCACCGACCGGCCGCGCAGCACCACCATGCAGACGAGCGCGACGAGGGCGCCCACGACGACGCCGGTCACCACGTCGTGCGGGTAGTGCACGCCGACCCAGACCCGGGAGGCCGCCATCGCGACCGCCGCCGCGCAGGCCAGCGCGCCCAGCCGGCGGGAGACGAACAGCAGCGCCACCGCGGCCGCCGCCGCGATCGCCGCGTGGTTGCTCGGGAACGACCAGTCGCCGTGCGCCGGACACGCCTCCAGGGTCGGCACCGGCAGTCCGCGGCAGGGCCGGTCCTCGTGGACGAGCGCCTTCAGCACGTCGTTCACGCCGTACGCCACGACCACGACCACCGGCACCGCGAGCGCCGTCACCGCCGCCGCGGCCCCCACCCGGCGCGCCCGCCACCAGCCCACCAGCATCAGCAGGGCGAACAGCGCCAGCCCGTACGCCGACCACACCGCCACCGTGGTGTCCAGCCAGCCCGGCGAACGGTGCGCCAGGTCCACCACGTCCCGGTACGCGGAGCCGTCGATCGACGCTCCGGAGAACGCGGCCGTCATCCGCGGACCTCCTTGGCCTTGGCCCGCCGGTGGCCGCGGTACAGCTCCGAGGCCAGCGGGATCAGCGACACCGCCACGATCAGGGCGACCAGCGGCAGCAGATAGCGGTCCACGTTCGGCACGGAGGAGCCCAGCGCGTATCCCGCCAGGGTCAGGCCCATGCTCCACACCAGGCCACCCGCCACCTGCCACACGGTGAACACCCGGGCCGGCACGCCGAGCGCCCCCGCGAGCGGATTGAGCACGGTCCGCACCACCGGCACGAATCTCGCCAGCACGATGGCCTTCGCGTGCCCGTAGCGCGCGAGCAGCTCCTCGGCTCGCACGGCACCCTCCCGCAGGCGGGCCGAGCGGGTGCGGGCCAGCAGGGCGCCGCCCGCCCGGCGGCCGATCAGATAGCCGCACTGCGCACCGGCCAGCGCGCCCAGCGCCGCGGCGGCCAGCAGCGGCCCCAGGGACAGGCGCACGCCGTGCTCCCCTGTCCCCGTGCACAGCAGGCCCGCCGTGAACAGCAGCGAGTCGCCCGGCAGGAAGAAACCGATCAGCAGGCCGGTCTCGGCGAACATCACCACGCCGACGCCCAGCACACCGAACGCCGCCAGCAGCGACTGCGCATTCAGCGGATTCACCGCGAGCTGCGACGATAGAGCCAGGGGTGTGGTCATCGGCAAGGTCCTCTCCGTGGGGGGCCGGATGCGTGGGCACCCGACCGTCTACAATGAAGTAGACGGTCTACATCACTGTAGACGATCGCGGGGTGAGGATCGTTCCCATGAGCGCCGAGAAGGACGAACGCCGGCCGGCCGGCGAGCTGGAGGCCGCCGTGATGGCCGCCCTGTGGGCCGCCGGCACGCCGCTGACGCCCGCCCAGGTCCAGGCCGAACTGGCCTCCGGCCTGGCCCGGACCACCGTGACGACGATCCTGACCCGCCTGTACGAGAAGGGCACCCTGGAACGGGAACGGCACGGCCGCGCCTACGCCTACCGCCCCGTGCAGGACACGCACGGCCTGACCGCCCTGCGCATGCACAGCGAGCTCGACCGCGGCAGCGACCGGGAGACCGTCCTGGCCCGCTTCGTCGCCCAGCTCAGCCCGGACGACGAGCAGGTCCTGCGCCGGCTGCTGGAGGACAGCCCATGAGGATCGCCCTGCTGCTGATCCCCCTGCTCCTGCCCTGGGCGGCGCTCCCGCCGGCCCGCCGGATCCTAGACCGCTGCGCGCCCGTCGCCGCGCTGTGGACCCTCACCGTCTCGGCGCTGCTGCTCGCCGCCGGCACCGTCGCGGCGCTCGGCACGCTCACGCTGACCGGGCTGCTCAAGATCCCCGCCTTCGCCGCGCTGGGCGAGCTCGTGCACCCGCTGCGCACGCCCTCGGCGCGGCTGGTCCTGCCGCTCGCCGCCCTGGCCGCCGGCCTGCTCACGCTCGCCGTCCTCGCCCTCGGCCGCTCGGTCCTGCGGCAGGCCGCCGGTCTGCGCACCGCCCGCTCCCGGGCCGGGCGCCGGCCCCCGGCGGGCGATCTGTGCGTCGTCGACTCCCCGCGCCCCGACGCCTACGCGCTGCCCGGCCGGCCGCCGCGCATCGTCGTCACGACCGCCATGCTGCGCAGCCTCGACGCGCGCGAACGCGAGGCGCTCTTCGCGCACGAGCGGGCCCACAACGCCGGCGGCCACCACTACTTCCTGGCCGCCGCCGAGCTCGCCGCCCACTGCCACCCGGCCCTGCGGCCGGTCCGCGACGCCGTCCGGCTGGCCGCCGAGCGCGCCGCCGACGAGGCCGCCGCCACCGCCGTGGGCGACCGCCGGCTCACCGCGCGCGCCATCGCCCGCGCCGCCCTCGCCGCGCACGAGGCGGACACGGCCCGGCCCGCGATGACCCCCGCCGCCACCACCGGGCCGGTGCCCCAGCGCGTGGCCGCCCTCCTGTCCCCGGCCGCACGGCCCCGGCGCGCCGTCTCCTGGCTCGCCGCCCTGGTCGCCGCCTGCGCGCTGCTGTCCTGCACCACCGCGGCGACCGGCGTGCTCGGCGTCCACCAGGACATCGAGGTCGCCCAGGGCGACCTCCCGGGCGGCTCCTGAGCCGTCGCCCTCGCGGTGTCCCCGGGCGGGCCCGGCGGTGCGTGATGCCTCTCGCGTGTGTTTCCCCGCCGGCGTGTCTCCGAGCGCGCCCGGCGAGCGCGAGGGCACGCCCGGCGAGCGCTGGGCAGGTCCGCCGATCGCGAGGGCCGTCCGCCGATTGCCGGCAGGTGCGCCGAGCGCGATGAGCCGCCCGCCGAGCGTGAGGGTCGGCCCGCCGAGCGCCAGGACCGTCGGCGACCGCGAGGAGCCGACCGCCGACCGGCAGGGTCGTCCGCCGATCGCTGCGGGGCCGGCGGGATGCTCGCAGCGGTCCTAGCCGTGCGCGTGCAGCGGCTTGCCGGCCATCGCCAGCAGGGCCTCGCCGAGCGCCTCGTTCTGCGTCGGGTGCGCGTGCACCAGCCGCGCCAGATCGTCGACGTCCGCCCGCGTGCCGCAGATGACCTGGGCCTCGCCGACGAGCTCACCGACACGCTCACCGACCATCGTCACGCCGACGACCGGCCCGCCCGGAGCCCTGACCAGTTTGATGCCGCCGGCGGTCCCCAGGATCTGCGACCTGCCGTTGCCGGCCAGGTCGTACGTCACGGTCTCCGCACCGCCGTACGCCTGCGCCGCCGCCTCCTCGGTGAGGCCGACCGACGCGATCTCCGGGGTGCAGTACGTCACCCGAGGCAGATCGGCGTCGCGCACCGGGGCCGGATTCAGCCCGGCGATGTCCTCGGCCACGAAGATGCCGTGCTGGAACCCCCGGTGCGCCAGCTGCGGACCGCGCACCAGGTCGCCCACCGCGTACACCCCCGGCAGGCTCGTCCGCAGCCGCTCGTCGGTGACCACGTACCCGTCGTCGAGGGCCACTCCCGCCTGCTCGTAGCCGTGCCCGGCCGAGTGGGGGCCGCGCCCCACCGCGACCAGCAGGACGTCGGCCTCCAGGCGCTCCCCGGAGTCCAGGACGACCGCCACCGCGTCGCCGTCGCGCACCACCCGCTCGAACCGGGCGCCCGTCCGGACCTTGATGCCGCGCCGGCGGAAGGCCCGGGCCAGCGCCTTCGAGGCGAACGCGTCCTCGCCCGGCACCAGCCGCGGCAGCGCCTCCACGACGGTGACCTCCGCGCCGAAGGAGCGCCACACGCTGGCGAACTCCACGCCGATCACCCCGCCGCCCAGCACCACGGCCCGCTCCGGCACCGTGTCCAGCTCCAGCGCCTGGTCGCTGGTGACGACCGGCCCGCCCACCTCCAGCCCGGGCAGGCTCCTCGCGTACGACCCGGTGGCGAGCACCACGTGCCGGCCCCGGTGGCGTTGCCCGCCGGCCTCCACCGTGCCGGGCGCGACGAGGGTGCCGGCCGCCTCCACCACGGTGACGCCGCGCTCCTCGGCGAGGCCCCGCAGGCCCCGGTACAGCCGGTCCACCACACCGTCCTTGTAGGCGTGCACGGCGGTGAGGTCGATGCCCTCCACCGACGACTTCACCCCGAACCGGTCGCCGTCGCGCGCGGTGTCGGCGACCTCCGCGGCGTGCAGCAGCGCCTTGGTCGGGATGCAGCCCCGGTGCAGGCAGGTCCCGCCGAGCTTGTCCTTCTCCACGAGGGTCACGGACAGCCCGAGCTGGGCGGCGCGGAAGGCACAGGCGTAGCCGCCCGATCCGCCGCCGAGGATCACGAGGTCAGCGTGGTTCACGGGTACTCCTGTCGGGGTTCTCGGTCGTCTCGATGTACGGGGTGCGGGACGCGATCGCCTGGGCGTAGAGGCGTCCGGCGCGGTAGGAGGAGCGGACCAGCGGTCCGGACAGGACACCGGCGAAGCCGATCGCCTCGGCCGCCTCCCGGTGCCGTGCGAACTCCTCCGGGCGGACCCACCGCCGCACCGGCAGGTGCCGGGGCGAGGGCCGCAGATACTGCGTGACGGTGACCAGCTCGCACCCGGCGTCGTACAGGTCCCGCAGGGCCGGGGCGACCTCCTCCGGCTCCTCGCCCATGCCCAGGATGAGGTTCGACTTCGTCACCAGCCCGGCCGCCCGCGCCCGGGCGAGCACGTCCAGCGAGCACTCGTAGCGGAAGCCGGGCCGCACCCGCCGGAAGACCCGGGGCACCGTCTCCACGTTGTGCGCGAGCACCTCCGGGCGCGCCGCGAAGACCTCGGCGAGCCGGTCCGGGTGGCCGCCGAAGTCCGGGATCAGCAGCTCCACCGCCGTCCCCGGGCTCTCCGTGTGGATCGCGCGGACCGTCTCGGCGTAGAGCCAGGACCCGCCGTCGGGCAGGTCGTCGCGGGCCACGCCGGTGACGGTGGCGTACCGCAGGCCCATGGCGACCACCGACGCGGCGACCCGGCGGGGTTCGTCCCGGTCGAGCGGGGCCGGCCGGCCCGTGTCGATCTGGCAGAAGTCGCAGCGCCGGGTGCACCGGTCGCCGCCGATCAGGAAGGTGGCCTCGCGGTCCTCCCAGCACTCGAAGATGTTGGGGCAGGCCGCCTCCTGGCACACCGTGTGCAGGCCCTCGCGCTCGACCAGGTTCAGCAGGCGGTGGTACTCCGGGCCCGTCCGCACCCGGGTGCGGATCCACGGGGGTTTGGCCTCGATCGGCGAGCGGCTGTTGCGGGCCTCGACGCGCAACAGCCTGCGCCCGTCCGGCGCGACGGTCATCTCTCCACGCTCCCCTCGGGCCGGCGGTCCGGCCCCGGCAGCGGCCCCGAACGGCCGCGGACACCGTCACTGTCCCGGCCGCCGCGTGGCGGGCCAACCGTTGCAGGAGGTTGCGCCCGCCGGCCCGGGGGAGGGGGCCGCCGAGGAGTCCGGGGAGGGGTCGGGCGAGCCCGCAGGGGGGCCGGGCCAGTCCGCAGAAGGTCGGACGAGTCCGGAGAAGGGCAGGGTGAACCCACGGAGGGAGGCGAGTCCGCGGATGGGCAGGGCGAGTCCACGGAGGGAGCGAGTCCGCGGATGGGCAGGGCGAATCCAGGGAGGGAGGCGAGTCCGCGGAAGGCCGGGCCAGGAGGCCGGCAGGGTGTTACCGGCCGGCGCCCGCCAGAGCGTCGGCGTCGGCGTCGGCGAGTGCGGTGGGCGCAGCCGTCGCCTCGGCAGGCGCCCCACCAGGCTCGGCGGGCGCGCCCGCAGGCTCCCGCTCACCCGGCTTCGGGGGCCGCGGTTCCGCCCGCTCGCCCGCCTTCCCGTCCCGCGCCGCCGCCCGCCCGGCCTCCGCCGTGCGGCGCAGGCGGCACACCGCCGGGGCGGTGGAGTGCGGGAGGAGCCGGCTGGGGTCGTCCGGGCGGACGACCTCGATCCGCGCCCCGTCGGCGAACCGGTAGGGCCGGTGCTGGAGCAGCCCGGCGAGCTGCCGCCGCAGCCGGGACACCTCGGCCCGCACCGTGACCGTGCGGCCGGGGTCGCCGAAGAGGTCGTCCGCCAGCTGCGCCGCCGTACGGCCCGCGGGATGCTCGGCGAGGACGAGCAGCACTTCGGCGTGGCGCGGGCTGAGCTCGTGCGTCCAGGTGCCGCTCGGGCCCTCCACGGTGAGGGACGCCTGCCGCGGCTGCCGTACGTCGAGGACGATCCGGGTCGGCGCCGCGCTCTCCTCCTCCATCACGCGCAGCAGCCAGCCGCCGGGCAGCGGTTCGACGGCGCACCGCCCCAGTGTGGGCAGCCAGACCTGGCCGTCCTGCACGGTGACCGGGAGGGTGACCCGGTCGACGGGGGCCAGCCCGGACACGGCGGCCACCCAGCCGTGCCGGTCGGCGACCACCGCCCGGTCCGGGATGCGGGCCAGCACCGGAGCGGCGACGGCCCGCAGGCGTTCCAGATCGCCGAGGTGCGCGGTGCGCAGCTCGGCCTCGGCCAGCCGGCCGACCGCGTCGACCAGGGCCAGGGTGCTCGGATGGAAGGTGGAGGCGGGGCCGCTGACGTCGATGACGCCGAGCAGCCGGCCGTCACGGGGGCTGCGGATCGGGGCGGCCGCGCAGGTCCAGGCGTGGTGGGTGCGCACGAAGTGCTCCGCCGAGTGGACCTGCACCGGGCGCCGGGCCACCAGCGCGGTGCCGATCGCGTTGGTGCCGACCGCGCTCTCCGACCACGACGCCCCTTCGACGAAGCCCAGGGACTGCGCCCGGGTGAGCACCGCGCGGCTGCCGCCCCGCCAGAGCACGCGCCCCTCGGGGTCGGCGATCACCAGGATGTGCCAGGAGGCGTCGGCGATCGACAGCAGGCTGCCGCGCAGGGTGTCCAGCACCTCGCTCAGTCCGCAGGTGCGGCGCTGGTGCTCGACCTCCTCGACACTCAGCGGGCCGGTGTCCGCGCCGCGGTCGGGGTCGACGCCGGTGGCCAGCATGCGCTGCCAGGACTCCTGGATCACCGGGCGGGGCGACGCCGGCGGTGCCTCGCCGCTCAGCACCGCCTCGTGCGCCCGGGCGAGCAGCCGGGCGTACTGGCGGGGGTCGGTGCCCCCGGGCGGGACCGCTGGGTCCAGGTGCACAGGGCGCACGCTCCTCTCCAGTCGTCCTTGACCGACATCTGCGGCGAATCCGGCCGCCGGGCACCTCAATGGTGCGTCAGCCGCACAGTGCCGTAAACCCTTCGTCGCCGTCCACCCGACCGCACCGCGGGCCGCCGGGTCACAGGTCCACGAGGACCTTCATCTTCGCGCCGGCGCGCAGCGCGGCGAAGCCCTCCTCGTGCAGCTGTTCCAGCGGGATGTGCTCCACCCATCCGTCGGTGACGTAGTGGCCCTCGGCCATCAGGCCGATCACGCGGCGGTAGTCGTCGGAGGTGTAGCACAGCGAGCCCTGGATGCGGCTCTCGGACAGCACCAGCTTGAGCAGGTCGGTGCTCAGCGGGCGTTCGTACACGGCCACCGAGACCACCGGCCGGTGCGCTCCCACGCAGCCCAGCGCCGCGTCCACACTGGCCTCCACGCCCGCCGCGTCGAAGGCGGCCGCCGCGCCGCGGTTCTTCGTCCGCTCCCGCACGTGCCGGACCGGGTCCGTCTCCCGCGGATCGATCACGTCACTCGCGCCGAGGGCGAGGAGCGCGGCACGCCGCTCGGCGGACGGCTCCACCACCGTGATGTCCTCGATGCCCTCGCCGCGCAGCGCGAACCACAGCCCGATGCCGATCGGTCCCGCCCCGAACACCACGGCGTGCTCACCGGGTTCGGCTCCGCCCAGCCGTGCGGCGTGCGAGGCGACGGCCATCGGCTCGACCAGGGCGCCGAGTTCCGGGCTCACCTCCTCGGGCAGCCGGTGCAGCATCCGCTCGGGGACGACGGTGTACTCGGCCATGCCGCCGTGCGCCATCAGCCCGTGGAAGCCGATGTCCCGGCACACGTTGTACCGGCCCTCCTGACACGGCGGGCAGCTGCCGCACCGGTAGATGGGCTCCACGGCGACCCGGTCGCCCACGGCCACCGAGCGGACGCCGTCACCGGTCTCGGCCACCGTCCCGGAGAACTCGTGGCCCATGACCAGCGGCAGGCGCATCCCGGTCAGCGGGTGGGGCTCGGTGGGGAAGAAGATCGGCCCGGCGTAGTACTCGTGCAGGTCCGTCCCGCAGATGCCGTTGTGCGCGACCCGGATCTTGACGTGTCCGGGTGGGCACTCCGGTTCGGGTACGTCGTCGAGGGTGACGTGCTCGCGTCCCCGGTACACAGCTGCGCGCATGATGTCGTCCTTGCCGGTGGATGTCGGATGGTGGGGGTGGGCCGCCCGCCGCGCCCGGCGCGGGTACCGCGTCGGCGCGGCGGGCGGCCCGGGGCGGCGTCACGCGCCGCGCGTGGCCTCCTCCACGGCGGCGATGACGGCCGCGGGCGCCTCCATGTGGGCCATGTGACCGGCCCCGTCGGCGACATGGACGCGCACGCTCTCCTCGAACGAGGCGGCGTTGGACACGGGGAGCACCTGGTCGGCGCGGCCCCACACCACCACCGTGGGCACGTTCGCCTTGGCCAGCAGGGGATGGGCGTCGATCGCCGGCCCGTCGCCGTCCAGCAGTGTGCCGAGCAGGGTGTGCAGGGCGCGGTCCACACCGTCCAGGCGCTTGTACTTCAGCAGGTCGTCGACGAGTTGGCGGGTGACCTGGCCCTCGTCGGCGAACAGCTTCAGCAGATGCGGTTTCAGCTCGCGGCGCGACCCGGCGCTCGCGAAGCCGCGCAGATAGCCGGCGTCGATCTCCGGCCCGAACCCGGCCGGCGAGACCAGCGTCAGCGACCGCACCCGGTCCGGTGCGGCGGCCGCCGCGGCGGTGACCACGGCCCCGCCCATCGAGTGCCCGACCAGATGCGCCTGTTCGACGCCGAGCGCGTCGAGGAAGCCGAGCACGGTACCGGCGAGCGTGGTCAGGGCGCCGTCGCCGACGTCCTTGGCCGAGTCGCCGTGGCCGGGCAGGTCCAGGGCGTGCACGGTACGGCCCTGGGACAGCGGTTCCTGCACGAACAGCCAGGAGTTCTTGTCGCCGCCGTAGCCGTGCACCAGGACGACCACGTCCTCGCCGTCGCCGAGCGTGGTGTACGCGATCGACCGGCCGTCCACCTCGACCGTCCGCTGCCGCGGCCCGTCGTCCTCGTCCACGGGACCGCGCGCCAGCTGCTCCTCGGCGGCCCGCACGACCTCGTCGATCTCGTCCTGCGGCACCTCCGCCGGTGCCACGACCGCGATGGGACAGCCCACGGGGGCGTCCGCGCCGGCCTCGACGACCAGATGGCGCACCACGCCCGCGTGCGTGGACTCCAGGGTGCCGGCGATCTTGTCGGTGTCGATCTCGGCGAGGTCGTCGCCCTCCTCGACCTCGTCGCCCACGGCGACGACCCACTCCATGATCTTGCCGGTCTTCATCGACAGGCCCCACTTGGGCATCGTGACGATGCCGATGCGCTCGTCCGCCATGATCAACGCTCCCAGTCCGTCACCGACTTGACCGCGTTGACGACCCGTTGCGCGTCCGGCACGTACAGGTCCTCCAGTACGGGGCTGAAGGGCACCGGCGTGTGCGGAGCGGTGACCGTCTCGATCGGGGCGCGCAGGGAACCGAACGCCTCCTTGGCGATCAGCGCGGAGATGTCCGTGGCCATGCTGCACCGCGGGGTCGACTCGTCCACGACGATCAGCCGCCCGGTGTTCTCCACGCTCTCGATGATCGTGTCGGCGTCCAGCGGGCTGGTCGTGCGCGGGTCGATCACCTCGCACTGGATGCCGGCCCGGGCCAGCTCCTCGGCGGCCTCGACGGCGACGGAGACCATCCGGCCGAGCGCCACGATCGTCACGTCGTCGCCGTCGCGCACCACGTTGGCCTCGCCGAAGGGGATGGTGTAGCTCTCCTCGGGCACCTCGCCGACGGTGTCGTACATCGCCTTGTGCTCGCAGAAGATCACCGGGTCGTCGTCCCGGATCGACTGGATCAGCAGCCCCTTCGCCTCGTACGGCGAGGAGGGGACGACGACCTTGAGGCCGGGGATGTTGGTGAACAGCGGGTACAGCGCCTGCGAGTGCTGGGCCGCCGCCCGCAGTCCGGCGCCGTACATCGCGCGGATGACGACCGGGGTGACGGCCTTGCCGCCGAACATGTACCGGAACTTCGCCGCCTGGTTGAAGATCTGGTCGAAGCAGACGCCCATGAAGTCGATGAACATCAGCTCGGCCACCGGCCGCAGCCCACGGGTGGCGGCGCCCACCGCCGCGCCGATGAACGCCGACTCCGAGATCGGGGTGTCCAGCACCCGGCCGGGGAACTTGCCGTACAGCCCCTTGGTGACGCCGAGGACGCCGCCCCAGGCGTCGGGCTCGCCGGGGGCGCCCGCGCCGCCGGCGTTGTCCTCGCCGAGGACGATGACCGACTCGTCGCGCTCCATCTCCTGGGCCAGCGCCTCGTTGAGGGCCTCGCGGTAACTGATCGTGCGTGCCACGGTGTGTCCTTAAGTCCGTCAGGTCGGTCAGTAGGAGATGTAGACGTCGGTCCGCAGGTCGGCCTCGGTCGGCAGGGGGGCCGCCTTGGCCTCCGCGACGGACTCGTCGATCAGGCGGGCCACCTCGGCGTCGACCTGGTCGAGCTGGTCGTCCGCGAGCAGTCCCTCGGCCGTCACCCGGGAGCGGAACCGCTTGAGGCAGTCGAGCCTCTCCCGCGCCTCGGCGACCTCGGTCGACCGGTACGTCTGCTGGTCGCCCTCGAAGTGGCCGTAGTAGCGGGTGAGCCGGACCTCGATCAGGGTCGGGCCGCCACCGGTCCGGGCGCGCTCGACGGCCTCGCGGGCCGCGTCGTACACGGCGAAGAAGTCGAAGCCGTCGACGACCGTGCCCGGCATGCCGAACGCGGCCGCACGGGCGGCGATGGACCCGCCGCCGACCGACCACGCACTGGACGTGGCCTCGGCGTAGCCGTTGTTCTCGGCGACGAACACGGCCGGCAGGTTCCACACCGTCGCCAGGTTCAGCGATTCCAGCGTGGTGCCCTGGTTGCTGCCGCCGTCGCCGAAGAAGGCCACGCCCACGCCGCCGTCGCCGCGCAGCTTGGCCGCGAGGGCGGTGCCGCAGATCAGCGGCGGGCCGCCGCCGACGATGCCGTTCGCGCCGAGCATGCCCTTGCTCAGGTCGGCGATGTGCATCGAGCCGCCCTTGCCGTGACAGGAGCCGGTGGTGCGGCCGTAGATCTCGGCCATCATCTCCTTGACGTCGACGTTCTTGGCGATGCAGTGGCCGTGGCCGCGGTGCGTGCTGGAGATGGAGTCGCGGTCGTCGTCGAGGTTCATGCACACCCCGGTCGCGGAGGCCTCCTCGCCCGCGTACAGGTGGACGAACCCGGGGATGTCGCCGGTGGCGAACTCCTCGTGCAGGCGCTCTTCGAACACGCGGATCGTCCGCATCGTGCGGTAGGCCCGCAGCAGCGCCTTCTCGTCCAGATCGGGCGCCGGGCGGGCGGGCAGTGTGTCGGTCATACGGGTCTCCTCGAACGGAGTCGCGGGTACGGCGGGGGGAAGGGTTCATTGCCGCTGTGTGAGGGCCGTGCTACGCGCAGGTGACTGCGGTGTGGCCAATGTGATCTCCGCCGAGGAGGCCAACAAGGGTTGCAGAAGGTTGCAGCGCCCCCCGGTCCGGCCGGGACGCGGGCGCCCGCGCCGGCTCCGGCGGACGGCCGGACCGCGCCGCTGCGGGCCGCGTCCCCGCCGCTGTAGGCTCCGCGGTATGCGGATCTCGGTCTCCTCGGACATGGACGAACCCGTGGCCCGCGCCCTGGTCGCCGAGCTGGGGCGGCGCGGCCACGAGGTGGTGGCGTACGGGGCGCTGCGGCCCGGTGACGACCCGCAGTGGGCGGCCTGCTCGGAGGCCGCCGCGCGCGAGGTCGCCGAGGGGCGCGCCGAGCAGGCGGTCGTGTGCTGCTGGACCGGCACCGGCGCCTCGATCGCCGCGAACAAGGTGCCCGGCGTGCGGGCCGCCCTGTGCACCGACGCCTACACGGCCGACGGCGCCCGCCGCTGGAACGACGCCAATGTGCTCGCCCTCAGCCTGCGCCTGACCTCCGAGCCGCTGCTCAAGGAGATCCTCGACGCCTGGTTCGCCGCCCAGCCCGGCGACGACCCCGAGGACCGGGAGAACCTGTCCCGGGTCGGCCGCCTGGACGCCGCGCGCGGCGCGTGACCCTCGTCCCCGTCGGCCCCCTGGACGCCGTGCGGGCCGGCCGGTCTCAGACGGCCGTGGCCAGGGCCGTCACGCCCAGGGCGATGAGGGCGATCACCTTCAGCAGTTCGAGGGCGATGTAGACGAAGTGGGCGCGGGAGCGAGGCGCCTCCTCACCGGCGAGGACGCCGTCGCTGCGCCGGTTGAGCACCGGACGGACCGCCGCGAGCTGCACCACCAGCAGCAGCACGGCGACCGCGGTCAGCGTGGTGACCGACGCGCCGGGCGACCCCGCGGCGACGGCCACCGCGACGGCCACGGCCAGGACGGCCTCGACGGTGTTCAGCGCGCGGAAGACCAGACGGCCGATGCCCAGACCCAGCGCCACCGTCACGCCCGGCGCGCGGAACTTCAGCGGCGCCTCCAGGAACGAGATGGCCAGCACCATGCCCAGCCAGGTGAAGACCGCGGCGCCCGCGATCGCGGCCGGTACTGCGTTCATGCGAGGTCTCCGAGGGGTCGTACGTCGGTCGTCGAGCCGCGTCGCGCCCGACGGTGCCCCGTGGTGCGTACACGCATCTCGGTCTCCGAGTGTGCCGGACGGGCCGGGCGGTGCGTGCGGCGGGGTCGGTGAGCGGGGACCTGGGCCGCAGGCGGGCCGGGGGCGCCGGGAGCACCGTCCGGCAGGGCCCGGACGCCCGGAACACCCGGACTAGGACCAAAGTCCCGGCCGGGGCCCGGACCACAGACCGCCGACGGGCGCGGGGAGCGATCTTTAGGGTGGGGGCATGTCCGACAACGAGTTCGATCTCGACACCTACCTCGACCGCATCGCCTGGCGGGGAGAGCGCCGGCCGGACGCCGCGACGCTGCGCGGCGTGCACCTGGCCCATATGCGGGGCATCCCGTTCGAGAACCTGGACGCCCTCGGCGGCACCGCCCCCTCCCTCGCCCTCCCCGACCTGACGGCGAAGATGCTGCACAGCCGGCGCGGCGGCTACTGCTACGAGCACAACACGCTCTTCGCCCACGCGCTGGAGGCCCTCGGCTTCCGGGTGACCCGCCTGGCCGCCCGTGTCGTGGTGGGCGCCGACCGGCCGGAGAGCCGCCCCCGCACGCACATGGCCCTGCTCGTCGAGGTCCCGGACGATCCGCAGCCCTACCTCGCCGACGTCGGGTTCGGGGCGATCGGCGCCCTGCTGGAGGCGGTGCCGCTCACGGCCGGCGTGGAGTTCCACGACGGCGGGCGGCGCCACCGCCTGGTCAAGGTCCCGCACCGCGGGCCGCTGCCCCTGTGGGTGCTCGAGGTGCACCGGCCGGACAAGGGCGAGGCTCCCGGCGGCGCGGGCGGCGGCTGGGAGGCGCAGTACGCGTTCACCACCGAGCCCTTCGAGCACCCCGACTTCGAGGTCATCAACTGGTACATCGCGACCCACCCGCGCTCACCGTTCAGCCGGCGGGCCTATGTGCAGCGCCTGACCGGTGACGGCCATCTCGCCCTCGACGACCGCCTGCTGACCACGACCCACGCGGACGGCACCGTCACCGAGCGCGAGCTCGCCGACGAGGCCGAGGTCCGCCGGGTGCTGGACGAGGAGTTCCGGATCACGGCGCCGGACGGGCTGACGCTGCTCGCCCGGCCCTGACCGGCTCGCTCCGGCGGGCCGTTGTCGGTGCCCGGCGCTAGTCTGCCGGTATCCGACCACTCGCCCCGTTCGGGGAGGTTTCCATGGCCTCGCGTCTCAACCCCTATCTCGGCTTCTCCGGCGACGCCCGGCAGGCGCTGGAGTTCTACCAGCAGGTCTTCGGCGGCACGCTCACGCTGAACACCTACGGTGACTTCGGGCACCCGGACGCCGCGCAGGCCGACAAGATCATGCACGGCATGCTGGAGACGTCCGCCGGCTTCACGCTCATGGCCGCCGACAATCCGCCCGAGATGCAGCGCGCCGCGGGCGACACCATCTCCGTGAGCGTCAGCGGCGACGACGAGGCCGAGCTGCGCGGCTACTGGGAGAAGCTGTCCGCGGACGCGTCGGTGACGGTCCCGCTGGACAAGCAGGCGTGGGGCGACGTCTTCGGCATGTGCACCGACCGGTTCGGCGTGCCCTGGATGATCGACATCGTCCAGTCGCAGGGCTGAGCCGACCTCCGTCGCTCTCCCGTGGCTCGTCCGCGTCCACTGGCGCTGACGGCCCGTCATCTCCCCTGGCGGGAACCACGTTTCTGTTCCCATACGGCGCAAAGGGTTGACAACGGGCGCATACTCCCGCGACGTTTGGTCAAGGTCGAGAAGTCTGCTTCTCGGCCGTCCGCGTCATGGGGGGATGGGGGAGCGATCGCATGCGATCCGTCAGCAACGCCGCGGAGAGCAGGACCGGGACCACGGACGCGCCTGCGGTGCGGTCCGGGCGGACCGCGCCCAAGGCCGGCCGGGGCGCGGCGGAGATCACGGTCCTGAGAACGGGCGAGCTGACCCAGTCCCTCGGACGGGCCTGGCACCGGGCGATGGACGAGTCGCCCGAGTACGCCAACCCGTTCCTGTCACCGGAGTTCGCGATCGGCGTCGGCAAGTACCGGGGCGGGGCCCGGGTGGCCGTCCTGCACGAGGACGGCGAGCCCGTCGGCTTCTTCCCCCACGAGCGCGGCGCCCTCGGCGTCGGCCGGGCGATCGGGCTCGGCCTGTCCGACTGCCAGGCCCTGGTGCACCGGCCCGGGGTCGGCTGGGACAGCCAGGAGCTGCTGCGGGCCTGCGGGCTCGCCAGCTTCGAGTTCGACCATCTGGTCGCGGAGCAGAAGCCGTTCGAGCACGCGATCACCGGCACCTTCGCCTCCCCGGTGATCGACCTGGAGCCCGGCGACGACAGCTGGTCCGAGTGGCTGCGCGCCACCTACCCCGGACACGCCAAGACGACCCTGAAGAAGGAGCGGCGGCTGGGGCGTGACGTGGGGGAGGTCCGGTTCGTCTTCGACGACCGCGATCCGCGGGTGCTGCGCACGCTCATGCGCTGGAAGTCCGCCCAGTACCGCCGCACCGGCCGGATGGACCGGTTCGCCCGCCCGTGGATCGTCGACCTGGTGGAGTACCTGTTCCAGGTCCGCGAGGCCTACTTCACCGGTGTGATGTCCGTCCTGTACGCCGGGGAGCGGCCGGTGGCCGTGCACTTCGGACCGCGCTCGCGCACGGTGCTCGCCGCCTGGTTCACCGCCTACGACCCCGACTGCCACCGCTACTCGCCGGGCCTGCTGATGCATCTGCGGCTGACCGAGGCGGCCCGGCACGAGGGGGTGCGGCTGGTGGACTGGGGGCGCGGCGAGAAGGAGTACAAGGACTGGCTCAAGACCCGTGACCTGCTGGTCGCCGAGGGCTTCGCCACCCGGGCGCACCCGGTGGGCGCCGCTCACCGGCTGGTGCGCCGCCCGGTGCGGGGCCTGCGCAACACCGTGCTCGCCCACCCCGCCCTGCGCGAGCCCGCCGACCGCCTGCTGAGGACCGTCGGCAGCCTGCGCCCCCAGGCCCGCCGGGAGCCAGGCGGCGACTGACCCCGGGTACGCCGCAGGCCGGCGCCCCGCGAGGGGACACCGGCCTGGTCGCCGTCGTGAGGATCAGACCGCCGGCGCGGGGTACGTCGGGTACTCGACGCCCGAGACGTGCTGGACGACCCGGATGACCTGGCACGAGTAGCCGAACTCGTTGTCGTACCACAGGTACAGGATCGCGTTGTCGCCCTCGACCTTGGTGGCACCGGCGTCCACGATCGACGCGTGGCGCGAGCCGATGAAGTCGCTGGAGACCGCGTCGGGCGCGCTGATGAAGTCGATCTGGCGGCGCAGCGGAGAGGTCAGCGACACGTCCCGCAGGTACTCCAGGACCTCCTCGCGGCTGGTCTCGCGGGCCAGCTGCAGGTTGAGGATCGCGATGGAGACGTCCGGCACGGGCACGCGGATCGAGCTGCCCGTGATCCGCGCCTTGAGGTCCGGCAGGGCCTTGGCGACGGCGGAGGCGGCACCGGTCTCGGTGATGACCATGTTCAGCGGCGCGGAGCGGCCGCGGCGCTCGGACTTGTGGTAGTTGTCCAGCAGGTTCTGGTCGTTGGTGAACGAGTGGACGGTCTCCACGTGGCCGCGCAGCACGCCGTACTCGTCGTCCATCGCCTTCAGCGGCGGCACGATCGCGTTGGTCGTGCACGAGGCGCAGGACAGGATCTGCTCGTCGGGCTTGATCGTGTCGTGGTTGACGCCGTGCACGATGTTCGGGACGTCGCCCTTGCCCGGGGCGGTCAGCACGACCTTGTCGATGCCCGGACGCAGGTGCTGCGAGAGGCCCTCGCGGTCCCGCCACTTGCCGGTGTTGTCGATGAGGATCGCGTTCTTGATGCCGTACGCCGTGTAGTCGACCTCGCTCGGGTCGTTGGCGTAGATCACCTTGATCTCGTTGCCGTTGGCGAGGATCGTGCTGTTCTCCTCGTCCACGGTGATGGTGCCCTGGAACTGGCCGTGGATGGAGTCGCGGCGCAGCAGCGAGGCGCGCTTGACGATGTCCTGGGCGCCTCCGCCGCGCACCACGATCGCGCGCAGCCGCAGGCCGTTGCCGGAACCGGCCTTCTCGATCAGCAGGCGGGCGACGAGGCGGCCGATGCGGCCGAAGCCGTAGAGGACGACGTCGCGTCCCTCGCGGCGCTCGATCTTGTTCGCGCCGGTGGCGCCGGCGACGGCCTCGGCGGTGAACTGCTCGATGCTCAGGCCGCGGTCGTCGCTCTTGTACGTCGCGGCGAGCATGCCGATGTCGATCTGGGACGGGCCGAGGTCCAGGGTGGTGAGCGCCTGCAGGAAGGGCATCGTCTCGGTGACCGAGAGTTCCTCACCGGCGATCTGACGGGCGAATCGGTGGGTCTTGAGGATGCTGACCACCGACTTGTTCACCAGGGAACGGCTGTGCAGCAGGACCGTCACGTCCCGCTCCCGGTGCAGCTTCCCGATGATCGGGATCATCGACTCCGCGATCTCCTCGCGGTGGTTCCAGTTGGTGAACGAGTCGTCGTTGACAGTCACGGGTCCAACTTTCGAGCTAGGTGGCGCTCATATGCTAACCGCATCGCCCGTTTGCTCTGTCAGGTGGTCCCGTGCGACGCCCGCCGGCACGACTCAGGACGGTGCCGCCGGCTCAGGACCGTGCCACCGGGCCAGCCGGCAACGGCAGGCCCGCCCGCAACGGCAGGCCCGCCCGCAACGGCAGGCCGGGCCGCCGGGCCCGGCACTCGCCCCGGTGCCGTGCGCTCACATGGTCGCCTGCACGGCCTCCTGGAAGGTCTTCATGCAGGGGAAACAGTGCTTGTCGGTCTCCTCGGAGCCGCGGGGTTTCTCCTCCCGTCTCGCCATTCCGCACAGCGTGGAGGTCTTGTCGGTCGTCAGGACGTGCCACACCGGTTCACCCCGGGTGTCTGCGCCGCACCACATCTCGTGCATCTCAGCTACCTCGGTTCGGAATGGGGAGGGACCATTCCATCCGAGCACGGGGGCGCTGCCCCGGCCCCTTCTCGCGGCCAGTCGGGTGACGTCACGCAGAGTCGCCGCAGGTCGGCGCCGGGGAGGGGCGTCCGGCCGCGATCGGGGCGGCGTGCCGTGCTGGGCGGCGCGCCGTGCTGGGCGGCGTGCCGTGCGGGGCGGGGGCCGGGATCAGGGGTGATGGGACCGCGTGCGGCCCCGCAGCCCGCCCCGGTCGGCGGCGCCCGGCTGGACCGGAATGCCGCCGCCGTGCCGCACCGGGGCGCCGGGACCCGCCGTGCAGCGGGCGGGCGCCGCGTCACGGGGCACGGGACCGCGCTGGTGCGCCCGCAGGGCCAGGCTGACCAGGGTCATCAGCAGGTCGATGTCCGTGTCGACCTCCAGGCGCACCGTCACCCACTGCGCCCCCGGCACCAGCCGGACCGCGGTCGCGCTGCCGAGGTCCTGCTCGAAGCGCCGTATGGCCCAGGTGGTCAGGTGCAGGTCGACGTCGCGGTCGGTGTGGAAGTGGGCGATCTCGGCCTGGGGGGAACGCAGTGCGCGGCCGGTGCCGCAACTGGGGGCGGCCTCGGAGAGATCCGCCCAGTTCGCCAGCCGGTCCATGGCTCGCAGGGCCAACGTCATGCGCTCATCATGGAGTGCTTACGGCCCGGCCACCAAGGTGTGAGCAAGACGTAACCGAACCGCAGCCTGAACGGGCACCAAAGCGTGCAACCGTCGGCTTGGCCGGAATGTCCCTCCTAGTGACACATCGGTCCCCTCTCAGGAAGACACCGGGGGGCGTCATGAACCATCCACGCCGTACGGCCGCCGTGGCGGCCACGCTTCTCACTCTGTCCGTGGCCGGCGCCACGGCCTCCGCATCCGCCTCCGCCGCCCCGCAGTCCACGGTGCCGGCCACCGCGCTGGTCACCAACGCCCGCTGGGCCGGTCACTGCACCTACGACCGGATCGTCATCGACATCCGGGGCAAGACGCCCCGCATCACCGTGACCCCGGTCGGCCAACTCCGCTACGACGCCTCGGGAAAGAAGGTTCCGCTTCCGGGACACCACTTCCTGTCCATCAGGCTCTCCCCGGCCGCGGCGCACACCCCGGCCGGCCGCTCGGTGTACCAGGGGCCGCGCCTGGTCACCCTCCGTCTGCCGCAGTTGCGGGGGCTCGCCCTGACCGGTGACTTCGAAGGCGTGGTCTCCTTCGGCGCCGCCTTCCACAGCAAGCCGCACTACCGCACCGCCGTTCACCACTTCCCGCAGCGCTTCGTCCTGGACGTCCAGCACCGCAACGTCTGCCGCTGACACGTCCCCCTGTCACTCCTCCCGGCATTCCTCCAGCCTGCGCCGGGCGTGGGCCAGGAACGCCTCCAACGCGAGATCGAAGGCGCGGTCGGCCCGGTGCGGGCCGGCCGCGTCCAGCGCCTCGGCCAGCCGTGGGGTGGCCGAGGCGTCGGCGATCTCCCACATGGCCTCGGGGGCGGCCAGGTCGAGCGCGGAGCCCAGCACCACGTTCTCCAGCGCGACGAGCACCGGCATGACCTCGGCGGTGGGAAAGCCCGCGGACTGCAGCAGGGTGACGGCCCGTTCGTACTGCTGGAGCACCCGCGGGGCCCGCACGGGGTTCGTCATCAGCAGCGGGATGGCCTTCGGGTGCGCCGCGAACGCGGCCCGGTAGGCGCGGGCCCACCCCGCCAGCGCCGCGTCCCAGGGGCGCGCGTCGAGCGTGGTGATGTCGATGGACCGCGCCACCCGCTCACGCAGCAGCTCCACGATGCCGTCGCGGCCGTCCACGTGGTGGTAGACGGAGCCGGTCTGCACCCCGAGCCGTCGCGCGATCTGCGGAACGCTGAACTCCCCCTGCTCGTCCACGAGTTCCAGCGCGGTGCTGGTGATGCGCTCCCGGTCCAGCAGGGGTGTGCGCGGCCGTCCCATGTCTTCTCGTTCTCCTCGGGGTCTTCCCAGCTGTCTGAAGAGGAGGTTACATTGCGCAAACCGAAAGCCTTTCGGTTTACGGCGCCGGAGACCCCGTACGCCCGTGCCCTGCCCCCTGCCCGCAGCTCAGAATGGCTCCGCCGTGCCCGACACCCCCGCCTCGCCCCCGCCCGCCGCGTCGCTGAGAAGCGGCTCGCTCGGCACCGCCGACATCGCGTTCTTCGTCGTCTCCGCCGCCGCCCCGCTGACCGTCATGGCCGGTGTCGCCCCGCTCGCGATCCTGCTCGGCGGCATCGGCGCCCCGGTCGGCTATCTGATCGCCGGGGTCACCCTCGCCGTCTTCGCGATCGGCTTCACCACCCTGAGCCGCCATGTGCACGGCGGCGGCGCCTTCTACGCCTACATCAC
Organism: Streptomyces sp. NPDC014801; assembly: GCF_043082085.1. Taxonomy (NCBI): domain Bacteria; kingdom Bacillati; phylum Actinomycetota; class Actinomycetes; order Kitasatosporales; family Streptomycetaceae; genus Streptomyces; species Streptomyces sp. NPDC014801. Next base: position 97,031 of record NZ_JBIBXG010000002.1, on the reverse strand, counting down.
CCGCGGCCTCGGCCGCCGCGTCGGCGTGGGAGCCGCCCTGCTCGCCCTGATCGGCTACAACGGCATGGAGATCGGCGTCTACGGCCTCCTCGGCACCGCCACCCGCGACACCGTGCAGGCGCTGTCCGGCACCCACGTGCCCTGGCTGCCCGTGTCCCTCGCCGGCCTGCTGCTCATCGGCTACGGCGGCTACCGCTCCATCGACTTCGGCGCCAAGGTGCTCGGCGTGCTGCTGGTCGCCGAGACCGGCATCCTCGTCCTCCTCGCCGCCGGAGTGCTGCTCAAGGGCGGCGCGCACGGCCTGTCCGCGGCCTCCTTCGCCCCCGGCAACGTGTTCGTGCCCGGCACCGCCGCCGTCCTCGCGTTCGCCTTCGCCGCGTTCACCGGCTTCGAGTCGACCGTCATCTACCGCCGCGAGGCCCGCGACCCCGACCGCACGGTGCCCCGCGCCACGTACATCGCCGTCGGCTTCCTCGGCCTCTTCTACGCCTTCGTCGTGTGGATCGCGATCCAGGCCTTCGGCGACAGCCACGTCGTCGAGGCGGCCGGCAAGGACCCCGCCGGGCTGTTCTTCTCCGCCATCACCACCTACGTCGGCGGCTGGGCGTCCGACGTCATGCATGTCCTGATCGTCACCAGCGTCCTCGCGTCCCTGCTCTCCTTCCACAACGCCATCAACCGCTACGGCCTCGCCCTCGCCGAGGAGGGCGTCCTGCCCAAGGCGCTGGCCCGCGTCCACTCCCGCCACGGCTCGCCCTACGTCGCCGGGATCGCCCAGACCGTGCTCGGCGCGCTCGTCGTCGTCGCCTTCGCCGCGGCCGGCGCCGACCCGTACGGACAGCTGCTGCTGTGGGTCAACACCCCCGGCATGCTCGGCCTGCTGGCGCTGCAACTGCTGGCGGCGCTCGCCATCCCCTGCTACTTCCGGCGCGTCCGCCACAGCGAGGGCGTCCTGCGCACCGTGGTCGCGCCCGTGGCCGCCGTGGTGCTCCTGGCCACCGCCATCGCCCTGGTGATCACCCACCTCGACCTGTTCACCGGCGCCTCCGCGACCGTGAACACCGTCCTCGCCGCCGTCGTCCCGGCCGTGTTCCTGCTCGGCCTCGCGCTCGCCGGCTGGCTGCGCCGACACCGCCCCGAGGTGTACGCCGGCTTCGCGGCCGAACCCGGCGGCGATCCCGTGGACGCCGGCCCCGCACCGGCCGCCCTCGTCCGCGACTGACCCCGACCACCCTCCCGCCGGGACCACCCGTCCCGTCCCGGCCCGTTCGAGCGCAAGGAGATCCATGCCCACCGCCGACCTCGTCCTCACCGGCGCCCGCGTCCGCACCCTCGACCCGGACCGCCCCGAGGCCCGTGCGGTCGCCGTACGCGACGGAGTCATCGCCGCCGTCGGCGACGACAGCGACGTACGCGACTGGTGCGGGACCGGCACGGAGGTCGTGGACCTGCACGGCGCCTCGCTGGTGCCGGGCCTGGTGGACGGCCACAGCCACCCGGTGTGGGGCCTGGAGATGACCAGCGGCACCGACCTCTCCCACGTCCGCGACCTCGAAGGCCTGCGCGCCGCGCTCGCCACGGCGCCCCGCACCGACGGCTGGGTCCTCGGCTGGGGCCTGGACCACAACGTCTTCGGCGGCCGCCCCGTCGACCGCGCCCTCATCGAGGACGTCCTGGACGGTGCCCCGGCCTTCCTGCGCCTGTACGACGGCCACTCCGCCCTCGCCTCCGGCACGGCCCTGAAGGCCGCCGGCATCACCGGCCCGCGCGCCTTCGCCCAGCGCTCCACCATCGCCACCGACGCCGACGGCCGGCTCACCGGGCACCTCGTCGAGCACGCCGCCATGGACCTCGTCCACGAGGTCGCGCCCCGGCTGCCGTACGCCGAACGGCGGGCGCGGCTGGTCGAGTTGCTGACCGGCATGGCCGCCACCGGCCTCACCGGCGCCCACGTCATGGACGGCGGGGACACCGATCTGCTGGACGCCGTCGCGGCGGAGACCGTCCTGCCGGTACGGCTGCGCTTCGCGCCCTGGTGCATGCCGGGCGCCGACCGCGCCGCCCTGGAGGAACTGGTCGCACTCCAGCAGCGCGGCGGACGGCACTGGCGGGTCGGGGGCGTGAAGTTCTTCATGGACGGCACCGTCGAGGGCGGTACCGCCTGGCTGGAGCACCCCGACTGCCACGGCCAGGGCACCGAGGCGTTCTGGCCCGACCCCGAGGCCTACAGCGACGCCGTCCGCTTCCTGCACCGCGCCGGGGTGCGCACCGCCACCCACGCCATCGGCGACGCGGCCGTCCGGCACGTCCTGGACACCGTCGAGACCCTGGGGGAGGACGCCCGGTTCGCGCACCGGATCGAGCACATCGAGTCCGTGCCCGACGACATCGTCGGCCGCTTCACCGCGCTCGGCGTGATCGCCTCCATGCAGCCCCCGCACACCGCCTACACCCGCCCCGATCGCACCGACGAGTGGTCCACCCGGCTGGGCCGGGACCGCGCCGGGCGCGCCTGGCGGCTGCGCGATCTGCGGGACGCCGGCGCGGTCCTCGCCCTCGGCTCCGACTGGCCCATCGCCCACTACGACGCCCGCGCGGTCCTCGCCACCGCCCGCGCACCGCGCGGTGCCGCCTCCGACCGCGCCGGGCTGACGGGCCTGCAGGCCCTGGAGGGCTGCACCACCCACGCGGCCCTCGCCGCCGGTGAGCAGGCCGTCGCCGGGCGGATCGCCGTCGGCCTGCGCGCCGACCTCACCGCGCTCGGCGTCGACCCGGTCGACGCCCCGGCCGACGAGGTCGCCGACGCGCCCGTGCCGCTGACCGTGACCGGCGGCCACATCGTGCACCGAACGGCCGTCTGAGCGCCCACAGTTGGCCGACGCGCGCCTCACCGCCGCCGCGCCGCCCCACCCACACTGCCGGTACGACGGCAGGGGAGGCGGCGTGGCGGCAGGGCGTGGACGCGGCGGGTCCGCCCGCGGGCGCGGGACGGCGGCGTACGGCGGCGGCCTGGCCGCCCTGGTGCTGGTGGGCGCGTCCGCCGGGTGGCCGTACGCCCTCGGTGCCGCCCTGGTCGCGGCACTCGCGGCGGCCGGCTGGTGGCTGTGGCGCACCGACCGCGGCGTGCGCCGGCTCGACCGGCGGTGGCGGTGGGAGGAGGCGGTCGAGGCGGGCCGGCGCGGCCTCGCCGCCGTCGACGCGCTGACCGGGGGCGAGTTCGAGGAGCTGGTCGCCGCTCTGTGCCGGCGCGACGGATGCACGCGGGTGCGGCGCGTCGGCGGCGCCTACGACGGCGGCGCCGACGTGGTCGGGCGGCTCCCCGACGGGCGGACGATGGTCGTCCAGTGCAAGCGCTACGCCCCGAGCCGCACCGTGGCCAGCCGTGAACTGCGCGATCTGCTCGGCGCGAAGGTGCATTTCGGCGCCGACGTCGCCGTGTTCGTCACGACCACCCGGTTCAGCCGTCCCGCCGAGGACTTCGCCCGCCACAACGGGATCCTCGCCGTCCACCGCGACCTCCTCGGCCTGTGGCACCAGGGCACCCCCCTGCCGGCGCTCGGCGCGCTGAACGGCCGCGGCCAGGGCGACACCCGCCACCGGGCGCGTTGGCGACAGGCCTACGGGAAGTAGCCGCACGCCCACCCGCGGCACGGAACGGCACGGCAGGGAACTGCAGGGCACGGCACGGAACGGAACGGGTCACCGGCCTCGCCGCACGGATCCGGCGAGGAGACCGGGCCCGCCACCGCGCGGGTCCGTCTGCGGCTGAGGGGCAGCCGGCCTGCTGCCGCGGCGACCGGGATTCCGTGCGGAACGCCTTACGGGTGGTGCGGCGCGGTGGCGCGCGGGCGTGGTATGCCGGGCGGCGGGACGCGCGTGAGGTGGGCCGCGGCCGCACGGGACGTGCGGCGGGGGGTGAGGCGGGCGACCTCGTCGGGGCTCAGCCCCAGCAGCCGCCCCACGTCGCCCGGACCGACCCCCAGCGTGTCGACCAGGATCCGCACGGCCGTCGCGACCGCCTCGCGCTCCGCGGCCACCGCGGCCTCCCGGCGCCGGCGCGCTCCCGCGACCGCGTCCAGCTCGGGCGCCAGCTCCGGGACCACCAGACGCACCGCGACCTGGTCCGGCCGGGTGCCGAGGGCCTCGGCGAGCAGGGCGCGGGCCAGGTCCTCCGCCTCGTCCAGCGTGCGGCACTGGCTGTGCAGGCCATGGCCGGGGACGTCGAGCGCCCACCAGCGGCCCATGCGGTGCAGGCGCACCTCGTGAGGGCGCGTCATGGACGGCCGCCCGTCAGCCGAGGCACACCACGAGCAGGCACAGCTGGTCCTGCGACGGCGTCGTGCTCGACGGCGAGGTCGCCGTGGGCGCGGGGGCGGGCGCGGTCGGGGCGGTGCCGCCGCCGGAGCCGGACGGCGCCGTGGGCTGCGTGGCAGGCGGCGTCGACGTGCCGCCGGCGGGGACGGTGTCCTGGACGCCGGACGGCTGCCGCGGCACGACGGCGTGCGGCTGGGGAGCGGCGTGGGCCACCGGCTGCGCCGGGACCGCGCTCTGCGGCCGGACGCGGGTCGCCGGTGCCGCGCTCGGTGCCGAGGCGGCGTCCGTGTGCCCCGCCGAGGGCGCGGATCCCGCCGTACGGCCCGGCGCGGAGGGGGCGGCAGAACCGCGCGGCCCGGGGCCGGCGGGCGGCGCGTACCCCTGCGCCGGTTCCTCGGCGACGCCCATGCTCCGCTCGTCGGGGGTGGTGGCGGCCTGCGCCCGGCTGCCGGAGCCGCGGTCCAGGGCGGTCACCGTCAGGCCGCCGCCGACCAGCGCGACCGCGGTCGCCACCGCCGCCCGGCGCCGGTTCTTCTGCCAGCGCGCCCGCTGCCGGCGCCGCGCGGCCCGGCCCGTCGGCGCGGTACCGCCGTCGAAGGCGACGTCCGCGTCCTGCTCGACGGTGCCCGGCGCACCCGGGGAGGCGTCGTCGTCGGGGAAGGCCGCGGCCGCCGTCTCCCAGGCCGCGGCGGTGCCCACCGGGCCTGAGGCCGGCGGTCCGGGCAGGGACACCCGCCCTGCGGACGGCGCGGGGCCGAGGGAGTCGGCGCCGAGGGCCGGGTCGATGTCCGGCGCGTAGGCACCGCACCCGGGGCACACCAGGGCGCCGTTGAGGTGGCGACGGCACGAGGAGCAGTAATCCATCTGCGTCTTCCTGACGGTGATACGGACGGCCAGTCACGCTAACGAGCCTTTCGAAAGGCTGTGTGAAGCCCTCGTGAGGCTCCTGCACGGATCCTCGGGCGACCTCGCGAGCCCCACCGGCCGCTTCCGGCCCCACAGGCAACCCGAGTGCGGCCCGGCAAGGGGACAGCCCCCTCGGCGCGTTCGCCGAGGGGGCTGTCCGTGTGCGGCAGGGCTGTCGCCGCCTGTGTCACCTGCCGCCGTGGCAGCCGAGCTGGGCGTCGATCTGCTCCGCGGTCTTGACGCCGTCGCGGGTCCAGAACTCTCCGGCCCTCAACGACGCCTTCCTGATCGCGGGCAGATCGAGGACGTCACCGAGCCCGTCCCCCGAGGGGTCCGTGTAGCCGATGTCCAGGATCTCGGGGACGCTCGCCGGCGGACCGGCGTGCTGCGCGAAGCCCTCGCCGGACCACAGCCGGACGACCCCTTGCCGGGCCGCCGGCGTCACCGGTCCGGAGGCCCACCACACGGTGCGTGGCCTCTCCCGCTTGTCCTCGAAGTCCGTCACGTCGACCCGGCGCACGTGGTCCGAGGCGCACAGGGGAATCCGGACGACGATCGTCCCCCCTTCGGCCCGGGCACCGAACGCCGGCGGGTCCGCCGGATCCGAGGGCACCAGCCCGCACCCGGCCCCGAGCAGGGCGATCGCCCCGGCCAGGACCGGACGGAGGGCCGCACGGCGGATCAGCAACGGTAACCACCCCACCTCAGGTTGGCCTGACGCTCGTACCGGTTGTGGCAGGGATTCCGGCCCGCCCGGTAGTACCGGATGATGAAGCCCAGACCGTAGCGGCGCCACTGCCGGACATGGATCTTCTCGTGCCGGATCCGGTTGCGCGAGATGTAGGCCCGGTTGTTCGAGGTGAAGTAGGTGTTGCCGATCGTGGTGCCGCCGCGCGCGTGGAACCCGGCGCCGCCCCGGCAGACCCGCAGGCCGTACCGGTACGAGCAGTGGTAGCCGAAGAACCGGCTGCCGAGCCGGGACATGCCGTACCCGAGCGCGTTGGCGGACCAGCGGTTGAACTTGCGCTTCAGCCGCTTGAACCAGCCCCACCGGCCGTCGAGGTCGTAGCGGTTGAGCGGGTCACCGTTGCAGTACTCGTAGGCGTTGGCGTTGCCGCCGGGGACCGGGTCGGTGCTCAGGAAGCGTCCGGTGGCCGGGTCGTAGAGGCGCACGCCCATGAGCGTGGCGCCGGTGACCGTCTCGCTGGAGCGCTGCTTGCCGCCGAGCCAGCCGTAGCGGGCCGCGGTGGCGTCGCCCTCGGCGTTGCCGTACTCGTCGTAGGCGAACGTGGTGGGGGCCTGCGTGGTGTCCAGCGGCAGCTGGACCGTCACATCGCCGTGCACGTCCGTCAGTTCCAGCACGGTGTCACCGGTGGCGCTGGTGACGGCGCCGAGGTCGCCGCCGATGCCCTGGACGTTGCGGGAGAGCACCGAGGGGGTCTCCTGGATCCAGTCCGGGCTGTCGCCGTCGGCGCCGTAGTGGTTGGTCTTGGACCCGGTCTGGGTCCAGGTGCCGTCGCTGCCCTGGGTCTCGGTGGTCCAGGAGCCGAGGCGGCCGGCCGCGTCCAGGTTCCAGGTCTGCCGGCTGGTGCCGGAGGTCTGCTGCCGCACGAGGTCGTTGGCCCAATAACCGATCGTGGCGCCGGAGGCCTGCGTGGTGGTGCGGCCGAAGGCGTCGTAGACGGTGCCCGCGGTCACCAGACGGTCCGCGCTGTCGTAGGAGTACGACGTCGTGGTGGCGCCGGTGGAGGTGCAGGCGGCGCCGACGTCCGCGCGGGCGACGGCGAGCGCGGTGCGGTTGGTGTTGCCGTCGAAGGTGTAGTCGCGGCGGGTGCAGACGCCGTCCGGGTCGGTGTCGTCGGCCCGGGTGAGCCGGCCGGCCGCGTCGTAGCCGTAGGCACGGCTGCGGCTGAGTCCGGCGGTGTCCGCGTCGGCCACGACCTGCCCGTGGACGCTCTCGTCGGTCGTGTCGGCGGCGACGGTGGTGCCGTCGCTGTCCCTGGTGTACGTCCGCGAGACGGTCGCGCCGGTCTCGTCCTGGCCGACGGTCAGGGTGTAACCGCCGGGCAGGGACTGGGTGGCCAGGTCGCCGTCCGCGTCGTAGGTCGCGGAGAACGTGCCCGCGACCGAGTCGGTGCGGGAGGTCTCCAGACCGCGCGGGTCCTTGGCGGTGTCGTAGGCGTAGGTGGTGGTCGACGGGGCGGAGTCGGTCGTCCTCACCGGCCGGCCCAGCGCGTCGTAGCTGGTGGTGGCGGTGTTGCCGGCGCCGTCGTCGTAGGAGATCTCCCGTCCGAGGGTGTCGTAGGTGTGGGTGATGGTCTGCCCGTTGGAGGTGACCGTGGCGACGTCACCGCTGTCCGGGGTGTACGTGGTCGTGGTGTCCGGCACCGCCGTGCCCACGCCGCCCGTCACGGACGTCTTGATCGGCCGGCCGGCCGCGTCGAAGGAGACGGTGGTGGTGCGGCTGACCGCGCCCGCGGTCTCCGTGGTCTTGGCGGTGTTGCCCCAGCGGTCGTACTCGACCGTCCTGGTGGGCAGGTCGGCCGGGTTGGAGCCGCCGCCGGTGACGGTGCCGGCCGGGCCGGTGGAGCACACCAGGTCGGCCCATTCCGGGCGGCCGGCGCAGGCGCCGGTGCCGGTGGCGGACCAGTAGGTGGTGACGGTGGTGCCCGCGTCCGAGCCGTTCGACTTCGGCAGGGTGGTCCGGGTGACCCGGCCCTGCGCGTCGTAGGAGGTCGTCCTCTTCAGCGCGAGCCCCGCCGGGTCGGTGATCGTCGCGGTGGGCAGGCCCTTGACCCAGTCGTACTCGGTGCGGGTGGTGCGCACGTCCGCGTCGGCGGCGTACCCGTCGACGTAGGCACCCACGCTGGTGGTGGTGACCTGGTTGGCGACGGTGGCGGTGCCGTCGGTGGGACGGCCCTCGTCGTAGGTGTTGACGGTGTGCTGCCGCGCGGCGACCTGGGTGCCGGCCGGCAGGTCGGTGCCGCCGGCGGGCGCCTTCAGCGTGGAGGTCAGGGTCACCTGGTGCAGCGGCCCGTACTCGTCGGTCTGGCGCAGGCCGTCGGCGGAGTACACCGAGCGCGTCGACAGCAGTTCGGCGCGGTCGGCGGGGGTGAGCTGGTCGATGCTGAGCGCGACCTGCTCCGCCTGGCCGCTGCCGCCGGTGGCCAGCGCCAGTTCGCGGTTGGCGGCGGTCAGTTCCCGCACGGTGTTGCCGAACCGGTCGTACTCGGTGGTGGTGATGTGCCCACCGGGCGTGGCGGTGTCGACCTCGCGGCCGGAGTTGTCGGTGTAGGTGACGGTGGCCCGCTTGTAGTCCGCGGCGGTCAGCGCCGCGCCGCTGTGCGACAGCGGCACCGCGTCGGCCGGGAAGACGGCCGTGGCGTCCGTCGGCACATCGGTCTGGCCCCAGGCGGCGACGTCCGACGTCCCCATCGCGTACGGCGCGCCGGCGCCGGTCAGCGGGACGTCGTAGACCACGCTGGTGGTGGCGTTGGTGCCGTCGGGGGTGTTCTTGGTGCCCGCGGTGAGGTTCGGGCGGGAGGCGGCGAGCAGCATGCCGTCACCGGCCGTGGCGGCGTTGCCGGCCTTGCCGTAGGTGAACGTCCAGGCCAGCTCGCCGGGCGGGGTCAGGGTGGCGACGCGTCCGGCGGAGTCGTAGGTGTAGGCGGTCTTCAGCGCGGGGCTGATCCGCGGGTCCCACTCCTCGCGCAGACGGCCGGAGCTGTCGTAGGCGTACTGGGCGACGACCGTGGCGGTCGCCGTGGCGGCACCCGGGTCGGTGGCCCATTGCCTGATCTGCTTCACCTGGCCGGTGAAGTCGCCGAGCGCCGTCGAGGTGGCGGTGGTGGAGGCCGCGTAGACGAACTCCAGCATCCGGCAGCCCTTCGCCGACGGCGTCGTCTCGCACGTGGCGGCGGAGACGGCCGAGGTCGGGGCGATCACGTACTTCGGGCGGGCCAGGGTGGAGGTGCCGGCGGTGACCTTCTCCGAGACCACCTTGGTGGTGGAGTTGTCGGTGGGCAGGTAGGTGCTGGACACCTGCCAGGTCGTGGCCGCCGGGTCCACCTTGGCGAAGGTGGTCGTGCTGCCCTCGTCGTCCTTCAGCGTGAACGAGCCGGTCAGCGATCCGGTCAGGGTCAGGTCCTCCGAGCCCGGCTCGGGCTTCCAGCCGCCGGAGGAGGTCGCGGTGAAGCCGGTCTCGTCGCCGTCCACGTCGACCAGCGCGAGGGAGGTCGCCGAGGTCTTGCGGACGTACGCCCAGTCGGAGTCGGTGATCTCGGCGGTGGTGCCGGAGGTCCACTGCGGGCCGAAGATGGCCACCTGGCCCTCCGCGTCGGCACCCGCGGCCGGGCGGCGCGAGGAGGCGGTGCGGGTCACCGTCAGGTCGAAACCGGAGGCGTCCGTGGCCGAGAGCGTGTAGTCACCGGTCAGCGCGTTCACCGACCCCGGGCCGACCTCCTGGCTCGGCGCGGTGCCCGCGTTGCGGTCGACGGTGACCGTGTGCGGCTGGGAGTACGCCGTGGTCGTGCCGTCGGTGAAGGCGGCGCGCACGTCGACCGGGCCGTCCTGCGTCAGGGACGTGGTGACGTTCCAGGTGAGCGCCGCGGGGGAGCCGCCCGACACGGCGAGCGGCCAGGCGGGGACGGATGAGCCGTCCGCCGAGCGGGTCACGTCGGCGACCGGCACGTCGTGCCAGGAGTCGGTCTCACCGCGGCGGTACTGGTAGGTGACGCCGGTGTAGGTGGTCTTGCCGGTGGCGGTCAGGGAGACCCGGCGGGCGGCGCTGTCGCCGTCGCCCGGGGTGAGCAGACCGGCCCCGTTGCCGACGCCGAAGGCGTAGGCGGTGGCGGAGGTGGAGACGTTGCCGCCGGAGTCGACGGTCTTGGCGTACAGCTTGTGCCAGTCCTCACCCGGCTTGATGGTGACGGTGAGCGGGTCGCCGCCGGTGCCGTCGGTGGTGTCGTAGACGCGGCCCGGCACCGAGGAGTCGTCCAGACCCCAGTAGTAGCCCATGCCGTCCGTGGAGGAGGTGTCCAGCGTGCAGGTGGCACCGCTGTCGCTGGTCGCGGTCCAGGTGTTCTCGCTGTACGGCGTGCAGGAGATGGCCGGCGCGGCCGGCAGCGCGGTGTTCAGCACGAAGGTGGTGTAGCCCGACCACGCGCCGTAGTCCGTGCCGTCGTAGCCGCGCACCCGGAAGCGCAGGTGCTTGCCGGCCGGGAAGGCGTTCGCCGAGGGGACGGTCAGCGTGGAGGCGGAGCCCGAGGCGACCGTCTTGCCCAGCGCGGTGTAGGAGTACGTGGTGTCCGCGTACGCCGGGTCCGCGGTGATCTCGAACTGCGCCTGGGCGTTGCCGCCGTCGGCGTCCGTCACCTTCGCGGACAGGGTCGGCGTCAGCGAGGTGACGTACGTCTTGCCGTTGTAGGGGTTGGGAAAGTTCGGGGAGATCGCCGCCGAGGAGGTGGTGGCGTAGGAGTTGTAGGTCACCGACAGCTTCGGCGCGTACCCGGCGGTGGAGTAGTTCGCCGAGCGGAAGCGGCGCCAGCTGGTGGAGTCCGTCTCGTCCGCGCTGCGCAGCTGGATGCCGTAGTTGGTGCTGCCGTTGGCCCACGACTGGACCATCGACTGCAGGTTCCAGTTCGACCAGGCGGCCGGGCAGGACGAGGAGTAGCCCCAGTGGCCGGTGTTGGTCGCCATGTCCGTCGTCGTGGTGGAGGGCTGGGCGCCCCAGGTGATCGACGAGGAGGACCAGGTGGAGGTGATCCGCTTGGCCTGGGTGGCGGCGCCGGAGGTGGAGCAGGTCGCCGAGTAGTAGTTGTACAGCGACATCGTCGCCGCCGTGATGTGCTTGCCGGCGAGCTTGGAGACGTCGAACTTCAGGTACGCGCGGGCGGTGTCGCTGCCCCCGTCGTAGGTGCCCGACTTCAGCTCCTCGGAGGAGACCTGGGAGTCGGGGTAGTCCGGGTTCTGCACCCAGGTGTCGGTGGTGACGGCCAGGGTCGTGGTCGGGTCCACCGTGACCGGGTACGTGGCCTTCGCGAGGAAGTCCCGGTCCGGGGTCAGCACGAGGGTCTGCCTGCCGTCGGCGGCGGTCTCCACGCGCGTGGCGACCTGCCGGCGGTGCGCGGACTCGCCCGACGCCCGGTCCAGGGAGGCGTCCCACATCATCGGCGCCGGTGCCTCGGCGACCAGCGCGCCCGCCGCGTCCTTGAGCAGCAGGTGCCCGGAGGCGGCCTGCGACAGCTTCAGCCCGGCCAGGTCCAGCGGGATGCGGTACGACACCGCGTCGCCCGCCGGCCGCTGCGTGAGCCGTATGTTCTCCGAGAAGCCCTGGGCGAGGGCCGTCACGGACAGCGTCTGCCCGCCGCCGAGGTCGTAGGTGGCGGTGTTGTGGTGGACGGCCGGCGCCGGCAGCTTGCTGTGCCAGCCGAGCCCGAAGGACGCCTTGCCCTTGCGCACCGAGGCGAGGTGCTGGTCCCCGCCGTCGGAGACCGCGATCGCGGCGGCCGCGGCGGCGGGCGTGAGGTCGGCGCCGGTGTCGGACAGGGCGGTGTCGATGTTCTTCCACACCGTTCCCTGCTTCACGCGGACCGGCCCGGCGTACGCCTCGGTCTGCATCTGCCCGTTCGGCAGCGCGTACGTCGAGGAGTCCGCCGTGCGCGCGGACAGCACCTCGATCCTGCGGTGCTGCAGGCGGGCCATGAGCACCGCCGAGGCCGCGTCCTGCGCCTCGGCCGGGCCCTGCGCGCGGGGCGTGCCCGACGACGCGGTGCGGGCCGGGGTGCCGCCGGCGAAGGCGAGGCCGGTGTCCTGCGACACCAGGGCCGTCTCCAGCGCGAGCAGGGTGACCACGCCGAGGGCGGTGCGGCGCAGCCGGGCCGTGCGGAGCCTGTTCCCTCCAGGGCTGCCCGAGCTCCTGGATCTGTGACGCTTCATCAGCTTCCTCTCTGGCACTCCGTTGTACGGAGCCAACAGAAACGGGCTGATTTTCACAGAGGTGATCACGGGGTGACTGTCTGGTTGCCATGAACATTCCAGGAACGCTCAACAAACGTTCAAGGGGAGGGAAAGTGCGCGCCCGGCCGACGTGCTGATTGCCCCCAAGTCCTGTTCCCCTTGCGTGCATTGCCCCCTTCGGTCCGCCCTTGGCGATGGTCGGGGAGGGGGTGTGAGTTCCCCGCGGCGGGCCAAGACTTTCCCAAGAAATGAAGGAAGAAGTGGATCAATGGGAGGGATCACATGGTCGAGGGGTGTACATCCGCCGACCGGTGTGAAGGGGGTGTTTTCCGGCCGCCGGAAGGACGGCTCACGTCCCGCCGGCGGCGGTCCCGTGGTGATCAGGCGCGGTCGCGCGTGCGGGTCTCCGCCAGGAAGCCGGTGAGCAGCCGCAGCCACTCGGCGGGTCGCTCCACGAACGGCAGGTGACCGGTGGGCAGTTCGGCCACCCGTGCGTGCGGCAGCGCGTCGGCGAGCCGGCGCTGCAGGGCCGGGTGGACGAGCGGATCGCCGGTGGTGACCACCACCAGCGTGGGCACGGTGATGCGGGCCAGGTCGGCGCGTACGTCGATGGTGCGCACCAGGGCGACGTGGTCACCGGTGCCGACCGGCAGCCCGGCGGCCAACCCCTCGATGCTCTCCCGCAGTTGGCCGGGCGTGAGGGCGTTCAGGGCGGGCTCGCTCAGCGTCATCAGCGTCATGTAGGCGGCCAGCAGGTCGTGCTGCCCGCTGTCGTGGAGCCGCTGCCAGAGGGACGCGGCGAGTTCCGTGCGGCGGTCGGCGTGCGCGAAGGAGGCGGTGAGGGCGAGAGCCTCGACCCGCTCGGGGTGGCGGACCGCGAGCCGTATCGCGACCGGGCCGCCGAGGGAGTACCCGCTGACGGCGAAGGTGCCGAGCCCCTCCGCGTCGGCCGCCGCGACCAGCTGGTCGGCGAGCTCGTCCAGGCTGAGCGGCTCCTGGGCCCGGGGGGTGGCGCCGGTACCCGGGTAGTCCACGCCGACGACGGTACGGTCCGCCGCCAGCCCCTCCATGATCGGCCCGTAGTTGGCCTGGACGCTGCCGCTCGCGCCGTGCGCCAGCAGCAGTCCCGGGCGGCCCGGGCCCCGGCCGTGCACGGTGCGGGCGTAGGCGGGTGTGACGGATGTGGGCATGGCGGGTCCTCCCGTGGGCTGATCGGTCGTGGGCGGCGCACAGCTGTAGCGATCGTGGGCGGCGCACAGCTGTAGCGATCGCTAAAGCAGGCGTCGGGCAGGACCGTAGCAGTGATCTTTAGTGTTCGCTACAGCTCTGGTTAGACTGACCGCCATGAGCCGCGCAGACAGCCCCCGCCCGACCGCCGCCCGGCGCAGCCGGCGCGCCTTCGACCGCGACCGGGCCCTGGCCGCCGCCCTCAGGGAGTTCTGGACCCACGGCTACGAGACGACCTCGATCGCCACGCTCACCGAGGCCATGGGGATCAACCCGCCCAGCCTGTACGCCGCCTTCGGCGACAAGCGCCGGCTGTTCGACGAGGCCGTGGCGCTCTACCGGCGGGAGTACGGGTTCGGCCCGCTCCAGGGGCCGGACGCCCGCACCGCCGTGGCCGCCATGCTGCGCCGTCTGGCCGCCGACTACACCGACCCGAGCCATCCGCCGGGCTGTCTGATCATCACGGGGGCCGCCAACTGCGCGCCCGGGTCGGCCGAGGTGAAAGAGGGGCTGCGGGCGATGCGCGAGGAGACCAAAGCGGCCATCGCCGCCCGCGTCCGGGCGGACATCGACGCGGGGCTGCTTGCGCCGGAGGTGGACGCCGACGGGCTCGCGTCCTACTGCGCCGCCGTCATCCAGGGGATGAACCAGCAGGCCTGCGACGGCGCGGACCGCCGCACGCTGGAACACATCGCGGAGCTGGCGATGGCGGCCTGGCCCGCGCCGCCCGCCTGACGCACGGCACGGCGAAGGGGTGGCAGCCCATGGGCTGCCACCCCTTCGCCGTGGTGCGGGGAGGGCCGGATCAGGCGGCGACCGCCTCGTCCGCGTGGCCGTGCAGACGGGCGACGACCTCGGTCAGCTGCGCGGCGACCTCGGCGTCGTCCACCGGGTGGGTCTCGGCGAAGCGGGTCACCGAGCCGGGGATGGACAGCTTGATGTCCTCGATCACCTTGCCGCCGGCGATGCCGACGGCCTTGCGGGTGTCGTCCTGCGCCCACACGCCGCCGTACTGGCCGAAGGCGGTGCCGATGACGGCGACCGGCTTGCCGCCGAAGGCGCCGGCGCCGAACGGGCGCGACAGCCAGTCGATGGCGTTCTTCAGGACGGCCGGAATGGTGCCGTTGTACTCCGGCGAGAACAGCAGGAAGGCGTCGGCGGCCTGGGCGGCCGCACGCAGCTCGGCGGCCGCGGCCGGGACGCTGCCCTCGACGTCGATGTCCTCGTTGTAGAAGGGGATGTCGGCCAGGCCCTCGAAGACCACGACCTCGGCGCCCTCCGGTGCCAGCTTGACGGCGGCCTCGGCGAGCTGACGGTTGTGGGAACCGGCGCGCAGGCTGCCGACCAGAGCGAGGATGCGAACGGACATGGGAACTCCAGGGGGTGCTGAAACACGGCTGTTACGAATCCGGACCGAGGTCCGTTTAATTTTCTATCACCCTAAGCGGACCTCGGTCCAGTTTCATTCCCGATGCTTTACGCTGACTTCATGTCCGCGCCCCTCCCGCCCGTCCCGCCGCACCAGGAGATCGCCGGCGAACCCGAGCTGCTCACCGTCGGAGCCGTCGACGACGAGCCGTGCCTGCGCGCCGACGCCGCCCGCAACCGCGCCAAACTGCTCGACGCCGCCGCCCGGCTGATCGCCGAGCACGGCGTGGCCGGCGTGACCATGGAGGCCGTGGCGGCCGCGGCCTGCGTGGGCAAGGGCACCGTCTTCCGCCGCTTCGGCGACCGCACCGGACTGCTCACCGCGCTCCTGGACCACTCCGAGCGCAAGTTCCAGGCCGCCTTCCTCAGCGGTCCGCCCCCGCTGGGCCCCGGCGCCCCGCCCGCGGAGCGGCTGCGCGCCTTCGGCTGCGCCCTGCTGCGCCGGACCGTCGACGAGCTGGAGCTGGAACTGGCCGCCGAACCCGGCCCCGACCGCCGCTATCTCGCCCCGCCGCGTCGCGTGCTGCACAGCCACGTCGCCCTGCTGCTGCGCCAGGCGGTCCCCGGAGCCGACGCCGAGCTGCTCGCCCACGCCCTGATGGGCCAGCTCAGCCCCGCCCTGGTGCACCACCTGACCCGCCAGTGCCGGATGCCCGTCGAACGCCTGGAGGCGAGCTGGGTGGACCTGGTCGACCGCGTGACCGGCGGCGGGACGCCCACTCCCTGAGCGCCGCCTCCCGGCCGCCGCGACGCCGAGCGAGCGCCGGGCCGCCGCCCACCGCCCGGCGCCGAGCGATCGCCTGACTGCCGCCCACCGCCAGGCGCCGGGCGACCGCCTGGTTGCGGACCACCGCCCGGCGCCGAGCCGGGCCCGCGCGGAGGAAGCCCAGGTCGGCGCGAGGTGCCTTCCGGCCGGTTTCGTGCAAGCGTGAACCAGGTTCCCCCGGCCGGGAGGTCCCCGCCCGCTTCTGCCAAGATGCGTACCGTCATGGTGCAGATACCGAACACGCCCCCGCCCGCGTCGCCCGCACCGCGCTCCGCCCCCACGAGCGCCGATGTGGCCCGGCTGGCCGGCGTCTCGCGCGCGACCGTCTCCTACGTCCTGAACAACACCAGCTCGGTGCGGATCAGCGACGCCACCCGCCGCCGCGTGCACGAGGCCGCGAGGGAACTCGGCTACGTCCCCCACGCGGGCGCCCGCAGCCTGCGCGCCGGGCACAGCCGCATGGTCCTGATGCCCGCCCCGGCCGTCCCCGTCGGCCCGCTCTACAGCCGCTTCCTCAACGAGCTGCAGTGGGCGCTCGGCCGGCTGGACTACACGGTCGTCCAGTACGGCACCCTCGGCGTCCAGGGCGACGAGGCCGCCCGCGCCTGGGCCGAACTGCGCCCCGTCGCCGTCCTGGTCCCCGGCACCGGACTCGGCCCCGACGACGTCGCCGTGCTCAAGCGGGCCGGCGCCCGCGCCGTCCTCACCCTCGGCTCCGAGACCGTCGAGGGCGCCCACGCCCTGCTGCTCGACCACGAGGGCGTCGGCCACGCCGCCGCGACCCACCTGTACGCGCGCGGCCGGCGCCGCATCGGCGTCGTCGTCCCCGAGGAGACGGGCCTGGAGCCCTTCTCCCGCCCCCGCCTGGAGGGCGTGCAGCGCGCCCTGCGGGGCACCGACGCCACGGTCACCCCGCTGCCCCTCGCCTACGAGGAGGAGCCCGCCGCCCGGCTCGCCGCGCGCTGGGGCGCCCTCGGCCTGGACGCCGTGTTCGCCTACAACGACGAGTACGCGATGCTGCTGATGCGCGCCCTGCAGGACGAGGGCGTGCGCGTGCCCGAGGACACGGCCGTCGTCGGCGCCGACGACCTGATGCTGGGCCGGCTGCTGCGGCCGCGCCTGAGCACGGTCCACATCGAGCTGCCCTCCGGCCGCGACCTCGCCGAACTCGTCGACCGCGCGGTCCGCGAGCCGGGCGCCGCCCCCCAGATCCACCAGGTCCTCGGCGCCTCGGTGGTCCACCGCGAATCCAGCTGAGCCGTGACCGCCGGACGCGCCGCGGATTCGGCCGAGTCGTGAACGCCGGACGCGCCGCGGATTCGGCTCATCCCTGAACACCGGCTGCGCCGTGAAAAGCCGCACGCCGCCACCCCGCCCCACCGATGACCTGACGGTCCCGGTGACGACGCGCGGTGACGGCGTGCCGACGTACCCGATCGCGGTGGCTGGGTCCTACTCGGCCTGGCCGTTCCCCTGCTGCGCGGCGATCGACTTGCGCACCTCGTCCATGTCCAGCTTGCGGGCCTGCCCGATGACATCCGCGAGCGCGGCCTCGGGCAGCGCGCCCGGCTGGGCGAAGATCGCGACCTGGTCGCGCACGATCATCAGCGTCGGGATCGACTGGATCTGGAAGGCGGCGGCCAGCTCCGGCTGCGCCTCCGTGTCGACCTTCCCGAAGACCAGGTCCGGGTTCTCCTCCGCGGCCTTCTCGTACACCGGCGCGAACTGACGGCACGGCCCGCACCAGGACGCCCAGAAGTCGATCAGGACGAAGTCGTTGTCCGTGACCATCTGGTCGAAGTTCTCCTTGGTGAGCTCCACGGTGCTGCTCATGGCGTGCTTCCCTCATTCCTGGGTCGGGGGGCGTGCGTCGGCACAACACGGCCGACCGGGTACGTATTCCGCGCACGTACCCCTGTGGCCCGCGCGCACACCTGTGTCACCTGGGTGCACGCCGGCACGACACCGGCCCACACCTGTGGCCCGCGCGCCCGCCACCCACCAGACTGACCCCATGACGGAAACGGAAACGATCGCGTACGACGTCGTGGTGCTCGGTGCCGGACCCGTGGGGGAGAACGTCGCCGACCGCACCCGCGCGGCCGGCCTCACCACCGCGGTCGTGGAGAGCGAACTCGTCGGCGGCGAATGCTCCTACTGGGCGTGCATGCCCAGCAAGGCCCTGCTGCGCCCGGTCATCGCCCGCGCCGACGCCCGCCGCACGCCCGGCCTGCGGCGCGCGGCGCAGGCCCCGCTGGACGCGGCCGAGGTGCTCGCCCACCGCACCTACGAGACCTCCGACTGGCACGACGACGGCCAGGTCCGCTGGCTGGAGGGCATCGGCGCCGACCTGTACCGCGGCCACGGCCGGCTCGCCGGCCCCCGCACGGTCGAGGTGACCGCGCCCGACGGCACCCGGCGCACGCTGACCGCCCGGCACGCGGTCGCCGTGTCCACCGGTACCCGCGCCCAGCTGCCCGACCTGCCCGGACTCGCCGAGGTGCGGCCCTGGACCAGCCGCGAGGCCACCAGCGCCAAGGAGGTGCCGGGCCGGCTGATCGTCGTCGGCGGGGGAGTGGTCGCCACCGAGATGGCCACCGCCTGGCAGGGCCTCGGCTCCCGTGTCACCCTCCTGGTCCGGGGCAAGGGCCTGCTCAACCGCATGGAGCCGTTCGCCGGCGAACTCGTCGCCGAGGCCCTCACCGAGGCCGGAGCGGACGTGCGCACCGGCACCTCGGTCGAGTCCGTCAGCCGGCGGAACGGCACCGTCGTGGCCGTCACCGGCTCCGGCGAGCGCATCGAGGCCGACGAGATCCTCTTCGCCACCGGCCGTGCCCCGCGCACCGACGACATCGGTCTGGAGACCGTCGGCCTGGAACCCGGCGGCTGGCTGGAGGTCGACGACAGCCTCCGGGTCACCGGCACCGACTGGCTGTACGCGGTCGGCGACGTCAACCACCGCGCCCTGCTCACCCACCAGGGCAAGTACCAGGCCAGGATCGCGGGCGCCGCGATCGCCGCCCGCGCCGCCGGCGACGACTCCGCCGGGGACGAGCCCTGGGGCGCGCACGCGGCCACCGCCGACCACCACGCCGTACCGCAGGTCGTGTTCACCGACCCGGAGGCCGCCGCCGTCGGCCTGTCCCTCGCCGAGGCCGAGCAGGCCGGCCACCGGGTGCGCGCCGTCGACGTGGAGATGTCCTCGGTCGCCGGCGCCGGCCTGTACGCCGACGGCTACAAGGGCCGCGCCCGCATGGTCGTCGACCTGGAGCACGAGATCCTGCGCGGGGTGACCTTCGTCGGCCCCGGCGTCGGCGAGCTCATCCACTCGGCGACGGTCGCCGTCGCCGGGCAGGTGCCCATCGGCCGGCTGTGGCACGCGGTGCCGTCCTACCCGACGCTCAGCGAGGTGTGGCTGCGCCTGCTGGAGGCGTACCGCGGCTGACCGGGGGCGGGAGGGGACCGCAGCCGTGCACTGCCGGCCCGCCGCGGACTGCTGTACCGCCGGCCCGCGGCGGGCTGGTGTACGGCCGGTCCGCAGCGGGCTGGCGTACGGCCGGTCCGCGGCGGGCTGGTGTACGGCGGGTCCGCGGCGGAGGTGGCCGGGCCGGCTACTCCAGGGACACCAGCTCCAGGTACTCCTCGCTCCACAGGTCCTCGTCCGCGTCCGGCAGCAGCAGCACCCGGTCCGGGCGCAGCGCCTCGATCGCGCCCGGGTCGTGGGTGACCATGACGATCGCCCCCGGGTAGGTGCCGACCGCGGACAGCACCTCGGCCCGGGAGGCGGGGTCGAGGTTGTTGGTGGGCTCGTCGAGCAGCAGCACGTTGGCGCCGGAGTGGACGAGCCCGGCCAGCGCCAGCCGGGTCTTCTCCCCGCCGGAGAGGACGCCGACCGGCTTGTCGGCGTCGTCCCCGGCGAACAGGAACGCGCCCAGCACGTGCCGCACCTCACCGTCCGTCAGCTCCAGTGCCGCCGAGGCGAGTTGCTGCCGCACGGTCAACGATCCGTCCAGCAGGTCGTGTTCCTGAGCGAAGTAGCCGAGCCGGAGCCCGTGCCCGGGTACGATCCGCCCGCTGTCGGGCGCGTCCTGCCCGGCGAGGATCCGCAACAGGGTCGTCTTTCCGGCCCCGTTGGGCCCGAGCACGACGAGCCGGCTGCCCCGGTCGACGGCCAGGTCCACGCCCGACAGCACCCGCTGGTCGCCGTATGCCTTGGTGAGGCTGATCGCGCCGAGCGGGATCCGGCCGCACGGGGCCGGCTCGGGCAGCCGGATCCGCGCGGTCCGCTCGGTCCGGCGCTCCGGTTCCAGACCGGCGAGCATACGGTCGGCGCGGCGCGCCATGTTCCGCGCGGAGGTCGCCGTCGCCACCCGCGCCCGCATCTTGTCCGCCTGCGCGTGCAACGCGGCCGCCTTGCGCTCGGCGTTCGCCCGCTCGCGCGTGCGGCGCCGCTCGTCGGCGTCCCGCTGGGCGAGGTAGGTGTGCCAGCCGGTGTTGTGGACGTCGATCGTGGCGCGCCGCGGGTCGAGGTGGAAGACCCGGTTGACGGTGGCGGCGAGCAGGGACTCGTCGTGGCTGATCAGCACCAGTCCGCCCTGGTGGGAGGCGAGGAAGCCGCGCAGCCAGCCGATCGAGTCCGCGTCGAGGTGGTTGGTCGGCTCGTCCAGCAGCAGGGTGCCGTGCTCGGCGAACAGGATCCGCGCCAGCTCCACCCGGCGCCGCTGCCCGCCCGACAGCGCGCCGAGCGGCCGGTCGAGGAGTCGTCCGGGCAGCCCGAGACCGGCGGCGATCTTCGCCGCCTCCGCCTCGGCCGCGTATCCGCCGCGGGCCTGGAAGTCGGCCTCGGCGCGGACGTAGGCGTGCATCGCCCGCTCCTCGCCGCCGGCCATGGCGGCCTCCGCGCGCCGCAGCCGGCGTACGGCCTCGTCGAGGCCACGGGCGGACAGGATCCGGTCGGTCACGGTGGTGGCCGGGTCGGCGGCGCGGGAGTCCTGCGGGAGGTACCCGACCGCTCCGGTACGGGTCACGGTCCCGGCGGCCGGGCGCCGCACCCCGGCCAGGGTGCCGAGCAGGGTGGTCTTTCCGGCGCCGTTGCGGCCGACCAGGCCGATGCGGTCGCCGGGGGAGACGTGGAAGGAGATGCCGGACAGCAGCAGACGCGCGCCGACGCGCACGTCGACATCACGAAGGGTGATCACGAGAAGACGCTCCGAACAAGCAAGAGGACACACGGGTGGCGTGGAAGCGGGTCCTCAGCTAGGAAGTGCGGGGCGTCGACATGAGGTCAGGCTAACGGAGGCGGCGGGCGGGCCGCCTCCGGATTTCCGCCTCGGAGGCCGGCGTCGGGTACCGGCGATGGCCACCGGGCGACCGGCGGTGGGGCTCAGCGGGGCAGCTCGAAGCCGAGTTCCCGCGCGGCGGCCTCGGGCGTCGGCTGGGTCCAGCGCCGGGCCATGGCCTCGTACGACGCGAGGGAGCGCGGCTCGGCGCGGTCCAGGTACAGCGTGCCGTCCAGGTGGTCCGTCTCGTGCTGGACGATCCGCGCCGGCCAGCCGGCGAACACCTCGTCGACGGCCCGGCCGTGCTCGTCCTCGCCGGTGAGCCGGACGCGGGCGTGCCGCGCCACCACGGCCTGCCAGCCGGGCACGCTGAGGCACCCCTCGTAGAACGCGGCGCGTTCGGCGCCGACGGGCTCGTACGACGGGTTGACCAGCACCCGGAACGGCTGCGGCACGCGCCCCCGGGCCAGCCGGACCTCCTCCGTCACCGGCGCCGGATCCTCGATGACCGCGATCCGCAGCGGAACCCCGACCTGCGGCGCGGCCAGCCCGACGCCGGGTGCCGCGCGCATGGTGACGCGCAGCGCCTCGACGAAGCGGGCCAGCAGTCCGGAGCCGAGTTGCCCCTCATAGCGCTCGGTTCCGCGGCGCAGTACGGGGTCGCCGGCGGCGACGATGGGCAAGGGGCCGCCGGGGGCGAGCAGTGCCTCGACGCGTTCGGTGAGGGGCGCCTGCGGCGCCTGGTCAGCGGGAAGGGCCATCACGCCAGCATGCCATGGCACGGAGGGGCCGGGGGCTCCCTCCGTGCCATGGCGGTGTGCTCAGTCCTGCGGGTCCTCCGCGTCCTGCGGGAACTCGCCGGCGAGGGCGGAGGCGATCCGCAGATGCGTCTCGGCCTCCTCGCCGCGACCCTGCCGTTCGAGCGTGCGGCCCAGCATCAGCCGGGCGTAGTGCTCCACCGGGTCCCGCTCCACGATGACGCGCAACTCGCTCTCGGCGCGGCGCAGTTGAGCGGAGTGGTAGTAGGCGCGAGCCAGCAGCAGCCGCGGTCCGGTCTGCTCCGGCACCTCCTCGACGAGCGGGGCCAGCACCCGCGCCGCGGCGGCGTAGTCCTTGGCACCGAAGAACATCCGGGCGCGCTCCCAGCGCTCCGCGGGCGTCCCGTGGGTGTAGTACTCCGCCTCCTGCGTCTGCGCCTGCTGGATCAGCGCCTCCTGCGTCTGCGGCTTCTGCGTCTGCGACTCGTGCGTCGCGTCGAACGTCGTCTGCACGGCGACCTCCTTCGGGCGCGACAACCGGGCAGGTTGGTTGAATATTCCACTACCTCTTCTGGTCGGGGTGTGCCTGGTCGGGATCCGCCTGGTCGGGGTCCGCCTGCCGGGGGCGGTGTCCGGCGGCGGCCAGCTCGGCGTTCGCGCGTTCGGCGACCAGGGCGAGGACCCGGCCGGCCGCGGCCAGGTCGGCCTCGGGGATGCCGGCCCAGATCCGTGCGGAGGCCTGCGCGGTCTCGGCGGCCCCGGCGGCGTACACCTGCCGCCCCGCCTCGGTGAGACGGACCGCTCCGGAGTCGTCGACGGCGAGGAGCCCGCGGCCGGCCAGCTCCTCGACGGTCCGCTCCACCTGTGTGGCGGAGACCTTGACGGCGTCGACGACGACCTGGACAAGCTGTGCACGGGAGGGCGGCTCGTCGGCCGTGGCGAGCGGGCGCAGGACGGTGGTCTGGAGGAAGTCCAGCCCGTGGCGGGCCATCACCTGCTCCAGGACCGCGCGGGCCGCGTAGTGGGCGAGACCGATGGCACGACTGTCGGCGAGCGGTGCGGTGGTGGTCATGACTGCTCCTCGGTGGTGTCGTCGTACAGGCCGGACGGGTCGAGCGGGGCGTCGAGCAGGGCCGTCAGCTCGCCGGTGAACTGCCAGGTGCGCGGGCTTTCGAGGCCGCCGAGCGGCTCCAGCAGCTGGTCGAGCAGTCGCTGGACGACGTCGATGGCCCGCCGGGTCGTCACCCGCCCCTGGTCGGTGAGCGCCAGCTGCACCGCGCGCGGGTCGCGCGGATCCCGGGTGCGCTCCAGCAGTCCCGCGGCTTCGAGGGAGCGGGCCAGCTTGGACACGTACAGCGGCTCCAGCCCCGTGTGGTCGGCGAGCCGCCGCTGACTGGGGCGCTCGCCGGTGCGCTGCATGCCGTGCAGTGACGCGACGAGGGAGTACTGGGCGTGGGTGAGTCCGAGCGGGGCGACCGCGCGATCGACGGCGACGCGCCACTTCGTGGACAGCCGCCACACCAGGTAGCCGGGCGTGGGCTCGGGTGATCCGTTGCTGCTGCGCATGGCAGATACAGTACATGGCTACTATATCCATGGCTACTATTTTCGGATCGCCCGCCCCAAACGACGCCGAACCGACGCCGGACGGGCGCCGGAGGGTGCGGCGAGCCGGGTCGACGACGGACCGGGGGAAGGACCGGGAGACGGACCGGGAGACGGATCGGGAGACGGACCAGGAGACGGATCGGGAGGGCGGGCGGAACCGCCCCGAACGGGTTCCGGACAGCCCGGTCGACGGACTGACGGGACTCGGTCGGCAGGACTAGTTTGTTCCGTATGAGCAATCTCGATCGCCAGGCGGTACCCGCCGTGTGCGGCGGCCGCGGCTTCGTCGTGGCGGAGCCGGTCCGTGAACTCCTCAGCCCGCGCCGCGTCCCGCTGGGCGAGTCCACAGAGGTCCGCCGGCTGCTGCCGAACCTCGGCCGACGCATGGTCGGTGCCTGGTGCTTCGTCGACCACTACGGCCCCGACGACATCGCCGACGAGCCCGGCATGCAGGTGCCGCCGCACCCGCACATGGGCCTGCAGACGGTGAGCTGGCTGCACGAGGGGGAGGTCCTGCACCGCGACTCGACGGGCAGCCTCCAGCTGATCCGCCCCAAGCAGCTGGGCCTGATGACCTCGGGCCGGGCGATCAGCCACTCGGAGGAGAGCCCGCGGTCCCACGCCCGCTTCCTGCACGGCGCGCAGCTGTGGGTGGCGCTGCCCGACGCGCACCGCCACACCGAGCCGCGGTTCGAGTACCACGCCGACCTGCCGGTCGTGACGGCACCGGGCGTGGCGGCCACGCTGATCCTCGGCGACCTGGACGGCGCGAGGTCGCCGGGCACGGCGTACACCCCGATCGTCGGCGCCGACCTCGCCCTCGCCCGCGGCGCGGACGTCCGCCTGCCGCTGGAACCGGACTTCGAGTACGCGGTGCTCTCCATGTCGGGCGAGACCCACGTGGACGGCGTGCCGCTCCTGCCCGGCTCGATGCTCTACCTGGGCTGCGGCCGCACCGAACTGCCCCTGCGCGCCGAGTCCGACGCGTCCGTGATGCTGCTGGGCGGCGAGCCGTTCGAAGAAGAACTGATCATGTTCTGGAACTGGATCGGCCGCACCCAGGAGGAGATCGAGCAGGCCCGTCGCGACTGGACGGACGGCACCCGGTTCGGCGAGGTCAAGGGCTACGACGGGGACCCGCTGCCAGCCCCGGAGCTGCCGGCGACGCCACTGAAACCCCGGGGAAGGGTGCGCTGACCAGGGAAAGGCTGATCGCTGGGTCGCGGGGAGGCAACTCACCGTTGCGCGTTGCCTTCCGCGATCCGATCGCGTTCGTGAGGGCGACGCGGCGATCGGAATTCCGCTGCCTGGCCACTGCCTCAACGACTGCCGGGCGGGCGGTCGGGTCCTCGTTCGCGGCGGTCGGGTCGTGGCGCATGACGCCGGGATCGCCGAGCGCACCGTCCTGATCGAGTTCGACAGCTTCGAGCAGGCCGTCTCGGCGCGCGCGAGTGCCGCCTACCAGGAGGCGCCGGCCACCCTCTCCGACGGCGTCGAGCGCGACTTCCGCATCGTCGAAGGCATCGACTGACTTGGTTCCGTCGCAGGTGACTGCTGCCTCACATGCGATGCGGGATCTATCGGCGGCCGCGGACAGGCGCGACACTTCGGCACCGCGGCTGGAGCGGGACGTGGTGTCCGGCCGCGAGACTCCGACAGGAGTGCGCGAGGCAGGGCCTGGCCGGACGCCGGCCTCTTCTAGGTGGCGCAGGGCGGGTCGTACGGAAGTCGGAAAACGTAACGACTCCATTGCTGCGGGCTCAGGGCGCCGGAACTCGCGGCGCAGACACGGCTGATGGCGGACTGCACGTTCAGGTCCCACAGCGTGGCCACGCCGTCGTCGGTGGTGGCGGCCAGAGTATGGCCGTCCGGGCTGAACGCCAGAACGTCGACGAATCCGGTCTCCACCGTCAGCGGCAGGCCGATGGCGGTGGGGTGATCGGGATCGGTGACGTTCCACAGGCTGATGGTGCCGTTGTCGGTGTGTCCGGCCGCTGCGAGGGTGTGTCCGTCCGGGCTGAACGCCACCGACCCCAGACTGCCGCCTGGGACGGTGAGGGGGCTGCCCCTGCGGGTGAGGTGGTGGGGGTCGGTGGCATTCCACAGGGTGACGGTGCCGCTGCTGTTTCCTGTGGCGAGCGTGTGGCCGTCCGGGCTGAAGGCCACCTGGGTGGCGTTCGGCTGGGGGATCGGCTGCCCGATGCGGACCCCTGGGTCCGTCGTGCTCCACAGGCCGACCTCGGGTTCGCTGTCGTCGCCGCCGGCGGCCAGCATCGTGCCGTCGGGGCTGAACGCCAGGGACAGGACGGAATGCGTGCGGTCGTTGGAGATGCCGGGTTGCGCGACGGGGTGGGCGGGGTCGCTGACGTCCCACAGGGCGATGCTGCCACGGAACGGCTCGTCGCCGGCCGCGGCCAGGGTGCGACCGTCGGGGCTGAACGCCAGCGCGAAGATGCTCCCGTTCGCCCCGGTGAGGGTCTCCCGGAAACGGACGGGACGGCCGGGGTCGGCGGTGTTCCACAACGTGACGGTGCCGCCGCCGTCGCCCGCGGCCAGGGTCCGCCCGTCCGGGCTGAACGCCACGGAGTTCACCGGGTGCGCGGGGCCGGTGAGCGGGTCACCGCTGGGAGCAGGGTGGTTCGGGTCGGCGGTGTTCCACAGGGAGACGGTGTTGTTCTGGTTTCCGGCGGCCAGGGTGCGGCCGTCGGGGCTGAACGCCACGGATGCCACGTTGCCGCCGGCGCCGATGATGCGGGTCGGCGGCAGACTCCACAGATCGACGTTGCCGTCGGCGTTCCCGGCGGCAAGGGTGCGGCTGTCCGGGCTGAACACCACGGCGGTCACCGAGTCGCCGGGACCGGTCAGCGGCCGGCCCAGCGGGACGATGACCCCGGGGTGGGTGACGTTCCACAGATAGACGGTGTGGTCGGCGCTGCCGGCCGCAAGCGTGTGTCCGTCCGGGCTGAACGCCACCGACATGACGGCCTGGGCGGGACCCGTCAGCGGTTTGCCCAGGGGCGCGGGGTGGCCGGGGTCCGCGACCTTCCACAGGTGGACCGTGCCCCGTTTGGCTCCGACGGCCAGGGTGCGGCCGTCGGGAGCGAACGCGAGAGAGACGACCCTCTGTCCGGCCTTGAGGGAACGGATGCGGTGGGGGTGGGCCGCGTCGGTGGTGTTCCACAAGCTGAGGGTGCCGGCGTCGTCCTCGCATGCTGCGGCCAGGGTGCGCCCGGTGGGACTGAACGCGATGCGACCGGAGAAGACGTCCGGGCAGTCGAGGTTCAGGGGCGCTCCCGAGGGGGCGACGTCGTCGGGGCGGGTGACGTCCCACAGGCTGACGAGGCCGGCGTGCCAGGCTGCGGCCAGGGTACGGCCGTCGGGGCTGAACGCCAGGGACTCGACGGAGGCCAAGGCGTCCCAGCCCTGAATGGCGGGACTCTTCAGCCGCCCGAGCAGGACGGGGTGACTGGGGCTGGTCAGGCTCCACAGGTCGACGAATCCGCCGGAACCGGCGTCGCCGTTGTGACTGGTGTGGCCGCCGACGGCCAGCACCCGGCCGTCCGGGCTGAACGCCAGCGACAGGATCGAGTTGACGGAACGGTCCACGGGCACGGGTCGGCCGAGCGCCAGCGGCCGGCCGGGATCGGAGACGTCCCACAGCCGGACGAGGTTCTGGTAGACGTTCCCGGCCGCCAGCATGTGCCCGTCGGGACTGTAGGCCACGGTGTACACCGAGCCCCGCGGACCGGGAAGCCGGGTGTCCAGCGGTGTGTTCTCCGTCGAGACGAGCCGGGACGCCGCATCCCGGGTCGGGGCCATGCGATAGGCGGTCAGCGTGAGTTGAGCGGACAGCGAGGGATCGGTCGGCGCCAGCTGCACGGCCTCGGAGGTGACAGCGGCGGTGACGGCGTCGTCGCGGGCGCGCAGGGCCTGGGCGGCGGCGTCCCGGGCGTGGGACTCCTGCCGGAAGGCGAAGACCGCGGCCAGCGAGGCGACCACCGCCAGGACGGTGATGGTGGCCACCGCGGCGCGCCGGAGCCGTTGCCCGCGCCGCTGGTGTTGGCGGGCGGCCGCGAGAAATGCCCCGGCCGCCCCGCTGAGTTCCGGCCCGTGTGTTTCGGCCCAGGCGAGCGCGGTCTCCAGCCGGTTGCCGCGGTACAGCGCGGCCGGCTCCCGGCCGGCCTGTTCCCAGAGTGCGGCCGCCTCCTCCAGATCCTGTCGTACGAGATTCCCGCTGCGGTCGTGCTCGATCCAGTCCCGCAGCCGGGGCCAGGCGCGGATGAGCACCTCGTGCGTCATCACCACCGCGTCCTGGTCCCGGGTCAGCAGCCGGCCACGGGTGAAGTCGTCGAGGACCCTGACCGCCGCCTCTCTGTCCGGCGCGTGACGCAGCAGTTCCTCGTACCGGACGCGCCGGCGGCTGTCGTCGGCGTCCCGGCCCACGATGACCAGCCGCAGGAACACCCACCGTGCGGCCTCCTGGCAGGGCGGCGGCAGGGTGTCGTAGAGCCTGTTCGCCGTGGTGGCGATGGCGCCCTGGATGCCGCCGGTGACGCGGTATCCGTCCACGGTGAGCGTGTGGCCGTGGCGCTGCTGCCAGGTGGCCCGCAGCGCGTGGGCGAGCAGCGGCAGCCGGCCCGTGGTGCGCGCACCGGCCGGTCCCGCGACCGCGCCCAGGTCCGCCAGCAGCACCTCGACCAGGCCGTCTTCGACGTCGAGGCCCACGCTGCCGGCCGGGCGGCGGATCGCGTCCTTGAGCTCGTCCTCCGTCATCGGCTCCAGCAGGACCGGTCCGGCCTGCAGCGCCGCCCGCAGCGGTGGATGGGCCGTGCACGCGGCATAGAAGTCCGCGCGGACTCCCAGCACGACGACCGCACCGCCCGTGGGGCGGGCCAGGCGGTCGAGCACGTCGATGAACCACTGCCGTTCGGCCTCGTCGCCGCAGGCCGTGAAGACCTCTTCGAACTGGTCGACCACGACGACCAGTCCCGCGGCGGGTGACCCCCCGACGGGCGCCGGGGCGCCGGCTCCGGTGGCTTCGCGCAGTTCGGCGAGGCACCGTGCGGGATCGGCCCGCCAGGCCGGTGCCCTGC
The DNA here is from genome assembly GCF_043082085.1 of Streptomyces sp. NPDC014801. Lineage (NCBI taxonomy): Bacteria > Bacillati > Actinomycetota > Actinomycetes > Kitasatosporales > Streptomycetaceae > Streptomyces > Streptomyces sp. NPDC014801. The sequence continues at coordinate 68,695 of NZ_JBIBXG010000002.1, read as the reverse complement.
GCCGGGCGGTCTCGGTGTCGAGTCCGGCGGCCGCCAGCGCCAGAGCCGGGGTTGCCGTCGGGGTCAGCAGCAGCCGCGGCCAGGTGCTCGACCCGGCCACCGGAAGCCGGCCCTCGTCCAGGGCCGGCAGCACCCCGGCCGCCAGCAGCGACGACTTCCCGGCACCCGACGGGCCGATCAGCACCAGCGGGCCGCCCTCACGCATCCGGTCGTCGATCCGCTCGCACACGAGGTGAACCATGCGCTCACGGCCGTGGAACCACTGCTTGTACTGAGCGCCGAACGGAGCCAAGCCCGGGTACGGGCACAGCACCTGGTCGGCGCCCGGCCCGGGCACGGTTCTGCGCCCTTCGTCCCCGACGCGGACATGGAGGTCACGGCCGGCCTGGAAGACGCTGCCCCCGCCACTCGCGCTCGCCTCCAGCCGTTTCGGCTGCCACGGGGGCGGCCCGTCAGGGGGCGGGACGTCGGTGCTGCGTTCGGTCACGCCTGTCCGCCTCTGGTGACGGTCATGTCCCGGCCGGCCTGGAACGCGTCGCCGCCGCGGACGTGTGCCTCCAGCGTCATCGAGCCCGAGATCTGCTGCTCCGTGGCTGCGGCGCCGCGTGGTTCGGTGCCGAACAGGGCGCGCAGCTCGTCGACTGCGTCCGGCCGTGTCGCCATCAGCCGGAGAAGGCGGGCCTGCCATTCCGTGACCAGCAGCCCCTGGAGCTCCTGGCGGTCGCCGGCCTGCCGGGCCTGAAGCAACTCGCCGCGTGCGTCCGTGAGTTCCTCCTCGACGCGCTCCGGGTGCGCGGACCGCCACAGCGACAGGACCGAGGACTTGACCGCGGCCCAGCCGTCCGTCGCCAGCAGGTCGATCAGGCGCGCCGCGGCCGCCGATGCCAGGCCGGCGAGTTCCACACTCGTCTCCATGTCCGCTCCTTGTCCCTTACCGCGTGTGGGCCGCGATCGCGGTCAGCGTCAGATGGGAGGCGACGAACACGCGGTCGCCGCCCACCGTCCAGCGGAACCCCCCGTCCGGCTGCCCGGGATCGCTGTATCTCCATCGGGCCCGGCCGGTGGCCGCGTCGATGGCCCACAGGGTCTTGGCGGTGTCGGTGGCGAAGACGGTGTCGGCCGAACACCGGGCGCTCCTGCCGGAAATCCTCGAGGCGGCGTTGAACATGTTGGAACCGCCCATGTCGTCGGCCCCGTCGAGCGTCGCGACCCATCGGGGTGTGCCGTCGGCCGCGGCCAGGGCGACCAGGTCGGCGCCGACCGGCACGTAGACGGTCGTCCCGTCCAGGGCCGCGAAGGGGGTACCGATCTTGACCTGGTCCCCGCTCTTCGATTCGAACAGCTGATGCCACTTCTCGGTGCCCGTGGCCGCGTCGACGGCGAACAGCGTGTCGCCCTTGCCCCCCGCGAACAGGAACAGCCCGGCGGCGTAGCACGTCAGCGGCCAGCCGGGGTTGAAGTAGAACCCGGCGTCCGGGATGGACACCTTCCAGCCGCGGGCGCCCTTCCGGCCGGCGTCGATCATCTGGACGCGTCCGGGTTCGCTGCCCGGGACGGCCGAGGTGGCCAGCAGGTGGGAACCGATGGGCGGCACCAGCACGTTGTTGATGTCCGTGCCCTTGACCCCCCACAGTCCCTTGCCGGTCGCCGCATCGAACGCACGGATGTAGCCGGTGGTCGGAGACTTGGCCGAGAACGGCTTGGAGAGCTGAAGCAACGTCCCGCACACGTACACGGTGTTCCCCGCGACTGCCACGTAGTGGCTCAGGTAATAGCCCGAGCGAGCGTCGCCGCCGGGATCCACCTCGGCCATCCTGGTCGCCCACTTCACCTTCCCGCTCGCGGCGTCGAACGCCGCCAGCAGACCTGACTGACGTGGTGTGTCGCAGAGCAGGTAGAACACTCCGTCCGCGTACGCCGTCGGGTACTTGTCCATGCTCGTGCCGAAGTCGTTCGTCGTGTTCAGCTGGGGGAAGACGGTTTTCCCGGTCGCGGCGTCCAGGAAGGACGTGGCGCTGCCCGTGACCACCATGACCACCTTGTCGGAGGCTTCCAGGCAGGTGGGGGCGTGCTTGCCGGCGCCCGACCACGCCTTGGTGGCGTCGGGTCCCGCCAGCACGATCGGTTCCGGGCCGTCCGTCGAGGACGGCGACACGGAAGAGGACGGCGTGGGACGCCCGGCCGACGGAGAGCCGGGCCGCGTGGTGGGTCGGGGCCCGCCGGCCCGGCCCTCGGGCGTCGGCGACGAGTCGCCGGAGAAGGCGAGGGCTGCCGCGCCCCCGCCGAGCACGGCCGCGCCCCCGGCGAGACCGATGAGCAGCTTGCGGCGGCTCATACCCGAGCCGGCAGCGCTCGTCGGCGGCGCAGGGAACGGGCCACGGCCGCCGCCCCCGGCGGAGACCGAGCCGAGGGCCGCGGTCGCGGCGGCCAGGTCGGCGCTGACCGCCGGAGGCAGCCAACTACCCTGAAGGGACGGCAGGTTCTGGCGCCTGAGGTAGTCGACGAGTTGCTCCGCGGTGGGGCGGTCCGGCGGTTCCGGGTACAGGCAGCCGCCGATCACCTCGCGCAGCGACACCGGGAGGGCGTCGGTGTCCGGCTCGTCTCCGGAAGCCGCGAACAGCACGGTCGCCCCGAGGCCGAACACGTCGTCCGTCGGTGCGGGTGCGGGGCTGCGGGTGGCTCCCACGATTCCCAGAGCGGAGATGCGGGGCCCGTCCATGGTCAGCAGCACCGAGTCGGGGTTCACCTCGCCGTGGACCGTCCCGGCCGCGTGGAGTGCGGCCAGCGCCCGGCCGAGGCCGTCGGCGAGCACCCGCAGAGCCGGCTCGGACAGCGGACCGTGGCGGTCGACCGCCTGCCGCAGCGGCAGTCCCGCGGCGAACGCGGTCGCCAGCCAGGGAACCGGTGCGTCGGCGTCGGCATCGACCACCGGGAGGAGGAAGGCATCGGACAGCGGCCGTGCCGCCTCGACGGCGGCTCGTAACCGATCCCGGAACCCGGGGGTCGAGGCGAGCTCCGGTCTCACGATCGTCACCGTGACGAGGCGCCCCTCGTCCGTGCGGGCGGCGAAGACGTCGCCTCCGCCGACCGTGCTCTGTCGTCCGAGCAGCGCATAAGGCCCGATCCGCCGAACACCGTCCGCTTCGGAGTGATCCATCGCCCGCTCCTCACGCCAGTCTGATCGTCTGGTCACGGGCCGCCTGGTAGGCGCTTCCCCCGCCGGACACATGGGCCGTCATGGTGATCGACGGCTCCGGGGCGGTGGCCGGCTCCGTGCCCTGCCCGGGCACTTCGGCGGGGCCGGTACCGGTGTCGGACAGCAGAGCGGTCACCGCGTCCCCCAGGTGCCGCAGCCCGTCCGGCAGATGGGTCTCCGGCACGCGCAGGAACTGCAGGCGCGCCAGTTCCGCGATCTCGGCCGGCAGTGCGGCGGCGTCGGGCAGCATCGTCGTGTCACCCAGAAGGACCGGGACGACGCGGTTCCCCGCCCGCAGAGCCGTCGCGATCTCCACGCGGACCCAGTCGTGAGGCCGGTCCAGGAGCCGCACCCCGTCTTCGCCTCTCGCGTCGAGCCACCCCGGCCCGATCAGTACGCACATGAGCTCGCACTCGGCGGCCTGCCGGCGCAGGATCCCGGCGAAATCCGCCCCGGGCGGTATCGACTGGCCCGACTTGAAGATCTCTGCGGCACCCAGGCGGTCGGACAGCGCGCGGTAGACGCGGTCCCGCATCCACCGGGAGTCCGGTTTGCGAAAGCTGAGGAAGACGCGCGGCACAAGTGCCCCCTCTCCGGCAGGCGTTGACGTCAGGCATCGTGCTCACCCTAGGGGCGGAGTACACGCACGGCGGGTTTTCACAGCGGATTGAATAACTGCCGCAAGGCTCCGTACGCTGGCTGGTATGGACCCGGTGGACAGCGCGGCAGTGACGGCCGCCGCAGGGGGACGGACCGGCACACGTCTGCCGCCGGGGGACTTCGGCGTCGTCCTGGCCACACTCCGCGCACGTCGGGGGTGGACCGTGCGCGAGCTCTCCCGGCGAGCGAATGTCTCCGAAGGGCAGATCTGCAATCTGGAGAGCGGGGTGCGCAACCCGACGCCCGCTGTGGCGGCGGCATGCGACGCGGCCTTCGGCACCGGCGGAGCACTCGTCGAACGGGCCGAGGCCGGCCGCCGCGGCACCCGGGCCGAGAGCCTGGTCGATGCCGGCCCTGTCGTCGCCGGATACGAGCGGGTCCTGCGGGAGCTGAAGGACATCGGCAGATCCACCGGACCCAGGTTCGTCACCGCCTCGATGAAGTCGGCCACGCGGACCCTGACGGACGCCGCTCAGCTCGCCGTGGGGGAGCAGCGTGCCGAGATCTGGCTGCTGGCCTCGAAGTTCGCCGAGTACGCCGGGTGGATGGCGCAGGAGGCGGGAAACCCCGCCGAGGCGTTGCGCTGGACGCATCTCGCTGTCCGCTGGGGTGCACAGGGAGGAGACGAGACGGTGGCCGCCTATGCGCTGGTCCGCAAGGCGTTCATCGCCCAGCACCGCGGTGACACCGATGCGGCGATCGGATGTGCCGACCAGGCGGCCGGACACCCGGCGGCCAACCCGGTGATCCGCGCGCACGCCGCGCGACGCGCGGCCCAGGGGTATGCGCACCGTGGCGACGCGATCGCCTGCTGGGAGGCACTGGAGCGGTTCAGATGTCACGCCGCCGAGGCCGTCGACGACCGGACTCCGCACTGGGGCCCGCGTACCGAGAACGGCAACCCTGGGCTCATCGAGGCGTCCTGCCTGCTCAGCCTCCGTGACTTCGAACAGGCCGCCGATCTCTTCGAAGCCGAGCGCCGGCGCCGGCCGGCCGTCCCCGGGGACAGCAACTCGCAGGCCCGCTTCGCGGTTCGGCACGCGACAGCCCTGGCCGGTGTCGGCCGCCTCGACGACGCCTGTCAGCTCGTGGCGGCAACGCTGCCCGTGATCAGGCGCATCGACTCGGCCACCGCCTCCGCGGAGCTGGGTCGTTTCGTGGAACAGGCCCGGACCCAGAGGTCCGCCCCGGGCCAACGGGCCCTCATCGAGGCATCGGCCGCCCTCGCGACCGGCTGACGGCTGCGAGCGGGGAACCGACGATCCCGCCGGCCGCGGCACTCGTTGCCGCGCCGTTCACCGTGCAACCTTGTCGCAACTCTGTGGCTGGATCGCCGACCGTCTCACTCATGGGGTCACATCCGCGTGCGGCACGACAGCTCCTCACGACGGAACCGGCAGTGGTCATCGGTCCCACGACTCGCGCCGATCAGGACCGCTGTCCGTTCGGACCGTCCGGCCCGCCCTCGGCCCGTCACGGGGCGAGCGCATCGCTGGGCCCGGTCCGTTCCCCTCCACAGGACACCGGGTGTGTGTACGGCGGCGGACTGCGCTGCGGAGTCCGGCATACACCGTCTTCTTCGATAAAACCACAGGTCGGGGTCGGTGTCGACGCGAGAGGGCGGGGCCTGCGCGGCCGCCCCGTCGCACCGCCGGGCACCGGTTCGGGCCCGCGCCTCCCCACGGGAGATCTGGACCTGCGGCCGCCGGGCGTCCGACGGGCAAGTGGCCGGGACGGTCGCTAGTTTGGGGTGTATGAGCACCTTGCCCGTGCGTGCGATGCACGTCCCTCCGTACGGACGACGCTGCTCCCTGTCTGCTCCCCACCCGTCCCCACAGGAGCCGTCATGCCCATGCTGCTCATCCAGGGCAAGTACCGCCTGATAGGCACTCAGCCCGACGGAGACACCGTCCACTTCATCGCCGACAACCCCCACGACTGGAGCCTCGTCGGCGGCAAGCATCCGGTCATCGCGTCCGGCACCGGTGACGCCAGCCTGCGCCTCGAGGGAATCGACGCGCTGGAGACGCACTACGCCGGGCAGCACCAGCCCCTGCAGTTCGCCCACGCGGCCGCCACGGAACTCCTCACCTGGATCGGCTTCAACAGCGTGGCGCGCGAACCGAACGAGAAGGTCACCTCCTGCACCCCCGAGACGGTGCCCGGCTACATCCTCACCGGGGGCGGCGACATCAACAACCGCGCCGTGGCGCTCGCCGGCCGCGGCACCCCGCCCGCCGCCAGCGGCACGGCCGTGACCGTCGACGTGGCCCTGCTGCGGCAGACGGCCAACCATCACCTGGCCTCGCTGGGCCTCGTCTATCCGACGTTCTACACAAGCCTCTTCGCGGACCTGCGCCAGGAACTCACCGCCGTCGCGCAGAGCGCCCGGAACGCCGGTCAGGGACTGTGGCCCAAGGACGTCACCACCTCGGGCTTCAAGCTCACCGACCTGTCCACCATCACCGACAACGCCGTGATCCTGCCCAAGCTGTTCCGGCGGCTGACGGACTACTTCAAGCTGGGCATGGCGATCCCCTGCTTCCCCGCCTACCTCGCCGGCAAGGGGGACATGCTGACGGTCCTGTCCACCGGTGAGCGACTCGTCGGCCTGCACCACGTCGTCACGGTCACCAACGGCCACACCGTCCGCCTCACCCACCCGGTCGAGGACCTGCTCTTCGACGAAGGATGAGGGAGCAGAGCGGCCCGAAGGCGAGCGGCAGCGGCGTCCGGTCCATGGCCCGGGCGCCGCTGCCGCGCCTTGCCGGTCCCATGGCGGGTCATCGCTCCAGGTCACGGTCACGGCTGACTCGACGCCCACGGAACGGACGCACGCGATCGGCCTCTTGCGTTCCCGCTGCCCGGAGGGCGGCATCAAAGACGCGTAAAGATTGCCGGGAGCAGGCAATGTGCGCGGCGGATCGTCCGTGTGACGATGCGGGCACCGGCGGGGAGCCGGCACGGGGGAATCCACGGGGGTGCCACGGGGGAATCCACGGGGGAAGAAGAGGAGAGGCGGTGTGTGCGGATGGCCTGGTTTCTGGGTCTCGGCATGACGGGGGCCGCCCTCCTCGCCCTCTCCCTCGTCCTGGACGGTGTCCTGGAAGGGCTCTTCGAGGGCACGGGCGTGCTGGACGGTCTGCTCGACGGATGGCTGTCGCTTCCCGTGATCGCCGGCTTCGTGTCGATGCTCGGCTTCTCCGGCGCGATCGTGATGGGCACCACCGGTACGGGCGCGCTCGGCGCGGTAGCCGTCGGTGTGCCGGCCGGCGCGGTCACCGGCTGGCTGGCGTACCGCTTCAGCCGTGCGCTGATGAGCGACCGCTCCGGAGCGGCCCCGCGCGGAGACGAACTGATCGGCTCCTCCGGTGCGGTGGTGACCGCGATCCCGGCCGGTGGTTTCGGCGAGGTGATCGTCCACTTGGCCGGTCAGCCGGTGAAGTTCGCCGCGAAGAGCCCCGTCCCGGTCGCCCGCGGCACCGAGGTCTGGATCGACCGGACCCTGTCGCACACGGCCGTGACGGTCCGTCCGGTCGACGCCTGACGGGCCCCGCTCGTCACCGTCCTGTTCGAGCACCGACATCGCCGTCCCGTGGGAGGGCTGAAGGGGGGACTCATGAGTCCTGTGGTCATCGCCGTCGTGGGAGTCGTCGTACTCCTCGTCCTGATCGCCCTGGTGGTGGTCACCCGGTACAAAGTGGCCGGGCCCAGTGAGGCGTTCATCGTCACCGGGCGGCGCGGCAAGAAGGCCACCGATCCGGAGACCGGCCGCGTCTTCACCGACAACAGCGGCCAGAAGGTCGTGGTGGGCGGCGGGGTCTTCGTTGTGCCGTTCGTGCAGCAGAAGTTCACCCTGGACCTGTCGTCCCGGCACATCCCCGTCGCGGTACGCGGCGCGGTGACCCTGCGGGGAGTGAAGGCCAACCTGGACGGCGTGGCCATCGTGAAGGTCGGGGGCACCGAGGACGCCATCCGCGCGGCCGCGCAGCGGTTCCTGATGCAGCAGGACGGCATCGTCGGCTTCACCCAGGAGGTGCTGTCCGGCGCGCTGCGGGCCATCGTCGGCCGGATGTCGGTGGAGGACGTCATCCGCGACCGGGCCGCGTTCGCGGGGCAGGTGGCGGAGGAGGCCGAGGCGAGCCTGTCGGGGCAGGGCCTGGTGCTGGACGCCTTCCAGATCCAGGACATCACCACCGAGGGCTCCTACCTGGAGGACCTCGGCCGGCCGGAGGCGGCCCGGGCCAAGCAGGAGGCCGACATCGCCGAGGCCGAGGCCCGGCGGGCGGCCGAACAGGCCCGGCTGAAGGCCGAGGAGGAGATCGCCGTCGCGCAGCGCACGCTGTACCTGCGGCAGGCGGAGATCAAGGCGGAGACCGACCAGGCCGCGGCCCGCGCCAACGCCTCCGGCCCGCTCGCCGAAGCCGCCCGGCAGCAGGAGATCCTCGCCGAGCAGGAGAAGGTCGCCGAACGCCAAGCCGCGCTGACCGACCGTCAGCTCGACACGCAGGTCCGCAAGCCGGCCGACGCCCAGCGCTACGCGGCCGAGCAGGAGGCCGAGGCCAAGCGGGTGGCGCGCGTCAAGCAGGCCGAGGCCGAGCGCCTGGCCGCCATCGCCGCCGCGCAGGCCGAGGCCGAGCGGGCCCGGCTCACCGGTGAGGGCGAGAAGCAGCGGCGCAGCGCGCTCGCCGAGGCGCAGGCCATCGAGGGCATGAAGCAGGGTGAGGCGGAGCGGTCGCGGCGCGCGGCGATCGCGGAGGCGGTCCGGCTGGAGGGTGAGGCGGAGGCGGCCGCGATCGGCGCCAAGGGCGCGGCCGAGGCCGAGGCGATGCGGAAGAAGGCCGACGCCTTCGGGCAGTACGGCGACGCGGCCGTGCTCCAGATGCTCGTCGAGGTTCTTCCCCAGGTCGTCGCCAAGGCGGCCGAGCCGCTGAGCGCGGTGGACAAGATGACGGTGATCTCCACCGACGGCGCCGGACGGCTGTCGCGCACGGTCGCCGACAACGTGGCCCAGGGCATGGAACTCCTCGGCTCCACCACGGGGGTGGACCTGGCCCAGCTGCTGAAGAACTTCACCGACCGCTCCTCCGCCACGCCGGGGGAGAAGACGGCGCAGTCCAACGGCAAGATCGAGATCGCTGGCTGACGCCACGTCACTCGCTGGCTCCGGACGACCGAACGCCCGGGCAGGCGGTCCAAGTCGGCCGACCCGCTCGGGCGTTCAGTCGGTGCGCAGCCTCGCCCGGACTGCGCCGCGCCGGGCGCGGATCTCCCGTACGGACAGGACGACGACCGCCGGGTTTCGGCGACGATCAGTCGCTGGCGGTGTCCTCGCCCGGTCTGCGCACCACCGTCAGCAGGTCGTCGTGGCCGGCCACCGCCTTCAGGGACAACGTGCGGTATCCGGCCTGGTCGAACAGCACGGTGATGCGGTCCTGGTCCGTGCTGAGGACCGTGCCGTCGCCCCACTGCCGGTGCCGCACCTCGGTCCCCGTCGGGAAGGACGTCGCCGCGGGATGAGCACGCGACTCGTCCGGATCGCTGTCGGTGTCCTTCGCGTCGCAGGTGTCGCAGTTCCCGCACGGCCCCTCGTAGTCCTGCCCGAAGTAGGCGAGCAGGAAGTGCCGCCGGCAGCCCGTCGTCTCGGCGTAGGCCCGCGCCATCTCCACCCGCGACCGGTCGGTGCGGCGGTGCGCCTGCGCGGCCTCCTCGGCCCGCTCGGCCGCCGGGCCCGGCGCAACGCCCGGGGTGGGACGCACCTCGCCGTCCGCCCCCGTGGCGACGGCCTCCGCCTCCTCCAGGAGGTTCACGGCCGCGGTGACCCGCTTCCCGGACAGGCCCGTCGCCCGGCGCAGCTCCTGCAGGCCGGCCGGGTCGCCGCGGTGCTCGTGGACGGCGTCGGCCACCTCGGACAGGGCCTCGCGGCCCGGGGTGCGGCCCGCGAACCAGGTCTGCATCCCCGTGTCCTGCGACCGGTAGTGCAGCACGGCGAGGGCCGGGCGTCCGTCCCGGCCGGCCCGGCCGATCTCCTGGTAGTAGGCGTCCAGCGACCCCGGCAGCGAGGCGTGCAGCACGAACCGTACGTCCTCCTTGTCGATGCCCATGCCGAACGCCGAGGTCGCCACGACGACGTCCGCCGCACCGGAGAGGAACGCGTCGTGGATCCGGGCGCGCTCGGCGGCGCGCAGGCCCGCGTGGTACGTCTCGGCGGCCAGTCCCAGGGCGGCCAGTTCCCCGGCGTAGTGCTCGGCGTCCTTGCGGGTACCGGCGTAGACGATGCCCGGCTTGGGCTCGGCGGCCGCCCGTTCGACGACGGCCCGGCGGCGCTCGTCCTCGTCGAGGAAGCGCCGGGCCTCCAGGCGGATCTCGGGCCGGTCGAAGCCCGTCACCATCAGCCGTGGCCGGCGCATGCCCAGCCGCTCCGTGATCTCCTTGCGCACCGGGGGCGCGGCGGTCGCGGTGAGCGCGAGCACCGGGGGCCCGCCGACGCGGCGTACGGCCTGCTCCAGGCGGAGGTAGTCGGGCCGGAAGTCGTGGCCCCAGGAGGACACGCACTGGGCCTCGTCCACCACGAACAGGGCGGGACCCGCCTCGGCCAGCTCGTCCAGCACCTCGTCCTTGGCCAGCTGCTCCGGTGACACGAACACGAAGCGTGCCTCGCCCCGGCGCACCGCCTCCCACGCCTGACGGGTCTCGCCCGGGCCGAGGTCGGAGTTGATCGCCACGGCGCGGGGAGCGCGGTCGCCGTCCGGCAGGCCCGCCATCTGGTCGCGCTGGAGCGCCAGCAGCGGAGACACCACGACGACCGGCCCGGCCAGCAGCAGGGCGGGCACCTGGTACACGGCGGACTTGCCGGACCCGGTCGGCATGACCACGAGGGTGTCCTCGCCCGCCACCACCCACTCCATGGCGGTGAGCTGCTCCGGCAGCAGGGTGTCCCAGCCGAACACGTCGGCGGCGACCTCCCGCAGGCGTCCGGCCGGCTCCTGCCCCGGCGTCGGCTCGGTCGGCCCCATGATCCACTCCCTGGCTGCTCGGTTCCCGCGCGGGCGGCACCGCCCGCGGGGCGACTGGGTACCCGGGCGGACGAACCCGTATCACCGGGGAGACGAGCCCGAGCGTGCGCATTCAGGACGGCCGCACGGGGAAGCCGGTCTGGTGGACTGGGAGGTGCCCGTGCTGCGAGACGAGGGCTTGGGGCTGGACGAGGTGCTGGGTGCCGCAGAGGATGCGGCGCCCGTGGAGTCGGTGGACGTCGTCGCCAGGAACCTGGAGAAGCGGTTCTCGGCAATCGAGGTGTCGCTCTGGCTCGTCGACATGCTCGGGCGGGAAGCCGTACGGCTGCCCCGGGCCGGCATGGCCGACCAGGCCCGCGGACGGACGGAACGGCGGGTCCTCGCGGGCAGCGTCTACGACCGTGTCCTGCGCTCCCAGCGCCTCGACGAGGAACCGGACGCCGAGGGCGGCTGCAGGATCGTGGCCCCGGTGACCAATCGCGGTGACTGCATCGGCGTCCTGGACGTGCTGGTCCCCCGGGCGGACGACGCCGTACGGGACGGGGTGGCGCAGGCCGCGCACGCGCTGGCGTACATCGTGGTCACCGACCGCCGCTTCACCGATCTGTACCACTGGGGACGGCGTACCACCACGATGGGTCTCGCCGCGGAGATCCAGCACCAGCTGCTCCCCTCGGCACCCTGCTGCGAGGCCGCCCAGTTCACCTTGGCGGGTGGTCTCCTCCCGGCCGACGACATAGGCGGCGACACGTACGACTACGCCCTCGACCAGGACGTCCTCCACCTGTCGATCACCGATGCGATGGGCCACGACACGGCCTCCGCGCTGCTGGCCACGCTGACCGTGAACGCCCTGCGCCGCGCCCGCCGGGCAGGGCGCGGCATCCTCAACCAGGCCAACGCCGCGCACGAGGCGATCAAACGTCACGGCCGCGGCATGACCACGGGCCAGCTGCTGCGCGTCCAGCTGGACACCGGCGCCTGCGAGCTGGTCAAAGCCGGCCACCCCTGGCCCCTGCTGCTGCGCGCCGGGCGCGTGGAGGAGCTCACCCTCAGGGTGAACATGCCGTTCGGTGTGCCGGCCCCGGTCAGGTACCAGGTGCAGCGGCTGCGTCTGGAGCCGGGCGACCGGCTGGTCCTGCTCACCGACGGCATGCGCGACCGGGCCGCCGCCGCGGTCGACCTGCCCGCCCTCGTCCGGGACACCGCGGGCGAGCACCCGCGCGAAGTGGTCCGGGCCCTGACGGCAGCGGTCCACGAGGCTTTCGGAGGGTCGCTGCTCGACGATGCGACCACGATGGTGCTGGACTGGCGCGGCAACCGGACGGGGCAGCGCCACACCAACGGCGGGTCCAACGCCTGACAGCCCGGGCGCCGGGGCCGGCGCCGTCGGCGGGTGAGTGCCGTCGGCGGGTGAGTGCCGAGGGGGACCGGGCCAACTCGGTAGGTGGTGTGAGAGCGGATCCGGGTCAGCCCGCGGGTGGGGGGTGAAGCGATCCGGGTCAGCCCGCGGGCGGAGGTGAAGCGATCCGGATCAGCCGCGCAGGCGGGTGTGGATGCGGATCGTCGTCCCCGTCTCGGGAGTGGAGCGGATCTCGACGAGGTCGCACAGCTGGTGCACGAGCCACAGGCCCCGGCCGCCGATCTGGACGTCGTCGGGCCGGGAACGTCCCAGCAGGGGGTCGGCGATGTAGCCCGCGTCCCGGAACTCGCACACCAGCCGCTCGTCCTCGCTCCACGTGCGCAGCACGCCTTGCCCACCGCCGTGCCGGATGCTGTTGGCGGCCACCTCGGTCGCGGCCAGGTGCAGCTCGCGCAGCCGGCGGGCGCTCAGGCCGTGCCGCTCGGCGCAGGCCGCGATCTTCTCCCGCACCGCGGACAGATCACCCCGGGTGTAGACGAATTCGTCGTACGGATCGCAGGGGTGGGTCAGTGGAGCGAAGGCGAACGGGGCCTGCGGGTCGTAGTCCTCGGACGGTCCGGTGCGCCCGGCGGTGCGGATCTGCGGGTGACAGCGGGCCATCTCCTTCACCGCGGCCGCCTGGCCGTCCACGTCGTAGGGGCACAGCAGCCACCAGGCGGGACCGTCGGCGAACGCCTTGTTCAGCAGCCACTCGTGGTAGCGCAGCTCCTCCAGCTCGGGACGGCTCAGCTCCTCGTCCCAGGGCGACTCGCCGATGCCCCGCACCGGACGTCCCCGAGAGGTCTGCTCCTTGATCCACCCCCGCCAGGCTCCGATGAGCCGGCCCGGATGGCGCGCCACCGGTGTGGTGTCGACGAAGCGGACGGCCTCCTGCTCAGGGAGCTCGGCACGCAGCAGGGACGCCTTGCGCTCCGGGACGGCCACGACGACGGATTCGTCACCGGCGAGCGCGTCCTGGATGAACCCCAGGGTGCCCTCGACGAACTCGTCCGGGCCCGAGTACGGATACAGCTCGTGCCGGTACCCGGGCGGGGAGTCCGGCGACGCGGTTGCCGGGCGCGAGGGAGTGGTCATGGCGTCATCACCACCGGCACCGCGGGCGTGGCGAAGCCGGACAGGTCCCAGGCCAGCCGTACGGTCTCGTTGGTCCCCTCCAGGACGACCTTGCGGTCCGGCATCCCCCGGGCCGCGTCGGCCAGCGCGCTCATGCCCGCCGCGTCCAGGAACTCCAGGCCCTGGCAGAGCAGGCGCACGGTCGCCGACTGCGCCAGCAGGGTGCGCAGGACGGCCCCGAACGCCGGGGCGCCTTCGCTGTCGATGACCCCGTCCACGGACCAGCCGTCCTTTCCCGTCCGGTACACCTGGAACGCCGGTGATGCCGGACGGCTGCCCAGGTGGTGGGGATGCACGCACCTGATCTGTTCCAGCGTGGGAGCGTCCCAATCGGCACTGCTGTAGGCACATACGACCAGAGCCCCGCTGTCGGACGCGAACTCCTCCAGGTCGAGTTCGCTGCGCAGCAGCTGCTCCGGCCGTCCCGCACCGGCGCCGGGCGTCACGTGGTGGAGCACCCTGAGCGAGCGGAAACCCTCGCGTCCGGCGCTCGCCGCCTCGCGACGGACCGCGGCGAGCAGCGAGCCCTCCGTGCGCGCAGGATCGAGCGTCACCGGGGCGAACTCGCCGCGCGAGGCGAGAGCCGATCCGACGATCACCACCTTGTCACCGAAGAGCTCCCCGTCCGCGACGAAGGCCCGGCTCCGGTCCACGACATCGTCGGACGGTCCCAGCAGCTGGCAGACGTGGTCACCCATCCCGATCTCGTCGAGTGTCGCCAGAGTGTGTGGCGCTCTCACCGATCCCTCCCGTCGCTGCGGATGCCCACCATAGTGACAGGCATGCACACGGATCGGACCAGGTGCCCGGCCGGGGACGTGCGGGCCGGGTGAGCGGCCGGCTCATGGGCGCGGAGGCAGGTCGGAGCAGGCGGGGGGCCGGCCGGTGAGATCGGTGATCAGCTCGGTGCACAGGTCGCGCAGCTTGATGTTGCGCTGCTGGGAGGCGCTGCGCAGAACGGCGAAGGCTTCCTCGGCGGTGCAGCGCCGCCGGCCCATGATCACCCCGATGGCCTGGTCGATGACCGCGCGGGATCTCATCGCGGTCCGCAGCTGCTCGGCGAACTCCTGGGCGTCGCTGATCCGCTGCGCCAGCGCGATCGCACCGGTGGCCTGCGCCGCGAGCGAGCGCAGTGCGGTGTGGTCCACGTCGTCGAAGGCGTGCGGCGGGGCGGCGTAGAGGTTGAGGGCACCCGCACTGAGGGTGCGGTAGGCGATCGGCAGCGAGAGGGAGGAGCGGGTCCCGCAGGCGGCGGCGTACGCCGGGTAGGGGCCCCACCTGGTCTCCTGGAGCATGTCCCGGACGAGGATCTCCTGCCCGGAGCGCAAGGACTGCAGACAGGGCCCGTCGTCCTGGCCGTACTGCTTCTCGTCCAGTTCGGTGGCGCCTTCCCCGGAGCTGACGACGGTCAGGGGCCGGCCCTCCCGCTGCAGGGTGACCCCGGCGCCACCGGCGGGGGAGAGACGTACGGCGGCGTCCGCGAGTTGCTGCAGGAAGTCCTCCACGGTGTCCGTCTGCAGCAGCCACTGGGTGAGGTCGGAGTCCTGGTGCGGTTGCCGGCCCGCACTGTTGTCGTCCACCGGGTGTCCTTCGCGGAATCGCGGTGCTACTGGTCGGCAAGGCGTCGTGTCACCGGGGCGCCGGACTCCCACGTCCGACGGAACACCGCGCGCGACGCCCACCTGCCGCCGACCGCCGACGGCCGACGCGGCGTGACCTTCTCCTCCCCACGCTACTCCGCCGCACTCAGCAGACCCACGGCCCGGGAAGCTCCGCGCGGATGGCGTCGAGATCGGCAGGCGTACGGCCCCGCGCGTGGATCCACGACTGGTCCGCGACGCCGTCCCGCCGCACCAGCCGTCCGGGAGCGGCGTACCAGCGCAACGGAGAGTCGTCGGCGCCGGCCCAGAGGGGATGGTCGGGCAGGCCGACCCGCGTGTAGCGAGCGTGGAGGCCCGGCAGCGACGCGTCGGGGAGCTCGCAGGCGTCGTAGAGACTGTCGGCAGCGAAGAGTGATTCGCTCAGCACGAGCTCCACCCAGGCCTGGGACGTCCGATCGAGGAAGGGGATCCATCCCTCCCGCGACTCCACGACCACCGGCGGATCCTCCTGCTCGATCGCGTCCAGGGGAATCCCCCAGGCCGCACAGTCCTGGTTCTCGCGCCGGAACACCAGGATGCCGTCCAGCGCGTCGTCGACATGAAGTCCCGCGGGCGGGACGAGGGGATCCTGCTGCCGGGTCAGGTCGTCCCGCCGGCCGAGGAGCGCGAAACCCTCACGCAACGCAGCCGGAAGCTCGAAGCCCAGATCGGCCTCGGCGGCCGACAACTCGTCCTCGCCACAGCCGTCCTCCGCCCGCAAAGGACACCCCGCCCACGCATCGGCGAACCAGCGCACGAAGTCCCAGGCCTGGGACCGAGTCTGCACCCCGTCTCGCAGCATCACCGACACGTCAGGACCATCACGCACACCAAGGACGCTACCGCGCCCGCCGAGGGGCTGGCGCGAGCGTACTCGCCGGGTGACCACACCCCTCGGCCGACGCAGCACCTTGTGAAACGCTGGCAGCATGATGGGCGGACGGTCCGAGAACCCGGAGCTCTGGACGTTTCTGGAATCACTGCCGTGCGGAGAGCTCCTCTCCGGCACCGTCACAGCGATCGAACGGTTCGGTGTGTTCGTAGCGCTGGACGACGGCCCCGATCACCCGGTCTTCCCCGGTGTCGGGTTCATCTCGGTGCCCGAACTGTCCTGGCGGCGCATCGAAGCAGCCTCCGACGTGGTGCACGTCGGACAGCGGGTCTCGTGCGTGTTCCTCCAGTTCGACACGTGGAACCTCGAGGCCAGACTGTCCTTGCGGGCGACGCAGCCGGACCCCTTCGAGACATTCGCCGACGGCGTCGCCGTTGGACAAGAACTGCCCGGACGAGTCACCCGTGTGCTCCCGATCGGTGCTTTCGTTCAGGTAGCCGATGGAATCGAGGGTCTGATCCACCTCGCAGAGCTCCGCGGGACGCCCCTGCAAACGCCCTCGGATCCTGTCCGGGTCGGAGACGAGATCACGGTTGTCGTCACCACGATCGACCGAGAGCGACGCCGGCTGGCCCTGTCCAGGATCACCAGCACCTCGGTGAGGACTTGTCCGGACGGTCTCTGAGGACCGCGGCTGTCAGCCCCGGTCGGGGTGCGGCGTCCTCGTCCACAGGATGCCTTGGCGGCCGAGGGGGCCTCTCCGGCGCCCACGCCCCCGCCGGTGACGCGTCGCCGGTTGCCGGTGGCGAGGGGCCGGGCGGCCGTTTAGCCTCCCCTTGTATGAGGGCGAGGCGGGCTCGGGTCGAGGACGTGCATGAGCTGGCGTCGGCGATGCCGCATGTCACGGTCGAGCACGGAGTCGGCGGGAACCCGGTCTATCAGGTCGGCCGCAAGTCCTTCGTGTTCTTTCGCACTCCGCGGCCGGACGCGGTCGATCCCGTGACCGGTGAGCGCTACCCGGACGTCATCATGTTCTGGGTGCCGTCCGAGGCCGACAAGGCGGCGCTGGTCCAGGATCCGGGCTCGCCGTTCTTCACGACGTCGCACTTCGACGGGCACCCGTCGGTACTGCTCCGGGCGAGCCGGATCGGCGAACTCACCTACCAGGAGCTCAAAGAGCTCGTCGAGGACGCCTGGCTGTCGCGCGCCTCGCCCCGGCGGCGGGCCGCATGGCTCGCGGCCGCCGGGGCACCTCCAGCCGAAGGCTCAGCCGGGGCACCACCGGCGTAAGGCTCACCTCCGGCGGAAGGCTCACCTCCGGCCGCAGGGCCCTCTCCGGCGCACGGGCCACCGTCCGGATCGCGCTGAGCAGCCCCGCGCCCACTACGCCGTCGCCTCCGGTTCCTCACCCCCCTGGTCCAGCCGGAACGGCGGATAGACGTCGGTGAGCAGGGCGGCGTACGCGGCGACCCGCAGCACCCACCGGTTGAGGCCGATCACGAGGTCGAACAGACTGCGGGGATAGCCGCCGGTGAACGCCAGGACCACCGCGCCGATCAGCGTCAGCAGCCCGATGAGCCCGAAGTCGGCCCACGGTGCCCGCAGTCCACCGAGGAGCAGGGCCACCACGAGGTAGTGCGGCAGGATCAGCAGCCACCACTTGACGAGGACGAGGCCGCGTGACAGCCGCTCGGGGTAGGCCAGTTCCCAGTGCGTCGGGTAGTCGGGGACCTCCGCGAGCGTGAAGGGCGGGTACCGGTCCGTGCCCAGAGCGCCGTACGTGTAGTAGGCGACACGCCAACTCCACCGCAGGACACCGGTGTTGTAGGTGAACAGCGGCCGGGGATAGCGGCCCGTGAAGAGGATCGCGAAGAAGGCCGCGACGCTCGTGACCAGGAACCCGATCCAGAGGAAGGCGAGGACCACGTAGTGGGGCACGGCCAGAAGCCATTTCACCAGCCACAGCCAGCGGGACAGCGGCGTGTCCAGGCGGGCGGTCAGCCGGGCCGGGTAGGGCGGGTGCACTGCTGCGGTCGCCATGAGAACCAGTCCCTTCGGCAGGAGTGGTGCCGGTGATCCTCGCGCCCGCGGGCCTCGGATCGTCCGGTCGGTTCCCACGCTGGGCCCCCGCCACCGGCCGGACCAGGGGCCACCCGGCCCCCACCCGGGACCTGTGACCCCCGCCGCAGGCCGGGGGGAGGCCGATGAGGCCGGACATACCGTCGTCAGAGGCATCTCTCCTCCTGGCCGGAACGGGCGGTGAGCGGCGGAACAGGGACCACCGGCCCTGGCCCCGGTCCCCGTCGTCGGGGACGATCCCAGGGAGTCACGCGACGCAGACCAAGGAGCACTGATGACGGACCGCGAGCAGGCGGGTACTCCCGGCCCCGTCCGGGTCTTCCTCCTCGACGACCACGAGGTCGTACGGCGAGGTGTGCGCGACCTGCTGGACGACGAGCCGGACATCACCGTGGTCGGTGAGGCCGCCACCGCCGAGCAGGCCCTGGTCAGGGTGCCGGCGGTGCGCCCCGACGTGGCCGTGCTCGACGTACGGCTGCCCGACGGGGACGGGGTCACCGTGTGCAGGGAACTGCGCTCGGGCATGCCCGGCCTCTCCTGTCTGATGCTGACCTCGTTCGACGACGAGGAGGCCCTGCTCGACTCGATCATGGCGGGCGCGTCCGGATATGTGCTCAAGCAGATCCAGGGCTCGGACCTGGTGTCCGCGGTACGGACCGTGGCGCGCGGCCAGTCGCTCCTGGACCCGAGCGCGACGAACCGGCTGATGACCAGGCTGCGGGGCGGCGCCGGGCAGGATCAGCGGCCGGACGCCCTGCCGGGGCTCACCGACCGGGAGCGGGAGATCCTGGCGCTGATCGGCGAGGGACTGACCAACCGGCAGATCGGGCAGCGGCTCCATCTCGCGGAGAAGACGGTGAAGAACCACATCTCCCGGCTGCTGGCCAAGCTCGGCGTGGAACGCCGCGTCCAGGCCGCCGTCATCGCCACCCAGGCCCAGGACCGGTCCCGAGGCGAGCGCCGCTGACGGAAGCCGCCCGGAGCGTGGGCCGCAGTTCCCGGCCCGTGATCATTTCCGGTTCGATCCGGACGAAGACCGGATCGAGCGGCGGCTTCCAGGGGCGGGGGCCGGTTTCGCCGAGGCGGTCCGCCTCCCGTGGGTCGCAGACCACTTCCGCTCGTCCCGTCACGACGACGCTCCAGCCCGAGCGGGCCGCCGCGTCGAACTCGTCGGCCTCGAACGCCACCACCACGCCGTCGATGGCGCGTACGAGGTCCGAGGCCGCCGAGGTGCACAGGACGACGGAAGTGTCCGTGTCGAGGGTGAAGTTGACGGGAAGGACCGCCGGCAGCGCCTGCCTGGTGTACACCACGCGGCCGACGGGTGCCTTCGCCAGCAGGCGCAGACACTCCTGCCGGTCGAGTGCGCAGAAGCCGTCGTCCGGGACCATGCGTTCCATCGTCCCGGTCGGTGGCGGACGCGGGTAGGGCCGATCGGCCCCGCCGTCCGCCCCGGCCTGCGCCCCCCGGGTGGGCTGTTGGGGCGACGGCGGCTTCCTCGCCGCTCCGGGGGGAGCATCCCGCGCGGCAGCTGACCCCGCATCGGGTGACAGTGGACTGCGACCGCTGTCGCCGCGCCGTCCGGGAGGGCCCTTGCCGGGAAAGAACCACGGAGCACCGGTCGTGGTCGTCATGGGCGTGTCGGCGTCCCGGAAGTCCACCGTCGGCGCCTCGCTGGCGGAGCGGCTCGGCGTGCCGTTCCTGGAGGGCGACGACCTGCACTCCGCCGCGAGCCGGGCGAAGACGGCGTCCGGCCGGCCGCTGGACGACGCCGATCGCGAGCCCTGGCTGGCGGCGCTCGCCGCATGGGTCCGGCAGGCCGCGGCGCGGGGCCGCGGCGGTGTGGTCACCTGCTCCGCGCTGCGGCGCGCGTACCGGGACGAGTTGCGGGCGACGGGCGCCGACGTACGGTTCGTCCACCTCGCTCTCGACCCTCGGGCGGCGGCCCGGCGGATCGCCGCCCGGACGGGACACTTCATGCCCCCGCGCCTGCTCGGGTCGCAGTACGACACCCTCGAACCGTTGCAGCCCGACGAGCCGGGCGTCACCGTCGACGCGTCCGGCAGCCCGGAGCAGGTCGTCTCGGCGGTGCTGCGGGCACTGGGGGAGCCGGACGCGTGACGGTCCTGTCGGCCCGCACAGGCGGCCCCGGCCCGCACGGAAGAGACCGGTGAGCCGGACCGGAGCCCGCGCGCCGATCTCCGGCCCGCGGCCTAACCTGTGGACAGGGGGGCTGTTCGGGTGAAGCGGACACCGAGAGGGCGGCCCGATGGACGACTACCCTTTGATCGAGAACCACGGCCTCATCGGTGACCTCCAGACCGCCGCGCTGGTCACCACGGACGGCAGCGTCGACTGGTTCTGCGCCCCGAGGTTCGACTCGCCCAGCGTGTTCGGCGCGCTGCTGGACAAGGACAAGGGCGGGCACTGCACCATCCGGCCCGCGCACGGCACGTACGCGACGAAGCAGCTGTACCTTCCCGACACGGCGATCCTGGTCACCCGGTTCATGACCGAGGCGGGCGCCGGCGAGGTGATCGACTTCATGCCGGTGACGGGCACGTCCGCCACGTCGAAGCACCGGCTGGTCCGCATGGTGCACTGCGTGCGCGGCAGGATGACCTTCGACATCGAGGTGGAGCCCCGGTTCGACTACGGGCGCAAGGACCACCGGCTGCACCTGAGCGAACACGGTGCGGTGTTCGCGCAGGACGGCGGCCCCGCGCTCACCGTCCACCCCGTCCGCGAACCGGAGGACGAGCGGCTGGTCGACCTTCTCGTCGACCGGTACGACACCCTGCACCTCACCCTGACCCTGGAGGCGGGTCAGGAGCGCGGGCTGGTGCTGGAGTGGGGCACCGAGGGACGGCCCCGGGTGATGCGGGTGGCGGAGTACCGCGAACTCTTCCACGAGACGGTGATGTTCTGGCGTTCCTGGCTCCGCCAGTCGCGTTACACCGGACGCTGGCGCGAGACCGTGGAACGCTCCGCGATCACCCTGAAGCTGATGACGTTCGCGCCGACCGGTGCCGTGGTCGCCGCGCCGACGACCGCGCTGCCCGAGCAGCTCGGCGGCGAGCGGAACTGGGACTACCGCTTCACCTGGATCCGGGACGCCTCCTTCTCGGTGTACGCCCTGCTCGGGCTGGGCTTCACCGAAGAGGCCGCGGCGTTCATCCAGTGGCTGGTCGCCCGGGTCAAGGAGCGCGCCGGACGCGACGGCGTCACCGGACCGCTGAACATCATGTACGCGGTGGACGGCTCCAGCGACCTTCAGGAACTGGCGCTCGACCACTGGGAGGGCTACGCCGGCTCCGCCCCGGTGCGCATCGGCAACGGCGCCGCCACCCAGCTGCAGATGGACATCTACGGCGAGGCGCTGGACAGCGTCCACTTCGCGCACCGGCACGGTCTGCAGGTCGGGCACCACGGATGGAACGCGCTGCTGACCAACCTGGACTGGCTGGTCGACCACTGGGACCAGGCGGGGGAGGGCCTGTGGGAGACGCGCGGCGGCCGCAAGGACTTCACCTACGGCCGGGTGATGTCCTGGGTGGCCTTCGACCGCGCCCTGCGCCTGGCCGAATCCAACGGGCGTCCGGCCGGCGTGGAACGCTGGCGCCAGGCGCGGGACGACATCTACGAGCAGGTCATGACCAAGGGCTGGAACGAGGGACGCCAGGCCTTCGTCCAGCACTACGGCAGCGACGTCCTCGACTCCTCCCTGCTGCGCATGGCGACGGTCGGGTTCATCACCCCCGAGGACCCCCTGTGGACGTCGACCCTCGACGCCATGGAGGAGGACCTGGTCAGTGACAGCCTGGTCTACCGCTACAACCCGGAGGCGTCCCCCGACGGACTGCGCGGCTCGGAGGGCACGTTCTCGCTGTGCACCTTCATGTACGTCGACGCCCTGGCACGCGCGGGACGCACCGACAAGGCACGGCTGGTGTTCGAGAAGATGATGGGGTACGCCAACCACCTCGGCCTGTACTCCGAGGAGATCGACCCGACGGGCCGTCAACTGGGCAACTTCCCCCAGGCGTTCACCCACCTCGCCCTCATCGACGCGGCCATCACCCTGGACGCCGCCCTCAACGCCTCCTAGCGCGGGTCCCGCTCGCGCCGGGACCGGGCCGGCTCGGCAGACGGGGCCGGCGCGGGGCCCAGCAGCACCAGGGTGTCGCCCTCGGCCGCCGTGACCGGGCCGCCCTCGGTGGCCGGCTGCAGCCGCCCGTCCCGCCGTACGACGAAGACGGTGTCGTGGTCCGGCGGGGGCGGGGCGGACGCGGGCTGGACCTGGAAGCGTGCGCCGTCGCGATGGCGGGCGGCCACGGTGTGCCGGACGAGGCCGGGCCCGAACAGGGTCTCTCCCGAGGTGTACGGGGCGACCGTCCCCCCGGTGCCGGGCGGTGGGCCGACCCGGTACACCGGGCCGTCGACGCTGTCGCGCAGCACGATCGAGACGAGGGCGTTGAAGTCGTCGTCGTCCGTGAGCAGGTAGACCGAGGTGATGCCTTCCAGCCGGGCCTGCGGATCGGCCGCCACCGCCATCAGCTCCCCGGCCTCCGGCTCGATCCCCGCCGCCTCGATCCGGGCCCGCTCGGGCGCGGATCCCGCCCACATCAGCACGTCGACACCGGCGGTGCGCAGGGCCCGGGCGAGGTCGACGACCCAGGGCTGCCCGCCTAGCAGCAGCGGCCGGGCCCGTGCGGAGCGTACGACGCCCAGCCGGCCGGCCATGGGCCGCGCGGTCAGTCCGTAGACCAGGACCGTTCCGACGATCACCAGGAAGGTGACCGGCAGGATGATGTCGGCGTCGTCCAGGCCCTTCGCGGTGAGCGTCCCGGCGAAGGTGGTGGCGGTGGAGGCGGCCACGATGCCGCGCGGCGCCATCCAGCCGACGAAGGCCCGCTCGCCCCGCCGGAGATCCGTCCGGAGCGTGGACAGCAGGGCGACGAGGGGCCGCACCACCAGGACCAGCGCCGCGATCAGCGCCAGGGAGGGCAGCAGCACCGGAACGAGGCTCTTCGGCGTCACCGTGGCCGAGATGGAGACGAAGAGCAGGCCGATGATCAGCCGGACGAGCGTTTCGAAGAACGGCCGCCGCGCGGGCATGTCGAAGGCCGGGACGTTCGCGGCGATCAGCCCGGTGACGATGGCGGCGATGAGCCCGGTGTCGTCGTACACCGCGTCGCAGCAGGCCGCCACCAGCACCACCACGGCCAGCTGGGCGAGCGTGCCCAGGGTCTCGCCGAGGCGGAGCTGCCTCAGGGTGAGCCACAGCAGGGCGGCGCCCACCACTCCGCCGAGCAGCCCGACGGCGATGCCGCCCAGGAACGAGCCGAGCCGGAAGTGCCCCGGCTGCAGGCCGCCGGAGAGGAGGGAGTGGAAGACGACGGCGCCGAGGATGCCGCCGACGGCGTCGATCAGGGAGCCCTCCCACACGAGGACGCGCCGCACCCCGTCCGACGGCCGGACGTGTTCCAGCAGCGGACCGACCACCGTGGGCCCCGACACCACGAGGATCACGCCGAGCATGGTGGCCACGGCCGCCGGCACGCCGAACAGCGACGGGGTCATCGCCAGGACGGCGCCCCAGGTCAGCGCCACCTGGAACAGCAGGAGCCGGATGACGGCCTTGCGGGTGGCGCCCTTCAGGTGGCGCAGGTCCAGGCCCAGCCCGGCGTCGTAGAGGATGAGCGCCACCGACAGCGAGACCAGGGCGGAGAAGTCCTCGCCGATCAGCCGGTCGGGGTGGACGACGTCGGTGAGCGCTCCCGCGGTGAACCCGGCCGGCAGGAGCACGATCAGCGCGGGGATCCGCAGCCGGCCGGCGAGGATCTGCGAGCCCACGGCGAGCGCCACGGTCAGGGCGAGACCCAGCAGGATCTGGTCCTCGCTCACCGCGCCCTCCCTCCTCGCCGTGCGGGGCAGGGCCGCGGGGTGCGGGGCTCAGCCCTCGTCACCGGTGCCTGCCCGCAGATCGGCGTCGGTGAGGCTCTCCAGCTCGCCGTGCGTGTCGAGCCAGTAGAGCAGGGCGACCGCGGGCAGCACCACGACGAGGGCGACGAGGGTGACCAGGCCGAGCCAGCGCAGCGTGGTGTCCGCGCCCGCCCCGTCGGCCACGGTCAGGGAGGTCGGCACGAGGTACGGGCGCTGCGCCATGCCCCAGGCGATGACCGCCGACGCCACCACGGCGACCACGGAGACCCGCGACCACGCCCCGGAGGGACGCAGCACCAGCCAGGCGGTGACGAGCGCGCTCACGGCCGCCACGACCGCGAAGAACAGCCCCACCCCGTGCGTCAGCCCGTGCCAGACGTGGGCCGCGTCGTCGTGGGCCACGACCAGCGTGACCACGGCGAGCACGGCGACGGCGCCCAGGGCTGCCAGCGCCCGCCGACGGAAGTAGGCGTCCAGGTCGCGCGCGTCGAAGCGGCGGGCGTCCGCGGCGAGGAACACCGCGCCGAGCAGGGCGGTGGCCGCCACGGCGAGCAGACCGAACAGCACCGGGAAGGGATGCGCCCAGGCGTCCACCGACGGGCTCGCGTTCGCCGTCACCCGGCCCGACGCCACCCCGCCCGCCGCGACACCGAGGAAGAACGGCGTCAGCAGGGAGGACACGGCGAACATCGCCCCGTACAGCCGCCGTCCCGCCAGCCGCTGGGCGGGCTTGCGCAGCGCGAACCCGGCGCCGCGCAGCACGATGCCCACGGCGGCCAGCGCCAGGGGCAGCCACATCGCGAGGAACAGCCGCTCGAAGAGCACGGGGAAGCCCGTCCACAGGATGACCAGCACGAAGATCAGCCACACGTTGTTGACCTCCCACACGGGAGCCATCGCATGGTCGATCAGCCACCGGGGCCGCCGGCCGCGGCGTGCTCCGCCCGCGAGCAGGTCCCAGAACCCGGCTCCGTAGTCGGTGCCGCCGGCGCAGACGTACGCGGTGACGGCGAGCAGCAGCACGACGGCGATGACGTCGGCGATCACGGACGGTCCTTCGGGGACGAGGACGGCCCTGCGGCCTCGGACCGCGGCGCCGCACCGGACGGCACCGCGGGGCGCGGCCCGTACGGGGTGCCCGACTCGGGCGTCTCCGCCCCCGCCCCGCCCGCGGCGGCCCGGGCGTCCTGCCGGTCGGCGAGCCGCCAGCGGGCGCGCATCTTCAGCAGGATCACGAGGAAGGACGCGAAGACCACCACGTAGACCGCGACGACCAGGCCGAACATGGTCCACAAGGTGGTGGAGCGCGCCGCGGTGACCGCGTCGGCGACCCGCATGTTCTGGTAGACGATCCACGGCTGGCGGCCCACCTCGGTGGTGATCCAGCCGCACTCGACGGCGACGACGGACGCGACGCCCGCCACGGCGGCGCACCGGTAGAACCACCGCGAGGCGGGCAGCCGGCGCCGGCGCAGCCAGACCAGCCCGTACCACAGGGCGAGCAGCACGAGCAGGGAGCCGATGCCGACCATGATGTCGAAGGCCCAGTGGGTGAGGGTCGCCTGGGCCGGAGTGGGCCGGGCGTCGGCGGGGACGGAGGTCAGCCCCGTCACCTTGGTGTCCGGCCGGAAACCGGCGAGGATCGAGTCCAGCTGCGGGATCCTGATGCCGCCGGAGATGCCGCCGCCCGGGTGGAGCCGGCCGAACAGGTACTCCGGTACATGGGTGTCGGTGTCCCAGACGATCTCCATCGCGGCGAACTTCACCGGCTGCTTGTGGAAGACCTGCCGCGCGATGGAGTCGCCCAGGACGAACTGCACCGGAGTCATCACCGCGGCCACGGTGAACGGGACGGTGAAGCCGAGCCGGTGGTAGTGGTCGCGGCGGCCGCGCAGCCGGCCGACGGCGTAGACCCCGGCCACCACGTACCCGGCCGTCACGAGCATCGCGACGACGAAGTGCCAGTACTGCGGGCCGAACATGGGCGTGAAGACGGCCTTCCGGATGTTCACGTCGACGGGGTTGCCGGCGGCGTCGAGGGTGAAGCCGCGCGGGGTGTTCATCCAGGAGTTGGCCGCGAGGATGCCGAAGGCGCCGAGCAGGGCGGCGGCGGGCAGGGGCAGGCCGAGCAGGAAGTGCGTCCGGGCCGGGAGCCTGCGCCAGCCGTACAGATAGACGGCGATGAGGACGGCCTCCAGGAAGAACGCCCAGGCCTCGACGCCGAACCCGATGCCGAACACGTCGCCCCAGCGGCCCATCATGCCCGGCCACAGCAGGCCGAACTCGAAAGACAGCACGGTGCCGGTGACCACCCCGATCGCGAACTGCACCGCCATGACCGCCGACCACCGGCGCGCGAGCAGCAGGGCCGTCCCGTCCCCGCGGCGCAGTCCGTAGCCGTGCACGATCAGCGTGATCAGCGGAAGGGCCACACCGAGCGGGACGAGGATGATGTGGGAGGCCAGGGTGAACGCCATCAGCGACCTGGCCGGAAGCACTTGCGCGGGCCCTTCGGCCAGCACGTGCAGGGTGGTGTGCATGTGTTTCCGTTCGGGAGCCGTCGCGCGTCGGTTCAGCCGCCGGTGGCGAAGCCGGGGAAGAGGGTCATCCCGCCGTCCACGTACAGCGTCGCGCCCACCACGTAGTCCATGAGGTCGGAGGCGAGGCCCACGGCCGCGGCCGCGATGTCGTCGGGCTCGCCGACCCGGCCGTAGGGGATCAGCCGCAGCAGGTCGTTCTGCGCCTCGGGCGTCTCCCAGGCGCTGCGGTTGATGGGCGTCTTGATGGCGCCCGGCGCGATGGCGTTGACCCGGATCTTCTTCGGCGCGAGTTCCTGCGCGAGGGTCTCCATCATCATCTGCACCCCGCCCTTGGAGGCGGCGTAGTTGACGTGCCCGGCCCAGGGGATGAGCTGGTGCACGGAGCTCATGCAGATGATCTTCCCGGCCGCGCGCGACACCTCGGGAACGACACCGCGCCGCAGGAACTCCTTGGTCGCCTCCCGCGCGCACAGGAACTGCCCGGTGAGGTTCACGTCGAGGACCTTCTGCCACTGGGCCAGCGTCATCTCGGTGAACGAGGCGTCGCGCTGCATGCCGGCGTTGGCGACCAGGATGTCGATCGTGCCGAATTCCTCCACCATCCGGTTCGTCATCGCGACGACCTGGTCCTCGTCGGAGACGTCCGCCTGGTACGCCTCCGCCCGCACCCCGAAGGCCCGGATCTGCTCGACGACCTTCTCGGCCTCCTCCTTGCCCACCACGTAGTTGACGACCACGTCGGCCCCGGCCCGGCCCATGGCCACCGCCGTCGCCAGGCCGATCCCGGAGTTCGCTCCGGTGACCAGTGCCTTCTGGCCCTTGAGAAGGTGGGCGGGGATCCCCTGCCGGAGGGTGCCCTCGATCGAAGCCACGATGACTGTCTCCTCTGCTGCGCGGCCGGGCCGCCCGGGGAGTCCCGCCCGGGAGCCGGGCTTCAGACAATCACCGCGCCCGTGCCGCCGCGTGCCGTGCGGGGCGTTCGTTGCGCCGACCGGGGGAGGAGGTTAGCCCCCCGGAATGGGCACCGCCCCGCCCGCCGTCACGCCAGCCGTTCCACGAGGTGGTCGCCCACCCGCAGGGCGTTCGCCATGGCCGTCAGGGACGGGTTGACCGCCCCGATGCTCGGGAAGAAGCTCGTGTCGACGACGTACAGATTGTCCAGGTCGTGCGCCTTGCAGTGGACGTCGAGGGCGGAGGACGCCGGATCGGTGCCGAACCGCACGGTGCCCGCCTGGTGCGCGGTGGCCCCGATCGGCATGCCCTTGTGCAGGTAGATGCTGTGCGGCAGCAGGTGGTGCTCGTGCATGCCGAGGTGGCCGAGCATGTGCTGGAGCTTGTGCCGCAGGCGCTTGAGCCCGGCGGTGTTGTTGTCCTCGTCGAGCGTGAGGTGGATCCGGCCGTCACCGTCGAGTGTGACCCGGTTGCCGGGGTGCGGCAGGTCCTCCCCGCACAGCCAGAAGTCGACGGCATGGTGGGCCAGCACCTCGAAGGGCATGTCGGGCGTCACGGCACCGGCCCAGCGCGGCGCCTCCCCGTGGATCTGCTCGGCGTCCGACTTGCCGAGCATCTGGATCCCGCCGAGGGGGTAGTCCCAGTCGTCCGCGCCCAGGTACCAGTCGTGCAGGGCGAGCGTCTTCTGGAACTCGGTGTCGTTGGGCTCCTTCGAGATCGCCATCAGCGCGAGGTTGTTGTGACGCATGTAGTGGCGGCCCACCACGCCCGAGCTGTTCGCCAGCCCGCCCGGGTGCCGGTCGTTCGCCGACGCCAGCAGCAGCGCCGCCGAGTTGACCGCGCCGCAGGCCACGACCACGATGTCCGCCGAGAAGCGGGCCTGTTGCTCGTCCGCCAGGACGGCGACGACCCCGGTGACGCTGCGCCCGGCCGGGTCGGTGTCTAGCCGCGTCACCCGCGCCTTGGTGATCATCTCGACGTTCGGGTGCTCCAGGGCCGGTTCCACGCAGACCACTTGGGCGTCGGACTTCGCGCGGACCAGGCAGGGGAAGCCGTCGACCCGGTTGCAGCGGATGCAGGCGCTGAAATGGGTGGCCCGGCCGTTCGCGTCCTGCAGCAGGTCGACACCGATGGGCAGGTGGAACGGGTGCAGGCCCTGCTTCTCCAGGTCGCCGCTCAACTGCTGGATGCGCGGCTCGTGTTCGACCGGCGGATGGGCGTACTGCTCGCTCCACGGCCCTTCGAAGGGATCCTCGCCGTGCCGGCCGTGCACCCGGTAGAGGTGCTCCGCCTGGGTGTAGTAGGGCTCCATGTCCTCGTAGCGCAGCGGCCAGGCGGGGGAGACGCCGCCGTGGTGACGCAGCTCCCCGAAGTCCTGGGTCCGCAGCCGGAACAGCGCCGCCCCGTAGAACTTGGTGTTGCCGCCGACGTAGTAGTTGACCTCGGGCGGGAACGCGTTGCCGTGCCGGTCCAGCCAGTACTCCGGGGCCCGGTACTTGGCCCTGACGAAGACGGCCGTGGAGTCCCAGTTGTCGCGCTCGCGGGGCAGGTAGTCACCGCGTTCCAGGATCAGGACCCGTTTGCCGGAAGGGGCGAGCCGGTGCGCGAGCGTTCCGCCTCCGGCCCCGGTGCCGATGATGATCACGTCGTAGTGAGGAGCGTCGCCCATGACGACCCCCGTCCTGGTCGGTGCGGCCCTCCGGCGCCCGGGAAGTCCGGCAGACCGTGCGGCCCTCCGGTGCCCGGGAAGTCCGGCAGACCTGTGGCCCCGTTTCGAACCTAGCCGCCGACGGGTGCGGCGGCATCCGCAGCACTGGTCGCCGGGTCGCTCACAGGACGGCGATCGGGTTGACCGGTGAGCCGGTGGCCGCCGCGAGCCGCAGCGGTGCGATCACGCACAGGAAGTGCCAGCGGCCCAGGTCCGCGCACAGGGAGGCCAGTTCCTCGAAGTCCAGATAGTCCAGCAGGTGCATGCCCAGCGCCTGTACGGCCAGGACGTGCACGGGAAACCCGACGTCGGGCACCGCGCCGGGCGCCGCGTCGCTGTTGCCGTCCGAACCGAGCACGGCCACGCGCCGCCGTGCCGGGAAGCGCATGGCCTCCGGATGCAGGCCCGCCCGCAGCCGGGCCGCGTCCCAGGCACCGACGCTCCGCCGCCGCAGACGGTGCCCCACCCGCACGAACAGCAGGTCGCCCGGTCCCACGGTGACGCCCTGCGCCTCCTCGGCGGCCTCCAGGTCCTCGGCGGTCACCTGCGTGCCGGGCTCCAGCCACGGCACCCCGCGCAGCCGCGGGACGTCCAGCAGCACACCGCGTCCGACGATCCCGTCCGCCACCAGGTCCAGCGTGAGCGCGCCGGCCCCCTCGGGTGTCACGGTGCTCGCCGGGACACCGCCGTACAGCTCCCCGTCGTACATGACGTGACAGAGCGCGTCGAGGTGGCTGTCGGCGTCGCCGTGCACGTTCATCGCGAACCGGTCGCGGGCGAAGTGCAGGCCGTGGGACGTGTCCTCCTCGGCCGTCGGCGCGATCATCCGGTGGACGGCGGGCTCCGGGTCGTCGGGCACCCGCTCCGTCTCGATCGGGGCCGCGAGCGAGACGGTACGGCCGGTGCGCACCTCCCCGGCGGCGGCCACCACCCGCTCGGGGGTCAGCCAGGACAGGGCTCCGGGGCGGCGGCCCGTGCCGTGGCGCGCCCCGTCGCGCAGATCGCGGTAGAGGGTGTGGAAGGAGGCCGTGGACATGCGGGGCGGCGTCGCGGGCGCCGGGGCCTTGGGCGGGGCGTCACGGCGGTCCGTCATCAGGCTCCTCCTCCGCTGGACTGCTCGGCGCGAGGGGCGTCCTCCCGGTCGCCGGGGCCGCGCCCAGCCCATTGCAGCACCGGGCCAGGCCTTCCGCATGTCCGAAGGACGAGCGCGAACGGGTCGGTGGGGGAGGTCTGCCGGCACGTGAACGGTCGGGCGCCGCGCAGGCCCGACAAGGTCACGCGGCCGCGGCGAACGCGGCGGCGACAGCGGTGTCGGTGCGGGCGTGAATGACCAGGTGCGCGCCCGTCGTGTCGGCCTGGGCCTGGAGCACCCGCCGGGTGGGGGCGCTGCAGCTCGCCACGGACATCAGCACGCCCAGGTCCCGGCATATGCGGTGGACGCGGAGCAGGACGCCGACCGCGACGCCGTCCACGGCGGGCTCCTCGAGGACGACCACCACGGGCGCCGGCTTGTGGGCGTGGACAAGGCCCTCGAACAGGGACAGGAGCTCGGCACGTCCGGCGCTGCCGGGATCGTGGTGCACCGTGATGACGAGCACTCCGTGGTCGAGTGAATGAGAGAGCGACACGGCTTCCGACTCCTCCGCTGGCGGGCTGTGCGCGAGCCGAGTACCCAGGGGGGTGTACGTCAGTCCACGGCCGGCCACCGTCGACCGCGCCGCCCGGCAGCGAGAGAAACGACGGCATCGCCGCCGCGGGAGACGGCCGCGGCATGGATCGCGCGCCGAGCGGTGCCCGGCGGCGTAACGTCCTGGTATGGGCGGTGGCGTACCGTCCTGGTATGGGCGGTAAGGATGTCTCCCGGTGTGTGCGGCCCGCGCGGGAGAGCGGGTCACCGTCCGGGCGGGCGGGCCGTTCCGTCGCCCGGGAGGTGAATCGTGACCCGCGCGCGTGATCCCTCCGCCGCCGACGACCCCGTGGACCTCGCGTTCGCCGAGACGGTGCGCCGGACCGGCGCGTCCATCGGCGCTCTGTTCGTGCTGCACCGCAGCGGGCGGCTGCTGCGGCTGCGGCTGCTGTGCGGGGCGCCGGCCGACTTCGCCACCCCGTGGTCGCGGGTGCCGCTGACCGCTCCGGCACCGGTGGCCGACGCCGTGCGCGAGGAACGCCTGGTGTGGCTGAGCAGCCAGGAGCAGATGGCCCACGCCTACCCGCGCACCGCCATGGCCCTGCCCTATCCGCTCGCCCTGGTCGCCGCGCCCGTGACCGGGGTGCGGCCGCGCGGCGCGCTGCTGCTGATCTGGCCCGCCTCCCGTCCGCCGTACATGACCGCCCGGGAGCGCGGCAACATCGAGTCCAGCTGCCGGCGCCTGGCCCGGCTGCTGGAGGAGGCCCCGGAGCACGGCGGGAGCCAGGACGGCGACGAGGCGCCTCGCGTGGTCGCGATCGGCGCCGGTCGGCCGTCCCTGGGACCGGAGATGGCCGCGGCGGACTTCGCGGAACGCCTGCCCGGCGGAAGCTGCGCCCTCGACCTGGAGGGCCGGTTCACCTACGTCAGTTCGGGCGCCTGCGACCTGCTGGGCCGCGACGCCGGTCACCTCCTCGGCACCCTGCCCTGGCAGTCCCTGCGCTGGCTCGACGAACCCACCTACGAGGACCGCTACCGCGCCGCCGTGATCAGCCGTGAGCCCGTCGTCTTCTCGGCCTGCCGCCCGCCCGACCAGTGGCTGGACTTCCACCTCTACCCCGATGCCAGCGGCATGAGCGTGCGCATCGTGCGCACCGGCGTCGAGGCCCCGTCCGTGCCGGCGCGCCACCCGTCCGCGCGCACCGCCGCACCGGCCCGCGCCGGTCACCTCTACCAGCTCGTCCACCTGGCGGCCGCCCTGACCGAGGTGGTCGGGGTCCAGGACGTCATCGACCTGGTCGCCGACCAGATCATGCCGGCCTTCGGCGCGCAGGGCCTGGTGCTGTCCATGGCCGAGGGGGGCCGGCTGCGCATCACCGGCCACCGCGGCTACCCGGCCGAGACCGTCGCGCACCTCGACCACCTGCCCCTCGACACGGCCTTCACCCCGGCCGGGCGCGCCCTCGGCAGCGGCATCCCGGCGTTCTTCTCCGACCCGGACGAGATGCGGCGCCTGTATCCCGACGCCCCCGTGGTGAGCGGCAAACAGGCGTGGGCCTTCCTGCCGCTGATCGTCTCCGGCCGGCCGGTCGGGATCTGCGTCCTGTCCTACGACACCCCGCGGGACTTCCCGGCGGCGGAACGGGCCGTACTCACGTCGCTCGCCGGGCTGATCGCCCAGGCCCTCGACCGCGCCCGCCTCTACGACACCAAGCACGACCTCGCCCACGGCCTCCAGCAGGCGCTCCTGCCGCGCACCCTGCCCGCCCTCACCGGCCTGCGCGTCGCGGCCCGCTATCTGCCCGCGACCCGGGGCATGGACATCGGCGGCGACTTCTACGACCTGATCCCGCTCGGCACCTCCGGCGCCGCCGCCGTCATCGGCGACGTACAGGGGCACAACGTCTCGGCGGCCGCCCTCATGGGGCAGGTCCGCACCGCGGTGCACGCCCATGTGGCCCTCGGCGCGGCCCCGGACCAGGTGCTCTCCCGCACCAACCGGCTCCTGACCGACCTCGGTCCGGACCTGTTCACCAGCTGCCTCTACGCCCACGTCGACACCGGCCGCGGACAGGTGACCCTGGCCAGCGCCGGCCACCCTCCCCCTGTGCTGCGCGGTCCCGACGGTGTCGCGCGGCCCGTCGACATCACCCCCGGGCCCCTCCTCGGGATCGATCCGGACGCCGAGTTCCCCGTCACCGCGGTCCCGCTGCCCCCGGGCGCGATGCTCGCGTTCTACACCGACGGCCTGATCGAGGAACCGGGCCGGGACCTCGACGACGCCATCGCCCACCTCGCGGGGCAACTCGCCCGCCTCGACGGCAGCGACCCGGACGTGCTCGTGGACGACCTGCTCGCGGCGGCCGGCCCCGGCGGGCAGCGCACCGACGACATCGCCCTGCTCCTGCTGCGCCGGGAAGCACCGGACCCGTGACGTCCGGACGGTGCGGTTCCGATTCGGCGCCGGTCCGGGGGGAACCCGGCACGGCATGATGAGGAGCATGGTGCGGGGCGGCGCGGCAGGCGCCGCCGGGACAACCGTACTGAACGCGGTGACCTACGCCGACATGGCGCTGCGGGGCCGGCCGTCGAGCCCGGTTCCCGCCCAGGCCGTGGACAAGATCGCCCAGGACACGGGACACCCGGTCCCCGGCTCGGGGGAGACCCGCGACAACCGGGTCTCCGGGCTCGGCGCGCTGTCCGGCATCGCCGTCGGCTGCGGCATCGGGGTCGTCGTGTCCCTGATGCACAGCGCCGGCATGAGGCTGCCGTGGTGGCTCGGGGGCGCGGTCACCGGCGCTTTGGCCATGGCGGCGACCGACCTCTCGATGGCGCGGCTGGACGTGAGCGATCCGAGGACCTGGTCGGCCGCGGACTGGGCCTCGGACGTGGTGCCGCACCTGATGTACGGGCTGGCCACCTACGGGATCGTGAGCGCCTCCGACGACCGGTCGTAGGGAGTCACGCGCACGGGCTCAGCGCACGGGGAAGCCGAAGGAGTAGCCCTGCTCCTTGAGGTGGGGGAGGATGCGGCGCAGCGCCGCGACCGTCTGGGAGCGGTCGCCGCCCGCGTCGTGGAACAGCAGCGTCGGGCCGTTGGGCAGCTCCCGCTCCACGGTGGCGACGATCGCGTTCGTGCCGGGCCGCTCGAAGTCCTTGGAGTCCACGTTCCAGCCCAGCGGGCGCATGCCCCGGGAGGCGGCCAGGGTGCGGCTGTAGGGGGTGAAGGCGCCGCCGGGCGCGCGGTAGTACATCGGCTTCACGCCACCCGAGGCCTCGGTGATCATGCGGGCAGCGTCGAGGATCTGCTGCGACTGGTAGGTCTGGGACTTGGTGTCCATGGTGGTGTCGTGCGACACCGTGTGGTCGCACAGCCGGTGCCCGGCCGCGACCACCTTCTTCACGAGATCCGGGTAGGCCTGCGCCTGGGTCCCCACCATGCAGAACGTGGCCTTCACCCCGTACTCCTCCAGCACGGCGAGCACCTCGGGGGTCCACCGGGGGTCGGGACCGTCGTCGATGGTGATGTTGACGCCGCGCGGGCCCTTGTCCGAGGCGTGCGCGATGGTCACGGCCACCGGTGCCGGGTCGCCGCCCGCAGCGGCGGACGCGGACGGGCGGGGCGGGGTGGCGCTCACGGTGCCGGCCTGCGCGGTCCACACCGCGGCGCCGGCGGCCAGTACGGTCACCCCGAGCGCCGCGCCGACCACCTTGCCGTACCAGCCGCGTCCGCCGCCGTGACGTGCCATGTCCGCCCCCACTTTCCTGCAGTTCCTCACCGGTTCCTGGCCGCTGTGCCGCCATCTGACAGGACGGCGGCCGGCGGCCCTCGGATCCCTCCGTTACCGATCACGGACAATTCCGGGGGATTTCTTGGACAACTGCGGGGTGCGGCGGGGGTGTTAGACGCCATTTGCCCGAAAAGCGGCCGTGCCGCCGGGGATCGGGCGGCACGGCCGTGGTCCCGTGGTGCGGGACGGTCGCAGTGCGGGTGGTGCGGGACCGTCGCGGTGCGGGTGGCGTGGACGGGCACCGGAGCGGTGGTGCGGACGGGCCTCAGGCCCAGGGGGAGGCCACGACCCAACTCGTGTCGTCGGCCCAGGCGGTGGCGTTGTCCCAGTCGTGGGAGCCGCCCTGGCTCGCGATGTAGGCGCCGTAGCTGTAGTGACGCACGAAGTCGGCGGGGTAGTTGGCCGAGCGCAGCGAGACGCCCTGGCCGTTGTGGCTCGCCTGCGGGCAGAACGTGGCGTCGAGGCGGGACAGGGCGCTGCTGTCGATGCTCTCGACGCGCAGGCGGAAGTCGTAGTGCCGCAGGTACTGGCCCGGCTTGTCGGCCGACTCGAAGGAGACGCACGAGGCGTCGCCCAGGCCCGGGCGCACGATCCAGGTGGCGGCGGCCTTGTCGGCGGCGGAACTGGACGAGGAGACCGCCGCGATGACGGCGTTGCTGTCGGCGCTGTTGTGCCGCAGGTAGTCGTTGCCGCAGCAGGGGGTCGTGGCCCGCAGCGAGATCCGGGACCCCACGGTGGGGCCGCCCGCCAGGGTCGACGGGGCGTACCCGGCCGCGGTGATGTTCGCCTGGACGGCGTTCTCGGTGGCCGCCGTCGGGTAGCCCGACGTCATGACGCCCTCGTAGAACGTGCCGGCCGAGCCGTTGCTGTTGTCGCCGCCGATGCCGAGGATGATGGCCCCTTCCTTCTTCATCGGGTTGTAGCCCGGGGCGTTGGGGCGCGGCCCGTCGTAGTAGGTGGACAGCCCGCCGGACTGGCCGTTGCCGGCCCGGATCGCCCAGTGGTTCGGCCCGCCCTTGACGACCGCGGTGAGGAACCGGTGGCCGACGCTCGGGTCGTTCGCGTTGTAACCCGGGTTGACCCCGGAGAACAGGCCGTTCTCGAGGTCGGCCATGACCCAGGGGCCGTTGCCGGTGCCGTAGCCCCAGACCTTGATGTTGCCGAAGTAGATGGCCTCCATCGTGCCGTTGCCGTTGTCGCGGCTGTTGGTCTCGGCGTTGCCGTAGTCGAAGCAGCACCCGCCGTTGTAGTGGGTGCCGTCCAGCAGGGCGTACATGCCCTCCGGCTGGTCCCCGGTCGCGATGCCGCTGGTGTGGTTGTTGCGGTAGCCGGTGCCCGGGGCGATGAAGACGCCGTACGCCTTGTGGCCGCCCACGGTGACGGGTGCGGCGGATGCCTCGGCGAGGTTGTCGTACCCCCCGGCGGCCGGGCCCGAGAAGCCTCCGGGCGGGGCCTGGGTGAGGTGGTTGCCGCGGCCGGACTGGTCGTAGATCACGGTGATGAGGCAGCTCGTCCCCGCGCAGAAGGAGTCCTGCGCGGCGGCGTCGGCGTACCCGCCCGCGCCGAGTGAGCCGATGTCCCGGGTGGACCCGTCCGAGGCGCGTTTCACCTGGTAGAGGCGGCCGTTGTAGGCGGAGTAGAGGGCGCGGGTGGTGCTGTGCGCGGCCACGCAGGGGGTGCCGCCGGCGGCGTACAGGTCACAGGGCAGCGAGCCGGCGGCCGCCGCGCTGCCGCCGGCCGAGGCCCGGCCACCGAGCAGGGCGGTGGCCATGGCCAGCACGGCGGCCAGCACGAGAAGCGGCCTGACCCGCGCTAACCGGGCAGATGTCACGGACATGAGGGGTCTCCTGGAGGTGAGGGGTGGGGGCGAGCCGATCTGGTCATGAACATGCCATACGTGAACTCTGGGTGAGGCCGGGCGGATTGGCTCGCTCGTCCGGAGGTGGGGCGGATCTTGCGTGTGTTCGAAATTGCGAACGTTGGTCGTGTTTGCGGACAGGGTCTGATGATTAGGAAGCGCCCCCGGGCTGTCAACACATCGCGCACGTCCGGTATACCGGCCGGCTGCGTCTCCCGGCATGCAACAGGCTTGCGCAGTGCTGCCGCGGTCGACCGGGGTGATCGCGTAATCGGCTTGCGTTTCTTGCGCTAGTCTTGCGTGTATGACGCGACGACTTGCTCAGGTGGCTAAGAAGGTGGGGGTCAGCGAGGCCACGGTCAGCCGTGTCCTCAATGGCAAGCCCGGGGTCTCCGAGGCGACCCGGCAGGCCGTGCTGACGGCGCTGGACGTCCTCGGCTACGAGCGGCCGACCCAGCTGCGGGGCGAGCGCGCGCGGCTGGTCGGACTGGTGCTCCCCGAACTGCAGAACCCCATCTTCCCGGCGTTCGCCGAGGTGATCGGCGGCGCCCTGGCGCAGCAGGGGCTCACGCCGGTGCTGTGCACCCAGACGCAGGGCGGCGTCTCCGAGGCCGACTACGTGGAGCTCCTGCTCCAGCAGCAGGTGTCCGGGGTGGTGTTCGCCGGGGGGCTGTTCGCGCAGGCCGACGCGCCGCACGAGCACTACCGCCAGCTGGCCGAGCGCAACATCCCGGTGGTGCTGATCAACGCCTCCATCGAGGGCCTGGACTTCCCCTGCGTCTCCTGCGACGACGCCGTCGCCGTGGAGCAGGCCTGGCGCCATCTGGTCTCGCTGGGCCACGAGCGGATCGGCCTTGTCCTCGGCCCCGGTGACCATGTGCCCTCGGGCCGCAAGCTGCAGGCCGCCCGGGCCGTGGCGCAGGCGGCCGGGGGCGCGCTGCCGGACGAGTTCGTGGTGCGGTCGATCTTCTCGCTGGAGGGCGGGCAGGCCGCGGCCGCGCGCCTGCTGGAGCGTGGCGTCACCGGGATCGTCTGCGCGAGCGACCCGCTGGCGCTCGGTGCGATCAGGGCGGTGCGCCGCCGCGGCTTGTCCGTTCCGCGGGACGTCTCCGTCGTCGGGTTCGACGACTCCGCCTTCATGAGCTGCACCGAGCCGCCGCTGTCGACCGTCCGGCAGCCCATCGAGGCGATGGGCCGGGCCGTGGTCGAGCTGCTGTGCGCCCAGATCCAGGGCACCCAGGCCCACCCCGGTGAGCTGCTGTTCGAGCCGGAACTGGTGGTGCGCGGCTCCACCGCCCAGGCCCCCGCGAGCTGACTCTCCGCCCCTTCTCCGCCGGCGCCGGCATCCAGGGACCCCCCCCGGATGCCGGCGCCGGCGTCGTTTCCGCCGTCGGCGTCTTCCGCGCCTCTCGCCGACTCCCCGCCGAGGTCCGCGGCGCCGGTGTCGCGGTCCGCCTCCGGCGGGTCGCCGTACCGGCATGCCCTGGTGCCGCCTGACGGCCCCTCACGGAAGCGGAGCAACAAGTGCCGTCGCAGCCGTAGACGTTCGGACGATCCTCTGCAACTCTCTGAGCCGCAAGCGCAAAAACCGAACAACGGCAACGGGGAGAGATCGAGGACCGATGACTATCCGCAGATGGAGATCACGGGGCCTGAGCACCGTGATCGTGACCAGCCTCCTGGCACTGGGCGGGCCGGTACTGGCCGCCCGGGCCGCCGGAGGGCCGAACATCGCCCTGGGGGACACCGCGTCGGCGAGCAGCACCCACAGCGGGTACGGGGCGCCGAACATCACCGACGGCGACCAGGGCACGTACTGGGAGAGCGCCGGTGCGGACTTCCCGCAGTGGGTGCAGACCGATCTCGGCTCCACCGAGCGCGTCGACGAGGTCGTCCTGAAGCTGCCCGCGACCTGGGAGAGCCGCAACCAGACCCTCGCCGTGCAGGGCAGCGCCGACGGCACCAGCTTCAGCACCCTGAAGACCAGCGCCACCTACACCTTCAGCCCGGCCTCCGCGAACACCGTGACGGTCTCCTTCCCGGCCACCCAGACCCGGTTCGTCCGGATAGCCGTCACCGCCAACACCGGCTGGCAGGCGGCACAGTTGTCGGAGCTGGAGGTGCACGCCGCCACCGGGTCGTCGGCCAACCTCGCCGCGGGCCGCCCCCTGACGGCCAGCAGCACCACTCAGGCGTACGTCGCGGGCAACGCAGGCGACGGCAACCGGGCCACCTACTGGGAGAGCGCCGGCAACGCCTTCCCGCAGTGGCTCCAGGCCGACCTCGGCTCCTCCGTCCGCGTCGACCGCGTCGTGCTGCGGCTGCCCGCCGGCTGGGAGGCCCGCAGCCAGACGCTGAAGATCCAGGGCAGCACCGACGGCAGCGACTTCACCGACCTCACCGCCTCGCGCGCCTACGCCTTCGACCCCGCGAGCGGCAACACGGCCACGATCTCCTTCGACGCCACCACCACCCGCTACGTGCGCGTCCTGGTCACGGCCAACACCGTCCAGAGCGCCGCCCAGGTCTCCGAGCTGGAGATCTACGGCCCCACCGGCGGCGACACCCAGGCCCCCAGCGCCCCGGCGAACCTCGCCCTGACCGAGCCCGCCACCGGGCAGATCCGGCTGACCTGGAACGCCGCCACCGACAACGTGGGGGTGACGGGATACGACATCTACGCGGGCGGCTCGCTCCTGAGCAGCGTCGCCGGTGATGTCACCACCTTCACCGACACCCGGCCGGCGAGCGAGACCGTGACCTACTTCGTGCGCGCGCGGGACGCGGCCGGCAACCAGTCCGCCGACAGCAACACCGTCACCCGCAAGGGGGACACCGGCGACACCCAGGCCCCGACCGCGCCCGGCAGCCTCGCCTACACCGAGCCCGGCGACGGCAAGATCAAGCTGACCTGGACCGCCTCCTCGGACAACGTGGGCGTCGCGACGTACGAGATCTACGCCAACAACACCCTGCGGGCCACCGTCGCCGGTGACGTCACCACGTACACCGACACGCAGCCCGCCACCAGCACGGTGACCTACATGGTTCGGGCCAGGGACGCGGCCGGCAACCAGTCGCCGCCGAGCAACGGCGTCACCCGCAACGGCAGCGGCGGGAGCGGCTCCGACCTGGCCGTCGGCAAGCCGATCAGCGCCTCGTCCGTGGTGTACACCTACGTCGCGGAGAACGCCAACGACAACAACGTCGGCACGTACTGGGAGGGTGCGGGCGGCAGCTACCCGAACACCCTCACCGTCAAGCTCGGCGCCAACGCCGACCTCGACCACCTCGTGCTCAAGCTCAACCCGGACCCCGCCTGGTCCAAGCGCACGCAGACCATCGAGGTCCTCGGGCGTGAGCAGAGCGCCACGGGCTTCACCTCGCTGGTCGCGGCCAGGAGCTACACCTTCGACCCGGCCGGCGGCAACACCGTCACCGTGCCCGTCTCGGCGCGCGTGGCCGACGTCCAGCTGAAGTTCACCGCCAACTCCGGCGCCGCCGCCGGACAGCTCGCCGAGTTCCAGGTGATCGGTGTCCCGGCCCCCAACCCGGACCTGGAGATCACCGGGCTGACCGTCTCACCGGCCGCGCCGGTGGAGTCCGACCCGATCACCGTCTCCGCCACCGTGCGCAACAGCGGACCGGTCGACGCCCCCGCGAGCACCGTGGCCCTACGGCTGGGCGGCACCAAGGTCGCCACCGCGCAGGCCGGCCCGCTGGCGGCCGGCGCGCAGACCACTGTCACCGCCTCCCTCGGGCAGCGCGAGGCCGGCACCTACCAGCTCAGCGCCGTGGCCGACGAGCCGGGCGCGGTGATCGAGCAGAACGAGTCCAACAACACCTACACGAGCCCCAGCCCGCTGGTGGTCAAGCCGGTCGAGAGCGCCGACCTCGTCGCGTCCTCCGTCACCACCTCGCCGTCCAGCCCGGCGGCCGGCGACACCGTCACCTTCAAGGTGGCCCTGAAGAACCAGGGCAACAAGGCGAGCGCCGCGGGCAGCCACGGCGTCACCCTGACGCTGACCGACGCGCAGGGCACCGCGGTCAAGACGCTCAGCGGCGCCTACACCGGCACGCTGGCCGCCGGGGCCTCGGCCGACGTGCAGCTCGGTCCGTGGACCGCGGCCAACGGCTCGTACACCGTCAAGACGGTGATCGCCGACGACGCCGAGGAACTGCCGGTCAAGCGGCGGAACAACACCTCCAGCCGGCCGCTGTTCGTCGGACGCGGCGCCCACATGCCGTACGACATGTACGAGGCGGAGGACGGCACGGTCGGCGGCGGAGCCACCGTCGTGGGCCCCAACCGGACCATCGGGGACATCGCCGGCGAGGCCTCCGGGCGCAAGGCCGTCAGCCTCGACGCGACCGGCGAGTACGTCGAGTTCACCACCCGCGCGGCGACCAACACGCTGGTGACCCGCTTCTCCATCCCGGACGCGCCGGGCGGCGGCGGCATCGACTCGACGATCGACGTCTACGTCGACGGCGTCTTCAAGAAGGCCCTCCC
Organism: Streptomyces sp. NPDC014801; assembly: GCF_043082085.1. Classification (NCBI taxonomy): domain Bacteria; kingdom Bacillati; phylum Actinomycetota; class Actinomycetes; order Kitasatosporales; family Streptomycetaceae; genus Streptomyces; species Streptomyces sp. NPDC014801. The sequence goes on along the minus strand of NZ_JBIBXG010000002.1, from coordinate 27,802 downwards.
GCTGACCTCCAAGTACGCCTGGCTGTACGGCGCGGAGGCCTCGCCCGGCAACTCGCCGAGCGCCGGCGCCCCGCGGCACATCTACGACGAGGCGCACCTGCTCCTCGGGGAGACCGTGCCCAAGGGGAGCAAGATCCGGCTGCAGAAGGACGCCGCGAACACGTCGACGTACGCGATCGACTTCGTGAACCTGGAGCAGGCCACCCCGGTCGCCAACCCGGACCCGGCCGCGTACGTGGTGCCCACCGGCTTCACGCACCAGGCGGTGCAGGACGCGCTCGACAAGGTCCGCATGGACACCACGGGCAAGCTCGTCGGCGTCTACCTGCCGCCCGGCGACTACGAGACGTCGAGCAAGTTCCAGGTGTACGGCAAGGCCGTGCAAGTGGTCGGAGCCGGCCCATGGTTCACCCGGTTCCACGCGCCGGCCTCGCAGGAGAACACGGACATCGGCTTCCGCGCGGAAGCCTCGGCGAAGGGGTCGGTGTTCAAGGGGTTCGCCTACTTCGGCAACTACACCTCGCGCATCGACGGACCGGGCAAGGTGTTCGACTTCTCCAATGTCTCCGACATCGTCATCGACGACATCTGGAACGAGCACATGGTGTGCCTGTACTGGGGCGCCAACACCGACCGGATGACCATCAGGAACTCCCGCATCCGGGACCTGTTCGCCGACGGCGTCAACATGACGAACGGCTCCACCGACAACCTGGTCACCAACAACGACGCGCGCGCCACCGGGGACGACAGCTTCGCGCTGTTCTCGGCGATCGACGCGGGCGGCGCGGACGAGAAGAACAACGTCTACGAGAACCTCACCACCACCCTGACCTGGCGTGCCGCGGGCGTGGCCGTGTACGGCGGCTACAACAACACCTTCCGCAACATCCATATCGCGGACACGCTGACCTACTCCGGGATCACCATCTCCTCGCTGGACTTCGGGTATCCGATGAACGGCTTCGGGACCGATCCGACGACCTTCGAGAACATCTCCGTCGTGCGGGCCGGCGGCCACTTCTGGGGCCAGCAGACCTTCCCGGGCATCTGGTTGTTCTCCGCCTCGAAGGTCTTCCAGGGGATCAGGGTGAACCACGTCGACATCGTCGATCCCACCTACAGCGGGATCATGTTCCAGACGCAGTACCTGAACGGCCAACCGGTCAATCCCATCAAGGACACCGTCTTCACCGACATCTCGATCACGGGCGCGCGCAAGAGCGGTGACGCCTTCGACGCCAAGTCGGGCTTCGGCCTGTGGGCCAACGAGATGCCCGAGCCGAACCAGGGCCCGGCGGTCGGCGAAGTGACCTTCAACGGCCTGCGGATGAGCGGCAACGCCGTCGACATACGCAACACCACCTCCACCTTCAAGATCAACGTCAACCCGTGACGGCCGGCGCCCGCGAGGCGCCGCGGCAGAACGGAGAGGGCCGGTGCGAGCTCGCTGCGGGCTTGCACCGGCCTGTCCGCGTGCTGCCGTGAGAGGACTCCCGGCGGAAGCCTGTCTTCCCACTTCTGTCGAGGATTTACGAAATCTGCGCGAGATATTGCGCGCACTTGTCGACGGTGATTGAGTGTGCGACGCCCCACCACGCCCCACCACGCATCGGCGACGGGGCCACCTCACCGTTCCTGCCCGAAGGGGACCACTCATGAGAACAGCCCCGCTCCGCCGTACCCGCCGCACCGGCGCGGTCGTCCTCGTCTCCGCCCTCACGCTCACCGCTCTCGCCGCCTGCGGCACGAGCAGCAGCGACAACGGCAGCGGCAACCCCGGCAGCGGGTCCTCCGACCCGGCCGCGCCGCTGGACCCGAAGACCAAGGTGACGATCACCATCGACTGCATGCCCCCGGCGGCCAAGGCGGCCGAGCTGAAGGAGTGGAAGGAGGACGTCGCCGCGTTCCACAAGATCTACCCGAACGTCACGATCGAGGGCCGCTCCACCCCCGGACAGTGCCTGGAGCCGCCGCGGTTCACCGCGATGCTCAAGGCCAAGTCGCAGCCGGACGTGTTCTACACCTACTTCACCGACCTGCCGCAGGTGCTCGACAACGACGGCGCCGAGGACATCACCGCCTACGTCAACGACAAGACCGTCCCCGCGCTGAAGGACATCGACCCGAACGTCCTCGGCTCCCTCAAGCACGACGGCAAGCTCTACGGCCTGCCCACCAGCAACTACACCATGGGCCTGCTCATCAACCGCAAGCTGTTCCGGCAGGCCGGCCTCGACCCCGACAGCCCGCCGCGCACCTGGGACGAGGTCCGTGCCGCCGCCAAGAAGATCGCCGCGCTCGGCAACGGCATCGCCGGCTACGGCGACTACAGCGCGGCCAACACCGGCGGCTGGCACTTCACGGCCGAGATCTACAGCCTCGGCGGCGACATCGTGGACACCAGCGGCAAGAAGGCCGCGTTCAACAACGACATCGGCAAGCAGGTCGCCCGCACCCTCCACGCCATGCGCTGGGAGGACGACTCCATGGGCAAGACGCAGCTGCTGAAGTGGGGCGACCTGCAGAAGCAGATCGCCACCGACAAGCTCGGCATGTTCCTCGCCGCACCCGACGACATCGCCTACATGGTCCAGCAACTCGGCGCCACGTACGAGAACTTCGGCATGGGCCCGATCCCCGGCGGCAAGAACACGCTCGCCGGAGGCAACAACTACATGATCAAGAAGGGCATCTCCGCCGACAAGATCAAGGCCGCGATCGCCTGGCTGAACTTCAAGAACCTCACCGTCGGCAAGGGCCAGTTCGACTGGGCCCGCACCAAGGCCGACCAGCTCCCCGTCGGCGTACCGCAGCCCAACTTCTGGCTGGGCGAGTCGAAGAAGAAGGACGACGCCGCCCGGGCCGCCAACGCCACCATGCCGGTCGCCAACTTCAAGGCCTTCATGGACAACCCGGTGCCCGGCAAGGCCGAGCCGCCGAAGGCCCAGGAGATCTACAAGGTCCTCGACAACGTGATGTCCGGCATCCTCACGAACAAGGACGCCGACGTCGACAAGCTGCTGTCCACGGCCGAGGCCCAGGTCAACCAGGTCCTGGCCACCCAGTGACCGCCCCGGCGGGGGAGGGCCCCGCACCCGCCCCCGCCCGGCGCGCCGCCCCCCCCACCGGGCCACGCCACCGGCGGCCTTCCCCCGGTCCCCTCCGGGACCGTCACGCCAGACCAGCACGCACCGAGGAGCGACGATGTCGGCCCCCAGCCTGACCCCGAGCAAGGCGCGTCCCGCCCGCCGCCACGCCCCGCCCCGCCCGGCGGGCCCCCCGTCCCGCCGCGACCGGTTCACCAAGAGCCTGCGCCGCAACCTGACCGCGCACGGCTTCCTCGTCGGCGCCGTGCTGTGCTTCGCGGTCTTCTCCTGGTACCCGATGGTCCGGGAGTTCGTCCTCGCCTTCCAGAAGACCGAGTCGGGCCACACCAGCTGGGTGGGCCTGGACAACCTCACCACCGTCTTCCACGATCCGGCGTTCTGGCAGGCATGGCGCAACACCGCCCTGTTCACGGTGCTGGCGCTGCTGCTCGGCTTCGCGGTCCCCTTCGTCGTCGCGATCGTCATCAACGAGTTCCACCACGGCCAGGCCTACCTCCGGCTCCTGGTGTACCTCCCGGTGATGCTGCCCCCGGTCGCCTCGGTGCTCCTCTTCAAGTACCTCTACGACCCCGGATACGGCCTGCTCAACGAGATGCTGCGGTTCCTGCACCTGCCCGAGCAGCAGTGGCTGCAGGACGCCGACCTGTCCATGCTGTCCGTCGTGATCGCCGCGACCTGGATGAACATGGGCGGCGCCGCGCTCATCTACCTCGCCGCCCTCCAGGGCATCCCCGGCGAGCTGTACGAGGCGGCCGAACTCGACGGCGCCGGCCTGCTGCGCAAGATCTGGCACGTCACCATCCCGCAGACCCGGCTGATCCTGTCGCTGATGCTGCTCATGCAGATCATCGCCACCATGCAGGTCTTCGTCGAGCCGTTCCTGCTCACCGGCGGCGCCGGCCCCGAGGGCTCGACCACCACGGTCGTCTACCTCATCTACCAGTACGCCTTCAACTTCAACAACTACGGCGCCGCGGCGGCGCTCGGCCTGCTCCTGCTCGTCCTGCTCGCCGGGTTCTCGGGAGCGTACGCCAGGCTCAGCCGCGCCGACGACGAGTGACCCGGGGGAGACCGGCATGTCCACACGCACACTCATCTCACCGGCACAACTCGCCCGTCGCCGCGGGAAAATCGTCTACTGGACGGTCTTCGCCGTCGTCGTCACCGGGTTCACCCTCGTCTTCCTGGGCCCGCTGTACTGGATGATCTCCAGCGGCTTCAAGGACAGCCAGGAGGTGATCCAGACGCCCCCGACCTGGGTGCCGAAGTCCTTCACCCCGGACAACTACTCCCACGCCTGGGAGGTCATGGACCTCTCCACCCTGCTGCTCAACACGCTCTACTACGCCTTCGGCGCCCTGGCCTTCCAGCTCGTCCTGGACGTCGCGGCCGCCTACTCGCTGTCCAAGCTCCGGCCGGTGTTCGGCAAGGCGATCCTCGGCATGATGCTCGCCACGCTGATGATCCCGGCGACCGTGCTCGTCGTCCCCCAGTACCTGACCGTCCTCGACGTTCCGGTGGTGCAGCGCAACCTGCTGAACACCCCGTGGGCGATCTGGCTGCCCTCCGTCACCAACGCGTTCAACATCTTCCTGCTCAAGCGGTTCTTCGACTCCATCCCCAAGGAACTCCTCGACGCCGCGGCCATGGACGGCGCCTCGCCGACGCGCGTGCTGTGGTCGATCGTGCTGCCGATCTCCCGGCCCGTCCTCGGCGTGGTGTCGATCTTCGCGATCGTCGGCATCTGGAAGGACTTCCTCTGGCCGATGCTCACGCTGCCCGACCCCGCCAAGCAGACCCTCAACGTCGGGATCTACTCGCTGTCCAACGGCGTCCCCGTGAACGTCCTCATCGCGGCGCTCACCATCGCCTCGGTCCCCACGCTGCTGCTCTTCCTGGTCTTCCAGCGCAACATCATGAGCGGACTGACCGCCGGCGGCCTCAAGGGCTGACACCCGCCACCGGCCCACCGCGCACGCCTCCCCGACCTTCGCCGCCGGCCCGTCCGACGCCCCGCAGCCTCCGGGCCGGCGGCGAAGCACCACCCCCTGCCCGAAAGGACCGTTTCACGTGGCAGCCCCTCACTCGCCCCGCACCGACGACTGGTGGCGAGACGCCGTCATCTACCAGATCTACCCGCGCAGTTTCGCCGACGGCGACGGTGACGGCACCGGGGACCTCGCCGGCGCCCGGGCCCGACTGTCCCACCTCGCCGACCTCGGCGTCGACGCCGTCTGGTTCACGCCCTGGTACGCCTCCCCGATGGTGGACGGCGGATACGACGTCGCCGACTACCGCGCCATCGACCCCGCCTTCGGCACCCTGGAGGAGGCCGAGAAACTCATCGCCCAGGCCGCCGAAATGGGCATCCGGGTGATCGTCGACATCGTCCCCAACCACGTCTCCGACCAGCACCCCTGGTTCCGGGCCGCCCTGGAGGCCGGGCCCGGCAGCCCCGAGCGGGAACTGTTCCACTTCCGGCCCGGCCGCGGCGAGGACGGCGAACTCCCGCCCAACGACTGGCCCTCCCAGTTCGCCGGCCCCACCTGGACCCGGGTGGCCGACGGCGAGTGGTACCTGCACCTGTTCACCCCCGAGCAGCCCGACCTCAACTGGGCCCACCCGGCCGTCCGCCGCGAGCACGAGGACATCCTGCGCTTCTGGTTCGAGCGCGGGGTCGCGGGCGTGCGCATCGACTCCGCCGCCCTGCTCGTGAAGGACCCGGCGCTCGCCGACTTCACCGAGGGCGTCGACCCGCACCCCTACATCGACCAGGACGGGCTGCACGACATCTACCGCTCCTGGCGGGCCGTCGCCGACGAGTACGGCGCCGTGTTCGTCGGCGAGGTCTGGCTCCCGGACGCCGAACGCTTCGCCCGCTACCTGCGCCCCGACGAACTGCACACCGCCTTCAACTTCACCTTCCTCACCTGCCCCTGGGACGCGGACCGGCTGCGCCGCGCGATCGACGACACCCTCGCCGAGCACGCCCCGGTCGGCGCGCCCGCCACCTGGGTGCTGTGCAACCACGACGTGACCCGCACCGTCACCCGCTACGGCCGCGCGGACACCGCCTTCGACTTCGCCACCAAGGCCTTCGGCACCCCCACCGACCTCGTCCTCGGCACCCGCCGCGCCCGCGCCGCCGCCCTGCTGACCCTGGCCCTGCCCGGCTCCGTCTACCTCTACCAGGGCGAGGAGCTGGGCCTGCCCGAGGCCGACGTGCCCCTCGACCGCATCCAGGACCCCATGCACTTCCGCTCCGGGGGCACCGATCCCGGCCGCGACGGCTGCCGCGTCCCGCTGCCCTGGGAGGCCGACGCGCCCCACGCCGGCTTCGGCTCGCACGGCGAGCCCTGGCTGCCGCAGCCGGAGGGCTGGGCCGCGTACGCCGTCGACCGGCAGAGCGGGGACCCGGCGTCGATGCTCACCCTCTACCGGGAGGCCCTGGCGCTGCGCCGCGCCGAGGACGGCTTCGGCGACGGCCCGCTGACCTGGCTCCCCGCACCGGACGGCGTCCTGGCCTTCGCCCGCCCGGCCGGACTGCTCTGCATGGTCAACCTGTCCGCGGCCCCGGTCGGGCTTCCGCCCCACGCCCGTGTCCTGCTGACCAGCGGCCCGCTCACCGGGGACGGCAGGCTGCCCCAGGACACGGCGGTGTGGCTCCGCACGACGGCATGACCCGTCACCCCGCAGCGGGTGCAGGCCCAGGTCGGCCGGGCCGGGGCTGCCGCGCGGCAGGTAGGCGATCCGCGCGACGGCCGCGCCCGGTCGCTGCGCCGACGCGGTGACGGCACGGGCGCGGCGGGCGGTACGGGGCGTACCGCGCGGGGGGCGTACCGCACGGCGAGCGGTACGGCGCGGATCTGCCGTGAGGGAGGGCGGACGGTGGCGATCGGACCGGGGGAGGCAGCTGGGGTTCACGCTCGACGAGATGTCTGCGCTGCTGGGGGTCGCCCGCCCTCGTCGTGATCACCCGGTGCCGTCGCTCGTCCCCTCGCCGGCGTCTTCCTCGCGCATGCGCCGCAGGCGGTCGTTGTGCCAGGCCACGGCGCGGTGGATGTCCGGCTCGTCCAGGCCGGTGCGGCGGCCGAGTTCCTCCAGTGTGCACACCGGCGCGCCGTCCCGGAGCACGCGCTCGATCTTCGCCGCCCACAGCTCCTCCTCGACGAAGGGGCGCAGCCGGTACTCGTCCCGCACCGACTCGTAGTGCGCCGCACAGCACGCGGTGATCCGCCGCATCCCGTCGAACCAGGGGCGCAGCGGCTGCGCGCAGGAGGAGTCCGCGACGTAGCCGGTCACCGCGTCCGCCTCCGGGAAGGCCGTGCCGCACCGGTCGCACAGCTCCAGCGGCACGGGCGTCGCCGCCCCGCGGAGGTGCTTGCGGCGTTTCCACATCATCCACATGGGTGCGCTCCAAGGGCGGTAGGGGCCGGGTGGCGGTCGGGCCGGCCGGGTCCGTCATCCGGCGGCGTCGCGCGGGCCGTCGTCCGGCGGGCCCGCGCCGTGGGCGGGGGCGTCCTCCTCGTCGGCGTTCCGGGCCGGGAAGGGCCGGCCGTGGAACGCGACGGTGACCTTCTGGAAGCCCTTGAAGCTCTCGGCCATCGCGTACGACCGGTAGGCCCGGCGGTCGGCGTGGCTGAGGCGGACGTTGTCGGTGAACGGGGTGAGCAGGCTGCGCGGCCACAGCCGTCTGCCGTGCACCGAGGCGATCTCCACCGTCAGCACGAACACCAGCGCCGCGAGGTACAGCCAGGCCAGCAGTCCCAGCACGATCGCGAACATGCCGTACGTCGCCCCGGCGCCGCTCAGGTAGTGCCGCACATAGTAGGTGCCGCCCCACTGCAGTCCCTGCCACGCGAGCGCACCGCCGAGCGCGGGCCCCCACAACGGCCGGGTGCGGACCTGGGCGCGGGTGAGGATCCGCACGGTGAGCACCAGCAGGGCGGCGTTCAGCGCGATGACGGCGAGCGCGGCGGCCAGCCGCAGGCCGCTGCCGAGCCGCAGCCCGAACACCTCCTCCGAGGAGGCCGTCGTCAGCAGCGCGCTGGTCAGAATCAGCCCGGCGGCCAGCAGGCCGATGAACATCAGACCGCGCACCCGCGCGAGCAGGGGGTTGGGGCGGGCGTGGCGGGGCACGGCCCAGATCTTGTTGAGCGCGTGCTGGACCGCCTGGGCCACGCCCAGGCCGCCGTAGAGACTGCCCGCCACGCCGGCGGCCACGGCCACCGAGTTGCCGTGCAGCGAGTGGATGTTCTCCTTCAGCTGGTCGCCCAGCACGGGGAACTTGCGCACGGCCGAGTTCAGGACCTGCTGCTGCAGTTCCGGGTCGTTCTGCAGCAGTGCCCCGAGCGCGGACACCAGGAGCAGCAGCAGGGGGAAGAGGGACAGGAACCCGTAGTAGGCGATCAGGGCGGCCAGGTACAGCCCCTGGTCGTCGGCGAACTTGTACACCACCGCCAGCGGCATGCCCACCCAGTGGTGCCGCCGCTGGAACCCGTCGAGACGGCTCAGCGTCTCCATGGCGTCTCCCGCGTTGCCGGGCCCGGCCGCATCGCCGGATACCTGTCCGGGTACCACCCGGCGGCCCCTGATATCCGGCGTGGACGACGGGGCCGCGCCCGGGCGGGCCGTGCGCGGGAGCAGGTAACCGCGCGGTCGCCCGGCCAAACGCGGGGCCGCCGGGCGGCCTCCGTCCGGGCCAGGCGTGACGACGGGACGCCGGGGCCCGCCGCCCGGGCCCCGGCAGGTCTGCGCCACCGGCCTCATGGAGACCATCGTGGCCTCCGCCGGCCGTCGCCGTCCTCGCTTCGCCCGGTCGCGCGCCGGCCCGAGCGGGCGGGATGAGCGTCGGCCGGGAGGATCCACCCTGCCGGGGCGAGCCTCGGACCAGCGGGAACGGCCCTGCCGGGGCGAGCCCGGACCGGCGGGAACGGCCCTGCAGAGGGGAGGCCCCTGCCGATGGGAACCGCGCTGCCGGGGGAGGACGCCCCGACCGGCAGGAACCGCCCCGGACCGGCAGGAACCGCCCCGCCGGGAGGAGCCCCGGACCGGAAGGAGCCCCGGACCGGAAGGAGCCCCGGACCGGGAGGAGCCCCGGACCGGCAGGAACCGCCCCGGACCGGGAGGAGCCCCGGACCGGGTGAGCCGGCCCCGCGGGCGGCACCGTTTACCTGCTGCCCGGCCTGGCTACCCATGTCGCGTCCACCGGTTCCGCACCGCCAGTTCCGGGAGATCTCCATGGCTCTGTACTGCGACGACCCGAAGAAGATCGGCGCCGCCCGGGACGGGACGCCGGCCGGCGGCCGCCCGGTGGCGCCGGGCGCCCGCCGGAAACCGGCCGAGGCGGTCGAGCACCTGCCGGGACGGCCTTGATGACCGGCGTCACTGGCACCGCCCTGGAGGACTGCCGCATCGACGCGGTCGACGTGCACGCCTTCGAGGTCCCCACCGACGGGCCCGACGGCACCGAGCAGGACGGCACCCTCGACTGGCACTCCACCACCATGGTCCTGGTCCGGGTGCACGCCGGGGGCCGCAGCGGGCTCGGCTACACCTACGGGGACGTGTCGGTCGCCGCCTTCACCGAGTCCCAGCTCGCGCCGCTGCTCGCCGGGCAGAAGGTCACCTCACCGCCGGCACTGTGGCAGCGCATGCAGCACCAGATCCGCAACGCGGGCCGCCCCGGTGTCGGCGCCATGGCCGTCTCCGCGGTGGACGTGGCCCTGTGGGACCTCAAGGCGCGGCTGCTGGACCTCCCGCTCGTGCACCTCCTCCCGGCCCACCACGACCGGGTGCCCGTGTACGGCAGCGGCGGGTTCACCAACTACTCCCTGGACCGCCTCACCGACCAGCTGTCCGGCTGGGTGGAGCAGGGCATCCCGCGGGTCAAGCTGAAGACCTCCCGCGACCCCGACCGCGATCCGCAGCGCCTGACGGCCGTCCGCAAGGCCGTCGGCGACGAGACGGAGATCTTCACCGACGCCAACGGGGCCCTCGGCCGCAAACAGGCCCGGTACTGGGCCCACCGCTTCCACGAGGAGTGGGACGTGCGGTGGTTCGAGGAACCCGTCAGCTCCGCCGACCTGGAGGGCCTGCGCGCGCTCGTCGCCCACGGCCCCGCCCGGTTGGAGATCGCCGCGGGCGAATACGCCTACACCACGCAGGACTTCGTCAACCTCGTCGAGGGCCCGGCCGTGGACTGCCTGCAGGCCGACGTCACCCGCTGCGGCGGCATCACCGGCGTACTGGAGGCGGCCGGTCTGGCGGCGGCCCACCACCTGGACCTGTCGGCGCACTGCGCGCCGGCCGTCTCGGCACACGCGTTCTGCGCGGTGCGGCGGCTGCGGCACCTGGAGTACTTCCACGACCACGTACGCGTGGAGCACTTGCTGTTCGACGGCACGCTCAGGCCCGACGGAGGCGCCCTGCCTCCCGACACCTCCCGGCCCGGCCTCGGCCTGGAGGTCAAGTGGGCGGACGCCGAACGACACCGCGTGTACGGAACCCGCACCGCCTGAGAGGGACGGGTGAGGAGAGGCCCGGCGCGCGGCGGGGCTCACCCCTTCGGCCATGCGAGCACGGCACGCGGGGCGCGCGGAGCCCAGGATGGGCGGTGACCGCGTGTCCGCGTTCTTCGGACGAGGGAGAGGCATGACCGAGATCGACCCCGGTGAGGCCACGAGCACGGCGCCCGCAGCACACCGTGAACCCTCCGGCGACGTCGACCTGCGGCGCGTGGGCCTGCACCCGGACTTCTGGTACCCGGTCGCGCTGTCCCGCCGTGTCCGCACGGGCCGGGTGCGCGCCACGACGTTCGCAGGTCAACGGATCGCGGTCTACCGCGGTGCGAGCGGCGCCGTGCACGCCGTGGAGGACCGCTGCGCCCACCGGCAGGTGCCGCTGAGCATGGGCGTGGTGGAGGGCGACACCCTGCGCTGCTGCTACCACGCGTGGGCCTACCGCGGCGACGGCCGCATCTCGCAGATCCCCTACCTGGCCAAGGGCGACGGACGGCCGCCCCGCGGCGTGCGCGGCTACCCCGTGCGCGAGGCGTACGGCCTGGTCTTCGTCTTCCCCGGGGACCCCGCGAAGGCGGCGGCCACCCCGCTGCCCCATCTGCCGGCCTTCCACTCGCCGGCGTACCGGACCATGACGTTCTCCAGGACCGTGCGCTGCCACTACTCCTTCCTGCACGAGAACCTGCTCGACATGAACCACCAGTTCCTGCACCGGGGCGTCGTCGGCCGGCTCCGCCCCGAGCTGCTGGACCGCCGCACCACGGCGGACTCGGTGGAGGCCCGGTATCTGTTCACCCACGCCGGCGGCAAGCGCAACCGCGGCGCGAACCTGCTGGCCGGCGAGGGGATCGGCGGCAGCGACTCCAGCGACGTCATGACGATCCGCACCGCCTACCCGTACCAGACGCTCGACCTGGTGCCGCAGGACGCCCGGCAGCCCGCGTTCCGCCTGTGGGCCGCCTACGTGCCCGAGGACGCCGAGCAGCGCACCTGCCACGCCTACGGGCTGCTGATGATCGCCCGGCCCCGGATCCCCGGGGCGCTGGGGCTCGCCTGGCCGTTCATCAGGCGCTTCACCGAGCGCGTGTTCGCCGAGGACCGCATGGCCGTCGAGGCGGAGCAGCGGGCCTGGGACGAACAGGGCGAGGACCGCAACCACGAGATCTTCCCGCTGATCCTGGACCTGCGTGCCGTCCTGCGCGCGAACGGCGTCCCGCTCGGCCCCCGGGCCGCCGTGTGCGCCGGCGGCGCGCGGTGCGGCCAGGACCTGCCCTCGGACGGCCGTCCCGGCGGCCCGGCCGCGCCCTGCCCCACGGCGCGCTGACCCGCCCGAGCGCACGCCGGGTGAAGCGTCCCCGCGAACTGCCCTTGCCACGCCGGTGTGTTGGCTGATACGAGGTCCGCCGGTCCCCTTCTTCGTGCCATCCGCCAGTACGGCTGCCGCTCGGCGCCGGCGCAGACTTCCTGCCGTGCCCGCGACCCGGCACCCTCGCGTGTCGCGAGGACCGGTGCGGGCGCGGACAGTCCTGACGCACCGAAGGGGGCGGCACATGAGCGTGCAGCAGTACGACGAGATCGGCGAGGCCTTCGAGGGGTTCAAGTCCCTGCCGCTGATGCGCTACGGGGAGGTGCCGAGCTTCCTGGGCCTGGTGGGGGACGTACGCGGCAGGTCGATCCTCGACCTGGCGTGCGGGACCGGCTTCTACAGCCGGGAGTTCAAGCGGCGCGGCGCCGGCGACGTGCTCGGCGTCGACATCTCCGCCGAGATGATCGCCGCCGCGCGCCGGAGCGAGGAGCGTGAACCGCTCGGCGTGCGCTACGAGATCGGGGACGTGGCCGAACTGCGAACGCCGGAGCGGCGTTACGACATCGCGCTGGGCGTGCAGTGCCTCAACTACGCCGAGGACATCCCGACGATGGAGCGGATGTGCCGGAACATCCACCGCAGCCTCGTGGAGGGCGGGCAGTTCTTCGTGCTCGCCCAGAAGCCGGACTACGGCTTCGACAACCCGCATCTGGAGCGGTACGGCTTCCGCTGCGAGCCGACCGGCGAGGAGGTCGAGACGGGCCCGCGCGAGCGGATCACCGCACTCCTCGACCCGGAGCCGATCACCATCGTCACCAACGCCCCGCGTCGCGAGGTCTACGAGAAGTGCCTGCGGGCCGCCGGGTTCCACGACCTGGAGTGGGTGCCGTTGCACATCTCCGACGCCGGCGTCGAGGAGTTCGGCGAGGACTTCTGGCAGGACCTGCTCGCCAACCCGCCGCTGGAGATGCTCCGCTGCCGCGCCTGACCGCGTGAGGGGCCGGCGCCTCGGCCGCCGAGGCACCGGCTCCCCGGGGGAGGCAGCGGCGGACTGTGGGGGAGAGCGGCCGGTCCGCCGCTCGTCCGGCCGGGGCGACCGTCCGGCGACGACGTGCACCGTTCGCAGATTCGCCGGGCCCGGGTACGGCGGCAGGCGCCGGCGCCGTCCTATCGTGCGGTGCCAGGGCTCCTTCCCCGGGTGGCCCGGAGGGGGACCGCATGGCCGACGTCCAGGAGTTGCTGGCCGAACTGCGCGCGCTGCCGTGCACCTCCCCGAGGACCGCGCGTGAACTCGCCGCCACCGTGGGACGCGCCCGCAGCGCCGCCGGCCGCTGGGCGGACGTGCTGTACGACCTGCGGCTGTGGGCGGCGGCCTACGCGGGCCCGCGCGCCGCGGCCGCGCTGGAGATCGCCTTCCGCAAGGCCGAGGAGTCCTTCGTCGAGCTGGAGATCGCCCACCGGGACCTCGCGCGGCCGGCGGAAGACGGCACCGGCCGTCCCTGAGCACCGTGGCGACTGCCCCACCGGTGTCTGGTCCGGGCGCCCTGGAGCTGCGTAGACTCGGCGCGGCGGCGCGAGCGACACGATCCCGGGGGTGGGAGATGGGTGCGGACTCCGTCCCTCGCCGGGAGGTGGTCACCGGGCAGCCGGCCGCCCGCGCGTCCCTGCGCGGCCCGAGCCTCAGGCCCGGCCCCGGAGCCGCCGCCGGCAGCGACACCGCCGCACCCGACGGCACCGCACCGGTCCGGGCCCTCGTGCGCCGGCAGGCCCGGCTCGCCCTGGCCGCCTCGGGGCTGCTCACGGTCCTGCTCGGACTGCTCCCCGTTCTCCTGCGCCAGATCGCGTCGCCCGACGCGCGCGGCCACGTCCCGCTCGTCGTGTGGCTGGCGCTGGGGGTGGCGCCGTACCCGGTGCTGCTGGGCATCGGCCGCTGGTACGTGCGCCGCGCGGAACGCCACGAGGACGCGTACGCGGGCGCCACGCAGTCGCGCGACGGGGCCGGGCTGGATGGGTGACGCAGCCGCGGCCGCCGTGCCGCACGGGGCGGGGCTGCGGGCCCTCGCGGTCGACGACGAGGCACCGGCCCTGGAGGAACTGCTGTACCTGCTGCGCGGCGACGCCCGCGTCGGCCGCGCCGAGGGAGCGCGGGGCGCCACGGAGGCGCTGCGCATCCTCGGCCGGGCCGTGGGGGAGGGGCAGACCGGCCGGGACGGCATCGACGTCGTCTTCCTCGACATCCACATGCCCGGCCTCACCGGCCTGGACATGGCGCAACTGCTGGCCGGGTTCGCGTCCCCGCCGCTGGTCGTGTTCGTCACCGCCCACGAGGACCACGCCGTCCAGGCGTTCGACCTGAAGGCCGTGGACTACCTGCTCAAACCGATCCGCAAGGAGCGGTTCTCCGAGGCGGTCCGGCGGGTGAGCGAAGCCCTCGCCACCGGCCACGGCCCGCACACCGCACCGGGCGCGGCGCACTCCGGCGTCCCGGCGCACACCGGCGGGCTCCCCGACCCGGGGGTCTCCCACCTCCCCGTGGAACTGGGCGGCGTGACCCGCTTCGTCGACATCGACGACATCACCCATGTCGAGGCCCACGGCGACTACGCCCGGGTGCACACCCGTCAGGGCGAGGGCCATCTGATCCGCAACTCCCTGGCCACGCTGGAGGAGAGCTGGCGCTCACGCGGCTTCGTCCGCATCCACCGGCGCCACCTGGTGCGGCTGTCGAGCATCGAGGAACTGCGCGTCGACGGCGGCAGCCTCACCGTGCGCGTCGGCGACCAGATCCTCGCCGTCAGCCGGCGCAACGCCCGCGAACTGCGCGACCTGCTCGTCCAGCAGGCCAATCGGGGCCTGCGGCGCGGACGCTGACGGCCCCGCCCTCCGCCACCGGGACCGTCCGGGCACGGCGCGCACCACCCCGACCGTCAGGGCACGGCGCGTACCACCCCGGCCCACCCCGTGCCGCCGCGCCGCTCACCCGCGTACGGCACCTGGCCGCCCGCACCCCCGCTGCGTACACTCACCGCCACACGTGATCACCGCGGACGCGGCGGTCCCGACAAGCGGAGCCCCGGTGCCGGACTCCCCGCCGGACGGCACGGGCCCGCCCGCACGACGCGCAGGGGGCGACCGGGTGGACCGGACCTACTCAATAGCCGCGGTGTCGGCGGTCGTGGCGACGACCCTGCTGGTCGGCGCGCTCGGGCTGCGCATCTCCCGCACCACCTCCGACTTCTACGTCGCCTCCCGCAGCGTTCCGCCCCGGCTGAACGCCTACGCCATCAGCGGGGAGTACCTGTCGGCCGCCTCCTTCCTCGGCGTCGCCGGGCTCGTGCTCGCGCAGGGCGTCGACATGCTGTGGTTCCCCATCGGCTACACGGCCGGGTTCCTGGTCCTGCTCATCTTCGTGGCGGCCCCGCTGCGCCGGTCGGGCGCCTACACGCTGCCCGACTTCGCCGAGGCGCGCACGGAGTCCCGGACCGTGCGGCGCATCGCCTCCGTGTTCGTCGTCGGCATCGGCTGGCTCTACCTGCTGCCCCAACTGCGGGGCGCCGGACTCACCCTGCGGCTGCTCACCGGCGCCCCCCAGTGGTCCGGCGGGCTCCTGGTCGCCGCGGTGGTGACGACCGCGGTGGCGGCCGGGGGCATGCGCAGCATCACCTTCGTGCAGGCCTTCCAGTACTGGCTGAAACTGACCGCGCTGCTCGTCCCGGTGGTCTTCCTGCTCGCGGCCTGGCGCGGCGACCAGGCGCCGCAGCCCTCCTGGGAGGGCCCGGCCACCTTCCACCGGCCCACCCTCGTCAGCGTCGACACGGCACGGGACATCGCGATCGACCGCCCCGTCCGCGTCACCGCGCGCGGCACGGTCGACGGCACCTCCCACGACCGGGCCGACCTGCTGCTCACCGAGGGCACCCACCATCTCGCCGCCGGCACCTCGCTGAGCTTCCCGGCCGGCACGGACGTCCCTCGCGTCGCGACCGGCGACCAGAGCGGCCCCGTGCCCTCCAGCTGGGCGCGACCGGTGTCGCAGAGCCGCGAGGAGCACAGCCTGTACGCGACGTACGGCCTGATCGTCGCCACGTTCCTCGGCACCATGGGCCTGCCGCACGTCGTCGTCCGCTTCTACACCAACCCCGACGGGCGCGCCGCCCGCCGCACCACCGTCGTCGTCCTGGCGGCGCTCGGCGCCTTCTACCTGCTGATGCCCGTCTACGGCGCGCTGGGGCGGCTGTACGCCCCCGACCTGACGCTGTCCGGGGACACCGACGCGGCGGTGCTGCTGCTGCCGCAGCGCCTGATCGGCGGCACGGCCGGCGACCTGCTCGGCGCACTGGTCGCCGGCGGGGCGTTCGCCGCGTTCCTGTCCACCACCTCCGGGCTCACCCTGTCCGTCGCCGGGGTGCTCGCCCAGGACGTCCTGCCCACGCTCGGCGTCCGGCACTTCCGCCTCGCGACCCTCCTCGGGATCGCCGTCCCGGTCGCCGCCCTGTTCGCCCTCCCGGACCTGCCGGCCGCCGGGGCCGTCGGCCTGGCCTTCGCGGTCTCCGCCTCGTCGTTCTGCCCGCTGCTGGTGCTGGGCATCTGGTGGCACGGCCTGACCCCGCCCGGGGCGGCCGCCGGACTGCTGGTCGGCGGCGGCTCCGCGCTGGCCGCGGTCGTCGCGGCGATGGCGGGCCCCCCGCTGTCCGGATGGCCGCAGGTGTTGTGCGCCTGGCCGGCGGCGTGGTCGGTACCGCTGGGCTTCGCCACCATGATCGTCGTCTCGCTCGCCACCCGGCACCGCGTCCCGCGCAGCACCGCCGCCGTCATGGCCCGGCTGCACCTCCCCGAGACCGGCGGCCCACGCCCCTCGTCGCCGTGAACCCGCCCGGCCGCGCCTCCCCCTACCGCCCGTCCCGTCGCCCCCGGCAAGGAGTCCGCTCATGAGCACTGTCGTCACCGCGCTCACCACCGCCGGCGGCGCGGTTCTGTTCGCGCTGGGCGCGGGCGCCGGATATCTGGCCGCACGACGGGGGCAGGGGCAGCCGCCCGGACCCGGCACCCCCGTGGAGCGCGCCACGTTCCAGACCCTGCACACCGCGTCCCTCGCCGCGCCCCCGCTGCGCGCAGGACTCACCCCGGACACCGCCCGCAAGGCGGCGCGACGGCTGCGGCCCCTGCTGGGCGAGGCGTCCATGACGCTGACCGACGAGGAGGCGGTGCTCGCCTGGGAGGGGCCCGGCGCCCACCACCGGGACATGGTGGAGAGGCTGCTCCCCGACGTGCTCGGCAAGGGCGGCACCCAGTCCGTCCGGGTCCCCTGCGACCAGCCCGGCTGCCCGGTGCGCTGGGGTGTCGTCACCCCGCTCACCGTGGACGGCCGCCCGACGGGGGCCCTGGGGGCGTTCGGGCCGCAGGAGTCCGCCGTCCTCGCCCGGGCCGCCGACGAGGTCGCCCGCTGGGTCTCCGTACAGCTGGAACTGGTCGACCTGGAACGCAGCCGCTCCGACGTCATCGAGGCGGAGATCCGCGCGCTGCGGGCGCAGATATCGCCCCACTTCATCTACAACTCCCTCGCCAGCATCGCCTCGTTCGTCCGCACCGACCCCGACCGGGCCCGCGAACTGCTTCTGGAGTTCGCGGACTTCACCCGCTACAGCTTCCGCAAGCACGGCGAGTTCACCACCCTCGCGGACGAGCTGCGCTGCATCGAGCAGTATCTGGAACTGGCCCGGGCCCGCTTCGGCGACCGCCTCCGGGTCAACCTGCGCATCGCGCCCGAGGTGCTGTCCGTGACCCTGCCGTTCCTGTGTCTGCAACCCCTGGTGGAGAACGCCCTCAAACACGGGCTGGAGGACAGCGTGGAACGCAGCACGATCACCATCCTCGCCGAGGACGACGGCCCCGAGGCCCGCGTGATCGTCGAGGACAACGGCGTCGGGATGGAACCGGAACGGCTGCGCCGCATCCTCAAGGGATCCGGCGGCCCCTCCACCGGCATCGGGCTGGGCAACGTGGACACCAGGCTGCGCCAGGTGTACGGCGACGCCTACGGCCTCGTCATCGAGACCGGCGTCGGGGCGGGCATGAAGGTCACCGTCCGCATCCCCAAGTTCCGCGCGGGCGTCCGGCCGGCGTGAGGGGGCGCCCGGGTTGGCGCCGCGTCGGCCTGAGGGGGCGCCTGCGCGCGCCGCGCCGGCCTGAGGGGGCGCCCGCGCGAGCCCTCTCGCCCCCGGATCACTTGCCGTCGGCGACACCCAGGGCCTGGAAGTCGACCATGCCGTACGCCTGGTGGACGTACACGTTCGTCAGCCGCGGGCCGCGGTAGTTCAGGGCCTTGTCGGCGACGACCGGCAGGTAGTACGCGCCGTCGGTGACCCGGTGGTCGACACGGCGGTACAGCTCGGCCGCCCGCACCGGGTCGGTCTGAGCCGCGGCCTGGTCGAGGAGCGCGTTGACCGCGGGGTCGTTCACCCCGGCGTAGTTGACGTTGCCGGCGGGCGTGATCAGGCGTCCGTCGGTCAGCGGCGGCAGGAAGCCGGAGCCGTCGGGGAAGTCGGCGCCCCAGGCGAGCAGCATCATCCCGTAGCCCTTCTTCGCGATCTCGGCCGGCGAGCCGATGACGGAGAAGTACTCGTCGAGCTCCAGCCGGTCGACGGCCACGGTGATCCCGACCGCCTTGAGGGACTGCTGCAGCGCCACGGCCGTCCGCACGTCCTGGGGCCTGGCGTCCCGAACGACCAGCTTGGTGCCGAACCCCCGCGGTCTGCCGCAGGCGCGCAGTTCCTCGCGCGCCTTGTCGGGCTGGGACCG
Organism: Streptomyces sp. NPDC014801; assembly: GCF_043082085.1. NCBI lineage: Bacteria > Bacillati > Actinomycetota > Actinomycetes > Kitasatosporales > Streptomycetaceae > Streptomyces > Streptomyces sp. NPDC014801. Next base: position 9,068 of record NZ_JBIBXG010000002.1, on the reverse strand, counting down.
TCCGCGGGTCAGCGCGAACGGGTCGTAGCCGTCGGAGCCGGGGAGCGTCGGCGGCAGCAGGTTGCCGTGCAGGGAGCCGGTCGTCGGACCGCCGCGCGCTGCCCGCAGCGCGGTGGTGTCCGCCGCGTAGAACACGGCCCTGCGGCAGTGCGCGTTGTCCAGCGGCGCCGTCCTCGACACCAGCGCGACGGTGCGCAGGTACCCGGTGAACGGGGCGTCGGCGTGGGCTTTCAGCGCCGGGTCCCGCAGTACCCGGGCCTCGGCGGCCTGCGTCAGCCCGGCCTGCTGCACGTCGAGGTCGGCGCGGCCGTCGAGCAGGCGCGCCGCCACGTCGTCGGCGCTGGTGACGGTGAGTTCGATGCGGTCCGGCAGCGCCTTGCGCAGCGGGTCGGTGGCCCGGTCCCAGTGCTCGTTGCGCACGAGGACCAGCGACTTCCCGGGCGTGTACGACTGGAACCGGTACGGGCCGGAGGAGACGGGCCGCCCCGCGTACCCGGCTCCGTTGTCCCGCTTGCGCGGCACGGGGGCGGTGGCGCCCATGGCCAGCAGATGGGGGAAGCGCGCGTCCGGCTCGGCCAGCCGGAAGACGAGCGTCCGGTCGTCCGGCGTCTCGACCGACCGCAGCCCGGTCCGGTCCGACGCCCCGCTCCGGTACGGCCCGGGGTAGCCCTGCCCCTGGTCCAGCGTCTCGATCAGATAGCTCGGGCCGCCGTCGATCACCTCACGGGCGAAGACGCGCTCGATGGCGTACTTGACGTCCTGGGCGGTGATCGGTGTGCCGTCCTCGAACGTCACCCCGGACCGCAGGGTGACCGTGTACGTCCGTCCGTCCGCGGACACCCGCGGCGCCGCCGCCGCCAGGCCCGGGACGAGGGTGAGACCGGGCTTGCCCGGCTTCACGTCGTAGGTGAGCAGCGTCCGGGTGTAGAGGCGCTCCATGTTCCACACCCAGCCGAAGTACGAGCGGGCCGGGTCCCAGGAGTCGGCGTCCGCGCTGCTGACGAGGCGCAGGGTGCCGCCCTTGCGGTCGGAGGCGTCGACGACATGCGCGACCGCGGCGTCGAAGCCCGACGCGGCGGCGGAGGCGCGGGGGGTGCCCCCCGGCGTCACGGGCCGGTCGCCGCCCCGCTGGGCGAGCAGGGCGGTGACGCTGCCGCCGGTGACGAGCGCCGCCGCCAGCGCGAGGGCCAGGACACGGCGGCGCCGGGACCGGCCGGGCCGTGGGGCGGTGACGGGGGCGGACGCCGAGGTGGACAGCAGGAACGGCTCGTGGGATGGGGGAGCCGGCGCGGGCGCCTCGCCGGGCGCGGGGGTGGCCGGCGTCGGCTCCTCGCGTGGTGCGGGGGTGGCCGGCGTCGGCTCCTGGCGAGGTGTGGGCGTGCCCGGCGTGGGCTCTTCGCCCGGCGTGGGTGGGGGAGTGCCCGGCGTGGGCTGCTCCCCGGGCGGGGGCGTGCCCGGTGTCGATGCCTCCTGGGGTGTAGGCGTGCCCGGCGCGGGTTCCCCCTCACCCGTCGCGGCGGGGGAGGCTACCGGCGGCTCGGGCCGTTTGGCCAGGGAGACCCGGGGGTCGGGGGTGGGCGGGGCGGTCACCGGCGGCCGGAGCGGCGGAGCCGTCGTGTTCCGCTCGGTGAGGGCCCGCGCCACCGCCGCGGGCAGCCAGTCGGTCTCCAGCGGCAGCCGGTCCCCGGGGCCGTGCCCGTCGGCCTCCGCGAGCAAGTGCGCGAAGTCGGCCAGGAGTTGCTGCACCGTCGGCCGCCGCTCGGGGTCCTTCTCCAGCAGACGGCCGACGAACTCCGTGCCCGCCGGCAGCCCGCGCAGGTCGGGCTGCTCGTACACGGCGCGGAAGTTCACCGAGTGCGGTGAGCCGGTGCCGAACGGGGCCGCCCCGGTGCCCGCGTACGCCAGCACCGCGCCGAGGGCGAACACGTCGCTCGCCGTGCCGATCGTGCGCCCCGTGACCTGCTCCGGCGACATGAACCCCGGAGTGCCGATCACCATGCCCGTCTGGGTCAGGGCGCTGGCCTCCGTGGCGAGCGAGATGCCGAAGTCGATGACGCGGGGGCCGTCGCCGGCGAGCAGGACGTTCGACGGCTTGAGGTCCCGGTGGATCAGCCCCGTGCCGTGGATGGCCTCCAGGGCCTCGGCCAGCCCGGCTCCCAGGACGAGCAGGGAGCGCCGGGGCCACGCCCCGTGGGCGCGTACCGCCTCGTCCAGCGGAATGCCCGGCACATACGCGGTGGCGAGCCAGGCGGGGGAGCCCTCGGGGTCGGCGTCGACGACGGCCGCCGTGAAGAACCCCGTCACCCGCCGGGCCGCCTCCACCTCCCGGGCGAACCGGCGCCGGAACTCGGGGTCCTCGGCCAGTTCGGCGCGCACCACCTTCACCGCGACCATCCGGCCGCTGGTGGAGCGGCCCAGGTACACCCGGCCCATCCCGCCCGCGCCCAGACGCGCGAGGATCCGGTAGCGCCCCACCCGGCGTGGGTCCGCCGCCCCCAGCTCTTCCACAACCGCCCCCCGTCGCATCCCCCGGCCCCCCGGGGATCTTCAAGCGACGATTACACCAGAACCGGGCCGTGCGCGGAGCGGGGCGGACCGGACCGCCGCGTGCGCCCCGCAACCGGCTCCGGGACCGTGGGAAGGGGGCGGCGTCCGTGCCCGGCCTTTGCCCAACTACCGCTCCCAACAGGGCCCTTCGGGACATAGGAGCAGGAACGGCCACGCAGCAGGACGACCGCGCCGGGTTGTCATCGATCTTTCACAGGGTTCGGGGCCGAACCGTCGAACACACTGCGGGTTTGCCGATAAACTCCGGGCGGACCGGAGACGGCCACCGTGCGTCACCGCTGTGACGCAGAACGACATGACCGCGTACCGAAAGGACACTGTGCCCGCCGTGCTTCCCGACTTAGCCGGCAGGCCCGTCGACCTCGGCCACACCGCGGTCGCCGCCGGTCGGACCTACGCCGCGTCCCGCCCGGCGCGGTACGCCCGCGTGGGCGCTGAGCCGGAAGCCGCTCGGCACGCGGCCCGTCCGGCCCGCGTCCCACGCGACGGCGCCGACACGGCGCCCCGCACCGGCGCGTCGGCGGCATCCCGGACCGGCGCCGTCACGGCGTTCCGCACCGATGCCGTCACGGCATCCCGGACCGATGCCGTCACCGCGATGCGGATCCGCGCCGTCCCCGCGGCCCGGATCCCTGCCCTCGCGGCGACCCCGGCGAGGGCCGTCCCGGCAACCGGTGGCACCCCCGCGCCCGGTCGCACCGCACCGTGCCGTCCGGACCCCCGGCCGGACACCTTGGAGAGGACCCGATGACCGACCTGTTACTGGCCGCCGGCACCACGGTCGCCCTGGCGGCCACAGGGAGCACCTGGCACTTCCACCGCGCGTACCGCCGCGAACGCGACCAGGCCGCCCGGCTGCGAGGCCAGGCGGAGCAACTCACCGAGCAGCTGCGCGCCGTCGAATACGCCCTGGGACAACTGACCTCCGAGATACCCGGGTTGGCCGCCGGCTCCCGCTCCGCCGACGACCTCGCCGTACCGCACCCGCTGGCGCACACGCCGCTCGCCGCCCGGCTGCGCGACCTCACCGGCCAGGTGACCGCCACCGTGACGCGGGTGCGGGACAGCGCCCAGGCGTCGGCGGACGAGCACGCCGCGCGCATCCGGTCCGCGGCCGACCAGGAAGTGGAGAAGGCGCACCGCGAGGCCCGGGAGGCGACCCGCGCCGCCGTGCGCAGCTTCGCCTCCAACGTGGTGGCGAAGGCGGCCCGGCTCAGCCGTGAGATCAGCCAGGGCGTGCGCTCCCACCAGGACGACGAGGCGTACGCCACCCTCGTGCACATCGACCACATCGCGCAGCAGATGCTCCTCACCGCCCAGGGGTACGCCGTCCTCGCGGGCGACAAGCTCTCCCGGCGGTGGCCGCGCACCACCCTGACCGACGTGATCCGCGCGGCGATGGGCCGGATCGAGGGCTACCAGCGCATCGAGCACCACGAGCTGGACACCGTCGCCGTGGAGAGCCGGGCGGTCGAGGCCGTCGTGCACACCCTCGCGCTGCTGCTGGACAACGCCCTGCGGTACTCCCCGCCCACCGCGCGCGTGCACGTGTCCGTGGAACAGGGCCACCACGCCTGCTTCCTGATCGTGGACGACGCCGGGCTGCGGATGGACGACGAACGGCTGCTGTGGGCCAGCGACATCATGTCCGGCAAACACCGCGACGACATCACCCGGCTCGGCGCCCATCCGCAGACCGGCCTGCGGGTCGCCTCGCTGCTCGCGGAGAACTACGGCTTCCGGGTCGAGCTGACCGCGCCGAACATCTACCAGGGCACCCGGGCCGTCCTGGTGCTGCCGAAGAGCCTGCTGACCACGCCGGCCGCGCCCGCGCCCCGGCCGGCCGCGGCCGAACGCGCCCCGGCCCCCGAGCCGGCCGCCCGCCCCGAGCCCGCCACCGCGCCCGCCCCGAGGGAAGCCACCACCGCGCTCGCCCCCACGGAGGCAACCGCCGTGCCCGCACCCGCAGAGCCCGAGCCTGCCGTGCCCGCCACCGCCGCCGTCACCGGGAACACGGACGGCCCCGCCCCGGGAGAAGCCGCCGAACCGGCACCCGTCCGCACCACCGCCAGCGGCCTGACGGTCCGTCAACGCCCGCCCCGGGCCCGGACCGCGTCGGCGCGGCCGGCCGAGGAGGCGGTCGTACCGGGCCGCCCCGGTGTCGCGGCCGCCTGGGCGGCGGGCACCCGCCGCGGCCGCCAGATGCCGGAAGACCACGGATCCAGCGAAGGACACTGACCATGCGCGACACCCACAGCAACAGCCTGGGATGGCTGCTCGACCAGGAACTCGGCACCGTCGAGGGCGTCGAGTACGCCGTGCTGATGAGCGGCGACGGCCTGCTGCAGGCCCGTACGCAGACCATCGGGCAGGAGGACGCCGAGAAGCTCGCGGCCGTGACCGCGTCGCTGCGTGCCGCCGGCAAGGCGTGGGACGAGCACGTGGGCGGCAAGGGCATGTGCCAGCTGCTGATCGAGTCGCAGGGCCGCATCGGGCTGACGACGGCGGCCGCGAAGAACACCATGCTCTCCGTCGTCACCACCGGCCCGGAGGCGGACGTCGGCCTGATCACCCACCACATGGTCCGCCTCGCCACCCGGCTCGGCCATGAGATGGACGTCGCCAGCCGGCGCCCGGCCGCGGAAGGCGGCACCGCGACGTGACCGGTCCGCGGCACGACCCGGACATGATCAGACCCTACGTCCGCACCGGCGGACGCAACCGCCCCAGCCGGGACGTCCGCCTGGAGACGGTCCTCGTCGGCGCGTCCGGCTCCACCGACGGGCTGGGGCCGGACGCCCGCCGGGTGATGCGGCTGTTCGCCGGCGGGCGCGGCGGACTGGCCGTGGCGGACGTCGCCGCCGCGCTGGACCTGCCCCCGTCCACCGTCCGGATCCTGGTCTCCGCGCTCATGGACAGCGGCCATCTCGCCGCCCCGGCGGCCGCCGAGGAGGACCGGCCCGGACTCGACCTGCTACAGGAGGTGCTGCGTGGACTCCGCGAACTGGTCTGACCAGCCCGCCCCCAGCTATCTGGCGCCCGGCGTCACCCGGTCGGCGAAGATCGTCGTCGCCGGGGCGTTCGGCGTCGGCAAGACCACCTTCGTCGGCAGCGTCTCGGAGGTGGCGCCGCTGCGCATGGAGGAGCCCATCACCGAGGCCAGCGTCGGCGTGGACGATCTGCGCGGCAAGCCGCACAAGACGGCCACGACCGTCGCCATGGACTTCGGCCGCATCCACCTGCTCGGCGACCGCCTGGTGCTCTACCTCTTCGGCACCCCCGGCCAGACCCGCTTCCGGCCGCTGTGGGACGGACTGACCGAGGGCGCGCTGGGCGCGGTGGTCCTCGCCGACACCCGCGACCTCGACGGCTGCCACGAGGTCCTCGGCCTGCTGGAGGACCAGGGCACCCCGTACGCCGTCGTCATCAACGTCTTCCCGGACGCGCCGCGTTACCCCCTGCACGAACTGCGCCAGGCGCTCGCCCTGGACGACGACACGCCGCTCACCGAGTGCGACGCGCGGGACCGCCGGTCCTGCGTGTACGCGCTCATCACGCTCGTCGAGTACCTGACCGCCCGTCAGGCGCTCACCTCTCTCGTGGAGCCCCGTTTATGAGTACCCGTCAGGCCCTCGCCCCTTCCGTGGAGCCGCGTTCATGACCACCCTCCCTCCCCGCACCGCGGACGCCGCGACGCGGATCGCGCTGTACGACGCGGAGTTCGCCGACGACCCCCACGCCGCCTACGAGCGCATGCGCCGCGACTTCGGGCCGCTGGTCCCCGTCGACCTCGCCCCCGGAGTCCCGGCGACCCTGGTCATCGGCTTCCACCAGGCCCGGCGCATCCTCAACGACCCGCTGCACTTCCCCGCCGACCCGCGGATCTGGCAGGAGGCGATCCCCGAGACCTGCCCGGTGCGGCCCATGATGGAGTGGCGCCCCAACGCGCTGCGCTCCTCCGGCGCCGAGCACACCCGCTACCGGGCGGCCAACACCGCGAGCCTGCAGGCGGTCGACCAGCACGCCCTGCGCGCCCTGGTGGAGCAGGTCGCCACCGCGGCCCTCGGCGAGTTCCGCGCCCTCGGCCACGCCGACCTGCTCACCCAGTACTCCTGGCCCATCGCCTTCCGCGTCCTGAGCGCGCTGCTCGGCTGCCCGGACGAGATCGGCCGGCGCATCGCCGACGGCATGGCCAAGATCTTCGAGGCGGAGGCCGAGACCGCCGCCCGCGGCAACGAGATCCTCGGCCGGGCCGTCGGCGACCTCGTCGCGCTGCGCCGCCGGCAGCCCGGCGACGACGTCACCTCCCGGCTGATCGCGCACTCCGCCCGCCTGGACGACGTCGAGATGGCCCACCAGCTGGTCACCCTGTACGGCGCCGGCATCGAACCGCTGACCAACCTGATCAGCAACACGGTGCTCAGGATCCTCACCGACGAGCAGTTCTCCGCGGGCCTGCACGCCGGCCAGCCGGTGCGGGACGCCCTCGACACCGTCCTGTACACCGACCCGCCCATGGCCAACTACTGCATCAGCTACCCGCCGTACCCGATCGACGTCGAGGGTGTGCTGCTGCCCGCCCACCAGCCCGTCGTCATCTCCATGGCGGCCTGCAACAACGACCCGGCCGTCACCGCCGGCCTCAGCGCCGCGCAGCTCGCCGGCAACCGGGCCCACCTGTCCTGGAGCATCGGCCCGCACACCTGCCCGGCCCGGACCCACGCCTACCTCATCGCCGAGACCGCCATCAGCTGCCTGCTGGACGCGCTGCCGGAGATCGACCTGGCCTGCCCCGAGTCCGAACTGACCTGGCGGCCCGGCCCCTTCCACCGCGCCCTGGAGGCGCTGCCCGTCCGCTTCCCCGCCGTCGTCTGACGCCCGGCGTCCCGCTCTTCCCGTCGACCGTTGTCACCCGAAGGAGACCGGCCATGTCCCAGCAGTCCCCGCTCGTCCTCGACCCGACCGGTGCCGCCGCGCACGAGGAGCACCGCACCCTGCGCGCACACGGCCCGGCCGCCCGCGTGGACGTCCTCGGCGTCCAGGCCTGGGCCGTCACCGACCCCGCACTGCTCAAGCAGCTGCTGACCAGCCCCGACGTCTCCAAGGACGCCCGCGCCCACTGGCCCGAGTTCGAGCAGCGGGTCGCGACCTGGCCGCTCGCGCTGTGGGTCGCGGTGAAGAACATGTTCACGGCCTACGGCGCCGACCACCGCAGGCTGCGGCGCATGGTCGCCCCCGCCTTCAGCGCCCGGCGCATCGCCGAACTGCGCCCGGCGGTCGAGACCATGGTCACCGAGCTGGTCGACGCCCTCGCCGCCCGGCCCGCCGGGGAGGTCGTCGACCTGCGCGAGCACCTGGCCTACCCGCTGCCCATCTCCGTCATAGGCCATCTGATGGGTGTGCCCGAGGACCAGCGGGCCGACTTCCGCAAGCTCGTGGACGGCGTCTTCGACACCACGCTCACCCAGGAGGAGTCCCAGACCAACACCGTCCGGCTCTACGGCGTCCTCGACGAGCTGATCGCCACCAAGACCGCCGCCCCCGGCGACGACATGACCTCCCTGCTCATCACGGCCCGGGACGAGGAGTCGGACGGCAGCGGCCTGACCACCGAGGAACTGCGCGACACCCTGCTGCTGATGATCAGCGCCGGCTACGAGACCACCGTCAACGTCATCGACCAGGCCGTCGTCGCCCTGCTCACCCACCCCGCCCAGCTCGACCTCGTCCGCGACGGCAAGGCCGGCTGGGACGACGTCGTGGAGGAGACCCTGCGGCACTCGCCCGCCGTCAAGCACCTGCCGCTGCGCTACGCCGTCACCGACGTCGAACTGCCCGGCGGCGGCGTCATCACGCGCGGCGAGGCCATCCTCGCCTCCTACGGCGCCGCCAACCGCCACCCCGACTGGCATGGCGACAGCGCCGACGACTTCGACATCACCCGCAGCCTCAAGGACCACCTGGCCTTCGGGCACGGCGTCCACTTCTGCCTCGGCGCCCCGCTGGCCCGCCTCGAGGTCGCCGAGGCCCTCAAGCAGCTCTTCGCCCGCTTCCCCGACCTGACCCTGGCGGTCCCGGCCGAGGAACTGCGCCCGGTGCCCTCCCTGATCAGCAACGGCCACCAGCAGGTGCCGGTGCGCCTGACCCGGCCGTAGCGCCGGACGAGACACTACGCCGAAGCGCCCGGCGGGCCGTGTGGTGCGGTCTGCCGGGCGCTTCGGGTTGTCCCGTCGGGGCGGGGGTCAGTCCTTGATGTCGCAGATGGGGGCGCCGGAGGTGAGGGAGGCGCCGACGGTGGCGTTGAGGCCGGTGATGGTGCCGGACTTGTGGGCGTTGAGGGGTTGTTCCATCTTCATGGCTTCGAGGACGACGACGAGGTCGCCTTCCTTGACTTCCTGGCCTTCCTCGACGGCGATCTTGACGATGGTGCCCTGCATGGGGGAGGCGAGGGTGTCGCCGGAGGCGACGGGGCCGGACTTCTTGGCGGCGCGGCGCTTGGG